>CABUEI010000014.1 GCA_902490585.1 uncultured Oscillospiraceae bacterium
CCGTATATAGCGTCATAGAAAGCCAGCTGACGCATACGCTTCTGCGACTGTTCAAGCTTATCCTGGGTTTCCTTACGCATCATAAGCGAAGATATGATCTGTGAAATGTTGCGGAGCTGTTTACGCTCACGCTGTGTCCAGTTATGCTCTTTCTCGATCATCTGGAACATTATAAGGCTGTCAAACGTGCCGGAATTTATCAGCTTGAAGATAGCATAAGACTTTATACCGAACTTTTCAAGGTCGTTTGTATCAGCGTCCGAAAAAGCCGAAGATGTAAGGCTCAGATCCTCACGGATAGAGTCACAGCTCAGTGCCGTTTTCCCGTCTACCTCAAGCGGCAGTCTGCGGTATTTGTAGTCCCTGCACCAGCACAGCTCCTGTGTGAAATCATCACGGTCAACAATAGTTATCCTGTCAAGGTGGAAATAGTCGCCGATAAGCTCGGTAACTGAGTTCAGCGCAATATCCGCACTCTTGCTCTCCATTATGATAGCGTAGATATTGTTAAGCAGAATCTGTTCCTCGACATTCTGACCGAGAAGCTTGTTTGCGTTCTGCGAATTGTCCATTTCCGACATTACAACGACAAATGCGTTTGCCATACGGGAAACTGTCTGCACAAGCGTTTCCCACAACTGAATGTTTTCATCGAGCAATTCCTGCGTTTTCGCACCGAGGATCCATGTACCGCTTACAAGGTGATTTATGCGGATATTCTTTTTCTTCTGATATGCAAAATCATCGGGAGAAAGAGATTTGTGCTGTGTTTTCGGTGCACATATCAGTTTTCCGTTTTCGTCAAATATTGCGGAATAAAGCTGTGGGCAGGCAAACGGACGCTGTATGCTTGTGAGATAATCAACGTCAAGCACATCGGCAAGCCCGGGCACACCTTTTTTAAGCTCTGTCAGTCTTATATTATGCTTTTTGCGGAATTCGTTATATACGAGGTCGTCACCGGCAGTTTCAAGGTATGTAGACACATCGCACATAGTCCCCTCGAACCTTACAGGCCTGCCGTACTCGGCGTATACCGCCTTACATGACAGGAAGAACCAGTGATACTCATCGCCGATCATAAAACGGCAATGCGCCTCAAAACGCTTTCCCTCGTCCTGCGAAACGTCGGTGAACATTTCTGTTATCGGCGGAATGTCATCCGGATTTATAAGTTCCAGAAGTGACGGATAGGTCTGTTCCGATGTTTCACCGGGGTTTATTGTAAACGGGAAATCTCTTGAAAAACCGATTATTATATTTATGAATTTCTGACCGTTGGTGTTTAACTGCACCGTGTTCGCCTCCTCAGGCTATATATTAGTAAATAATTCAGCGTAATAAACTGTTAAAGTGAGGTAACGCAATTAAAATCAAAAAAGCCATACGGCATGGACGCACCTGCATATATCCGCAGTACCTCCATTATGATTTTATTTAATTTTACCATAAAAAAGAACGCAAATCAAGCTATTTTGTAAATTTTCACAACATTTTTGCATTATTTTTAGACAGCATACGCAAAAATACGGCAAAAACGTACGCTCACCGATAACAGTCACAAACAACATCCACTCATTCAACCCGTTTATCTTATCCGCCTTACAAATCCGAACCGCAATCTAGCTTTCCGAAAACAAACGTTTGCATACTTTTACAACTCCCCGTCAGCTTCCCACACACCCATTCATCTCACCAAACCTCGAAAAAGGGGAGCTGTCACGGCTGATGCTTTCTTTCTATATTAAAATATCTATTTCTCATAGCCCATCATTTGACTTGAATCCTACTTTTCCGTGCCGTGACTGAGGGGATTGTATTTCCTTAGCACTGTCACTTAGTCTATCCAACTCTCATCGTCCATAAATGACCGAACCTCGCCGCTCGCACTCCCACCGCCAATTCTGCACTACCCCTCGCCTCGCACCAACACCCTTGGTGCCCCTCGAAAAAGGGGAGCTGTCACGGCTACAATAAGCTTTTTCACTTTCACCAAACTGTCTAACCCAACTATCTTTTATACTTCTCAAACATACCCGTGCCGTGACTGAGGGGATTGTATCCCCTTAGCACTATTAATCGAATTTTCTCTCTTTCTTTTCTCTCGTTGCACCAAACCTAGCCATTCTCACAACCACCGCCAACCCAGCACTATCTCTCACATCGCACTACCCAAAATTCAAATTTCCACCGTAGTCGGCTCCACAATTGTTCATTATTCATCATTCGATATTCATTAAAACAAAAATCGCCCGCAGGCACAAACCCACGGGCTTAAAATATAATGAAAATTGTAATTCAACTTAACTTTTTACTGCTTACTCTCCTCAGAACTTCCGCTTTCATTGTCAGCCTGATTATCCGCACCGCTTTCGGATTTATCCCCCGAACCGCCATCAACCTCCGGCTTTTCAACCGATGCAATATCATTCATGTGGCTGACTTCCATAAGGTAATCAACCTTGCTCTGAACACCGTCCTTAGTAGCTGTTCCGATCTGCTCCATTTTCACGCAGTAACCGTCCTTGTCTAAGGTATACACAACGCCGAAACTGTCAAGGTCGCCTACAAGACCCAGCTGTGAAGCCATTGAGCTGTTCAGCTTTGAAACGTCATATTGCATTGTTATTATCTTGCCGTCGGCAGTCTGCTTTACTTCCGAGCTTGTCACGCTTTCCGGCTTTATGAATATCATGCCCTCGGCTGTCATCGACATTCTGTTTTTGCGGTTGTAGCTGACGTAGTTCTGATCGCCGCTTACAAGCGTATGCCATTCCCCGTCAGAATAATAATTATATTCCGAACCGTTGTGATATTCATAATATTTTGTCTTGCCGTCTGTGCCGAAATAGCTGTACGATAGGGTATCGCTCTTATCGTAGCAGAATGTCAGCTCCTGCGTAACCGTACCGGTTTGCTTATCCGTAACCGTGATTTCGGCTGAATACAGCGAGGAATACAGCTTTCGTGCGTTTTCTATGTCGTTGTATCCGTCAATATGCGAATAATCGGCACTGCACGCCGTTATTGACGCCACAGCCGTTAAAGCCGTGATAATTGCGGCAATGATTTTTCCTGTTCTTTTCAATATAATGCTCCTTTTGCATTTTTAACATTTTGTGACGTTAAATAAAAATACAGCGGGTGACCTGCTTTACGCAAAATCCCCGCTGTTTCTCTATAAATGTAATTCTGTCCGTCTACAATTTTCTACACGTCTACACATCGGGTGGTTACCCGATATACACTACTTGGTCGGGAGTGTGAATTATTCTGCAAAACCGCTTTCAACGAGCTTTACAAGGCCGTCAACAGCAAGCTGCTCATCAGAGCCGTCAGCAATGATTCTGATAGTTGTACCACCTACAATGCCGAGTGAAAGTATACCGAGAAGGCTCTTTGCGTTTACTCTTCTTTCTTCCTTCTCAACCCAGATTGATGACTTGTACTCGTTAGCCTTCTGTATGAAGAATGTTGCGGGTCTTGCGTGTAAACCTACCTGATTCTTAACGCTTACTTCTTTAACAAACATGATTGGTTACCTCCGTAAAATCGTATTATCTTTCCGTCGAGCTGTCCGCATTGAGATGTTATGCGGTATCTCTGCTCTGTACCTATAGTATATCCAAATGTTCTTTGTTCGTCAACAAAGATTTTTCAATTTGTCAATTTTTCTGCGATTATTTTTCACTTTTGTTCAATAGTCCTTAAACATTTCACGATAGTTTGTGTGATATGCACAAAAAACTTTCAACAAAGTATTCAACATACACATTAGTTTTCAACCGTTTTGCTTATTTTGGCTGTTTTACCCGTCAAAATGTTTATGTTTGCTGAAATCATAACAATATAATCGTATTTTTAAGATAGTGTAAATTTATTATCCCTAACCCCAAACCCCTTCCCCTTGGGTGAAGGGCTGTGTATGCTTGGTTGGCTTTGCGTCCTTGCAAAGCCCTTGGGTATACACGCCCGGCATCCATGCCGGGGCTGATTGTCGGGGGCTGTCGCCCCTGCGACCTTACTTGGGGCTTCGCCCCAAACCCCTGCTTTTCGATTAGTGTTATCGTTAATTGTTATCGTTGTCTGTTTTCAAAGCAATATTATTTCCTTTGCAATACTCCATCGCCGGTTTTGCAAAAATGTAAAACTACAGCCTGCACCTGAAATCATCATAGGAGAACTCTCTTATTTTCCGCATACCAAGCGAGGTATTATAGTATATTGACGGCAGAGCCATACCGTTGAACGTGTTGTTCTTTACCATTGAGTATATCGACATATCGCACAGCACAAGGCGGTCGCCCGGTTTAAGCGGCTCGTCAAACGAATAATCTCCTATCACATCGCCTGCAAGGCAGGTGTTACCGCCAAGCCGCACAGTGACAGCCCTTTCGCCCTTTTCGCCTGCAATGTTGCCGTTTGGCTGAATGATAACGGGGCGGTACGGCATTTCAAGCACATCGGGCATGTGGCAGGCGGCTGAAGCGTCAAGTATCGCTATATCGTCCTCGCCGTTTACTATTCCGTCTATCACGTCAAGTACCGTTGTCACAAGAAATCCTGCGTTCAGAGCGACAGCCTCGCCCGGCTCAAGATACACCTCAAGCCCGTATTCATTCTTGAAATGGTTTATCACCTCAACAAGCGTGTCAATATCGTAGTCATCCCTTGTTATATGGTGTCCGCCGCCGAAATTTATAATGCTCATGCGTTCAAGATACTTGCCGAACTGCACTTCTACTTCCTTTGCGGTACGCTTTAAATCATCACTGTTCTGCTCGCAGAGCGTATGGAAATGAAGCCCGTCTATCCCGTCAAGGATATCTTCGCCGTAATGCTTTATATTCTCTTCAAACGAAGCAAGCGTCTGTCCGAGCCTTGAGCCTGGGGCGCACGGGTCATATATCTCATGTCCCTCCTGCGTGGAAAATCTCGGATTTACACGGATAAGGCAGTGCTTATCCTTTACTGCGTCACGGTGCATGGCAAACTGACGGATAGAATTGAACACAAAATGCCCTGCATATTTTGTAAGCTCATTTATCTCCTTATCGGTGTAGGCAGGAGAGAAAACGTGCGTTTCATTGCCGAAATATTCATATCCCAGCCTTGCCTCATACAGTCCGCTTGCGGTAGTACCGCTGAGATATCCGCTTATAAGAGGATAAGTGCTGTACATCGAAAACGCCTTCTGCGCAAGCAGTATCTTACATCCCGTCATATCCTGAACGCTTTTCAGTATCTCGCAGTTACGTTTCAGATAACATTCTTCCGTGACATAACACGGTGTTTCTACCTTATTTATATCAAAAGTGGGTGTGTTCATATATTACTCCAGTCTATTTCGTCATCGGTGAGATAATCATCAACGTCAAAGCGACGCTTTTTGAAGTAATAATGCTTGTCCTCGTCCGTTATTTCACGGATAACCCTTGCAGGATTACCTGCGGCTATGCAGTTGTCGGGAATATCCTTTGTCACAACGCTCCCCGCACCGATAACAACGCCGTTTCCGACCTTTACTCCCGGTGTGATTACAACGTTTCCGCCTATCCATACGTTATCGCCTATCGTTATATCTATGCCGTATTCATAGCCTGTGTTACGGGGAATATAATGTACGGGATGACCTGCCGTATAGATAGCAACATTCGGTGCAAGAAAGACATTATTGCCGATTTTAACCTTGCCGACATCAAGTATTACCAGATTATAGTTTGCAAAGAAGTTATCGCCGACCTCGATATTATTGCCGTAATCGCAGTGGAACGGCTGTTCTATATGAATAGTGTCACCCGTCTTACCGAGAAGCGAGCGGAGAATTTTGTCCATTTTTCCTCGGTCATCCGGGTGGCAGTTATTGAATTCATATATCTTACGCTTACATTCCGCACGCTCGTCACCCAACCCGTCACGCCATGATGTATAGTGGAGATTTGCGTGCATACGCTGTTTCATATCCATAGTGTTTCTCCTTTTAATAAGTAAAAACTTAGTCTGCAACCGTATTTTAACACAAAAGCGACAGTAATGCAACCCGCATCAAACTGACACTGCGAAACTGTTGACACCGACTTAATTTTGTGCTACAATATAATCAAAGAGGGAAACGACAGACGGTCGCTCCCTGAGAGTTATTACGAAATAACCGCTACAAGTTTGCGACTGGGGCGGTTATTTCTTTTTATTATAAGAAATTATGGTGAATATCATAACTGTAAAAGCAGTAAGAAATATTCCTATCTGTGTCAAATCGCTTAGCGTTATGTACACAGCTCCACCTCCTTTCAAAGCACAACGCACTTCAGGAGATGGAGCTGTTTTTATATTCTCAACATTTAAATCCACCGTCAAAAAAAGTGTAATATATTATTATGTTGTAAAAAGGCGGAACAGAAAACCGGGGCACCCGGTCGCCTTTCGTCCAAGGTTTCCCTTATGAATATTTTTAGATACCATAGCGGAAAATGAAACTTTATTAACAATTGCCGACTGTAGCTAAAATCCCCTGATATGTATCCCTTATTTTCATCTGTTTATCAATACCGCCCAGTACCGCAATCTTATCCGCACTCCACATCGGAGCAACAAGATATTTCTTGTCAGCGTCACCCGTGATTCTCTCTACGACTATATCCGCAGGCAGATATTCAAGCTGTGAGATAACAATATCAATGTACTCGTCACGGGTCAACGGAGTGTACCTACCCGACAGGTATAGCTGTTCAAGGGCAGTGCCACGGTTTACATGGAGAAGATGGATTTTCACAGCGTCAGGGTGCAGGCGTGCGACCTCTTTGACAGTGGCGATCATGTCCTCTTTGTCCTCACCGGGCAAACCGTTTATTAAATGCAGGCAAGTGCGAATTCCCGCATTTTTCAGTTTTTCGTAGCCGGACAGAAACTCATCATAACCATAGCAACGGTTGATTATTTTTGCCGTTCTGTCATGTATCGTCTGCAATCCGATTTCAACAGTAAGCCCGGTACGGCTGTTTATATCGGAAAGCAGTGATATCACCTCATCGGGCAGACAGTCAGCCCTCGTCCCGATCGAAATTCCGTGTACTCCGAAATCGAGAGCCGCCGTATAAGCTGTCCTCAGCGTTTCGACAGGCGCATAAGTGTTTGTATTCGCCTGAAAATAAGCTGTAATAAGGCTACCGGGATGCTTTTTATAAATACGCTCCTTTTCGTCGGCAAGCTGCCGCATTACACTGTCATAGATTTCGCCGTCCGATTTTCCCGTAAAATATCCGCTTCCGCCCATGCAATAGATACATCCGCCGATACCTTTCGTGCCGTCTTTGTTCGGGCAGGTAAATCCTGCATCAATTACCGCTTTGAACACTTTGCCGCCGGATACGGTTTTATTATAGTAATTCAACGTATGATAACGCTTATTGTCATCTGAAAATCTGAAATGGTTTTCGTTTTTCATAATTCTCCTTTACATTTCCGCTATTGACTTTAATGTCGGTGGGGTGTATAATAAACTTGTATCTGCGTCAGACAGATATAATACAGAGGTATAGACTAATCAGGAGGAAATAAATATGCCATTTTGTCCTAAATGCGGAACCGAATATCAGGAAGGTTCAAAATTCTGTGCCAAGTGCGGCGGAAATCTTGACGGTTCGGTAGCTCCCGTACCCGTAAACCAGGGAAACGGATTTTTCCGTAAGATTCTCGACACAAAGAATATCACATCAACATTTGAAGCTGAAGATATAAATGCCGGCAAGGGTATGTCAATACTCGCTTACTGCGCTGTACTGGCTTACTTACTTGTAAGCTGGATATTCGGCGGATTCCTTGCTTTCATAGTTATGGCAGGTATGCTTGTTGCTCCCTGCATATTAGCAAAGAAATCAAAGTTCTTACAGTATCATCTTTCTATGATATTCCCTGCTATTCTCGGCGTTTTCGCTGTAGAAGCAATTGAAAGCTTCATTTCAAGCAAGCTGTACTGGGCTGTTTACTGGGGACTTTCGTTCTCTGCAAGCAGTTTTGTTGCAACGCTCGTCGGCGTTATACTTGCATGGCTCATACATATCATCTTCATGAGTATCCCGATTATGATTCTTGTTATCGGACTTATGAATGCTATCGGCGGAAAGGCTAAGGACTTACCGCTCATCGGCAGATTCAAGCTGATATTTGAAGCTAAGGAAACCAAGGATAAGGAATAATCAAACCGAACAAAACCCGGCTCCCGTAAAAAACGGGAGCTGTTTTTTTACTTCCTTATGGTATTTTACACCGAAACCGACAGAATTTCAACAGATAAAACGGATTTTAAATACGCCTTTAGCCGATACGACAGACTACAGCAGCTCTGCCGTGTTTTCATTGCTGAATTTTATCACCGTTTCCGACAAAAAGCTCATCAACACTCACACCGAGTATTTTTGCAATCACATACAGTTCATCGGAATCGGGACGTTTTTTGCCAATTATGACGTATGAATGTAAATATCCGTCATACTGCAAATTCCTGCAGTTTTAATTCATTTTTCGGTGTTTATCCTGAATAACGGGTGGATTTTTGCAACACGAGTTTAAATTTCTCGCAATATCTATGTAAAAACTACCGCCTGTACGGGTTCTGAAATCAAAAAAAGCGACAGGTAAAGCCATGTACGGCAATTCAAGGGCGGTGCCACCGTAACTTCTGTCGCTTTTTTAGTATTATATGCTTTTTATGTCACGCTGTGAATATTCTTATTCCTCGCATCTTTCCGCCATATACATTCCAAGCTCGGCGAACACGGGCGGTATATCATAGACTGTCCTGCCGTCCTGTTCGCACATTGTGCATTCGCTCGGAGTTGCGGGAGAAAGCATATCCGATGCGGTGACGAGGTTATCCGCCTTGCGTATGCCGGCATTTTCGAAAAATCCGTCATAAAGGGTGCTTTGCTCATCGTTACGGTACAGATTGACGATATTGTACTTGCATATCATCATTTCATCGTTTGTTATATGAGAGCCGACACCGAACTGTGATATTCCGTCATCGAGAAGTATTTTTCCGATAATATCCAGCACATCTCTTATCATAGCGGAGGTGCAATCGTCAAGATAATAAATATCCTTGTGGAAAGCGATGATGTTCCCGTTTTCGTCCTTAGGCTCGGCGGTTTTGGGAGTGGGAAGCTCCAGAATAAAGAACAGCCTCTCGTTTTCGTGCAGTTTTATGAAACTTTCAAGCAACGGCAGAGTTTTTTGTGCCGATACGTTTGCGGTGAAGAATTTTCCGTCCATTTTATAACCTTCGCTGAGTTTATCGGCAAAGGAAATCGAAAAACCTTTTCTCATAGTAAGCATAATTTATACCTCTTATTTTCTTCCAGCCAAATACATTAAAACCGTCATTGCAAGCCCGAACGCAAGTCCGGATGCTCCGAACGCACAGAGCCACCCACTGTCAACTATCACTTGTAACGCCTCAACGGCACTGCTCCCGACAAACATTTCAAACAGGAACAAAACAATCATCATACCGAGCGCCAAGAAAACGCCGAATAACAGACCCATCAGCATTCCGACAGGAAGGAACGACAAAAGATTCTTATCAACGTCAGCCGCTTTACATTCCTTTCGTGTAAGCTTTTTCAGCTCTGCTCTCTTTACAGCTATTGCGGCGGCTTGTGAAATATCCTCGTTTCCTGCGCAGCACGAAAAGCTTTTTTCTATATGATAACCGCCATTGCGGAACATACTCGAATAAATATCGGCATTACTATAGTCAAAGCCGTCTTTCATCACAATAGTTCCGCTCCGGAATATAATTACCGTCTCTCCGTCGGAACACATTTCATCGCAGTGTACCATATAAAGAACATTCTTCTCACAACCGACCAAATACGCCTTATCATAACTCTGAGTCAGATGTATACCTTTAAGTTCACCTGTTTTTCTGAAATCGGGATAAACGCCCTCATAGCCTGCTTTATAAAGCGTATCGGTGATATTTTTTCTTATCCGAATGTTTTCGGGTTCAAGTCCGATTATTTCCGATATAGTGGGATAATCCTTGCAAAGCCCCCAAAAAATCATATACAGTTCACGCCAGAGCGGTTCATATTTCACATCATCAAGACCGCTGAAACGTTTATTTGAAAATCCTGTTTTATCACGTCCGGCATTCTTTAAGATGCTTGCGGTAAACTCATTCAAGCCGTACTTTTCGGCATAAGCAGTAAGAACCGGTAATTCGGGTTTTGCTTTAGAGCTGTCTGTAATTTCCATAAGTTCAAGCACAAGCGGTAGGTAATTACGCTCAGCTTCGCTGATAAAAGTTTCATCAAAGCTGTATCTGCCATATATATTAGCCGCCATACAGACTACTATAGCCCATACGCCATCGGAGTAATATGTTTTCCTGCACGGCATCATTTCCGCATTTGCCCGATCAAACTTCAGTTCAAAATCTTCATCACCTCGTTCTTCGCTCCATACCGAGAAATGAATCACATTTTCATTTTCATCAATGCACATCTCATAGACAAGCACATAGCTGTCTTCAGGTATTGTATATTCGGTTTTAACTTTGTCAAGGCAAACCTTTAAAATGAAACCTTCCATATCAAAGAGAACAACGGCATTGTTTTCTTCCGTTCCGGTCAGATATATATTGCAATAGAATAACGAATCGTCATTGAATTTGCTGAATATTTTTTGCGTGAGCTTATCAATATTATTCATAACTGCCTCCCGTATTATTTTGTACTTACATTTTACCATAACTGCCCCGACAGTGCAACCTCAAATGCAAAAACACCGCAGTGGAAACACTGCGGTGAATGTTAATGCGGGAAGCTCCTGAATAAAGAACAGCCTCTCGTTTTTGCCATATTAACCTGCTTACTTCTTCTTTATAACCGTTCCCTGTCTTGTTTCCTCGACGGTGTAGCCCATTGCGGTTATCTTATCTCTAAGCTCATCGGCAAGTGCGAAGTTCTTATCCTTTCTTGCCTGCTTTCTCTGCTCGGCAAGCTCAAGAATTTCGGCAGGAAGCTCATCATTTGTATCGGCAGGCTTTTCATTTACCGCCTTTGCCTTTTCGATAAGTGACAGTGAAAGCACCTTGTCGAAGTCGGCGATAAGCGCCAGCTTTGTTGCAGGTGTGGTATCAGCCTTTAATACGTCATACAGTGCCGTAACAGCAAGAGAAGTATTGATATCGTTGTCCATAGCGGCGGTGAAGCCCTCACGGAGCTTATCGTAAGCCGCCTTGTCAACCTCGCCCTGCTCCGCCTTTAAAAGCTGTGCAATCTTAGCGACCAGCTTTTCGTATGCGCCCTTTGCATTATCAAGATTCTCGTAAGTGAATACGAGCGACTTTCTGTAGTGTGACAGCAGGCAGAAGAAACGGTATATCACGGGGTCGTAGCCCTTGCTTTCAAGCAGGGATACCGTAAGGAATTCGCCCTTTGACTTGCTCATCTTGCCGCTGTTTGTATTGAGGTGGTGAACATGGAACCAGTAGTTGCACCACTTATGACCGAGGTATGCCTCGCTCTGTGCGATCTCATTTGTATGGTGGGGGAATGCGTTGTCAATACCTCCGCAGTGGATATCAAGATATTCTCCGAGGTGCTTCATACTTATGCAGCTGCACTCTATATGCCAGCCGGGGTAACCTACTCCCCACGGGCTGTCCCACTTGAGTTCCTGGTCGTCAAACTTGGACTTTGTGAACCAGAGAACAAAGTCAGCCTTGTTTCTCTTGTTGCCGTCCTCTTCAACGCCCTCACGAACGCCTACCGCCAGATCCTCTTCCTTGAAGTCGTTGAAAACATAGTACTTTTCAAGCTTTGAGGTATCGAAATAGATGTTTCCGCCTGCTTCATAAGCATAGCCCTTTTCGATAAGTGAAGAAATAACCTTTATAAAATCGGCGATACAATGTGTGGCAGGCTCAACAACGTCGGGACGCTTGATATTCAGCTTCGTGCAGTCCTCAAAGAAAGCGTCTGTGTAATACTTTGCTATCTCCATAACTGTCTTGTGCTCACGCTTTGCACCCTTCAGCATCTTGTCGTCGCCTGTGTCGCCGTCGCTTGTCAGGTGTCCTACATCGGTGATATTCATGACACGCTTTACATCATAGCCGACATAACGCAGATACTTTTCAAGTACGTCCTCCATAATGTAACTGCGGAGGTTACCGATATGTGCAAAGTGATATACGGTAGGACCGCATGTGTACATATTTACCTTGCCCTCGACATTCGGTACAAATTCTTCTTTTTTGTGTGATAATGAATTATATAACTGCATTTTCTTATCCTCGCTTTTTATTTTATATTGTTCTCTTTGAGTTCTTCTCTTAGCAGGTCTATCTCGCTCTGCATTGTTTCAAGCCTGCTCTGCAAGGCACATATCTGCTGTGCCACAGGGTCGGGAATGTGTATCTGGTCAAGGTCGCAGGCATTTACCCTCTGACCGTCACGGCGGACTATCCTTGCAGGAACGCCGACCGCAGTTGAGTTCGGCGGCACTTCCGACAGAACGACCGCATTTGCGGCTATCTTTGCGTTGTCGCCTACCTTGAACGGTCCGAGCACTCTCGCACCCGAGCCTACCATTACATTGTTGCCGAGCGTGGGGTGACGTTTTCCCGTGTCCTTACCCGTACCGCCGAGCGTTACGTTCTGATACAGCGTACAATAGTCGCCTATCTCGGTGGTCTCACCTATTACAACACCGCTTCCGTGGTCGATGAACAAGCCTTTTCCTATCGTTGCACCCGGGTGGATCTCAATACCTGTCTTGCGTAAAGCCCGCTGTGAGATCCATCTCGCTATGAAATAGTGCTTTTTAAGATACCATTTATGCGCCCTGCGGTATGCCCTCACAGCCTTGAAACTCGGATAGAGAAAATATACCTCAAGGTCGCTCTTAACGGCAGGATCTCGTTCTCTGACCGATTTTATATCCGCTTTTATCTTATCGAACATTCATTTCCTACCTTTCACAAAACAAAAAAGCCTTCGTCTGCATTGCAGACGAAGGCGGTTTATGCCACGGTTCCACTTCGATTCGGAGCTTACACTCCCTTTATGTCTTTAACGCAGACAAAACGAGCAGAGATACTTATGATAAATTTTCCCTCTGCCGACCCGGATAAAACTATCCGTACAGCCGCACTTCACCGTAAATCCGTCTGCCGTCTTTCACCTGACACGGCTCTCTGTAAGACTTCATTTTCCGGGTACTCTTGCCGTACACGGTCTTTGCACCTATGTTTTACTATATGCTTAGTGTATCATAAATGTACCGCCGTGTCAAGCGTTAAAATCTTCAAAAACGATTTTACGGGAAACAGTTGCAAAAAATTATTCAAACGCTTTCTTGAGGTCGTTGAAGCTGATTTCACCGGCGATATCCTGTATCTGAATATTGCCCGAAATAATACCGAAGAAGAAATCTGCTATATTTTCGATAGTCAGTTCTTTTTTATCCCCGTCAGCCTTTGTCAGCGAATACACCTTCAATATCTGGCTGTTGAGCGCACCCGCACCTATGAGGAAATGATTTTCCAGCTTTTCAAAGTCTATAAGATCGGCAACAAGCACTCTTCCCGAAACAGAATAACTGTTTACTGTAGTAGTCGAACCGTCCTCGTTGTTCAGTAAAACCGTACGCTGATGATCGTCGTCAATATCCATACGGATTTTACCCGTATTCTCGCTTTCTGTTTCACCTTTATAAAGTGCCCCGAGGTGAGCCATCGAAATATTGTAAAGCTCCGTCTGCGGCAGGAATGACAGCGGCTCTACCGAGAACGCCGCAGGATACAGCATATAGCTTACCCCCGACAGCTCAACGCTCGGTGCATTGAATGTGCCGAATACACAGCTCGCTATATTTATACTTTTAGTTGCGAATACACCGCCGAGCACGACGCAGTTTTCAAGATACACTTCATTGCCGAACACACTGCCGCCTATATAGCAGTTTTTCAGCTTAACCGACGGTGCGTTGACATCCGAGCAGAAAAGCACACGTCCGCCGGTTACAAGAGCCGCTATACTCTCGGCACTTGCAACAGCCTTGCTGAACTTCACCGTTTCGGTAACCGTTGTTTCTATATGAAGTTCCTTGTTTGCAAACACAGCCCCGCTAAATACAACACCGCCGTTTTCGATTTCGATATTGTTGCCGAAAACACTGCCTTCAAACACAGAGTTTGCCTGCACCTTTATGTTCCTTTTCAGATCCTTTGTGCCCTGCGGAAGAATACTCGTCTTTACGATATTGTCATTAAAGTAAAGATCTTTATCATCAAATCTGATCTCGTTCAAAGTTTCCATTTGTTCCTCCTGAATCAAGTATTAAACCTGTTTAAGACCGGGATAGTCCGTTCGCCACATTCTGTATATTTCAGAATAAATACGCTCCTGGAACTCATTATGCTCCGTAAGCTCAGTGTAACTGTCCTGTACCATATTTGAAAAAGCCTGTTCGATAAGATTGAGCTCCTCGTCCGGAATATCTCTGCTTTCATTACCGTTTGCACCGAGATATGTATCCGCCTTTTCCAGAATACGCTCTTTGCCCGGAACGTCAGATGAAAAACATCTTCTTATACTCTGTCTTGTTTCGATGCTGTCCGAAACGCAATACGCAACGGGAATATACTCCTGTTGTTTTTCTTCCTCCGCACCCCTGCTCCATAAAGCGTTGCTCATCTCTTCACGGTAACGCAGGTTGCTGATAAGCGACTCGCCCAGCTTATGTAAAACAACGGAAACCTTGTCACGCAGACCCGTTATCGCTATCGTTTCTCTCGCACTGCTTCCCCTGCCGAGCAAGTCCGCAGTTTCCGCCGCCTGAGATAAGTACGGTCTTACCACTACCTCCTGCTTTACATTCCTGCTCAGTCTGAACGCAGGCTTGTTAAGCTCCGTTATTCGTCTTTCCAGTTCCTTGTCAAGCTCGGAAACGACAGCGCTGTACTTGGCTTTTTCTCTCTCGAAGTCCTTTAACATTCTGTCGTGTTTATCCGTAACCGCCTTTGAATGTTCCAGCAACAGTGCCGACTTTGTCTGAAGCAAGGTGTTGGTTTCCGCCTTTTTGGTAGTAACATCATTGCGGATAAGATTATAGAATCCGTTTATTATCCCGTCTGAAACCTGCTCCGAGCACTCCGCTATCGCCGCACAGTTCGCCGCATTCATAGCGGTAACCGATGCCGTCAGTCCGTCAACGGAAAGGTTTGCATTCTGCACGCTCTGTTCAAACGGATTTGTATTCACGGTAACATTCATATTTACCGGCACGGTCTGCTCATAATATGCCGTTGTAGAGCCGCCATGCTCACTTGCAGGATAGTGTACGGTAACAGAGCCCGATACATTTATCGCACTTGAAAAAGTCTGAGTATAACTCATCAGCAGCCTCCTTGTTGAAACAGTGCCATCATCTGCTGCGCTACTCTCGGGTCAAGCGACGATGATGAAACAAGCGACTGGAACTCATCGGAAACCGCATTCTTCTCATAATCGTTTTTATCGTCGGAAGAGAACAGTTCGCCGTTGTTCAGGATATTAAGACTGATATTGTTCTTTGCCTGCTCCGGAAGATAATCCGGGAAATTCAGACTGAGAACGTAAGAATCCCTCACAAGCGAGCTCTGCTTTGAAGAGTATATGACCGGGATATATTCCTGCTTTTCCTTTTCCGTGCCTGTCTTTTCCAACATCGAATCCATAAGCGACCTGTACGCCGTATTCTCGCTCACCTTTCCCGAAAGGTTGTTCAGCGACGTTGCCGTTTTTTCCTTGATTCTCGAAACTGCGATCTTCTGCTTCGAGTAATCGACCTCGCCCGATGTAACAACGACTTCCGGCACATGATGCTCAAACATACCCAGTATCATTTTTTCTCTGGTATCGCTTATTGCGACAGCACTCTTGTCAAGCTGTGAGATACGGTTCGACAGTGCCTTGTCAAGCCCCTTGAAAATCTGCGAATACTGCCTTTTAACACGGTTGAAATCGGCTTCCATTCTGTCTCTTGTTTTTCTTAGCGTCTTGCTGTACTCAAGAAGCAGAGCAAGCTTTGCCTGCATCTCGGTATACGCCACCGATGTTTTCATCGACAGCTGAGAACGGATAAGGCTGTGGAAGCCTGCGTCAACATTATTGCATATCTTATTTGCCGATGCCTTTTCCGACGCTATTACCGCCGCCTGCATCGCAACAACAGCCGTTGTGGTAGCTGTAACATGGTTTGATACCGAGGAAACCGTTTCGGCCATCGGAGTTGTATCAACTACAAAATCAAAATCAGCCATAATCAGTTCACCCCGTTTGCGTCTGCCACAGATTCGTTACCCTGCATATAAGCTTCCGGAACTCCGGGTTCCTGCATTACACCGTCCGCATAGAATTCGCTTACGCCCGGCTGCTCGATATTCCTGTTTACCATCTGAACAAGGTCGTTGCCGATATTATCGTATACATCGGGATTTATAACAGGTTCGGGCAGAAGCACCGCATTATCCGCAACGAACGGGCTTATGCCGACAAGGTTTCTGCGGCGGTTGTCAAGCATATTTATATCCGAGAAAGCAACAGCCGTTTCATGCGCCATCGAATCCCTGAGCGAACCCTCGTAATACTCGATGAACTCGAACTGCTTTGTGCTTTCGTCTATGCTCTCGTTTACACGGTCCATAAATTCCGCAAACTCTTCCTGCTGCTGATTGCACTGGTTAGCCTGAGCCTCGAATCCTGCGATCATCTCAGCCTGTGCGTCGTTTTCGGCAACCTCGCTGTTCGCTATGCTTTCAGCCATATCCTTGCCCTGTTTCATGGACTCGCCCGTTTTAACAAGTGACTGATACATATTGTATGCGTTCATATAGTCTGCGTATGTTTCACGCATGTGTGTGATAAGATCATCAGCTGTCTTTCTGTTGTCCCTGAAGTAGTTGCCGATTTCCGACTTCCATCTTTCAACATACATTCTCTTCTGATCGTCAATATTATTGTAGATCTTCAGACGTTCAATGCGGTTTTCTTCCATGAGAGCGGCAATTACCGGCATGAATATCTCCTCGTCGATCTGGTGCATACCGAACGGCATTGACGTTCTCGAGCCGTCCTCAGCGATCCAGCTGTCCGAGAACAGTTCATATTTTACAACCGAACTTGCTTTAAGACTGAACGGAACATAGTCGTTTACTGCTGTGTGATAGTCAAAGAAGCTCTCTGCCCTTGCTCTTTCGATTTCCTCAGCCTCAAGAGTAGGTGAGTACTGCGTATATCCAGCCTTGAGAACAAGGTTGAATATAGAAGAAGTATAATCGCAAAGCTTGCTCTGAGAAGAAAGCTTTGTCTTTGTGAGCATCTGTACAGAGTCTGCAAGACGGCGCATAAGACGTTTCAGATATTCGTTGCTGTCCGAATCGCCCGTTGATTTCACCTGATCTTTCAGGGCGTTGAGCGAAGCAAACTTTTCAAGACGTTCGTCAAAGTTCACATCAAATACGTTTACCGCCTTATGTGCTCCTATATCCGTGGTCGAATATTCACGCAGATATTCGGCATTCTTACTTTTGGGGTCAACTATAGGCAGTCTTACAGACGCATTATCGCTGTCGCCGAGCAGGAAGCTTATATTTCTTACCTGTCGGTCAATACTTCCCATATAGTCGTACAGCGTCACGTTCTGGATAGATGTTGAATAGTCCGATGTGTTTACGCTTTCTGCGGCTGTATTGTTTTCGACAACAGGGAGCGTATCCAGCATATCGGAAAGCTGCTGTACCGAATCCTGAAAATCATCGGGCTGATTAAGTATGTTCAGCTTGAAATCGGTATCCTCTACCGCACCCGTATGGTCAAGCACGATACTGCGGTCCTCAAACGGAACCTTCGTTGCCACAGGAACATAAACAACGCCGATTTTTTCAACCTTATAGTCCCTGCGTATGTTGCGGTAACGCTCGTTGCTCTCTGCGATCAGAGCTTCAAAACGGTCTACCTCCTGCTGAAACTTCTTGCTCTTTGAAGACTGTGCTATACCGATAAACAGCGGAACCACCAGAAAGCACAGGCAGAACATGATCTTCGACTTCTTGCCTGCTTCATCTCTTGCGGCTGCCATCTGATCCCTCTGCATGATGAGATCCCTGAGATTTTGCTCTTCCTGCATCTCTGCCGCAACTATGGTTTCAGCGGCTGATTTGTAGTAGTCAAACAGTATTTTCGCCTGATCCTGATAAATATTGGAAGACGAACCGAAAACCTTACCTGTCATATCGTATTTCCCCTTTTCTTATAAAATACTCTTACGTTCTTTGTAGAGAACGTCAAATTCATCAAACTTTTTCTTCAACTGCTCCGAGCCTGCTCCTGCGTCCGAAGTCACAAGCGGATCCCTGATTATCGTGTCAAGCAGTATAAGCAGACGGCTGTCAAGCTCACGGGCATCGGGCGTATCGCTCGGAGAAAGATAACGCATATTCTCTTCAATTCTTTTTGCACCGATTCTGACAGGATTGTTGCCGTCAAGCGACGATGTCATTGCACTGAGTTTTGACGCTCTGCTTCTGAGCTGTATAACTGCCGATTTCTTCGTTTCTTCAGCCTGTAACGACTCGTCTATATGCTCTTTTGCAAGCTGAGCCATGAAGATCCACAGCAGAAGAACAAACAGTGCGACACACTGTATCACCAGTGAAACAGCAAGCGGTAACAGCGTAAATATCAGAACAATATTGATAACCGAAATAAAAGTGTATACTGACAGACCTTTGTAGTAAATTCCCCCGCCGACTGCAATTCCGCCAGCATCACTGCGGAAGGGTGCAAGGAACATAGGCAGGAAAAACAGAATATAAATCAGTAAAACGCTTACAAAAGTGAAAATATATGCCACCTGATTGAAAACAAAAAACGGATAGAGAAGTACGAAAGCAAGTACTATTGCGATTGCGCCGAACACAAAAGCAACCGTACCGATCGCTGATAATTTACTTTTTTTCATAAAGCCTCCTGAAAGAGTTACTGCAACTTATTGCCGCAGACAGGGCAGAACTTCTGACCGAGCTGAACGGGACTGTGGCATTTTGAGCATACATTTTCAGCCACATTATTCTGATTCAGTACCGAACCGCAGGTAACACATCTGGTCGCCTTGGGCGAGTTATCCGCTCCGCACATGGGACAGGGATTGTATTTGTTGCCGCAATACGGACAGAAAGCAGACTCGGCAGAGAATTTCTTACTGCAATTCGAGCAGAACACTTCTCTTCTCTTGACCGCCTGACCCTGAGGTGCGCCGTAGCCCATACCCTGAGGAGCACCGTAACCCATACCCTGAGGAGCACCGAACTGCTGAACGGGCTGAGGCTGCATCATAGCGCTGCCCATAGAATTGTTTCCTGAGAACGCACCCGTCATCATAGCAACGCCGAGAATACCCATTGAAGAATTGTTATCCATAGCTTTTCCCGCAACATCAAACGACTGTTTCTGCTGCCATGTGTAACCTGCAATAGCCTGAGCCGAACGGTCGGACATTGCCTCGGCGATCTTCTGACCCTCAGCCGATGAAGTGTCAAGGTTCACCTCGGTTATATAGAAACCCGCAAGCTCAAAGCCGTATTCTTCCCAGAACTCAGCCATAGGCTGTTTAATGAACTTTGACAGATCGTCAAGGTGCATTGCTATGCTGTTTATACCGACACGGTTTGCGGTCATGAATGCGATTATCGTTGAGTTTGTCTTTGAAATCATCGCACCTTTGAAATGGTCGGTAAGTTCAACAGAAGTGAAAGAGCGTAACGTTCCGACAAGCTTTACAAGAAAACGCTCAGCGTCCGTTACTTTAAGACCGTATCTTCCCTTTGCAACCAGAGGAAGCATCTGATTGTAATCGGGATCCATGAATCTCATCGAGGTCGTTTCCCAGTCAATGTTGAGCGGAGCTACCTTGTTTACGAACCAGACCTCTGCCATGAAAGGATTTTTTCCGCCGAACGGTATGCCGAACAGGTTTCTCAACAGCGGAAGGTTCTGCGTAGAAAGCGTGTGCTTTCCGGGTCCGAATTTTCCGAGTATCTGTCCTTTTGAAAAAAGTACAGCCTCCTGCGACTCATGCACTATAAGCTGAGTATATGTACTGAGATTGCTGTGCGGAAAGCGATATGCAAATTCCGCATTGTCCTGTGGGGACCATTCCACCACGTCAATAAATGCCATAACGGTTCCTCCTTTATTTAAATCCGTTTATGAATTATATTTTGCAACGGATATTCATATGATATTATATTACTGTGAAACAGTGCAATAAAACCATCGTTTTTGTGTGTAGCCACGAATTATATTAAATTATATAAGCTGTCGCATTTACGGTAAAACTGTAGAATTATACACAAAAAGGCAGCTTAATGTAATTATTATATCATCAAAATTATACAATGTCAATTTGATTTTTGCAAAATTTCTGTTAATTTTGCTAAAATGTAAAAAACAGCCCCATTATTTTCTTCGTTTTGAACAAAAGAAAATAATGGGGTCTGAATATGCGTATGATTGTATGTTGCATTACTCCGCAATATTCTTCGCAATCGGCAGTCTTACGCACACAAGCGTTCCCTTGCCAAGCTCGCTGTCTATAGTTACCGTACCTCCGTAGCAGTTTACTATATGCTTTACTATGGATAAGCCAAGACCGGTACTGCCCTCTTTGGTGCTTCTGCCCTTGTCAACACGGTAGAAACGTTCGAACACACGGTTAAGCGATTCCTTAGGTATTCCTATGCCGTTATCCTTTACATAGATACAGCCTATTTCTCCGACATCGTGGAGCGTGATTTCCACCTTGCCGCCGTCCTTGTTATACTTTACGGCGTTGCTGACAATGTTTTCAACAAGCTCGTATATGTGCTTATATGCGGCACGGACGGTAAATCCGTCACCCGACAGTTCTATTGTCACATTCTTCGCCGTCGCTGTGGGTTCAAGGCACTCCTTTACCGCCGTACAGATTTCGGACAGCTTGCAGTCGGTGACTTCCTCGGCTGTCGTCTTGTTTTCAAGTGATGATATCTCGAGAATATCGCTGATTATCGTTGACATTCTCTTCGCCTCGGTAAGAATTTTACCGATATAATAGTCCTTTTTGTCCTTGGGAACCAGTCCGTTTTCAAGCAGTTCCGCAAAGCCTGAAATCGCCGTCAGCGGTGTTTTCAGCTCGTGTCCCGCATTTGCAAAGAAGTCGGCTTTAAGCTGTTCTGACATACGCTTGTCGGTAACATCACGGATAACCATAAGTCCGCCGTGCATAGCGTCTATTCCGCTCTTCGATACGGGGAACACCTGCACAAGCAGTATCCTGCCGTCAACGGTGCTGTCTATAGTCACCGTCTTGTCCTCGTTTGCCGCTTTCTCCGCTCCGCTGATTATCTCAGGTTTTCTTGCAAGCTCGGGGATAGTCGAAATACGGCTGTCCTCGGACGCCCCGAGCAGTTTAAGCCCTGCACGGTTGATTGATATTACCGACAGGTCGTTGTCGTACAGTATAACGCCGTCCTGTAAGCTTTCGAGTATGAAACGTTCTTTTTCACGCTCGTTTTCAAGCGTTTTCATGTTGTCCCGTATGCTCTTTCGCATGAAGTTGAACATTGTGACAAATTCGTCAAGCTCAGGGTACTTGTGCGAGGGTATCTCCTCAAGTTCCGCCGTTACTTTGTCGTTACCGACATACTTCATACTGCTCATAGCTTCCGATATGCTGTTTATCGGCTTCATTATCTGCCTTGCCACACTGCTTACCGCTATAAGTCCTGCGATAATACCTATTGCGGCGGCGATCAGCATCGGTGCTATGAACATCGACGCAAAATCCAAATAGCTGTTTATGTTGTAGCTTATTCTGATTATGTCGTCGTCTTTTACCTTCATAGCGGCATAGATCTGGTTTTTACCGAGCGTCTTTGAGTATCTTACCGCTACTCCGCTTCCCGTCTGCTCCGCCTGCTTTATTTCCTCACGGTTGTTGTGGTTGTCGTCAGGCTCACCGTCAATATATGTATCTACAAATACAGTGCCTTCCTTATTGATAAAGCTCACTCTGGCATTGCCGATAAGTGAGCTTAATCTGTTTGCAAGGTCATAGTCGTGATTTGTTTCATCTTCATATATTTCACGGATAAGTCCGAGAGAAGTCAGCATATCGCTTTTTCTGACATTCTGCTCCGTGCTTGAAAGAAGTGCCGTTGCCGATACAACGCACACCGACATGACAATTGCCATTACTATAAGGAAACGTACTATAAGTGCTTTCTTCATCTGTACGTCCTCCTGTTATTCTCCTATAAATCTGTAGCCGATACCTCTTACCGTCTTGATAAGATGAGCATTCTCGGCGTCGTCGCTCAGTTTTTTCCTGAGTGTTCCTATATGCATATCAAGCGTTCTTGTTTCGCCGACAAAATCAATGCCCCAGACCTTTGTCAGAAGCTCTTCACGGCTTACCACCCTTGACCTGTTCTTTAACAGATACAAAAGAAGTTCATATTCTTTCAGCGTCAGCTCGACCGGTTTTCCGTCACGGCTTACTTCCCTCAGTGCCGTGTTTACCGTGATACCGCCTGCCGTGATTTTTTCTGTCGCACTGTCGGAAGAACCTCTGCCCGCACGTCTTAATAACGCCTTTATTCTTGCGGCAAGCTCCATAATTCCGAACGGCTTTGTCAGATAATCGTCAGCACCGTTCTCCAGTCCGAAAACCTTGTCTATCTCGGCTGATTTTGCTGTCAGCATAAGTATAGGCGTGTTCTTAGTCTGTTCTCTTTCACGGAGAATTTTCACCGCCTGCACTCCGTCCATACCGGGTAACATTATGTCAAACAGGTATATATCCGGCACCTGTTTTTCCGTTGCGGCAAGACAGTCCTCCGCACTCACAAAGCTCTCCACCTCGTATGAATATGCGGAAAGAGCCACTGTTACAAGCTCTCTTATACTGTCATCGTCCTCGGTTATATAGACACGCTCAGCCATTATATTTCCTCCGTTTTAAATAATACGGGTATTCTTGTATTCACCCGTCTTGAAGAACTCGACCCACTCGCATATATTTACTGCGTGGTCAGCTATTCTTTCAAGATATTTTACTATCATAAGAGCATCGACCGCAACCTCTCCGCTGCAATGCTCGCTCTTTATAAGTTCTACTATGCGGTTCCTGATTGAAATAAACAGCTCGTCAACCTCATCGTCCGCCTTTATCGTTTCATTTGCAAGCTCCATATCCGTTGTTACGAATGAATCTATAGAGTGTGAAACCATTATTATGACCTTTTCGCTCATAGTCTGGATCTCTTTCACTATATGCATTATAGTCGATACATCGGCGGTAAGGCTGATCTCCGCAATATCGGCGGCATTGTCCGCTATACGCTCCATATCGGTTACCATTTTCAGTGCCGCAGACACCTTACGCAGATCCCTTGCGACCGGCTGTTCACGCAGTATTATCGACAGGCACTGGCTCTCGATGTTCTTCTCTTCCTCGTCTACCAGTCTGTCGCCGTCAACGACTTTCTGTGCGAGGACCGCATCGCTGTCACGCAGTGCCGTGATTGATGACGCTATAGCCTCTTCTATCATTCCGCCCATGCGGATAAGGTCGTTATTCAGTTTGCCGAGCTTATGTTCAAATGTTTCTCTCATTTCAGTTTACCCTTTCTAATATAATATCACATATAAACTGTAAAATCAACCGAAACGTCCTGTGATATAATCTTCTGTACGCTTATCCTTAGGACGTGAAAATAATTCGTCTGTCGGAGCATATTCTACCATTTCACCGACTAAGAAAAATGCGGTAAAATCCGAAATTCTGGTTGCTTGTTGCATATTGTGCGTTACAATTGCAACAGTGTACTTTTCTTTCAGCGTATTCATAAGCTCTTCGATTTTCAGAGTAGAAACAGGGTCAAGTGCCGATGTGGGCTCATCCATGAGTATTACTTCAGGCTGAACCGCTATCGCTCTTGCTATACAGATTCTCTGCTGCTGACCGCCCGAAAGGCTGAGTGCGGATTTGTGCAGCCTGTCCTTTACCTCGTCGAATACCGCCGCACCTATAAGGCTTTCCTCAACAATTCTGTCCAGTTTTGCCTTGCTCTTTATGCCGTGTACTCTCGGTCCGTATGCGATATTATCGTATATGCTCATAGGGAACGGGTTCGGCTTCTGGAACACCATTCCTATCCTGCGGCGCAATACGTTCGTGTCAACTCCGTCCTCATAGATATCCTCTCCGTCAAGCAGGAACCGACCTGTTATCTTACAGTCGGGCACCAGGTCGTTCATGCGGTTCAGGCTCTTGAGATATGTGGATTTACCGCAGCCCGAAGGACCTATGAATGCGGTGATCTTGTTTGTCTTTATATCAAGGTTTATGTCCTTTAATGCGTGATTTTCGCCGTAGTAAAGGTTCACGTTTCTTGTACAGAGCTTAACGTCGCTCTGGGGTACGATTATATTATCTGACATTGTTTATCCTCTTTCTCACTTTGGCTTTATACCGAGCGTTTCTTTCTTATTCTGTAAGCTACAAGCTTAGCGCAGATGTTGATTATAAGTACTGTTACGAGCAGTACGAGTGCCGTCGAGAATGCGTACTTCATTTCCGCACCGCCACGCTGAGCGTACTGGTAAAGCTGAACCGTGAGCGAACCGCCCTGGTTCATCACCTTGCCGAATATGTCGCCGATCGAGTTGATGCCCACTTCAGCCGCAATACCTGCCGTGAAGATAAGAGCCGCAGACTCGCCGACTATTCTGCCTATAGACAGGATTACCGAGGTCAGTATGCCGTCTATACAACTGGGAAGAACGACCGTTCTTATCATGTGCCACTTGGGAGCACCAAGACCGATCGAGCCCTCTCTGTAGCCCATGGGAACTGTCTTTATCGCTTCCTGTGTGGTACGGATTATGGTGGGCAGTACCATTATTGAAAGCGTCAGCGCACCTGTAAGCAGTGAGTAGTTTACCTTGAAGATATTGTAGAAGAACACACTGCCGAAAAGTCCGTATATGATTGAGGGGATACCTGCAAGCGTTTCGGTAGTGAATTCGATTATTCTTGTAAGTCTGCCCTGTTTTGCATATTCTGTAAGGTATATAGCCGCACCGACACCGATAGGTGTTGCAACTATAAGCGTTATCAGGACGAGATAAAGCGTATTGATTATATTGCCGAGAACGCCGTAGTTCTCATAAGGATAAGAGAATGCGGGAGTTGAAAGGAAGTTCCAGCTCATGCCCTCCGTGCCCTTTATCACTATGTAGATTATCATGCCGAGCGTCAACGCAACAACTATGCCGGATGACAGGAAGATAAGCGCTTTGAGCACAATATCGCTTATTCTTCTGCGCTTTCTTGTAAGAGAATTTGTAACTACTTTTGCCATAGTCTATCACGCCTTTCCTGCGGTTTTAGCCGCTTTTTCTTTCTTGCCGCCCTTTTTGAGTATGCCGTTGAGTATCAGATTTATTATCATGATGAATACGAACAGTACAAGACCGATTGCAAAGAGTGCTTCTCTGTGAAGTCCGCTTGAATACGGGAATTCGGCAACGATACCTGTTGTAAGGAACTTGACCGATGAGAACAGTTCAGGCATATTTGCGCTGTTACCTGCAACAAGGATAATAGCCATAGCTTCACCTATCGCTCTGCCGACACCGAGAACGACACCTGATGCGATACCGGACTTTGCGGCAGGAATTACGACCTTGAAAATAGTCTGTATCTTGGTTGCACCCAGTCCGTAGCTTGCTTCTCTGTACTCCGAGGGAACCGCACTGATTGCGTTTTCGGAAATGTTTATGATCGTGGGGAGTATCATTATTGCAAGTACTATTATCGCACTTGCGAGGTTCGCACCGCCTGTGAACTGGTGTTTGGGGTCGTTTGCATAGATGATCTCTTCCAGTCCGTACATAAGCGGCTTTACAAGGTTTGCACCGAGCAGACCGTATATAACCGACGGGATACCTGCAAGGAGCTCAACCGCCGGCTTTACGATATTCTTTAAAGCCTTGGGAGCAAGCTCTGACAGGAACACCGCTGTAAGAAGTCCTATCGGCACACCGATCACTATCGCACCGAGAGTACCGAAAATCGATGTAAGTATCAGCGGCAGTATACCGAACTGTTCTTTCTTTGCATACCATGTATCGCCGAACAGAAAGTCAGTTATACCGATTTTTCCTATCGCAGGGGCACCCGATATTATCATATATATTGTTATCATCAGGACGCACGCTACGGCTGTAATTCCGCACGCAGTAAATATGTACTTCATAACACGTTCCGTAACGTTTGTAAATCCCGATTTCTTGCTTCTGATTGCAGATTTCTGCTTTCCAACCGAGCCTACCGCAACAATCGCGTCGCTTGTCTTTTCCAAGTAAACCATCCTTTCAGGACATATAATCTTATACAGCAAATTCCGGTAACGGATTGCTACCGGAAAAGCTTTTACTGTATAGGAATTATCAACTTAATGCGTTTTCGTAATTACTTTACGGGAACTGAACCCTGTGCGAGTACGAGAGCCTGACCTTCTTCCGAAAGAATGAAGTCGAGGTAAGCCTTAACGAGCTTGTTGTCTGAGCCCTTGAGTGTTGCGCAGATGAAAGGTCTCTGTACTTCGTATGCGCCGCTCTTTACGTTCTCTTCTGTAGCTTCAACGCCGCCGATCTTGAGAGCCTTTACTGTTTCGTCAACGTTTGCGAGTGAAGCGTAACCGATTGCACCGTCTGTTGTTGCAACTGCGTTGATTACTGAACCTGTTGACTCAAGTTCCTGTGCGTACTGAGGCTGCTTGTCGCCCATTACGATTGACTCGAAACCATCTCTTGTACCTGAACCGTCCTCACGGCCGATTACTACGATTGCCTTGTCGTCACCGCCGAGATCCTTCCAGTTTGTGATTTCGCCTGAGTAAACCTTTGCGAGATCCTCAAGTGTGATGTCTTCGAGCTTGTTTGCAGGGTTAACTACAAGAGCAATACCGTCAAGACCGATTACTGTAGCGTCAAGCTTTTCAGCCTCGTCATCCTTAAGCTTTCTTGAAGAGTTACCGATGTCGCACTTGCCTTCTGAAGCTTCCTGAATACCTGTGCCTGAACCTGTGAGGTTTAAGTTAACTGTAACACCCTTATTCTTTTCCATGAATGCACCGTTAACTGCCTTGATAACCTTTTCCATTGATGTAGAACCGTTCATTGACAGTGTGCCGCTGAGTTCTTCTGTTGCAGAAGCGTCTGCTGAAGAATCGTCAGCCTTTGTTGTGTCAGATGCAGATGAATTGACTGCTGTTGAGCTTGTGCCTGTTGTGCTGCTTGTTGCGGCATTTGAACAGCCTGTTGCTGTAGCAACTATTGCTACGCCTGCGATAAGTGATATTAACTTCTTGTTCATGTTGTTTTCCTTTCTGAAGGGGTTCTCCCCCGGAGTTTCTGATACTCCATAATGTTTATGTACAATTTTTATCTGTCGTTCGGTGTTCCTCCCGACTACATTTCATATTATAGTCAGAACACGCTTTACATTAAAGCAAGGAATGGTATAATGTCGGTAAAGTTTTTGTAAAGTCTGATTTTTCGCATAATAAAGCCATTTTCAGTATCAATTTTACACTTGCGGCACACGACTTTACATTTCTTCTCCCGTTGTTTTACAATTTTCAGCCGCTTATCCGAACCGCTTTATATCTTGATTTGACGCTGAATTTATGGTAGAATAATATCAAAGGTTATATGAAAGAAGGTAGATTATGCCACACTCATCAGGCGGAGGATCACACGGAGGCGGAAGTCACCACTCTTCCTCACACAGCTCATCGCATCATTCATCATCGGGCGGAAATTCAAGCAGAATAAGAACAAGCCGTACATATTTCCCCGGTGCAAGAAGATTTGTATACTATACAAACGGAGTTCCGAACTATGTTTACTCCGATACGGACTTATCGAAAGGTCCGAGTAAGCTCAGATTTCTCTTGCTTATAGTATATATCCCGTTTGTTCTGTCAGCAGTATTAATGCTGGTTTCTGCATTCAGTATGCCGAAAAAGCTGAAAGTGGATTACAACTCACAGATAATTGTACAGGACAACGCTCATGTTCTTGGAAATACTTCAAAACTCAATGACGCACTTGAAGATTTCTTCAACGCAACCGGAATCGCACCTGCCGTAATGACGGTTTACAATTCCGACTGGGAAGATAATTACACAAATCTCGAAAAATACGCTTACGAGCTTTATGTAAATAATTTCTATGACGAAAAACACTGGCTTATCGTATACTCACAGCCCGAAGATCCCGATGACGAATTCAACAACTGGTACTGGGAGGGTATGCAGGGCGACGATACCGACGACATTATCACTTCATCGGTAGCATACGACTTTACAAACGACCTGCACAAGCGGTTGCTTATCGAAGGAACATCTGTAAATGACGCTATAACCGACAGCTTTAATGCACTTACCCCTACTGTAATGAGCTTTAAGTTTGAGGGTGAAATGTTCGGCATCGGTTTATTCATACTCATATTCGTATGCTTCCACGCATTCTTCATGGTATTCTTCCGCCCCGGTGCAAATAAATACAAGGGAGCTAAGGAAGTACCGCTTGACGGCTACTATGCTCCTCCTCAGCAGACTGCACCGCAACCGCAGTCCGTCACAATGAAACAGGCTTCATGCGAATACTGCGGCGGTGTTTATACAGTAGGCAGCTGTAACGCCTGCCCTCACTGCGGAGCACCGATTCAACCGCAGGATTACACTGTTCCCGTAAACAATAACAGCACAAGTTCAACAACGATAAGCAGTACTTCAACAACCACAAACACACACCAATAATTCAGGGTGACAATATGAACAATTCTCAGATAACCGATTCTCCTATAGGCACTGTTCTGCTGATCATCGGTTCAGCTATTGCGGTTGCGGCACTGATTTGTGTGATAATTCAGATTTACAAAAATCATATTTCAGACAGAAGTATGCACCGTGAATTTGCCTGTGCGGATAACGCAAAGCAACGCAGGCACAAACGTGTACCTGAAAAATTAAAAGCTCTCGGAGAACGTTTCCGGGAGCTTGATATTCCGCCTGTGTACTCGTTCACGGGCGATTGTTACAGTGAACATTTTACGGTAACGGCAAAATGCGTATATCCGGTTTATGTTTGCTGTCACACGCTGAACGGCGAAACACTTGATAAAAAGCTGTTCCTGAGTTTTGATAAAGCAAGGCAATATATCTTCCGTGAAGTAATGGACATAGTTCTGAACAGCTACGGTGAAGAGGGTTATAAAGTGTACACCTCAAGACTTAACGCCGAAGAAAAAGCAATGCTCGGTATTTAAACAACAAATTCAAAACGTTATATATACGCAAAAATCCCCTCCGCTTTTGCGGAGGGGATAATTTTATACTTTATAGGTCAATCAGACACTGCTGTGCTTCTTAACGTAATCTACAACTTCATCAACAGTTGTGAATGCCATGCTTACGCAAGTATCAGCACAACCGTAGTAGATAGCAATTCTGCCTGTATCAGCATCGCAGAGTGCTGCGCAGGGGAATGTAACGTTCTGAACGTCGCCTACGCACTCATAGTACTCTCTGGGGTTGAGGAGGTACTCAGCGCAACGATACTTAACCTTCCAGGGCTTGTCGATGTCGAGGATAGCAGCTGAGAAGCTGTATACATAACCGTTGCAGCTCTGGAGAACGCCGTGGTAGAATACCAGCCAGCCTTCGCTTGTTTCGATCGGGATAGGACCTGCACCGATCTTGAGTGATTCCCAACCCTTCATGGGAGCCATAACGTGTCTGTGCTCGCCCCAATACTTCATATCGGGAGACTGTGAAAGGTACATATCGCCGAAAGGTGTGTGACCGCTGTCTGAAGGACGGCTGAACATAACGTACTTGCCGTTTATCTTACGGGGGAACAGAACACCGTTTCTGTTAAAGGGAAGGAATGCATTTTCGCACTGGTGGAACTCCTTGAAGTCCTTTGTCCAGCCCACACCGATTGTAGGCTTCCAGCCGTAAGCGTTGCACCATGTGATCCAGAATCTGTCTTCGATCCATACGCATCTGGGGTCGTAACCGTACTGCCAGGGGTTAGCTTCTGCTGTTTCGGGATCGTCGTTTATCCATTCAACCTTTTCTTCGTTGATGTTCCAGTGTACGCCGTCCTCAGAGAAACCTGCGTGGATAGCCATGTTTCTTTCCTTGTCGTCAACACGGAAAACGCCTGCGAACTTGCCCTTTTCGCTCTCGAAAGGAACAACTGCGCTGTTGAAGATTGAGTTGCTTGTAGGAAGAAGGTCACGGGGGATTATGGGGTTGTTATCTGCACGCCAGATAACGTCCTTACAACCTGCGGGACGATCCTGCCAGGGAATGTTCGGTAAAGATGTACCGTTGATAACTTTTACGTTCATACTTGATTCTCCTTGATAATGTCATATTTCCGTTAAGAAGCGTAATACGCTCTTTGTATTAAGTATATCATAACCGTTTTTTAAATGCAAGAGTTTTTGTTAAAATTTTTACTTAATTTTTAGGCTAATAAACTAAAATCAGAGTAAATTTTGATTGGCACCGCCCGTTACATATTATATATGAATTTCTGCGGCAAATCTTATCGGAAATACCATAAAGACAAATTTGCGGATAAAATTACAGCACTTGTAAATACGCATTCGGAAATTTTCACAAACGACAGGTTAGATTGTGCTAACAATTTAAGTTAGAATAAACAAACTTTTTGTAATTGAGTTTTGCAAATTCAATTTTGGTTGACAAACTGCCCTACTATGAGTAAAATATTTTTTGTTAGCAAGTGCTAACCTTTTATTTAAAGGTAAAGTTAGCAGATTCTAATTTGATTAGCAGTTGCTAATATGGTTAGCAAGCTCTAATAAGGTTAGTACAAACTATGCAGGACAAAAGAGAGGATGACGTTATATGATGCCGCTCGTACTCGCATCTGAGGGTGAAGAAAATATCATAAAGAAAATCGGCGGAAGTCCCGAGGTCAAGAAACATCTTGAGAACTTAGGCTTTGTTGTCGGCGGTAACGTAAAGGTTGTTACAACCGTAAACGGAAACCTTATCGTAAATGTAAAAGAGGCAAGAGTTGCGATAAGCAAGGAAATGGCACAAAGAATCATGATATGATTCTTAATATAGAGGAGGTAACTCATGAAGACATTAAGACAGGCAACCGTCGGCGAAACCGTTAAAGTGGTCAAGCTTCACGGTGAAGGCGCAATCAAGCGCAGAATCATGGATATGGGTCTTACAAAGGGCGTAGAAGTTTATGTCCGTAAGGTAGCGCCTTTAGGCGATCCCGTTGAAGTAACAGTCAGAGGCTATGAGCTTTCACTCAGAAAAGCCGATGCCGAAATGGTAGAGGTTGAATAATCTCTGCTTTTCAGAATTTGTTTCAGTAAATAAACTTAAAAGATTAGTGAATACTAAGCCTTTTATGCTTTGATGAAAGAGAGGATTTTTCCCGATGAGTTTAAAGATTGCGCTCGCAGGTAACCCTAACTGCGGCAAAACCACATTGTTCAACGCTCTGACGGGTTCAAACCAGTTCGTTGGTAACTGGCCCGGTGTTACCGTTGAAAAGAAAGAGGGTAAGCTCAAGAAGAGCGACGGCGTAGTAATTACCGACTTACCCGGTATCTATTCACTGTCACCCTACACACTTGAAGAAGTAGTTGCAAGAAACTACCTTATCGAAGAACGCCCCGATGCTATACTGAATATCATCGACGGTACAAACCTTGAAAGAAACCTTTACCTTACAACACAGCTGACAGAGCTTGGCATTCCTGTTGTAGTTGCCATCAACATGATGGATATCGTAAAGAAGAACGGCGATAAGATCAATATTGAAGAGCTTTCAAGAGAACTCGGATGTAAAGTAGTTGAAATCTCAGCTCTTAAAGGCACAGGTATCAAGGAAGCCGCTGACGCCGCTGTAGAAGCTGCAAAGAACGGCAAGACAGTTCCTATGCACACATTCTCAGGTCCTGTTGAACACACGATTGCACACATTGAAGAAGCCGCTGTACACAATATGCCCGAAGAACAGCAGAGATGGTACGCTATCAAGCTCTTCGAGCGTGACGACAAGGTTATCGAAAAACTGAACCTTGACAACGCTGTAATAGCTCACATCGACGAAGATATCAAGAACGTTGAAAAAGAACTTGACGACGACGCAGAAAGCATTATCACAAACGAAAGATATGTTTACATAGCAGAGATCATCAAGGGTTGCTACAAGAAGAAATCAGCAGGTAAGCTGACAACTTCGGATAAGATCGATAAGGTTGTTACAAACCGTTTCGCAGCTCTCCCGATATTCGCTGTAATCATGTTCCTCGTTTACTATATTTCAATGGTAACAGTAGGTACAGCCGCAACAGACTGGGCTAACGACGGACTGTTCGGTGACGGCTGGCACTTATTCAGCATAGGTTCTGCCGATTATGAAGACGCTTCAGGCGCTTACTCAGACGCTATGAACGCAATTGACGGTTTCGTTACATTTGAAGCAACAAATGATGACGGCGAAACTGAAGAAGTAAGCCTTGCAGACAAGATCGAAGCTGACGGTGATGACTTCGACGCAGCTGCTGCCCTTGCAACACTCAAGGCATACAAGCCCGAAGGCGAAAACCCCTCAGTTCAGATTGACGTTGAAGATGAGGAAACACTTGAAGTAAGCCAGGTTACAGTTTACTACAGTGAAATTCCTGCTGACGCTGATGAAGATTCAACACTCGGTATCACATATCTCGACGCTGTAAAGTATTTTGAAGACGGCGGCGAAGAAGCATTTGAAGAGCCCGATCCCGCTAACTACGGTGTTTGGGTACCCGGTATCCCCGTACTTGTTGAACAGGGTCTTGACGCTGTTAACTGCGTTGATTGGTTAAAGGGTCTTATCCTTGACGGTATCATCGCCGGTGTAGGTGCAGTCCTTGGCTTCGTACCTCAGATGCTCGTACTGTTCATTCTGCTTGCTATTCTTGAAGCTTGCGGTTATATGGCTCGTATCGCATTCGTTCTCGACCGTATCTTCAGAAAGTTCGGTCTTTCCGGTAAGTCATTCATACCGATCCTTGTTGGTACAGGTTGCGGTATCCCCGGTATCATGGCATCAAGAACAATTGAAAATGAACGTGACCGTCGTATGACGATTATGACAACAACATTTATCCCCTGCGGCGCTAAGCAGCCGTTCATAGCAATGATTGCAGGTGCTATCTTCGGTGGTTCACCCTGGATCGCAACAGGCGCATACTTCTTAGGTATGGCGGCAATCATTGTTTCAGGTATCATTCTTAAAAAGACAAAGATGTTCGCAGGCGATCCTGCTCCGTTCGTAATGGAACTTCCTACATACCACATTCCTACAGTCGGCAACGTACTGCGTTCAATGTGGGAGCGTGGCTGGTCATTCATCAAGAAGGCAGGTACAATCATCCTTCTTTCAACTATCGTAGTTTGGTTCACATCATTCTTCGGTTGGGTAGACGGTGCATTTACAATGCTCACAGAAGAACAGATGGATTGCAGTATCTTAGCTAACATCGGTAAGGCAATCTGCTGGATATTCGCTCCTCTTGGCTGGGGCAACTGGCAGGCAACTGTTGCGACTGTTACAGGTCTTGTTGCAAAGGAAAACATCGTTGCAACAATGGGTATCCTCTACGGAAGCGGCGACGCTACTGTATGGCAGACACTTGCAGCAAGCTTCACAACAGTAACCGGTATGTCATTCCTCGTATTCAACCTCCTCTGCGCTCCTTGCTTCGCAGCTATGGGTGCTATCAAACGTGAAATGAACAACGCTAAGTGGTTCTGGTTTGCAATCGGTTATGAGTGCGGTTTCGCTTATGTAATCGCTCTTATGATCAACTACTTCGGTAAGCTGTTCACAGGTGCTCTTGCAGGCGCAGGTGATATAATCGGTCTTATCGTTGCAGTTCTTCTCCTTGCCGCTCTTATCTACCTTCTCGTTCGTCCTTACAAGGAGAGCAAGAAGCTCGGCGTTAAGGTTAAGGTTTCAAAGTAAGATTCTGTTTCAGAAATAAAAAGGAGTGATCTTTATGGATCCTATCGTAGGTTCGATAATTGTAGCGGTAATATTACTTGCAGTGGTCATACTGATCATTCACAAGCTTATCAGCGACAAGAAAAAAGGCAAGTTCTCATGCGGAGGTTGCGTAGGCGGTTGCAGCGGACACTGTGCTCAGTGCCACGGTTGCAGTTCAGCCCCTCAGTCGCAGATCAAGAAAAAGCAATAAATTTCAGCGGAGCGTTTCGGCGCTCCGCTTTTATCTTGCGTTGACAGTTGTTGCGATTGCAAGGGTTATGCAGGATTACGTAATTAATGTATCGAACACGTTTGATTACCGGCTCTTCTGTGATTTTGCCGAATAAACAAAATTGCAATACTGATTATACCGATACTGAAATCCCCCCGCTCTCCGAAAGAGAACGGGGGATTTGTTATGCGGAAGAAATTACTTTGTTTATTCGCTCATCGGGATTTTTGATATAAGGCGTGGAGTCGTATCGTCCGCCTTTACCTCGTAAAATCTGTCGTATTTCATGACGTATTCTTCATCGGACGCCTTGGGGAATGCGAACATATTCTTGCCTGTATACAGTGCTGTTGTAAGCTGTACTCTGCCGTTTGAATCTGTTTGTGCTATGCAATAATAAAGCGAATACGAAAGGTCTGATGTACATTCAAGTTTATCGTTATCCTTAGCGGCATCAATATCATCAAGGTGATAGAAATAAACCGTCTGGTTTTTAATCAGCTGTCCGTTATCATCCTTTAATACCATGCTGAATTTTTCTTCGTTGTATAAACATCCGACATTATAGAAAGTATCTCCGAGCATAACCTTGGGCTTACTGCTCTTTACAAGGTCCTTGCGTACCATTATCGTACTGTAGTTATAACGGCTTTCGCCCTCAACTTTTTTTAAAATTTTTCCAAAAAATTACGACAGACTTGTGCCTGCCGTAAAAGAAAAAGGACGGGTAAAAACCCGTCCTTTGAAAAAGCGTCTATAGCGCAGAACTTACTTGAGTTCAACCTTAGCGCCAGCCTCTTCGAGCTTAGCCTTGATTTCCTCAGCTTCAGCCTTAGAAGCGCCTTCCTTGATAGCCTTAGGAGCAGCTTCAACAAGCTCCTTAGCTTCCTTCAGACCAAGACCGCAAACGTCCTTAACTGCCTTGATAACAGCCATCTTAGCATCACCGAATGATGCGAGAACTACGTCAAATTCTGTCTTTTCTTCAGCTGCTGCTGCGCCGCCTGCTGCGGGGCCTGCTACTGAAACTGCTGCTGCAGATACACCGAATTCTTCTTCGAGAGCCTTAACGAGCTCGTTGAGCTCTAATACTGATAAGCCCTTTACTTCTTCAATCATAGCTAAAATTTTCTCTGAAGCCATTTTAATTATCCTCCGTTAATATGTTTTCATTGTTTGTGTTACGGCTGTGCTTATGCGACTGCCGCTTTCGTCCGTACAGAAATTATTCTGCTGATTCGGACTGCTTCTTCTCGATTTCGCTTACAGCGATAGCAAGCTTCTGGATAGGGGACTGAAGCATAAATACCAGCTGTGCAAGCAGTGTTTCCTTTGTAGGAAGCTTTGCGTATGCAACAACTTCGTCCTTGCTGATGCCCTTGCCGTCAACGAAGCCCTTCTTTATTGAGAATGAGCCGTTGCTTGCTTCTTCCTGCTTGAACAGGATCTTAGGAGCAGTTACGATATCTTCCTCTGCGAGTGCGAGAGCTGTTGTTCCTTCGAGAACATCTTCAATACCCTCAACGCCTGCAATCTCAGCCGCACGCTTTAAAAGTGTGTTCTTAACTACAAAGTAGTCGATACCTGCCTCACGAAGTTCCTTTCTCAGAACTGTGTCATCGGCAACTGTGATACCGCTGTAATCAACGAGTACACCGCAAGCGGACTTCTTGAGCTTTTCAGCGAGTTCAGCAACGTAATTCTGCTTTACCTGTAAAACTTTCTCACTAGGCATATTGTTTTCTCCTTTCGTGATTTACTGTTCGTAAAAAGGAAAAACATTTTTAAAAAATGCCCTCCTCTGTAAGACAGAAAAGGGCAGAAAATTCAGTATTCTTCCCATTCCTCGGCAGGTGAGCAAAAGCTCTTTAGCGGAAAACCGACCTGCTGTCTTTAGAACAGCGTGATTATTATATCATATTGAAATCGGATTGTCAAGTGTTTTGCGCAGATTTTTTAATCTGGCAGCACATTTGAATAGATTGTTCTGCTTCTTGGCGTTACACCGCACTTTGCAAAAAGATCGCTTACCGTCACAAACGTATATCCCTGCCTTTTAAGCTCCGGGATTATCGTGTCAAGCGCCTGTACCGTGCGGAAATTGCCCTCCATATCGTGAAGCAGTATTATCATACCGTTGCAAGCTTGCTCAATAATACGCTTACTGCGTTCTTCGGCTGATATTTCATCGTTCCAGTCTTCTGCACCTGCGCCGCAGATAAAAGTCAGCGGTATATCGTCATACATACTGTCGCAGAGTGCAATATACGGCGGACGGAAGAATTTGGGCTCGACACCGCCGGTTATCTGCTTTATCTTTTCATTTGTATATTCAATCTCGGCTTTTATTTCTTCGCTCGACTGCTGAGTCATTGCGCTGTGGGTTCTGCTGTGATTGCATATTTCACAGCCGTACTCAAAGCATTCACGGGCTACCTTTGCGCTTTCCTCGTTTATGTTATCGCCTACAAGGAAAAAGCTGCCCGTAACGTTATGCTTTTTCAGCATTTCAAGCACCTGCGGGGTTGTGACCGTGTTCGGTCCGTCGTCAAATGTAAGCGCTATGTACTTATTCTCCATCTTCTGCTCCTTTTTTTCTTGCAGGATACAACACATCTACAAAGCGGAACAGCGACAGCGAAAATACGATATTCGTCACGCTGTTGCAGAAATAATATCCCATAAAATTAGTTCTTTCGACCGAGCCGTAAAATACAAAAACGCTCGAAAAGTATATAAGCCCGGTTATGAGATATATTGCCGGGCAAACCATAGCGGTTTTTCTTGTCATTGTGCCACGGACAAGCTGTATCATAACTATCGAGTCCAGAAGAAGAAATATATCCATAATAAGATACAGCGTTACATTATATTCTCCGCCGGAAACAAAGCCGTTTTCCGATATGAACGACAAGTCATACACAAGGCTCGGCGCTATGCCTATAATGCACATATAGGGGATAAGGGTGAACATTTTTCTGCTTTCCCTGTAATAAAAGACCGCTACAGAAACAGAAAACCACAGATACATTATAAGAGTAGACGGTATAGATGCCGCATACGCTCCGCAGTTTATACAGCCTGCCGATATAATGTGCGGCATATAGTCGATTATCTCGAATACACCCTGAACACCGACAAGCAGTGACAGCACAAACAATAACAATGCGTGCGCCAACAGAAACGTTTCGCTTTTTTCGGTTTGCGTTTTATTGCTCAGCATGAATTACCTCCGTTTCTGCGGCTTCAATATCAACAAGACATTTTTTCCGCCATTTGCCGCCCTTGTATCGCACAAGACACATTACAGCGGTCAGCACCCATGTAAGACAGGTCGTTGTCCATACTGCCCACATTCCTACACCGGAGATATTGACAAGAATTGCAGCAAAGCCTATTCTTCCGATTACCTCGGCAAGACCGTTGAGAAATGCAAATCCGACATCGCCTGCGCCGTTTAAAAGACCTCTTGTTGTATGAATAAAGCCAAGCGGTACATAGAAGCAGGCGGACAGTAGGAGTGCCTTTGCACCTATTTCAATAACCTGCGGTTCTTCAACGAAGAAACCGACAATATAGTTGCTTGTAAGAGCGAATACACCGAGCATAAGAAGACCGAAAGCCGTTGAAATAAGCATTGAACGGTGATAGCCTTTTACCACCCTGTCCGGCTTTGCCGCTCCGACATTCTGACCGGCAAAAGTCGAAAGTGCCGTGCCGAGCGAATTGAACGGTTGCTGTATCAGCTGTTCAACACGCATTGTAGCGGTGTATGCCGCAACTACTATATCACCGAATGAGTTGGCAGTTTTCTGGAGTGAGATCATTGATACAGAAACGAGGGCATTCTGAAGCGCTATGGGAGTACCTGTCTTCATACAGCGCATAAAATGCTCTTTGCGTAATTTCAGATGTTCTTTTTTCAAACGGAAATATTCGTTTTTCTTTACCGCAAACAAAATACTTCCGACAGCGGAAACTCCCTGTGCGATAACTGTAGCGAGCGCCGCACCTACAACGCCCATACCGAACACCATTACAAAAAGCAGATCAAGTCCGACATTAAGTACGCTTGCAACGATCAGGAAATACAGCGGCGTCTTTGAGTCGCCGAGTGCACGAAGTACCGAGTTTATCCAGTTGTAAGCGGCAACGGCTATAGTTCCCGCACAGGCTGTGCGCATATAGTCCGCAGCGTTTGCAAGTATGTTCTGCGGAGTGTCGAGCATCTGCAAAAGAAGATGCGCAAAGGCTACCGAAATAATCGTCAGCCCCAGCCCTACAAAGCCGAGCGCATAAGCCGAGTTTGCGATAAAACGCTTTACATCGTCGTGCCGTCCTGCGCCGAAGCTCTGCGCTATCAGTATTCCCGCACCTGCCGAAAGGCCGTTGCACAGCGTGTAAAACAGGAACGTTATCGAGCCTGTCGCACCGACCGCCGCCAGTGCCTCGTGACCGAGATAACGTCCGACTATTACCGAATCGACTATATTATAAAACTGCTGGAACAGATTTCCCGCAAGCAAGGGAAGAGTGAACAGGAGTATGTGCCTGAGCTCACTTCCCTGCGTCATATTTCTTACATATTTGTTCATATATTCTACCGTACAACATTGTTTAATTTTGTTCGGGCAAAGCCCATAGATATAGAAATTATAATCCTTTTTTACGGTACTGTCAATAACGCATCGTGCTTAATATATTGTAACTGTGTACAAATAAGGACGGGGAATACTGTCGGAATGACGAAAAATGTAACGTCGGGAATTGTCGCACCGCCGTGAATATTGACAAACGGTGCGGAATATGACATAATTATTTTGGATAAGTATCCGGTAAACAAAACAGCTGAGATAATCCGAAAGGAAAAGCAAATGAAATTAAGAAAACGGATAATCGCCGGTTTTCTGTCGGCATTGTTCATATTATGTTCCGTGTCGCTTCCGGTTGCGGCGGCGGCTGACCCTTACACCTGGGACGGCACCTCCGTGCTTGCGGCGGACAGAACCTATTACATAAAAAGCAATATAACACTCGGCAAAAGCCTTACTGTACCGGCAGGTACGGTGATGGTACTGCTCAGCGGAACCTCCGTTACCGTACCATACGGTATTACCCTTGATATAAAGGGCAGACTTGTTGCGGATAACGGCGCATCGCTTATAATAAACGGCACGCTCAATACCTACGGCGGTTCTGCTCTGGATATTGACGGTACGATGTCTGCGAGCGGAAGATCTGCGGTTTCGCTGTCGGGCGTTACACTGCTTTCCGATACGGCACAGACGGCATTTGCAGGCACTCTTGATGTGAATTCGGACTTTACCTCCTACGGCGAGATAGGTGTGACAGGCACTGCACGCTTCAATGCAAAAAGCTATATCGGCGGAAAGCTGGAGATAAGAAACAATGCGCAGGTCATAAACACAGGCGCTATGACGCTCGGAAACGATTGTTCATATACGCTGAAGGGTATGTTCACAAACAGCGAAAACGGCAGCGTCACCGACAACCGCAGAGCTTATGACAACTCGGCGATGTCTGTCGAAACTATATCGCTGTATACAACAGACGCACTGACGGGAATTGACGTTTCGTGGGCGCAGGGCGACACGATAGACTGGGCAAAGGTTAAAAGTTCGGGCATCGACTTTGCTATGATACGTTCAAGCCGTGGCAGAATAAGCGACGATTACCCTATGACAAGCGATACATATTTTCACGAAAACATGAAAGGCGCTATGCAAAACGGCATTCCTGCCGGAGTGTATCACTACTGCTATGCCGAAACGGTCGAAGAAGCGAGAGATGAGGCTAAATTCGTACTCAGCCTTATTTCCGGCTATGAGATAAGCTACCCCGTAGTATTTGATATAGAGGATCAGTGGTATGTAAAGAACGGCTATTCAAAGCAGACCCTCACCGCAATGACGGAAGCGTTCTGCGAGGAGATAGCAAACGCAGGCTATCTGCCTGTCGTATATTCCTACGCTTCGTTTTTCAACAGCTACCTTGATATGACGGCGCTTTCAAAGTATCCCGTGTGGGTGGCTCACGTTGACACCGACAAGCCTGCATACAGCGGAACATATTTCCTGTGGCAGTATTCGTGGGAGGGCAGTATCAGCGGAATCGACGGCGATGTTGATATGGATCACTGCTATGTTGACTTTGATGCGTATACAAGGAAGTTCGGGCTGAATGGGAGGAAGTAAGTTCGGATAACGGATATAAAAGTATCGGCGGCCCGGTAACACTACCGAGCCGCCGTTTTATATTGCTTTATATAACCGCTTAATCTGCGTTTTTGTTTGTCATTGCCGATTCCGGTTCAACCGGCAAAGCAACATTCTTCTGCCAGTATCCGTACTTCTTCCTCTTTACGATAAGGAACATCAGCGACAGCAGGAAAGCGAAAAATTCCGCAACAACATTTGCCATCCATATACCGTCAACATCGAAAATAAGGGGCAGTATAAGTATGCTTGAAACCTGGAATATAAGCGTTCTCATAAACGACACAGCCGCAGAAATAGCGCCGTTTCCGAGTGCGGTGAAGAACGATGAGGTGAATATATTGAAGCCTGCAAGTAAAAAGCACAGCGAGAATATCCTGAAAGCGTGACGTGTCTGCTCGTAAAGCTCTGCGTCATAGCCGACAAATATCTTTGCGAGAGGGCTTGCAAGCACCGCCGACAATGCGACAAGCGTAACTCCCGCTATTGCCGCAAAGCAAAGGCTCTTTTTGAGCATATTGTTCAGTTCATAACGGTTCTGCGCTCCGTAGTTGAAGCCTATCACGGGTGCGCATCCGATAGCATATCCGACAAATATCGCTATGAAAATAAACTGCACATACATCATTACGCCAAAGGTCGAAACGCCGTTTTCGCCTATATATTTCATAAGCTGGAAGTTGTAGATTATACTTACGACCGATGAGGAAATGCTCGACATAAGTTCCGATGAACCGTTCGCACAGGCACGCAGGAGCGGTCTTATCTCAAGCCTTGTCTTAGTAAGACGCAGTATGCTTGAGTTCGGACGGAGAAAGTAGATAAGAGGGAATATTCCGCCGACACATTCGCTGATGCCCGTAGCAAATGCCGCACCTGCAACGCCAAAGTCCATAAGACCTACAAATACAGCGTCAAGTATGATATTCGTACAGCCTGCCATAATAGTTGAAATAAGTCCGAGCTTCGGCTTCTCGGCGGCAATAAAAAAGCTCTGGAATACGTTCTGGAGCATAAAAGCCGTTGTAAAGGAGATTACTATTCTGCCGTAAAGCACACAGTCGCCCAGCATTTCGGGAGTTGCACCGAAGAACACCGCAACGTTTTCGGTAAAGATAAGGCCGAATGTTGTGAGTGCCGCACCGAGTATCACCGTCAGCATTATCATCATTGTGAAATAGCGTTTTGCTGTCTTTTCGTCACCCTCACCGAGCTTCTGAGAAACAAGCGCCGTTCCGCCCGTGCCTACCATAAAGCCCACACCGCCGAGTATCATTACAAACGGCATTATAAGATTGATAGATGCGAAAGAGGTCTTGCCGGCAAAATTAGATACGAAAAAGCCGTCAACAACGCCGTATATGGATATAAACACCATCATAGCCACCGACGGCAGTACAAACCTGAAAAGCCGTCCCACAGTAAAGTGGTCTGAAAGTTTTATCTTACTCATTGTTCCTTTGTTCTCCTTTTGTATCTTTATATTTTCGCCGTCTGACTTTTAAGAAGTACGCTGTACAGCTTCATAAGCGCAGTCATATTCTCGGTTTCTTCATCTGTCATATTGCCGAGTGCGGCGCATTCCGCCTCTATCACCTTATCTACAGTCTGTTCGCACAGCTTTGTTCCGCTTTTTGTAAGGCTGATATTCTTTGTGTGCGCACCTGCCGGAGTAAGCGTTATATAGCCCTCGCTTTCGAGCTTTTTCAGTGCGGAGTTCACCGTCTGCTTAGGCTGATACAGCACAGTGCAGACATCGCTCTGCGTTATGTTGCCCGGCTCCATACGCAGTGTGTACAGTGTCCAGAAAGCCGCTTCCGAAAAACCGTAGCGCTTTGCTATATTTCTGTAGCAATCATCTATTGATTTCAGTACATTGTTATATTCATACAGTTTTTTTCTGTTGCTTTTGTTATCCAAGCTGATTCTCCTTGTCGGCAAATGTTTAAGTCCGAAATCGGACTGTGAGATATTATAATCCGATTTCGGACTGATGTCAAGTGTTTTTGTGTAAAAATTGCTTTTGTCAGTCTTCGGATATAATTTCCGTATAATTATTGCAGATAATAGAATAGGGATATACGCATTGAACAACTGTTCGTTGTATCGGTAAAGTATGTTTATTCTTTCGCAAACTGTATTATATTCTCTGCTTTACCGGAAGCGGCATAAAAATTATTCACAAAAGTTCATTTTTGTGTCGGTTTGATATTGACTTTAGGCTCGAATTGTGTCAAAATAATTATATTGGTGTAATTCGGTGTTTTTCTGCAAAGGAGCGGTAAAACGCCTTATTGTTGCAAAGCGGAAAGGCGAGAAAAGTAATTGAAATACGATGTAGTAATTGTAGGAGCGGGACCTGCGGGCATCTTCACCGCAATTGAAATGGTCAGAAACGGCTCAGACAAAAAAATTCTGATAATCGAAAAGGGCGCTTCGGTAGAGAAAAGGAGTTGTCCTAAGGCAAAAACAAAGCACTGTATGAACTGTAAGCCCTACTGCCATATCACAACGGGCTTTTCGGGTGCGGGCGCATTCTCGGACGGCAAGCTGTCGCTGTCGTGCGAGGTCGGCGGAACGCTCCCCGAGCTTATCGGTGAGGAGCTTGCACAGGAAACCATCGACTACACAGACAAGATATATCTTGAATTCGGTGCGGATAAGCACGTTGAGGGCGTAAGCGACCCCGACAAGATAAGAGATATAAGGAAGAAAGCCATAAACGCAAACCTGAAGCTGGTTGACTGTCCTATCCGCCACTTAGGAACGGAAATGGCGCACGAGCTTTATTTCAAGATAGAAAAGTATCTTATCGAAAGCGGCGTTGAGGTGCTGTTCGGCAAGAACTGCGAGGATATTATAATAGAAGACGGCGTATGTAAGGGCGTTATCATTTCAAATGCCCGTGACGGCGGCGAACAGGAAACCATATACGGCGACGAGATAGTAGTCGCAACAGGCCGTAAGGGTGCAGACTGGCTCGAAAAGACCTGCGAGGCGCATAATGTAGAGCATACACCGGGTACTGTTGACATCGGCGTAAGAGTGGAAGTCAGAAACGAGGTAATGGAGGAGATAAACGCCGTCCTTTACGAGTCAAAGCTCATCGGCTATCCTCTGCCGTTTAAGAACAAGGTGCGTACATTCTGCCAGAACCCCGGCGGATTTGTGAGTCAGGAAAACTACGACAACGATTTAGCCGTTGTAAACGGTCACTCATATAAAGAGCTTAAGAGCAACAACACAAACCTTGCTATACTTTGCTCGCACAATTTCAGCGTACCGTTCAACCAGCCTATCGAATATGCGAAGAAGGTCGGCGAGCTTACCAATATGCTCGGTAACGGTCACATTCTTGTACAGCGTTACGGCGATATTCTTGACGGAAAGCGTACATGGCCGAAGGAACTTAATTTCTCCAACGTAAGACCCACCCTGCCCGATGCGGTTGCAGGCGACATCACGGCGGCTATGCCTTACCGTACAATGACAAATATAATCAATTTCATAAAGGCTGTGGATATGGTCGTTCCCGGTTTTGCAAGCCGTGAAACGCTTTTATATTCACCCGAACTTAAATTCTACAGCAACCGTATAAAGATGGACGAGCATTTCAACACGAACGTAAAGGGACTGCATTGCTTAGGCGACTCGAGCGGCTGGACAAGAGGACTTATGATGGCGTCTGTAATGGGCGTGCTTATGGGACGTGAATTACTGAAATAAACGGAGGAAATGTAAAATGCAGTTACTGGAAGAACGCATAAACAAGGACGGTATAGTAAAAGAGGGAAACGTACTCAAGGTTGACAGCTTTCTCAATCATCAGATGGATATTGAGCTTTACAACGAAATCGGCAAGGAGTTCCGCAGACTGTTCCCAGACAAGAGCATAAACAAGATACTGACTATAGAAGCGTCGGGCATCGGCATTGCGTGCGTTACGGCGCAGTATTTCGGATGTCCTGTCGTATTTGCGAAGAAGGCGCAGAGCGTAAACATAGACGGCGAGGTTTATTCGACCTCTATCGAGAGCTTTACGCACAAGCGTACATATAACGTAATAGTCAGCAAGAAGTTCCTGTCGCCCGATGACAACGTGCTTATAATCGACGACTTCCTTGCAAACGGCTGTGCTTTACTCGGTCTTATCGACATAGTAAAGGGCGCAGGCGCAAGTATAGCAGGCGCAGGTATCGTTATAGAAAAGGGCTTCCAGAAGGGCGGAGACCTTGTCCGCTCGAAAGGCATCAGAGTAGAATCGCTCGCAATAGTTGACTCGATGAGCGTTGACAGCGGCTGTATTTTCAGACACTGAGCCGTAAATAACCGTATTTAGCGGCAAAATGCCGTTAATATATCTTTTACTGTTTTAATAGGGAGGAAAAACATGAAAAAGAAACTTATCGCCATTTTACTGGCGGCAACCTGCGCACTTACAGCAGGACTCACAGGCTGCTCCGGCAATGCCGCAACAAGCGGTACGGATGACAGCAAGGTTGTAGCAGGCTTTGTTTACATCGGCAAGATCAACGACGGCGGTTACACACAGGCTCACGATGCAGGCAGACTTGCAGTTGAGGCTATGGGCGTAAAGACCTACTACGTTGAGGACGTACCCGAAACCGTTGCCGACACAAAGGAAGCTATCCAGACACTTATCGATGAAGGCTGCAACCTCATCTACTCTAACTCCTTCGGCTTTATGGAAGGTACAGACCAGATGGCAAAGGAGCATCCCGAGATAAAGTTTGCTCACTGCTCAGGCTATATGAGAGAAGACAATATGTCAACCTACTTCGGTAAGGTATATCAGGCTCGTTACCTTGCAGGTATCGTTGCAGGTATGAAGACACAGAAGAACTACATCGGTTATGTTGCCGCTAAGGGTATCCCCGAGGTTATCCGTGGTATCAACGCATTCACACTCGGTGTACAGTCTGTAAACCCCGACGCTAAGGTAGAAGTAGTATTCACAGATACATGGTATGACCCCACCGTTGAAAAGCAGGCAGCACTTGAGCTTCTCAACAAGGGTGTTGACATAATCGCTCAGCACCAGGATACAACAGCTCCTCAGGTTGCCGCTGAAGAAAAGGGCGCATACTGCATCGGCTACAACTTCCCCACATCAGACGCTGCTCCCAAGGCTTACCTCACAGCCGCTTGCTTCGACTGGAAGACATTCTACACAGACGATGTAAAGAAGGCTATGGACGGTACATGGACAAGCCGTGCATACTGGGAAGGTCTTGCCGCTAACATGACATACCTTGACAAGCTGACAGACCTCTGCGCAGAAGGCACACAGGAAAAGGTAGATGCAGCTAAGAAGGCTATCATTGACGGCACACTCGAACCCTTCACAGGCCCTCTTTACGATCAGGAAGGCAACAAGAAGGTTGAAGACGGCGTTAAGATGACAGATGACGAGATCTGGAACATGAACTGGTTTGTAAAGGGTGTAACAGGTACTATCCCCGCATAATCTACAGGTCACAGAATCTTAAGACTATTAAAGACAATACGAGCAGTCCTCAGTGGCTGCCCGATTTGTCTTTTTAAAGCACCGGAATATCTGCGATGTTTTAAAAAGACAAATCGCTATTTTCAAGGAGGTTATATGGCAGACCCTTATATAAAACTTGAACACATAACCAAATCGTTTGACTCGGTATACGCAAACAAGGATATTTCCGTTGACGTATACAAGGGCGAGATACTTGCCCTGCTTGGCGAAAACGGTTCGGGCAAGAGTACCCTTGTAAATATGCTCAGCGGCATATATACGCCCGACAGCGGTACTATCTCGATTGACGGTAAAAAGATGCACTTCGGCTCTCCCGGTGACGCTATAAAGGCAGGCATCGGTATGGTACATCAGCACTTCAAGCTGGTCGATGTAATGACCGCCGCAGAAAACGTGGTAATGGGTCACATAAAGCATTTTGTCACATCGAAAAAGCGCATGGCTCATCATGTGAACAAGCTGAACGAGAAATACGGCCTTAACGTTACCCCCGACAAGAAGATATACAATATGTCTGTCAGCGAAAAACAGGCTGTAGAGATAATGAAGGCGTTCTACCAAGGCGCAAACGTTCTTATTCTTGACGAACCTACAGCGGTGCTTACTCCGCAGGAGATAACCGCACTGTTTGCTATTCTCAGAAAGATGAAGGAGCAGGGCTGTACGATAATCATTATCACTCATAAGATGGCGGAGGTTATGGATATTTCCGACCGTGTTACCGTTTTGCGTAAGGGCGAATGTATCGGTACGGTAAAGACGAGTGAAACCACCCCCCAACAGCTTACCGAGATGATGGTCGGCAAGGCGGTAACTCTTGAAATAGAGCGTCCGCAGTGCTGTGGCTATAACGCAAAGCCGATGCTTTCCGTGAAAAATCTCACGAAGAAAAACACAGACGGCGTAAACGTGCTTGATAACGTGAACTTTGACGTATACGGCGGTGAGATACTCGGTGTCGCAGGTATAGCAGGAAGCGGTCAGAAGGAGCTTTGCGAGATAATCGCAGGTCTTGACAAAATGACCGACGGCGATATTGAGTTTGACGGCGACAGTATAAAGGGACTTGATCCCAGAGCGATAATCCGCAAGGGCATCAGTATGAGCTTTGTTCCAGAGGACAGACTCGGTATGGGTCTTGTGGCAGGAATGAGCATAACGAACAACGTTATCTTAAAGTCCTATAATCATAATCCCGGCCCGTTCATAGACAGCAAGTTTGCAAAGAAGCTCGCAGAGCAGATCGTACACGATTTTGATATTTACACCCCGTCTGTAAACTACACGGTAAAGAAGCTGTCCGGCGGCAATATACAGAAGGTGCTTCTCGGCAGAGAAATATGGCTCTCGCCCAAGGTGCTTATAACCGCTTATCCCGTAAGAGGTCTTGATATAGGTGCGTCATACAATATATATCATATGCTGAACGAGCAGAAGAAAAAAGGTGTTGCCGTGCTGTTCATAGGCGAGGATCTTGACGTGCTGAAAAGCATTTCCGACAGACTTATGGTAATACACGACGGTGAGATAATCGACATAGTAGACCCCACGACCGTCACTAAGGAAGACATAGGTCTTATGATGGTGGGTGACCATATCAACAAGGGAGAGGAGAAGGCCGTATGAGCATGATACAGATTTCAAAGCGGCAGAAAGGCACATCAAAGCTCGTTGACGTTCTTATAAGAATAGGCGCTATCGTGCTGTCGCTGATATTTATCGGCATTGTTCTTGCCATAATGGGTTATGATCCTTTCAAGGTTTTCGGCAAAATAATACAGACTCCGTTCAAGCGTTTCAAGGACGTTATGAACAAAACGATAATGCTTACCACTCTTTCGCTCGGTATAGCGATAGCGTTCAGAATGAAGTTCTGGAATATCGGTGCTGAGGGTCAGTTCTATATGGGCGCATTCGGTGCGGCATCAATGGCTTTTATGTGTCCTGATTTACCGCCGATACTGCTTTTACCGCTGATGGCAATAGCAGGCTTTATCTGCGGCGGCTTATAGGCTCTTATCCCTGCGGTAATAAAGGCTAAGTTCGGTGCGAGCGAAACACTTGTAACGCTGATGATGAACTATATTGCGATTGCGTTTATAAGCTATCTGCAATACGGTCCGTGGAAAGACCCTGCGGCGCTCGGTGCGGCAAAGGTTCCGAACTTCTCGGAAAATGCGGTACTTCCCGATGTATTCGGCGTTCACGCAGGCTGGATAATAATGCTGGTACTTGTAATTATTATGACGATATTGCTCCGCTACACAAAGCTCGGCTATCAGATAGATGTTATCGGCGAAAGCGAAACCACAGCAAAATATGCCGGTATGAACACGGTTAAAATACTGGTGATTGCAGTTCTTATCTCCGGCGGTCTTTGCGGAATGGCAGGCTTTATGCAGTCGAGTGCCGTTGAGAAGTCGATAACCGATTCAATGTCGGCAGGTCTTGGCTTTACAGCGGTAATCACCGCTTGGCTTGCAAAGCTGAAGCCGCCCGTTATCGTGGTTGCGTCGTTTATGTTCTCGATACTTCTCCAGAGCGGAAGCTCGCTTCAGGTAATGAAGATACCCTCGTCCATTACGGAAATAATGCAGGGTGTCATAATATTCTTCGTTCTTGCGTGTGAGTTCTTTATAAACTATAAAATATCGCTTCGCAAGCATACCGCAGTAAAGGAGGCTGAATAATGGAGATTCTTCATCAGATAGGTCTGTTTTTACAGACCGCCATTCAGACAGGTACTCCGATACTGTTTGCCATTGTCGGCGGTATACTTTGTGAAAAGGTAGGTCATATGAACCTCGGTGTCGAGGGTATGATGCTTATGGGTGCGTCGCTCGGCTTCGCAGTTGCGTGTGCTACGGGAAACCCTCTGCTCGCTATGCTGGCGGCAGGTGCTGCGGGTGCGGCAGGTGCGCTGATATACGCCTTTATAACCGTCACGCTCAGAGGAAATCAGGTCGTTACCGGTCTTGTGCTGACCATATTCGGTACGGGCGTTTCCGGTCTTATAGGCGGCTGGGTATCAAGCGAACTGATACCCCAGTCGATAAGCTCGGCATTCCGCCCTGTAGAAATACCGCTTTTAAGCAAGATACCCGTTCTCGGCGAGGCTGTTTTCTCACAGGATATATATGTATGGCTCGGACTTGTCATAGCCGTGATTGCGTATTTCTACCTCAACAAGACAAAGCTCGGACTTTATGTAAGGGCGATTGGCGAAAATCCCGGTGCGGCTGATGCTTCGGGCATAAATGTTACGCTCCATAAATATATAAATATTCTGCTCGGCGGTTTCCTTTGCGGACTGGGAGGAGCGTATCTGTCAACCGCATTCCTCACTACATGGCAGGATAACGTTACAGCAGGTGCGGGCTGGATTGCCGTTGCACTCATCATATTCAGTACATGGAATCCGCTAAAGGCTATTTTTGCGGCATATCTTTTCGGTATGCTCAGAGGTCTTAACTATAAGATGCAGGGTTGGGAGATACAGATACCATCGCAGTTTTTAACAATGCTCCCCTATGTTGCTACTGTCATAGTGCTGATATTCATCGCAATGCGTAAGAAGAAAGAAAATCAGCCTCCCAAGGCGCTCGGCGAAGCGTACTTCAGAGAAGAAAGATAAGTGTTCAGATAAAAGCCGACTTTATCGTGACATGATAAGGTCGGCTCAGTCTGTCGAAAAAGCCAAGCGAAAATGCTTGGCTTTTTCATTGATATGTGGT
>CABUEI010000015.1 GCA_902490585.1 uncultured Oscillospiraceae bacterium
ATAAACAAATCAACCGATGTAGGCGACTTCACAATGAAAAATGCTACCGGTGACGAAACGATATACGCTTACTCGACAAACAGCTATAATGACTGGGTTATTATCGGTGCGCCGAAAACAAGCGACCTTAATTATACTCAGGTGCAATGGGCGCTGCTTGTAAGTCCGTTTTTACTTTCGTTACCATTCTTGTTATCAATATCATTTACTTCTCGTCATTCAACAGAAAGCTCCAGGAAAGTCTTAAAGAGCTCAAAAAGGCAAACTCCGCAAAAACACAGTTCCTTTCTTCAATGAGCCATGACATACGCACACCTATGAACGCAATTGTCGGTCTTACTGAAATTGCCGAAAAGAATATTGATGATAAGGTAAGAGTTGAAAACTGCCTTGGTAAAATATCACTTGCAAGTAATCATCTGCTGACGCTGATAAACGATATACTTGATATATCCCAGGTGGAAAGCGAAAAATTCACGCTCAATCCGGTAGAATTCTCGCTTACCGATTCGGCGCAGGACCTTGTAAACATTATTTATCCGCAGGCACAGCAAAAGCAGTTGCTTTGCTGTATACACCTGAGAAATATAACGCACGAGTATCTGACCGCAGATAAACTCAGGCTCAACCAGATATGGCTCAATATTCTGAGCAATGCGGTAAAATATACCTCCGCCGGCGGTCGTATTGATATATACCTTGAAGAATTTGAAGTCGCTGATGAAAACGACAGAATAGGTCTTATCTTCACTGTCAAAGATACCGGTTGCGGTATGAATGAAGAGTTTATACAGAATATTTTTGAACCGTTTGCCAGAGAAAAAGATAGCCGTATTGATAAGATACAGGGTTAGGGACTTGGTATGGCTATCACGAAGCAAATAGTCGACTTGCTCGGCGGAACCATTGATGTCAGAAGCAAGGAGGGCGAAGGTTCTGTATTCAGTGTCAGAGTTATACTTGATGCACCTGAAAATCAGAAGATCGACTACAGACTTGACGGAAGATGTATTGCTCTCATCGGCGGAGAAAACGCACTTACGGAAACAGAAAAATTCATAAACGAACTCGGCGGACAGGTACTTACCGCCACAAACGGCGAACAGGCTGTCAAAGCTATAGAGGCTTTCAGAAACAATGTCGATAAGGTTGACCTTGTTATCATTGACAGGATCATGGCTGACATGACTTGCCTTGATACTGCTGAATTGCTCATGAAAAACTTAGGCGACAGCTGTCCTACAATGATTATCTCGGCTTTTGACCATAGTGATATCGAAAGTGAAGCAAAGAATATCGGTGTTTCCGATTTTATAAGCAGACCCATTTTCAGAACCTTGCTTGTTGAAAAGCTTTGGTACTGGCTTGACAACCAGGCAGAAAATACCGTAAGCGATAACTCTGGCGTTGAATGTGAATTTTCCGGTATACGTCTTCTTGTCGCAGAAGCCAACGATATCAACTGGGAAATTATAAGCGAACTTCTGGAGATGCACGGTATAAGTGCGGACAGAGCAGTAAACGGACGTGATTGTGTAAATATGCTAGGTATGGCATCGGAAGATAAGTACTTCATGATTCTTATGGATATACAGATGCCGGTACTGAACGGTCTTGAAGCAACAAAAGAAATCAGACAAATGGATAATAAGAAAAAAGCGGAAATTCCTATCATTGCCATGACAGCAAAAGCATTTGCTAAAGATGTTAACGATTGTCTTGACGCAGGAATGAACGCTCATATAGCAAAACCTATCAATCTTAATCTGCTTATGGCAGAAATAAAAAAATATATGGGAAGAAAGTAGAACTTTATGAAAAAGAAAATCGCATCGGGACTGAGTGCAGCGTTGCTGATCACCTCACTTTGCGGCTGTAACAGCTCAAGCATGGACAGTGGCAACATACAGGAAAAGGAGTTTGTGCCGTCGCTGGACACCTCGACCAAAACAACGATTGAGGTAAAGGGCAGCTGGTCGAATTTTGAGGCACTTGAAGCGGTTGCGGCAGATTTCAATGAAATTTATCCCGATGTAACGATCAGCTATACAAGGGTTGACGATTACACAAATATGCTGTCTACTATCGTTACCGGAGCGGATAAACCCGAACTGGTAATGTTCGATGTCAACGGATATTACAAGAATAAGAGTGAAATAGTAACTAATCTGGTGGACTTGTCCGATATTGGACTGAACACAGACGTACTTGACGGTAACCTCAATGTTTGTTCATCAGCAGACGGAAAGTTCTGTGCTCTCAACTGGGGCAACAAGACTACCGGATTTGTTGTAAACAAAAAATTACTCAGCGAGCTTGGCGTTGAAATACCGACAACACACGAAGAATTCCTTAATGCCTGCTCTGCTCTTAAAAGCAAAGGATATACGGAGATTGTCGGTTGTAACGACAGCATATACAAGAACATTCTGAACAATGATACAAAATACCGCATACATAACCTTGACAACTGCGACAGCGTTCTGAATCAGCTTTCAAATGCAAGCGACGGCTGCGGAAAGATATTTGAAAAAGAATTCAAGCAAATGTTTGAACTTGTAGACAACAAATACATTGATTACAACAAAAACGAAGAAATAACTGATATATACGAAGCAAGTATTCTGTACTTCTTTGAGGGAAAGACGCCGTTCCTCTGCTTTGACACCGAGGGATTCAGCGGCATGAAAAAACGTGAAAGCAAATCAGAAACATTCACGGCAAATCCGTTTGAGTACGAGTTTGTTTCGCTACCGGTTGAAAATGATGTTCCTGTACTCAGCGTCACACATTTAGCCGGTCTTGCGGCAGTAAGCGGAAGCAAAGAAGAAGAACTTGCGAAAGAGTTCCTGCGTTTTACCTGCTCAAAGACTGAGATAGAGAAAATGGCTGAGGTAAAGGGCGTACCTAGCTCTACAAAGGACTCAAAAACAGACTCACGTTTTGAACAGTACAATGAAATTGAGGCTGTAAGAAAGGTTAACCCGGTTTCTTCAGAAAAGCTTGCACTTGCAGATGAAGCATTTGCTTATACGCTTGAAAAGATAGCAACTGGAGAAACGAATAACGTTGAAGAAGCGGAAACGTTTTTTGAACAATATCTCAAGAGCGTGAATAACTGAAAAAAATTCCTCACAGATTCTGTAGATGAATCTGTGGGGAATTTTTTTATATTTTCTCAGAAACGTTTTACTGCGTAATAATACATACCCATTCCGATAGCACCTGTTATTATTTCGGATAACGGAAAAGCGAGCCATGTATAATCAAGCCCGATAAGCGAAAACAGCCAGAACAAAGGAACAAGGCAGACTATCTGACGCAGTACGGATAAGAATGTACTGGTCTTGGAATAACCTATAGACTGGAAGAACACAGGCGTCATGAATGAAAATACAGCAGGAATAAAGCTTGCGCCTATAAGACGGAACCCTACCGCACCGATACTCTTCACTGTTTCACTCTGAGTAAAAAGTCCTATAAGCTGAGTAGGAATAAGCTCAAACGACAACACGCCGAGTATCATGAATACTCCCGAAATAATCAGCGAACTGCGGAATATTTTTCTGCAACGGATATAATCGCCGGACGTGAAGTTATAGCTGAGAACAGGTACTATACAGGTCTGAAGTCCCAGAAGAGGAATAAAGAAGAACGACTGCAATTTATAATACAGACCCAGTACCGTTACCGCTTCATCGCAGAAACCTGCGAGGATTATATTAAGAATTGCTATGTACACAGTATATAATGACTGCATACAAATTGACGGATAGCCGAGTTTGTAGATATTCTTCACTATCTTCGGCATCTGCTTTATTGAGGGCGGTTTTCTGGCACCCTTTACGCTGACAATTACAGCGGCGGCTATCTGACCGATAACTGTAGCTATTGCCGCACCTTTTATTCCAAGTCCTGCAGTGAAAATGAACAATGGATCAAGGATAATATTTATAACCGCACCGACTATCTGTGCTATCATCGGCAGTTTCATATTTCCTGCCGCCTGATGTACCTTTGTCCAGTTACCCTCAAGGAAAAGACCTATACTGCCTATACTTACTATAAGTCCGTATTCATTTGCATATTGCATAGCTACCGGCGACTGTACAGACAAGCCTACATACAGCCCCATAAATGCCACTGACAGAACCGAAGTCAGCGCCCACATAATCACCGCAAGCACCATTCCGACACCTGCGGTATGATTTGCTCCTTTCTCGTCTTTGAGTGCATATTGCTTTGCCATAAGAGTGTTTGTACCGACACCTGTTCCGACGGCTAGTGCGATTATGATAAGCTGTATGGGATAGATTGCAGACAGTGCCGTCAGTCCGTCATCAGAAAACTGACCGACAAACAAACTGTCAATTATATTGTACATTGCCTGAATAAGTTGTGCTAACATTATCGGCGGAGCGATACGGAGCATTATTTTCCACACACTCTCTGTCCCGAAAAACTCAGGCGACATGGAATCTGATTTTGCTTTGGTTGCCAAAAAATGACCTTCTTTATCTAAACAATGTTTGCTGTATGATTATAGCACTTTAGAACAAGGATTTCAAGAGAAAACACGCCATAATTGAGGTAAAAGCCGTGAACTTTCGCTCACGGCTTTCAAAAACTTATTTATTCATATTGTCGATATTTTCACACTGTTCCAGTGCACGCTTGAGCGCCTGATCCATGTTGTAATACCTGAAATCAGCCAGTCTGCCGCAACAAACGAGATTTTTTACCTCTGATGCCAGAGCCTCATACTTTTCATACTGCTCCATGCTCTCCTTTGTGAGAACGGGATAGTATGGCTCAAGTTTTTCGCCCGACTTATACGGAAGAGGATATTCTACTGCATAGGTACTGCCCTTTACATTCTGGACGGGAATTTTCTTGTACTCTGTGATTCTGGTAAAGCCCTTTTCCTGAGGATATGCGACAACAGGAGCATCCTGAAGGCTGTCCTTGTCGGTATACTTATACTCAAAATGCAGTGAACGGTAAGGAAGTCTGCCGTATTTTTCGCCGAATAACTCATCAAGCGCACCTGTATAGACAAGAATGTTATTATACGGCTCGCCGTCAACATACAGCTTATTATCCTTTACGGTAATCCGCTCAAGTGCCTCGACACCGGTTCTGACCGTGATATTCTCGTGGTTCAGAAGATTTCTGAAGAACTCTGTAAATGAGTGTACGGGCATTACCTGATATGCGTCATCGAAATATCCCTCATCATACGAAAAACGAAGAGGCACTCTTTTAAGTACAGACGGGTCAATTTCTGATGGTGATACGCCCCACTGCTTAGCAGTATAAGGTGCATAATCGTTATTAAAAAGATACTGTGCGTATTCTCTTATATCCTCGTCCTCGTTTTCGAGAACTTCAACTACAGTAGCCGTCGGTCTGCCATAATAAGCCTTTTGCAGCTTTTCTTTCAGCTTTTCAGCCTTGTCCTTATCAAAGAACTTATCAATCGTAGTAAAGTTGAATGGAGTGGGTGTGTATGTGTTATTCCATACAGCACCGCAGGTCAGCTTATAATCCGACCACTGCTCATAACGGCACATATAATCAAAGAGATATTTCTCTTTTGTATGGAAAGTATGAGGACCGTAATCCTGTACGAGTATTCCGTGATCGTCAACGTGGTCGTACATATTGCCGCCGATATGATCCCTGCGTTCCCATATCTCGACCTTTTTGCCTTGCTCTGCTAAATGACGGGCTATAACCGCACCCGAAAGTCCGCAACCGACTATCAGCGTGTCAAAATCAATATTGCTCATCAGAAGCCACCGTACTTGCTCATGAACTCTTTGAATGTCTGAAGGTTCTTATCCTTGTCTGCAAGTATAACCTTATCTATTCCGCCTACTCTGTCGAGCTTCCAGTCTACAGCAATATCGGGATCATTCCACATGATACCGTCATCATATTCACCGTAGAACTTTTCTCCGCACTTGTAGGAAACTATACTGTCTTCAAGCACAAGATAGCCGTGTGCACAACCTGCGGGAACAAGTATTTCGTTATGCTTCTCGCCTATAAGCTCAAATGCAAGCCATTTCTTGAATGTAGGGCTGTCCTTGCGTAAGTCAACAACAACATCGTAAACATGACCGTGTATACAGCGTACAAGCTTAGGCTGCTGTTTTTCACGCTGGAAATGAAGCGCACGGATAACGCCCTTGTAGCTTGTTGTGTAGAATACTTCGGCAAGGTCGTGCTTTATGCCATTAGCCTCGAACACTTCCTTTGAGTAGTCCTTTGTGAAACAACCTCTTATATCATCGGCATTAAAAGGTGTTACTTCAATAAGTCCCTTTATTTCTGTTTCCTTGAATTCAAACTTCTGTATCATTTCTGCTCCTTTATCCAGTCCATTGTTTTCTTGACACCCTCAGCAAAAGGAATTGTAGCTCTGAAGCCTGTATCCTTTTCTGTAATTGAACAGTCAAAGTCCGAAAGCGGCATATTAACACCCGTGAACGGAACGTCACCAAACACAAATTCCTTATCGGGAGCAAGTGCGGATTTCATCTCAAGAACAAATTCTCTGAGCGGCTTTGCATCGGAACTGCCTATGAGATAGTGGCAGAAAGGCTTACCGTTCTCGCCTATAAGGTAGAATGCTCTTGCAACATCGTCTATATAAACAAAGTCGTAATTCTGTGTTCCGCTTGTGAACTGTAACGGTTCATCATTTATGATCTTTCTGATTGTTGTGTTTACAAAACGGGGTGACAGCTCGCCTGCACCGTATGCGTTCGTAATCTTTGCCCAGCAGAGATCTATGCCTATCTGTGCCGCAACGCTCATGCACATTGTATGCGCTACAAGCTTACCACTGCCGTATATGTAGCCGGCTCCGGGCTTGTTGCCCTGCTTGAATGCGGCTGATATGGTTTCATGCTCCATGATTGATCCTGCGCATACAAACTTCTTGCAGTCCATTTCCTTTGCCACACGCAGACAGTCAACTGTCCACTGAGCGTTATTGAGCTGTAAAGCTGTATCTGCTCTTGCAGGACCTGCCGAACCTACCCATGCAAAGTGATAGAAAACATCAATATCACGATCGGGGATAAGTTCTGAAAGCTTTGACGACTCAGAAAGCTCATGAGCCACAAATCTTACATTTTCGGGTATATTGTTATTGCAACCCTCACGGTCAAGGGCGATTACCTCAACATTATTCTTTACTAATTCACGGACAAGCGCACTTCCGACAAAGCCGTTTGCACCTGTTACAAGAGCTTTTTTCATTACTTTACCTCCAGATATTCGTTTATCTGCTTTTCCATAACGGCGCTTATATCACCGCCTGCAAGATATACCTTGCTCCACTCGGTCACCTTTTCGATAGCATCCGAAATGTGCCAACGTGGGCTCCAGCCGAGTACACGTTTTATTCTTGAGCAATCAAGCTTCAGGAAATTTGCCTCGTGAGGAGCGTTCTTGTCTGCAACATTTTTCCACGTTGCACCGTCACCCCAGTGAGCACAGAACAGATCTACAAGCTCGCCTGTAGCGGCGCAGTCGCAGTCATCGGGACCTATATTGTAATTTCCTGCAAGGCTGTGATCCTCATACTGCTTCATGGCAAGCACAAGATAAGTTACTACAGGTTCAAGAACGTGCTGATAAGGACGTGTCGAGTAAGGATTTCTTACTATGATCTCCTGCTTTGCTTCCATCGCTCTTACACAGTCGGGGATAATTCTGTCCTTTGCAAAGTCACCGCCGCCGATTACATTACCTGCACGGCAAGTTGAAACTGCGATATCCCTGTTATAGAAGAACGATTTCTTATATGAGCTTGTTACAAGTTCCGAACAGCTCTTAGAATTTGAATAAGGGTCATAACCGTCAAGAGCGTCATTTTCCCGGTAACCCCACTCCCATTCGTTGTTCTTGTAAACCTTGTCGGTAGTAACGTTTACGAATGATTTTACGCTGTCACAAAGTCTTACCGCTTCGCAGATGTTTACTGTACCCATTACGTTTGTTTCGTATGTATAGACAGGCTCGGCATAGCTTTCTCTTACTATGGGCTGTGCCGCCATGTGAATTACGATTTCGGGACGGTATTTCTGCATAGTTTCGTTCAGCTTTGCGAGATCTCTTATATCACCGATAACAGAAACGATTTCCTTTTCCACACCCGAAAGCTCAAAAAGAGAGGGATTTGTGGGGGGATTCAGAGAGTAACCGACTACCTTTGCTCCTGCCATGGAAAGCAGTTTGCACATCCAACTTCCCTTGAAGCCTGTATGACCTGTTACAAGCACGGTCTTACCCTTGTAAAATGACATATCCATATTAGTTGTTCCTTTACGAATTGCTTTATTTTTCACTGCCGTCAGCAACTTCTGCAAGCAGTATTGTTTCAAGTGCTATTGCCGAATTGGCAGGTTTAACTATTCTGAAAGTGTACTTGTCGCATATCTTCTCTATCATTGGTTTAATCTCAAAGAAATCGTTTGCCGAATGATAGATACTGATAAGAAGTATAGGGTGCTGTGTACGGATAGTTTCGACAGCACCTCTGAGAAGTAACTGCTCACCGCCTTCGATATCAACCTTTATAAGTCCGATATCGAGATTGTTTTCACGCACATAATCATCAAGTGTTACAACAGGTACGTCTATATGTTCCGGATAATTATAACCCGGACGTTCAACAAGCGAGTTGCATGAATTACGCTCGCCTAAGCTGAATGTGGCAGTGCCGTTCTTATCGCCGAGCGCTTTGCTTACCGTCACAATATTATCAAGATGATTGAGCTTTATCGTTTCATGGATAATATCCATATTCGACGGTGACGCCTCAAACACATGAATATTTTTATCTGTGTATGACGAGAACAGGAGCGCTGTATCACCTACATAACCGCCTGCGTCAATTATATCTTTATTTCTTATACTGTCAAGTGTAGTCAGTTTGTCTATTCCGTATTTTGTAAAGAATACACTGCTGTCAAACTGATTTACAGGCAGATAGTAACCGTTGTAATAATAAAGATTGTCGTTCAGCTTTATTATCTTCGAGCTGAATTCATCATTCATACGGACGAACTCGTCCTGCTCACGCTGTGTATATACATCCTGCATGGACTTGTTGCCGTCAGCTATTATTGCCATACGGTGAATGATATCAACAACTGTATTTCTGCTGTCGGTATCAAGACCGCTTATAAGCGAAGAGAACCTCTCTGCACTGTCTTCTCTGTTCATCGCATCGCTGAACAACTTTGCGAGAGCCTCACGTTCACCCGGATGAAAATACAGATGCCGCAGATACGACTGTCTTTTGAACAAGTTCATTTCACGGCAGATCGTATTAACAGTATTTTCAACCGCTGTAACGGAACTACTGTATTCTCCTGACTTTGAAACCGATTCAAAACCTGTATCCACCTTATCAACAAGAGCATTGACTCCGGTTGAAAGATTTGCACTTGTATCGGATATCTCAGAAAGCTTCGAGGAATATTCACCGATTTTAGATACTGTTGCAAAACCTGCGTCAACACTGCCGACGAGGGTTTCAATGTCTGCTGAAAGCTCTGAATTTGCGGAAGAAATCTCATCAAGCTTTGATGTATACTCCCCTGTTTTCGATACTGTAGCAAAACCTGAGGTAACACTGTCGGCAAGATTTCTGATATCGGTTGAAATATCTCTGCCTGCATTGTCTATCCTATCAAGTCTTGATGTGTATTCACCCGTCTTTGATGTGCTGCCAAAGCCTGTAGCAACACTGTCACCGAGAGTTCTTATATTAGCTGAAAGCTCTGCATTTGCAGAAGAAATTTCATCAAACTTTGATACATACTCCCCTGTTTTTGACACTTCGGCAAAGCCTGCGATAACATTATCGCCAAGCTTGGAGATATCTGATGAAAGCGTATCATTAACAGATTTCAGCGTTTCAAACTGTCTGTTGCTGTCGGAAATTCCGTTTTCAACAAGACTTATGATACGGCTGTTTTCCTCGTAAGAACGTTTATCGCTGTCAGCTATCACATTTTGTATTGCCTCAGATTTATCGGCAACACAGTTACAAATATCGTTTGAAAGTCTGTCGGACAGTTCAACCGACTTTGCGGATAATTCTTCAAAGACTTCGCCATTCTGTTTTTCAAGACTTTCAACGCTGAGTTTAAACACAGTAAGCTTTTCTGATGTATCTTTGCTGAAAGAAGTCTGATTATCAGCTAATATTTTGAGCGTTTCACGGCACAGTTTTATCTGCTCCGCATTATCACGGCATATATCCGTGCAAGTATTCAGGCTGTTTTCAAGAAAACCGAGCATTTCACAAAGCTGTGCAAAATGCTCGCTTTCTGTCTGCCTTATCTCGTTGTTGAGCTTTATTGTCTTGTTGCGTGACATCGGAAATAATCTTCCGAAAAATCCCGCAAGTTTATCGGATAATTTACCCATTATTTCCAAATCTTCCAGGGAGCATTGTTGCTGCTCCACATTTTCTCAAGCTGTTCTTTTTCTCTTACAGTATCCATGCACTGCCAGAAGCCTGTATGCTTATATGCCATAAGCTCACCGAGCTTTGCTACTGTTTCAAGGGGCTTCTTTTCAAGAACGGTTTCATCATCGTCTATGTAATCGAAGAATTCAGGCTGGCAAACCATGTAACCGATATTGATAAGGCTGCCGTCACCTGATGTTTTTTCACGGAATTCGTTTATTCTGCCGTTTTCGTCAATGTCAAGAACACCGAATCTCTGTCCGGGATTGTAAGCCGACATTGTAACAAGCTTGCCGTGCTTTTTGTGAAATTCAACAAGCTCCGCAATATTGACATCAGAAACACCGTCACCGTATGTCAGCATGAAAGGCTCATTACCCACATAATCTTTTATACGCTTTACACGTCCGCCTGTCATTGTGTTAAGACCTGTATCAACTACAGTCACTTTCCAACGTTCAGAATTATTACGGTGAACAATCATCTCATTTTTGCCGCTGGTAAAGTCAAAAGTAATATCTGATGTATGTAGGAAGTAATCTGCGAAATACTCCTTTATAACGTGCTGTTTGTAACCTGCACAGATTATGAACTCATTGAATCCGTAAGCAGAATAGAGTTTCATTATATGCCAGATTATCGGCATACCGCCGAGTTCCACCATTGGCTTGGGTTTGAACTGGCTTTCTTCGCTTATTCTTGTGCCGAATCCTCCGGCAAGTATTACAACTTTCATTTTTCCTCCTGTGTACTGTTAAGACGTGTTACTTTACTGCTGTCTATTTCGGGATGATCAGCTATGAAATCATCTGTATATACGTCAGAATAAAGTCCTCTGAGTCCCATAGGATTTACCGATATCATTTCTGTATCCGGATAGAAACGTTCTACAAACGCTTTGACCTTCTGATAACCGTCGAGCCAGTGTGGTACGCTTGTCTTTGCAACGAGATCGGAAAGTCTTTGCTTGCTTCCGTCAAAATATCCCGCATTTGTACAGTCGCAACCTACAAGGTAAATTCTCTTTGCATTTGTGTAAAGTGCAAAGTGAATTGCCTGGAACGCTATTGAATAAAACGCCATAAGCGGATAGAACTCTATATTGATATGAATATCTTCACTGGGAGCCGCCTGGAAGAATCTTCTGCCGTTGTTCTCCTTGATTATCTTTTCAGTTACCTGGAACTTATCTCTGTATTCACCTGCCGAATACTGACCGAAGAACTTGACAAAATCATAATCCTTGAGCTTCTCAAACCACGGAGCACGGCTTTCGTAATCGGTGGTAAAATAGTAATCAATATCAACATCGGGATTTAAGAATGAAGCGTTCATACCTATATGTACAGCACCGGGAATGGGCTTGTAGTATTTCATTGAGGGACCGGATGCCATTATGACAACATCACGACCGGTATTGATATCCTTGAACTCACTGAATGATTTCTTGTGAGTTTCGTGTATCTCATTTGCAAGGCAGGCAATATTGAGATTGATATTTGAGGTGAGTGTTTTTGCATCCCATATATCCTTGCGAAGACTTGTTGCAATAATAGGTGATTTTGCAACTGCCGCCTGTACGCTCTTGGGAGCAGTGCTCTGACAAACCTTTACGGTTCTCGCAAGCAGTGCGCTGTGTTCTGTAGACTTTTTCTGAAGATCGTTAACAGAAGCAACCAGTGCGCCGAGTCTTTCCTCGTTTCTTAAAGCAACACGATATGCCGGGAAGATATTTCTCATTATCTTCTTTGCTATATTGTCGTTGCTCTTTGCCTTTGCGGCAGGGGCTACCTTTACGGGTGCTAATCTGCACTTTGCGGCACTTGTTTCTCTGAAGAATACAAGCTGGTTTTCCTTGACTTTGTATTTTTTCTGTTTCAGTACCCAGTATATAAAGATACCGTAAAGAACTTCTGACATATAACCGGGTGTTCTCATCTTGGTACCCTGATATTTTGACATATCAAATCTGTTAAGGAACTCAAACAGTATACCGAATTCAAATGTACAGAAACGGTTAAACAGTTCCTTTGTCATTACAAAGCAGTTGTAAGCGTAGTACTTCTTTGAAGCCATGTATTCCTTTGCTGCCTGTGAGTACTCGGGGTAAAGCTCATCGACAAGGCTCAGGGTAAGCTCAGGGGCACTCTTGTCAAACAGGTGCTCCTGTATCATGAATATATCTTTTACGCAATGTGCACGCTTGCCGCCGAAAAGGAAATCCATCTCGTCAACATTCATGCTTCCGCCTGTAACAAGATCGTATTTCTTTATCTGCTTTGCCATGTTGTCATAGTCACCCAGACCGTATTTTGCAATGCTCTCGTTGTTGAGCATATTTTCGATTATATAGCCTCTTGAGCACTGGTCGAACTTCTTACCCGCAAACGAAAGATAACGTCTGTAGTGACAAAGTCCGTAATAGTTTACATCAGCGTTCTTCCATGCCCAGTACTGAACACTGAGCTCGGAGAAATACTTCGCAAGGTCGGAAATGTTATCACCGGTATCATCACCGTTCATTTTGAGGAAACATCTAGCGGAACCTGCGTTGCACTTGTAGTTTTCAAAAATGCGGTTATTTATAACAGCGCTGTCAAGATCCATTCTGTGAGAAACGAAAATCTTTATATCATCGTTGGGTTTCTTATATGACAGTGTACGCTGTGCAAGCGTATTGGCATCGGGATCTGCGGCTGTATTGTTGAAATATACTATCTGGCGTTCAAGGAACTTACAGTCGGTGTGGTGCTGAAGATACCACATATAAATTCCGTAAACTATCTCGCCCATATAGCCCGTAGCTCTGAGCTTGTTGCCTTCATAGCATGAAACATCAAACTGTCTGTCAAACTCAAAGAGTATATCGAAAAGTACCTCGTTATATTCATTGAATATCTTCTTGGACATTACATAGCAGTTGTAGCCTCTGTAATACTTTGAATCAAAATATTCGTTCATCGACTGAATAAGCTCGGGGTGTCTGTCTTCTATTATCTTTATCAGTGTATCTATAGCTATAGGATCAACAAGATTTCTGGATGAATACCATAGATCCTTTACGCACTTTTTGGGGCGCACTCTTGTGATCTTTGTGGTATCGAAAGCCTTTCCGACAATAACGTCATAGGATGTGATTTCCTTTTCCATCTTTGACTTGTTGAAAAGCTGGTATAACTCTGCCGTGCGTACCGAAAGATTGTTTTCTACACGCAGATCATAGTCGTTGCCGGGCATGAATGAATCCATAAATGAGAGATATCTTCTGTAGTGGCACAGTCCGTAATAATCGGCATCATAGTTTTTCCATGCCCAGTACTGAACCGTATACTCGCAGAAATGAATTCTCTTTTCGGATATGTTGTCACCGGTATTATCGCCCATCAAAGCATTGCCCTCGTCGTTTTCATCGAGAGCGGCACCGCATCTTACGGGTATGTATAACGGGTTATCCACCACCATGCTGTTAAGGTCGATTCTGTGCGAAACAAAAATCGCTATTTTTTTACTGCCGTTTTCACCGCTGTTCATTAATTCATATATTCCTTTCTTTTATCTCTTCACTCTTCCCGACGAATCACCGCCTGCAAGATTAAGTACTTCATCAATACCGAACAGGCAGAAGTCGCCTTCAAGCGTCTGGTCAAGACATCCTGCCGCCGCCGCTGTTTCTATAGCTTCTTTCGGTGACATATTGTTATGCAATGCGTAAATAAGTCCCGAAGCGAATGCGTCGCCGCCGCCTATCCTGTCGGCTATTCTTATATCATACTGAGCAGATGTGTAGACCTGCTTGTTTTTATTGTCGTAGATAATCCCCGACCAGCCGTTGTCACTGGCGGAATAGCTCTTTCTCTGTGAGTATGCGACTACTTCACAACCGAATGTTTCGGCAACGGTTTGCAGGCTTTTCTTATAACCCTCTGCGTCGAGCTGTCCTTTTGTGACATCTGTAGTTCCTGCTTTTATTCCGAATACTATCTCTGCATCTTCTTCATTGCCTATGCATACATCAACGTACTTCATTATTTCCGTCATTACAGGGCGTGCTTTTTCAGCACTCCAGAGTTTACTTCTGTAGTTTATGTCACAGCTTACGGTAAGCCCGGCTTTCTTCGCCGCTTTTACAGCCTGCACTGAAATCTCCGCAAGGCTGTCGGAAAGTGCCGGGGTAATTCCTGTTATATGAAACCAGTCTGCTCCGTCGAAAATTTTATTCCAATCGTACATAGACGGCTCAGACAAAGCAACGGCACTGTTTTTTCTGTCGTATATAACCTTTGACGGACGCTGGCTGATGCCCTTTTCCGCAAAGAATATTCCAAGTCTGTCACCATGATAAACTATATTGTCGGTCTTTACACCGTACCTCATAAGTTCTCTGCAAGCCGCCTTACCTATATCATTATCGGGCAGTGCGGTCACAAATTCGGACTTATCGCCGAAATTGCTGAGAGCTACCGCAACGTTCGCTTCCGCTCCGCAGAACGAGGTGTTGAGTTCAGGTCGCTGAAACAATTTATTATATCCGTCAGGCGATAACCTGAGCATTATTTCTCCAAAAGAAACTACCTTCATTATGAACGGTTTTCCTCTCTTTCAAGAAGTGATCTTGTAATAAATGAAACGGGTATACGCTGTGAAAGCTGAGCTATTGCGGCAGATATGCCTTTGTTTTGCTCAAGTGCAACCTGTTCATCCTCATAAGTTTCCATATCTCTGTATGCAAAGTTGCGCTCCTTGAACGAATATCCGTCAACTCCGGCAAGGAAAACAGAATTTGCCCCTGACTTTATAAGAAGAGTGATAAGCATAAGCGTAACATTATCACGAACCGATTCTATAGAACAGAGCAACGGCTCATATCCAACTGTATGACCTGCATTTCCGTTTATGTTTGACGTAATTATAAGCTTGTCAGTATCAACACCGCCGAGCTTCTCATAACGCCTTATGTTACTTACAAATACATAATCACATTCAATCCAGTCAGGATTATGATTTACAGCTATCACAACAGCATCGGTGTCCTTTACTTTTTCAAATACTTTCTGCTGTTCTGATGCTACCGAGGTTGTTCTGCCGGGAGCGATAATCACAATATTCCGTCCGCCGAAAAGCTCATTATAGCCGTTTTCGGTCGTGTTTTTACCGCTGTCGGACATATACGCCGTGTACAATTTGTCAATGTAGTCACGGTCGTAATTATCACGCTTTTCAGGCTCAATTTTTGAGAATATCGCATTCATGCCCTCAAATGTAAGCGTGTTCTTATTATTAAGAAATCTTGCATAATTCTGATGACATCTGTACTTTGCCGACAGATAGCCGGATAACGAATATCCCCACGAGCTCGTCATATAAATAGGCACTATTGTATTATCTATCGAACACAGAATAGGCTCTGTCCTGTACTTTGCACCGGCAGTTTCATTAAGATATTCGACAAACAACTCGGTATTGAGATTTCCCGCACCTCTGCCCATACCCATGATACTGCTGTCGATTATCATATCATGCTCCGTATGAAGTCCTGACAGGTACTGTGCGTTTGAATACGAAAGTTGAAGATTGTTGTGCGAATGAAAACCGACCGCAATATCTCTTTCGAGATTGTTTTCTATAAGATAGAAAAAACGTGCAACATCTTTCTGCTTCATAGAGCCATGCGAATCCACTATATAGAAACCGTCCGGGCGGAATTTGTTTGCCATGCCGATAAGTCCGAGATACTCGGCATCGGAATAGCTCAGCGCTACCATAGGCTGAAAATACACCTTATAGCCCTTTTCCTTTATTTTTCTGCAAAGCTCCACCGCTTGCAACGCCTGTGATTTGTGGAAACACACTCTTATACAATCGGGTCCTGTACCGTCATACTCAGGTAAAAGATCGGCATCGTAATCGCCGCAGTTTATCATTACGGCAATCAGAGTATTTTTCCTGTCGGCAGGGATTATCCGCTTTATAGCATCAACAGAAGAATACTGTGATTCGTCCGCAGAAAAATCACCCTTTGAAGACAAATATCCTGTTTCGATTATATCAATACCTGCCTGAATAAGACGTTCAACGGTATCTTTTATATTCGCATATCCGAATTTCCAGTTGTTTATGTATCCGCCGTCACGCAGAGTACAATCAAGTATCTGTATCCTTTTCATGCTCACCTTGTAATTATCAGTTCTTTTCCTGTTCAAGCTTAGCCGCAATCAGTCGGTTAACCTTCTCAAGATCGTTCTGCGTATCAACGGCAACTGTTTCTGAGTCAACCTCTATGTACTGAACTCTGTAACCTGCCTCGATAAATCTGAGTATTTCAATATCTTCTATAGACTCTATTTTTCCTCTGGGAGAAGAACAATAGAACTGAAGTGCCTCAGGCTTGAAACCGTAAACGCACACCTGCTTGTAATAGCTGTAATCTATGCTTCCCTTGGGATAAGGAGCTGTGCTTCTTGTGAGATAAACGCCGATATTGTCTGCGTTTGTTATAACCTTGGGCACTGTGAAGTTTACAACGTCAACAGGGTCCTTGATTTTTGTCATAAGGTTTGTAATCTGTAAATCGGGATTTTCAAAGAAAGGATACACAGCCTTGTTGATAGTTTCAGGCTCGATCATAGGCTCATCGCCCTGTATGTTAACGTATAAATCAGCCGGTATCTTTCTTGCCACCTCACCTATACGGTCAGTTCCCGTTTTATGTGAATCCGATGTCATAATGACATTTATATCGTTTTCCTTGCAGGCATTGTAGATACGCTCGTCATCTGTGGCAACATAAACCTCTGTCAGAGTTTCTGCCTTTATTGCTCTGTTGTACACCCACCATATCATCGGCTTTCCGCATATATCTGCGAGAGGCTTGCCGGGGAAACGGCTTGATTTATATCTTGCGGGGATTATACCTATAACTTTCATTATCTGATTGTCCTTTCGGGGTTGAATTTCTTTATCACACGAAAAACTGAGAATACGCCATTTTTCGCATAACATACTAATATAATTATAGCACAAAAAACATCGGTGTCAACTGAACCGATACAAATTAGGCGGAAATTACCAAAAAATTATCTGTTTTGCAAGTTGATTTACTTTAATTTTTCTTTTTATTTACTTTAAACATCTTTTTGACTTTTTCACGCCGTGGCGAATACATGGGCAGAATTTTATCGGCTACGCTTCTCAAAGCTTTATCTGCAACCGAACGAACCCTGTATCCGTAGTACTCCATTTTAGATTTAACCTTATCGGTATTCATGAAAAATACAAGCTGAACCTCTTTTGCTGACCTGTTTTCAACAGTCAGCATATAATGTATGAAAATTCCGTTAAGCATTTCTCCGATATATCCCGGAGCACGCTGATAAGTTTCACAATCGGTAATTTCAGCTATTTTCTTCATAATCGGGAACTGAAATTCGCACATACGCACAAACAGTTCTTTTTTCATTATGTAGCAATTGAATGCTCTGTGATACCTGCCCGAAAAATACTCGCAGGCTGAATCGTAATATTCGGAGGAAAGTTCTTTGATAAGTGCGAACATCTTGTCAACAGTGCCCTGTTCATAATATACACCGTTATAGCTCTCCCACATTTCACGAAGCGTTTTTACCTCTGCCCTGTTATAACTCATTTCGGACGCTTTTGCAGGCACAGGAATAATCATATCATACTTATCAACTACGAAATTGATTTTCTCAGTATCGGCAAGATGATATTTCTTTTTTTCACGGTCGGTGAGCCGAAGTTCACGAACCATATTGAATACGACGTTTTTATAATGTTTATCGGCAAAGGACAGATAACGGCGGTAGTGGCATAATCCGTAATAATCAGCATCAATGTTTTTCCACGCCCAATATTGCACAGTAAACTCACAGAATGACATACGGAGCTCTGAAATATTGTCACCGGTATCATCACCCGTAATATCACTTTTACTTTCCTTGTCAAAAACAGCACCGCATCTGACAGGAAAATAAACGGGACTGTCAACAGTTTCACTGTCTATATCTATTCTATGTGATACAAAAATACGGATTTTACTCATCTTGTTTCCTGCCTTAATCTGTTTTTTAACGATAACAGTCATATGGATTTAATTATAGTACCATACGATTTTTTTGTCAATAAAAAGGACAAAATATGCGAAATTTTATCATAATCGGATATAATAAAGCCGTATCGAAAAAAACACGTCAACCAGTGGTGGTTAACGTGTTTTATTTACAATGCTTTTTTAATTTTTCCGAGAGCGCCTTTTTCAAGCCGTGAAACCTGTGCCTGACTTATCCCTATTTCCTGAGCGACTTCCACCTGGGTTTTACCTCTGAAAAAGCGGAGTTTCAGAATATTCTTTTCTCTGTCATCAAGCCCGATTATTGCTTCTTTCAAAGCGATTTCATCCAGCCAATTCTTATCATCGTTGTTATCGCCAATCTGATCCATAATATATATAGTATCTCCCGATTCGGAAAATACGGGTTCATAAAGCGAAATAGGGTCGCTGACTGCTTCAAGTGCAATTACGACATCTTCACGCTTTGCATCTATCTCTTTTGCTATCTGCTCAATTGTCGGTTCTTTTGAATTTTCATTTGTCAGCTTTTCCCGTGCCTGCATTGCTTTATATGCCAGGTCACGCATAGAACGGCTGACACGGATTGAACCGGAGTCACGAAGGTAGCGGCGCAGTTCGCCCATTATCATGGGCACAGCATATGTGCTAAACCTCACTTGGAAATCAATACTAAAATTGTCAATTGCTTTCATAAGCCCGATACAACCAACCTGAAAAAGATCGTCCGGGTTCTCACCTCTGCCCGAAAAACGCTGTATTACGCTGAGTACAAGACGCAGATTTCCGTTAATCAGCTTTTCTCTTGCAGTAGGGTCGCCGTCACGCATCTTTTTTAGTAATTCGGTCTTTTCCGATTCTTTGAGAACTTTCAGCTTGGCTGTATTGACACCGCTTATTTCAACTTTATTATAATACAAAAAAACACCGCCCACACTTTATTTCCAATAAAAGTATGGGCGGATAGTCTCAGTTTATTCTGTTATTTTACGGAAAATAACGTTTACGCTATAACGTAAATATCCTCTTCAGCCTCGGGAGTAATGCTGTGCTTTACTCTGTCCTGAACCTCAGCCTTCTTGGCATTATTAAATCTGTCGAGTGTACCTACAAGATAACCTGTGATACGGCGGATACGGTCGAATGGAATCTCACCGAAATGATATGTAAGATTTGCATAATCACCGTCAAGGTCTATATCAAGCTCTGTAACAAGCTTTCCGGGGTTAGCCTCAATTGCATACTGAACATAAGCATCAATCTCTTTCTGATCAAGAGTGCCGTTTTTAACATTAACCTTTACCATAACAATCTTCCTTTCAAATTTACTGTGTATAAAAGCAGTAAGTACATTTTGTTGTTTTCTTAGATTTTAACACAATATATTGTGTTTGTCAAGAGGTATAAGCACAATTTTTTGTAAATAAAAAAAATTTACGATATGACAGGGTTAAACGGCATTTAAACGAACTTTTTGCAAAAAGTTCTTGACATCGCATTTAAAATATGATAAAATATTAAAGTCGTGGAAAGATGGCTGAGCTGGTCTAAGGCGCACGATTGGAAATCGTGTAACGGCTAATACCCGTTCGAGGGTTCGAATCCCTCTCTTTCCGCCACACGACGCTGAGAATATCAGCGTCGTTTTTATATACGGGTATGGTGGAATTGGCAGACACGCCAGATTTAGGTTCTGGTGCGAAAGCGTGCAGGTTCAAGTCCTGTTACCCGTACCATAATCCGTTTAAACCGCATCGTTATGCGGTTTATTTTTTTACTACACGAAAATTACACGAATTATTTCAGAAAAATTTTATCGAGTACACTTACAGCACGTTAAGAGCGGTGATGTAAACCATCTTATCGCAGGCAAGCTCTCCGAAGATGCGAAGGCTCTTGAGGAATTTAAGAATCTGTGGGAGGATGGCTTAAAAGCGGCGGTTAATAATCATGCTGAGATCTTGAACGCAAAAGAAAACACCGATACACAGAGTAACGGTGTGAAATATTCGTTAAAAGAGTATACTGAGCATCAAAAAGAAAACTGGAAAGACAGTAAGCAAATAATAGTCTACGAAAATGAAAATCAGTTGCGTAACTTTATTGGAAAGTCACTGGATGGTGAGTATTTATCTGTAAAGAAAAAAATGTATTTTGGCGCAATAAGTACCGATTTAGCTGAAAGAATTTTTAATGAGACAGGAGTTGATGCAGAAAACTATAATATTACTATCAGTTCGAACGAAATAAGAAAATACTATTAAATTCGCACGGAGATGAAAAAAAAGAAAACCTTAGAGGGCAGCGAGCTATTACTGAAGATGATATATTAGCTATTCCTAAAATTATTGAAGAAGCAGATTTCATTGAGTTGGGCAGAAAAAATATGATGGAAAACCGATAATTCGATTTATCAAAACAATTAACGGAAAAACAACCGTTGTATCTTATGTTTCTCAGAAGAAACACGATTTAGGTGTGCAAACGATGTATTCGAGTATAAAAAAAGATAGCCTTGTTACTGCGGCGAATGCCAAAGCCCTCACGGAAACGTCCGAAACGACAAGTAATACAGCTATCTTTAACACCACTATATCACAAAGTGATTCGGATGTCAATAGTAGTATACACAGTAAAGAGAAAAATAATACCAAATTTTCTATTACAGAAGATATGTCGGAACAGGAACGTTACGAAGAGCTTAAAGATAAGTCTATAGTTGTTTCAAAGCCCGACATGAGCAAAGTATCCGGTATAGACATCGAAGCATATAAAAACCTCAGCACCAAAGAAGCCAAAAAGCCGATCAGAAGAATTGCGGAAATGCTCGGAATACACAATGTCAATTACAAAAACAGTAACATCAAATTTGATTTTGCTTTTTCGAAAGGCAGCCTTGATACAAGTCTTAATCATCAAAGAGAATATGGCGGAAGTTACACAGATTATGCTGAGATGCTTACCTGCCTTGAAAAACTCATTGAAAATGCAGAGCTTATAGAGGTACATAAAAATTATAAGGATGACGAACAACTTAAAAGGACATTTGTGTTGATAAGCGCATTAAACAGTAAAGATGGTATTTATCCTGTTCAATTTGAAGTTAAAGAGTTTTACAGTAGCACCAAAAACTTATATTTAACTGCTGTTCTGACAAAAATAAAAGAACCAGCCGTCGTAACGGAGAGCCACACCGATTACTCGGAAGCATCAACTCCGCTGGTAGCTGATTCTGCTATTAGTTTATCACAACTTTTTGCGAATGTCAACCCCACTGACAAAAGGTTTTTAAAATATGTGCCGGATAACTTCTTATCGACAGAGCAAATTGAAGCAAAGCGTGAAGCTCAGAAGAGTGATTACAAAAATTACAACAGATATGTTGAGGTGTTTGAAAATGACAAAAACGGTAGCGACAACAAATTCTCCCTTTCCGAACCCGTAGAAGAAAAAGGCAATCTAATAGCTGTACATAATATCTATACAGATAAACTCGTCAAGTCGTTAAAGCTCGGCGGTTTCCCGATGCCGTCTATAGCGGTTATAAAATCTGATATGGGTCACGGGAATTATGGCGAATGCTCCTTTGTCTTTGACAAATCAACGATTGATCCGAAATCTGATAAAAGAAATAAGGTTTACGGTGGTGATGCGTGGACTCCGACATATCCGGCAATCGAGTATAAAGTAAGCGAAAAAATAGCGGACAAGGCACGAAGAAAATACTATGACTTATACAAACAGTATGGAGAAAAAGTCAGAGATATGTATCGCTACAGTGTCACACTTGAGGATACTCTCAATAGCGATGGCGGTGAGCAGAAAATGCTCGATAAATTATACGATGATGTTAGCATGATGCAGATATACAGGCTCGATCACGGTGAAGATGTTATCAGCAATGTTGTTAAGAGAGAAGAAAAACAGACACTTAACGAACAAGAAATTGCCTTGTCAAAGCAACTGCTTTCAACGTTCGGAAATAGAATAGAAGAAATAGCAGCAAGGAACGGCGAAAATCCTTTGCCAATAAGAAAAGCATTTTTCAACAAGTATCACGATGAGGTTACAGAGGCGTTTAAAAAATACTACAGAAGTACCGGAATGAGCATTGAAGAAGCTGAAGCAAAGGTAGCAAACACAAAGACGTTTACTTTTGTATCTTCGTTAGCAAAAGCATTAAAATACAAGCACAACAAAGGTATTACCGTCACAGAAGATATCGACTATGAAGCAACAGATAAAGCTATTCGCAACAGCATTAATCAGTCTGAGTATAAAAAATGGATTGACAATCTGTTTAAAGGTGCTGAAGAAAAGAGTGGCATATGGAACGGTAAAGATTTTTACACACCAAGCGGAAAAAGGCGAAACTTCGATGCACTCCATTACGAAGAAACCCTTGAGAATGTTGTTAAAGTGATGCGTTCCGAAATGAACAGTGACACTCTTTTTGCATAATTCTTGACACAATTTATTACCTGTGATAGAATGGAAACAGCAGATACAATCGAATTATCAGGCAACGCTCCACGAAAAGAGGATAACATTATGGCAACACCCGATCTTTTATTCCCGGCAGACGCATAACAGGACACCGATTTTGATACAATGCGTATCTTGATTGGTGTCCGTTTTCTTTATCCGAAAGTCTTTATTTAATGGGATTTATCGATATGTTACTCTATATTTTTCGGGATTATTTGCGTTTACACAGTTCTTTTTTCAGAATCAAACATATCGGGGCGAACATTATTCTATCCCATCCTCTGCTTTCTTAATTCTAACCGCAAGATACTCTCTTGTGGGCAGATCAATTCTGAAACGTCCCTTAAAACTTCCGACATTCTCAACCGTCATATTCCATGTGTCTATAATGTCGACGGTGTATATATTATTATCGTCAATATGATAATATCTGAATCCCGGACGCGAAATCCCGTGATAAAACAGGTGATAACCGGTTTCATCAGCTAGATTTTCATCTTCCGGAACCACACATAGCTCGTCCCATTCCATGTTTTTGGGTCGCAATCCGCCGTCCGGAGCTTCCTCAAGTATTTTTCGCATAAAAGCTATTCTTTCCGGGCTGTCACCTTTAAGCTTTCCGCCATGAGACCACCATATCGCCTTATCGTCTATGTAGGTTTCGCCATGACCGCCATAGCCGCCGCGGCAAAGTGCTTCCCAGAACCTCCGAACAAGCTCTTGCGGCGAAATATTCCCCCACGCATACTGAATATTTCCCTCGTATAGCATTTCGTCAATTACTATCGGTTTGCCATAGCTTTTTCTCCACTCGGATGTTCCCTCCGGAGAACGCTGAATGCTGCAGTGCGTTATCCATGACTTTGTATGATCGTAAAACTGATTACCGTTATGTATTGATCGCAGGTGATCATACGGGTCGTTTTCTACGATTATCTGCGCATATCGTTCCCAGTCCTCAATGCTCTTGTTTTTTATCAGGTCATATTCATTAGCAAATGACCACCATACATTTCTGAAAGCCGAAAACCTTGCCGCTGTGTATTTCAGATAAAGTTCGTTGTACTCCGGTGTCATTGTTGAGAAGCCCCAGCGGTCATACGGGTGAAAGAGGATAATATCTGCCTCAATACCCAGCTTTTGAAGCTCGCTGATACAGTATTCAATATGCTGAAAATGCTTGGGGTTAAACCTCTCAAAATCCCAGTTGTTGCCCTTGGAGTCCGGAGTGTAGCCCCACACATTGTCCTCTGTGATAGCACTTCCGTCAACCGGAGTACCCTCGTATGGATAGGAGCGCGGCTCACGTGAATTGTAGCAGTAGCTTTTAGGAAATATGCAGAAACGTATCTTGTTGAACGGGGAATTTCTCAGAGTTTCAAGAGTTTGTGCGATAAGGTCATCGCTTTGCAGATTCCATACATAACAGGTCGTGCCGACAGGATAATAAGGTGTTCCGTCGGAATACTGAAAATGATATTTGTTATGTACCTTTACGCAGCCGTGATTATTTTCCGACGGCGGCGTGACAGAAAAAGTTCCTTCGTATTTCCTGTCAGAAAAATTCCCGCAGACCGTAAAATGGTATTCTTCCTCAAAAGATGGCATGAATCTTACTTTGTATATTCCGTTCCCATCGTAAAAACCATTGACGGTTTTGCGCTCGGAATCGCTTTCAAATAGCGCAGTGATACTGCGTTCCGAGAATGGGTTGCCAGCGGTGGTTCCTTCGGAGCAAAACTCGAAAACGCCCCATTTTTCAACTGATTTTGTATAATCCATAATGGTTCCTCCAATGTCTTTACACATAGACCGACGGATCACTGTGCTGGTGGAATCCGTCGTTTTAGATTTTGAATATCACAGGGAATCTGATTTATGGCGCTGAATAAGTGAATGTTATTTCCAGCGTCGAAAGTATCTCATTGTCTTTGACGGAAAGAACAGTCGCGGACAGACCGGAATTGTCGCCATCGGCGTATCTGCCGTCATCGGGGATAGATGTTACCCACTGGTTATAGAGGTTTACTCTCGTGCAGTTACCGCCGCAGTACCGTACTTAAATTATAACACAAAGCCGATATTTTTCAATGGAAAAAACTCTTTCCTCCCGAAAGAAGAAAAAACAGCAGCCCGAAAAAGAAAAAAGCCGCACAAGGTCTGACCCCCCTGCGCGGCTGAAACGCATTGAATGTATCAGTTTATTTGAGCAGTTTGTTTTCCACCCTGAAAAAGTCCACGTCGACATAACCTCCCGACTGCTTTGTCGGGAAATTGAATATCGCATAACGGTATCCCATAAAATGCAGACCGTAATAATTCATTTGCAGCGTGTCTCCTATTTTTGTCCAGTTCTCGCCGTCGAGGCTGTAATAGAAATACGCCTTGTCCGCCGCGTTTTTGAAATCGCAGTCGACCCGCAGATACACTTCGTTTTCCGTTATTTCGACCCTTTCCGTTTCAAATTCCTGTTCAACGTTGTCGTTATCGTCATACCAAACCGTTACGATATATTTTTTCCCGTCCTCGATTTTTACGGCGACATAACCGTATTTTTCCGCGAAGGCGGCAAACCCCGCAACATCGCCCTCTTTCATTTCCGAAACGTCGAGCTTTATATATGCGCCGCATTCCGGTCCGAAGGTTCGCTGCGTAAGGGTGTTTCTCGCATTGGCAACAGTGCCGCAGACATTGCCCGTTCTCAGCCTCAGATAGCCTTTCCTTTCGGTGAGCGACCAGAGGCGGTTGTCGGGATTGTGGTTCCATTGCCATTCCAACGCGAGGTTAGAGCCGTTATAATCGCTCTCGCCCGCTTCCTCGGGCGTGTCGGCAAAGCTGTGATAGGATCTCACTATCTGTGAGTTGATAAATTCGTCGCTTGTGACGACGCTCTTTTTCTCGTGACCCGCGAAAGGAATCTTAGCGGTCTTGGGCACCTTTCCGTCAACGCCGATGACCGGCCAGCCGTCTTCCCATGTCATGGTCGACAAAACGGGAGTTCTGCCCACCGCCCCGTGATCCTGAAATACAAAGCAATACCAGTTGCCATCCTTATCGTTGACGATACCGCCCTGTGCGGCACCGTCATTCCTGAAGCCCATATTATCGTCGATTATCACTTTCATTTCCCACTCGCCGTCGAGCGCTTCGCTTCTGTAACAAAGCTGCGTTCTTCTGCCATGAGGAGGCCATGTTATGATAAAAATATAGTAATATCCGTTCAGCTTATAGACGTGAGAACCCTCGGCAAGGCAGCCCTTGACAAGTCCCGCATCGTCGATGAGTTTTCTCTTGGTTCCGGGCTTGACCGCGCTCAGATCCTTTTCCAGTTCAATGCACCATATCTGTCCGCCGCCGTAGACAAGATACACCTTGCCGTCGTCGTCGAACAAAAGGCTCATATCATGGAAGCACTCGTCAAACACGAACCTGTCCCATTTCCCGTTTTCTATATCGTCGGTATGATAGATATAAGTTTTTCCGGTGGAGAAGGAAGTGAAGCCGGCGTAATACACACCGTCGTTATATCTGAGGGTAGTCGCCCACTGACCCTTGCCGTAATTGTTTTCTCCGTTTCTTAAGGCAAGATTATCCCTGTCGTCCAGTGTATCAAAAACGTAATTTACCGTTTCCCAGTTTACAAGATCGTAGGATTTCATTACGGGACACCCCGGAGACAGGTGCATGGTCGTCGAAACCATATAAAACGCGTCGTCGACGCGGATTATATCAATATCGGGCACGTCGGCAAAAATAACGGGATTTGTGTAGTTTCCGTTGCCGTCGTCGGTTGAAGTTATCGTGGATTTTATGATATCCTTATCAAGCATTGCGGTATCCTCCTCTTTTTCGGGCTCGGCGGTGACGCACGGTAGCGGATTCGACGTCACGGCGCCCGTGCCCACTTCCGCTGCGCATGCCGTCAGCGATAATACAGCCGTCAGCGCCGCGGCAAGCCAAACAAGTCTTTTCATTTTTTCTCCTGATTTTCCGCTGCTGCCGTCAGCCGTCAAGCTCAAGACCGCTTACGGTGATATTGTAGGTGATGGATGTGAACGGCGTCTCTTCGCCGTTTATTTTAAGCGCCAGACGATAGTTTATCCATTCTATGTCTGTTTTCGCCGCGAATATTCCGCATTCCTCCGTGCCGTAAATCAGCGATCCGACCTTGGAGCCGCCCCAGCCGTTTTCAAGCCCGTTTTCCGTTGAGCTTGCGGGATCGAGTTCCTTATTTACGGGAATTTCAACCTCTCCGTTTTCGGTTGCCAGCGTCAGCGATCTCACAAGCACCTTATACTTCGCATCGGTATCGGTATTAATAAACCCGAGGTTGACTATGGCGCTGTCCTTGTCAAAAGAAGAGGATTTTATGGAATAGTCCCCGTCCTTCGGAATGTCGAGCATCGCAGAGGGGCTCGGTCCGGGCTCTGTCTGTCCCGAAAATACCAGCGTCTTGTAGGGTATATCGGTGGAGACTATGCTCTCTTCGGGACGAAGCTGCTCGTCGCCCTTTGAAAACTTCCACGACTTAAGCTCTATATCGGAGCCGGAAAATACGAAATAAACGTTATGGTTTCTTCCGTCAAACTGCGCAAAGCCGTCCGAGCGTATTTTGGTATAATCCGCGCAGTCGAACTCGACGAACGCGGCGGCTTCGGAGGAGATATCGTCAAGACGAACCTCTATTCTTCCCTTGCCCTTGACCTCGGCGATAAACTCTGATGCCCCGTAGCCGAAGTCCGCTCCTCTTACATATATCCACGCGCCGTCGGCGGTGCTCTTTGCGGCAGGATCCGTTACCTTGTCGTATCCGATATCCGCACTGGTGAACATCAGCGCGCCGCTGTTATAGGTATAGGGGTCGACCAGCTTTATCTGTGCTACGCCCTTCTTGCTTGCCGCAGTTATGGGGATATCGCCCGTTGCCTTGTCCATGGGCAGATAGTCTGCCATAATACTGCGGAAGCCCGCTTTTCCTCCCATAAGCTCCTCCAGAAGAAGCGTATGGTGAATGATGTAGTTTACGCCCTTATATTCAATGAAATGAGTGTGGTTGTTAGCCCAGCGAAGTCCGGAGACCCCGTCGGCGTTCTCTCCCGCATTATAGAAATAGGGTCCTCTGCATTCCCAGCTATCCGCGTCGAGAGGGGTCTTGGTGGTCATATACGCCATGCTGCACGCGGGCGGAACGTCGACCCCCTCGTACTCCTTCCAGCCGGTCTTGTGATCCTGCCAGTCGGTGCAGTATGTATAGTAATATACCCCGTCGATATAGTTCAGCTCGCTCGCCTCAAAAAAGTAGGGAGCGTCAATGGAAACAAATTCGCTGTCAAAGGACAGCATATCCTTTCCCAGCCTTGCTATCTTCGGGATCTTGCTGTGCATAGTGTTGCCGTCTGCCGGTGTGCCTCCGCCGAAGGAGAGCCAGCCTACGCCATTTTCGTCAATGCACACGCCTGGGTCAAAGGGCGCGGGGCAATTCTCCAGCCCAGGCATATTCTGATAAACCAGAGGCTCGCCGAGCGGATCGGTCCACGGTCCCACAGGGTCGGTGGAGGTAATAACTCCCACACCGTTGCCGCTGTTTGAGAAGTAAAGGTAAAAATGCGTAAGTCCGTCGTCTTCAACGCGGGAAACTATCGACGGTGCCCACGAGTTATATATCCACGGCGCGATCTCTCCGACCTCTATCCTGCCATGGTATATCCAGTTTACCATATCGTCGGTGGAAAATACCACAAGCGATTTGATATGGGCGTAGTCGTTCTTTGTTCCCTCTTCCGCCTGCTGTTGGTCGTTCGTGCCGTATACATACAGTCTGCCGTTGTATTCGACTGATGTGGGGTCTGCGCAGAATATACTCGGCGAAATGGGATTGGCGTTACGCTCGTTTTTGTAGACATTTCCGCTTACCTCGTCGATTATTATTCCGTTGTTAAGGCTGTCGATTATTTCCGCTTCACTCACACTGTCTACGCTGTCGGCAGAGCTTTGTGTCTGCACAGATGAATCACCCGAGCCGTTCTGCCCGGAACAGCCGGAAACAAGCAGCATAGCCGCCGCACAAATCAAAGCTGTTATCTTCTTGTTCATGGTTACTCCTTTCATTCAGCCTGCCATCTTTCAAGGCAGATGTCCTTGCTTGAAAATGCAAAATATACATTGTGAATTCCTGTTATTTTTGTGGGAAGAACCACAGGAATTTTATCAAATTCATCAATTGCGAGTTCGATCACTCCCAACGGTTCGGCATTCCTGTCATCAAGACGAAGCTCGATAACGCCCATGCCCTTTGCGGTAACGAGCAGCTTTTCTGTGCCCTTGCCGAAATCCACGCCCTTTATGTAAGTCCATGCACCCCCTGATAGCGACTTCACAGCCATTTTGCCGGTGGATATCTGTTCGTACCACATATCTGCGCAGGTGAACATCTCCGCACCGCTGTGAGCTTTATACGGGTCGAGCGGCTGAGTCTGCGTGACGCCTTCGCGTGTTGCCTTTGTGACGGGGAATTCCGTATCCGTGTAAGGCAGTAGATCCACGCACATACAGCGGAATCCTCCCTTTGTTTTCATGCGCTCCTGAATGTGCATTGTGTGGTGAAGAATGTACCTTGTTCCCTTATATTCGATAAGGTGGGTGTGATTGTTGCACCAGTCCATTCCGGAATCACCGGCGTTTAGGAAGAATCCGCCCCTGAACTGCCAGCTTTCAGGGTCAAGGGGAGCTTTGCTCGTCAGACAGCCCATGCTGCATATTCCCGGCGCCAAAACGTCCGTTCTGTTCCAGTTTTCTCTTGACTGCCAGTCCGTGCTGTATGTGTAGATAAAAGTTCCGTTTTCGTAGTTCAGCTCGCTTGCCTCGAAGAAATACGGAGCGTCTATCGGAACGAAATCGCTGTCAAACGAAAGCATATCCTTTCCCAGCCGCACTATCTTAGGTATATTTGTGTGCAGCGCATTACTTGCAGGTGGTGTCCCTCCGCCGAACGCAAGCCAGCCTGTGCCGTTTTCATCAATGCAGACGCCTGGATCGAACGGTGCAGGGCAGTTTTCAAGTCCCGGCATATTCTGATAGATTAGCGGCTTTCCGAGAGGGTCGCTCCACGGTCCGAGAGGGTGTTCCGCCGTAAGCACTCCTACGCCGCAGCCGCTGTTCGAAAAGTAAAGGTAAAAATGAGTTTTTCCGTCCGCCTCAACTCGGGAAGCTACGGACGGCGCCCATGAATTCACTATCCAAGGCGCTATTTTTGCGACGTCTATGAAGCCATGGTATTCCCAGTTCACCATATCGTCAGTTGACAGCATAACGATGGATTTTATGTGAACATAGTCGTTCTTTCCGTCATCGCCGACTGCCTCGTATTCCTGATGGTCGTTAGTGCCGTAGATATACAGTCTGCCGTTGTACTCAACGCCTGTCGGGTCGGCGCATAATACATTCGGCGAAATTGGATTTGCCGTATTTTCCGGCTTGTAGCAATTTTCACTTATTTTCATTATGTCACCTCATCTTTTTTGTTTTTATTATACACATTGCGAAGCAGAAATTCAATAGCATATATTCGTTTAGTCCACTTTATAATCATAATATGCACTTTTGCTCTTGATTTTAGTGCGGAATCAAGCTATACTGTAAACGGGGTGATATTATGCGCAGAAGAATAGCGGTCATTACCGCAAGAGCCGACGCGTCCGAACAGCGCGATATACTATACGGAATATCCGAAGCCGCATTCCGAAAAGACACCGATGTTGCGGTCTACTCAAACATATACAACCACTGGCAGGACGATGATCTGCTGAATTATGAGAACATAATTTACTCCCTGTTTGAGCCGGATTTATTTGACGGCGTTATTGTCACAGCCGAGGCATTCCGGGATATAACAATAATCAACGATACGGTCGATAAAATAAGAGCTGCAAAAATCCCCGCCATTGTTATTGACGGGGAGATGGATGGATTTAAGAGCGTTTATTCCGACGATGAAACCGACCTGGAGAAAATGACGGAACATCTGATAACGGTTCACGGTTTCACGGACATCGACATACTGACAGGAAGCAGGGACAATGCCACTTCGCAAAAGCGTCTTAACGGCTGCAAGCGCGCATTCGGAAAGCACGGAATAAGCCTTGATAATATCAGAGTGTATTACGGGAACTTCTGGAACGATTCCGGCGAGGAACTTGCCCGGCGGTATCTCAGCGGTGAAATTCCGCGACCTCAGGCGGTGATATGCACCAACGATTCCATGGCGTTCGGGCTGTGTGATGTTCTTTCGGCGGCAGGAGTGGATATTCCCGGCGAGCTGACAGTAACGGGTTACGACCAGACCGGCGGCGACCATACCGCAGGAAGGATATATCACTATCCGCTGCTGACAACTTACCGCAGAAACCGCCGTAAAATGGGATGGGACGCTGTGGGTGCTATTCTCGGCGGCAGTCCTATTCAAGACAATTCCGACAGGTTCGTAAGCGGAAACACCTGCTCCTGCGGCACCTGCCGTTCGCAGCTTTTAGACGAGCTTAACGCGGAAAAGATAGACCAGTATCACACCATTATGAGCACCGTGGCACAGTTTTCCGGCAGGCTCACCACATCACGTACTCTCGAGGAATACACCGGAGCGGTAAGCAAGTTTTTCTACCTGCTGCACGGCGCTGACAGGCTGTTTCTGTGCCTTGACAGCGCATGGAACAGTGAACGTTTCAACGGAGGTGAGTTCCTGTGCTGTGCGATAGGTAACGAGTATTCAGAACCTCCGATAAAGTTCAGCAGTGGCGAAACTCCCGTGCCGTTCATTACGGAGCACGATTCCCCTGCGATTTTCTATGTGAATCCCTTGTGCTTTCAGACAAGGCTTTACGGGTACACGGTGCTGGAATACAACCGCCCGGCGGGCTATGATTTCAGCTTCCGCGACTGGAACAAGACTGTTGCGGATACGCTGGAATTTCTGCGAATGAAGAATGATATTCACTATCTCACGCAATGCCAGCGGCAATCCGCACTGTATGATTCGCTGACGGGGTTCTACAATCTTCGTGAATTTGAAAGCATTGTGGAGGAAGCCGGGCATAACTTCTGCATTCAGGCAGTAAGGCTTAGTTTCCCGGACGGCGGAGAATACCTGTTTGGCGAAAACTACCGCAGCGATATAATCGCAGAAACAGCGTCAGCAATAAAACGTGTATGCACTCAGCATGAAATATGCTGCCGGACCGATGACAACACATTTCTTATCCTGTTCAAAAGGGAAAACGGAATGTTTCCTGAGAAACTGAAAATATCGCTCCACAACGAGGTTTATTCACGGCACGATGAACGGCAGGTTATTATCACATACCACAGTTCCGATAACGCGCTGGTCGGAGAACTGCGCTCAGCCGTATCGCTGAATGCAGAGCACGATGTCGGTCTGATAAGCGAACGAAGAAGACTTCCGCATTATAACGAGCTTGCCGACATAAGAAACAGGATAATTTCAGTGCCTAATAAGATGCCTAAGCTTTCGGAAGTCAGCAGAAAAATGTGCGTCAGCGAGGGGCATTTCCGCTTGATTTACCGGCAGTGCTTTGATGTAAGTTACAACCGCGACTGCATAAATTCAAGGGTAATGAAAGCCTGCTACTTACTGTATTCTACCGCCATGAGCATCTATGCGACAGCAGTAAGCTGCGGTTACGATGATGAAAAATTCTTCTCACGGCAGTTCAGGCAGGTGACCGGATTTTCTCCGGCAGAATACAGAAAAAAGATACTGCGGTGACGGCAAGAATATTGTGATGATCAATAAACGACAGACCGCTAAATTGAATATCATGTTCGCCCCGGCAAATCTGATTCTGGCTGACAGACCTCATCTGGCAGTTTGATTCAGTGCGCCCAGGCGAGCATGATGGGTAACTCACACGAATTCCACAGCATGTCACTTTTTATGGCAATGGGGCGCTAATTGTGCGGTGTTGCCTTATATCAAATACTGATGACCTTGTAGGGGTGGGTATGATAAAATCATGATAATTTTCGTGATAATTCATGATGATTTTCCTTTTTATCCTTAATAGAAAGTGATGTTTCTGCTGCTTTGATCGCAAAAATGGACGCTTTGAAAATGTCACAACAGATGTTCTTCTTCAAATTTGTGAAGCGCTTGATTGTAATATTGAGGACATTATGGAACGAATACTGATTGAACATTGAAACGCCTATAGAAGAAACTTTCACGAAGGATGACTTTCCTCCGGTGGAATAATTGACAGACATCAATAGTTATACAATTGCAAAAATGCCGGATTTGCTGCTTCAAGGTAAACCTTTTAACAAAAGCTCAGAACCGTGTGCAAATTTTATCAAAGTAGGTCACTTCTTTCAATTGCAAACCGCATTACAATGCGGTTTGTTTTAATTTTCAAGCTACTTTGACCGTAAATATATATGTTACAGTGCGTCGCCTTATTAAATTCGTAAATTTTCCTTGACAAAGCTGTTTGGATATGATATAATAAATAACCGTCAGGAGTTTGCTAATATGGCTCAGTCGGCAGAGCACATCCTTGGTAAGGATGAGGTCCCCGGTTCGAATCCGGGTATTAGCTCCAGAATATATTTACACCATTAAGGATACTGCATTTGTAGTGTCCTTAAAGGTATAAATATAATAACACAGCGAAGTAGCGGTAACTACTCCGCCGTGCTGATTACATTTTGAACGGTACTTTGTCACTTTTGACTTTGACGCACCCGAAACGAATTACAGCAATACAGCTACGTTCGGTATCCGCCCTTTCTTCGCTTGCCGTCGGAACGGCTCATCGCAAAGTCTTGTTATGGCAAAACCGGTATTCAATTTGTACTGCCTTTGTTGGTGGGCAGGTGGGGATATACACTGCGGATTTACGCCTTGTATATCATAAAAAAACAAGAGCTTTCAGACGTGCGTGGAAAAGCATCTGAAAACCCTTGCAAATGTATGTAAGCTGTGCTATAATAAGCACAGTACAAAGCACTTCTGCGAATCAGATTGATGTTCCTGCATCGTCTGAGGATAAGAGTAAGGCTCTGGTAAAGCCCTGCTCCTGCGGGAGTGTTTTTATTTAACTCCTTTTTCAATTATAGCTTATGAAGCCTGTTTTGTCAATGCGGAAACAGCAAAAAACAATTGGTGAAAATTACAGTAATTTTTGCCACAGAATTGTGCAAAATGGTGCGACATAAGTTAATATCGTGCAGTTTTTGATCGTGAATATCTTACACCTTGCTACAGAATTATACTGCGGCAAGGTGTTTTTGTGTGGGTGCGACATTGTGGCGCAGTTTTCTTTTGCTGGGATTGCGGGAGTGCTCTGCTCTGCTCGGTGAAGATTATGAGAGGTGTAAATGCTGAGTAACCGCACTGCCATTTCTTTGATGTTTTAAGAAGTGCGACACGGTGACGCAGCTGCACTGTTTATGGGATAGATGTGGTGGTAGAATAAAAAGATATAATTGCATAACAAAACAATCAAATCCATTCGTCCCAGAAGTTAGTATAACCGAATCAGAAAAACAGACATATGAAACGAAAAGCCTATCGGCTGTATCTGAACACGATACAACCGAATCTGTTTCGCTTATTATAGCAAAGTCTGAATCCGACGTCAACGCTTCTGATACTCCTAAGTTCACGGAACAGGCTTTCTTTGAATGGCTCGTATCTGATGGCGGTGTATCAGAGTCAACCGCAAAACAATATATTTCTAATATTCACAATATTATCATAGCACGTTTTATAAGTATGTTGAAGCAACGAGCGTTACATCATATTCTCCGAGAGCTATCGAAAAGGCTCTGCATTGTGCTATGATGGCTATAATACGGCATACTATACCTAAATATAATCCTAATGAAAATGCTTGCAAGTTCACGAGAAACGATCAAGATGTCGAGCAAGTTAAGCAAAGTATTCTTAAACGTATCGGAGAGATAGAACCGAGGATTGTTGGATATGCTGAAGAATGGCTTGATTACTACTTGGATTGTTGGGAAGAACTTACTGAAAGTCTGCCTAACAAGCTGGTCTTCTCGGACTATCATAATGAAGATGTAGCTCTTTTCCGTAGTGCAGATAATCAAAACGGTTCGGATATCCCTGCAATACTCAACTCAGTAAGAAATGTTGAACCTACCGCAAATATTTATTTTGTTAAAAGATAGGGGGATTTGAAGTGCCAAAACCTACTTTCAGAAAGAAAGCAAATAAAGATGATAACAGTAGTATTTCCAAGTTCTCTAATGAGAAGATTTCTGTTGGAGATATAAGAAAATCTCAATTAATTACGACGTTTGGCATCGGTTCTATTGTTGATTTTAAAGATGATACTGTTATCATAGCTTCAACCGATGATTGGGATTACAACCCCAATAATGAAGAAGAAATTGAGAAACGAAAAATATTCAATGAAAACCTTTCTGTGATTACCGACGCGGAGTATTTTTTGATGCCAAGAACTGCTCAAAGCACTAATAGCTTCTCTAAAGGCAAAAACATAATCTCTTATGTTTTTCCAGAAAAGCTACATTGTTCAAGATGTGGTAATATCTATGATTTTAGAGAATTAGATGTTAAAAATCGTCATAGATGCCCTCAATGTAAAAATAACCTTAACGCCTCTCGATTTATAGTTGTATGTGCTCACGGTCACATGGACGATTTTCCTTACGATTGGTGGGTCCATGGTGGAAAGCCTTGTCCTTCCGGTGTAAAATCGCCAAGAATAAAAATGATCAATATCTATAACAGAACCGATATTGACAGTCTGAGACTTGAATGTACCGAATGCAAAACTACAAGGAGTATGGTGCAGGCGTTCTCAAATAATGCTTTATCAGACTTTCCGTGCACTTGTAAGCACCCACACTTCAAAGATCCCTATGCAAGAGCACAATACGGCTGTCACGATAAGATGAGAGTAAGATTGCGTTCCGCATCAGGTGTTTATTTTCCCATCACAAAGTCAGCTTTACTTATACCTCCGTGGAGTAAGAAGGTAGTAAACTGTATTCAGAAAAATTTTAATCTACTGAAAAACGTTGAAGAAGATAGGCTCATCCTCACCATAAGACAGATTATTCATGACCAGACTATTAACGATGATGATATCATGCGTTCATGGAAAGCTGTTAAGATTTCTATGGAACAAAAACGAAAACGCTCGGAATTATCGGTGTGTGAAGACGAATATGGCATTCTTTCCAAAGACGAAAATGAGAATGAAGATAATTTTTCTTCATATACATCAACTATTCCGCAAAAGTATAAATCATATTTTGAGCAGATTGCCGTGGTTGACCGACTTACTGTCACACAAGCATTTACCGGGTTTACAAGAATTACCCGTAACGAATCTAACAGTGTCGCTATTTCTCAATATCCAAAGCCATGGCTACCTGCTGTAGAATTAACCGGAGAAGGTATCTTTATACGGTTCAATAAGGAAAAGATAGCTGGGTGGCGAAACGCTCATTCTTCAAGATACAAGAGAATGAAGAAGGCTATGTACGATAGCAACTTCACCAATGAATCATTCTCTGAAATATACGTTTTGCTTCACACATTTGCTCACCTGTTTATTCGCGAAATATCCAATGTATGCGGATATAGCACTGCATCAATAAGAGAAAAGATATACAGTGAGATCAACGATAAGAATGAAGTTAAAATGTGCGGAATACTGATTTATGTGTCATCATCAGATAGCGACAGCAGTCTCGGCGGTCTTATAAGCGTAGCGGATAATGAAGATGTATTTGAAAAAATAATGGATAGTATGCTCGAACGCGCAAGTTGGTGCAGTGGTGATCCTTTATGTATTTTTTCAACAAAGCAAGGTTACAAAAATCTGAATTACGCTGCTTGTCATGACTGCACTCTACTTCCAGAGACTTCTTGTGAACGATTTAATTGTTTTCTTGATAGAGCTTCAATCGTTGGATTGCCTGATAATCCGGACTTAGGATTTTTTAAGCGATAATTGTTTATCGATAATTTATATTTCCATAGTATTTATTATGGCTGGTCTAGTTGTGATTGTTGGAGTTTTCGAAATTTGCTTTAACAAATGATATAATATTATTTACGTAATATTGTATTTAAGCACAATTAATATAGTTAAAGATGATTTCTAACAAACAGTCTATTCACCCGAGAGCAAATATCCTCCGACAGAACTGTGGCTTTACAGATAACACCTAAAAGGCTATTTTCCGGCATACGTCTAAAGACGTTAATACGGTCTGACACCTGCAAAAGCTTATTGCTTGTTATTAAACTATTATTATCATTCATTGTCTTTTCTTCTTAGTGGTAATTTGTTGCAGTAACCAAACCGCTTTTCAAATTTACCACGTTGGAGTTTTTTATTCAACACACTTATGCTCTTTTGAGCCCCGGCACAGCCGGGAGCATTATACAAAAAACGTGCTGTGACTGAATGTTGCACTTGCCACAGCACTGTTTAATTTACTTGATTATAAGCCAAAAACAGCTATATAGTCCCTGACTACTTTTTTATTTTCCCCAGTATAATGCAGTTGTAAAATTCCCGTCACTGCACTTTTAACGTTCAATATGCGGCACGGATGTTTTAGGAGGTACCGGAATGTCGGACATTTTCGCATCAATGCTGATACCGACAATAGAACTTTTTGCGTGCTTGTTTCTTTCGGAGAGCTTCACAAGCTCGGCTATTCTGGCTGTGTAATCAAGCCTCTTTGATTTCATCAAAGGCATAATCGTTTCACTGATATATGAATCAAGATAGCCGAGAGAGCCAAGCTCACTGAATACTTCCAGCCTGAACGGGTCATATTCATCGGCAGCTTCAACAAAGTAAACCTCCTCGCCGATCAGTGATTTTTCTATTACTTCCGCTCTGTTGTTCATACTTGTTTCTCTGAGATACGCAATCTCAGGTAAACCTGTTATATTTTTCTTGATCTCTTTATAGTTACCGTTAATTTCAACAATGCCGCATGACAACATTACCTGCTGTTCCTGCTCGGATGTCCGGAATTTAGCATAATTCAGCCATTTATCAATATTCTCTATTTCTGTTTCATATGCCATGCAGCATAAATCCGGCTTACTGTATCCTTCAATGAACGAAGCCTTTCTTACTCTTTCGCCTAAATAAAAATAGCATTCCGTAAAAGGATCAATATTCAGATCAGTCAAATCCGATATAACTATTCCTTCATTTCCTAAAACCCCGGAAATAATCTTGACAATTTCTTCAATATCGTTGAAACTTGATTCATCTATTACGTAACTGTCTGCATCAATTTCAGAAAGATCCTCTATTTTGTATTTGCTCAGATCCTTTTTTTTAAACCGTTTCCATACATCATGTGATGCAACTCTTATATGCAATCTTGTATTAACCTGTGACATTTAATTCCTCCTGTACATCTGATACTCAACTCATTAGGAGTCTATCAGTTTTTTCCATTCTTCTGTGGTCAGTATTTCAATACCGGAACCTTTTTCTTTAAGCTCCCTCGCCTTTCTGAGTTTTACGGTTTCGTGATCATAATCGGCATTATAAATAAGATAATCCGTGTTGAGTACAGTACTTTTTCTTACAGTTCCGCCGTTTTCAAAAATGAAGCTGTCAAATTCTGCTTCTTCTTGCAAACTAAGCCCTGTATGGACAAATACTTTGTCTTTTATCCACGCGTATTTGCGTCTGTTATCCTCATTCTTTTTCAGAAATTCCTCTTTGGTTTCAAAAACAAGCTGTCTGATTTTTCTTTCACCGTTATGATTTTTATATTCAAACGCTTTGTTATTACCCGGCGTTAAGATTTTATCCAAATCACCACAGCCCTTAAAAGCGTCTTCGGCAATTGACTTTAACGTGGGATACAGCGTTACCGATTTCAAGGAATGACAATCAGAAAAAGCCGCAGAATCAATTCTTTCGATGTAATGCGGTATTTTAAGCGTTTGTAGCGAAGTTTTGGAAAATGCTCCTTCTTCAATAACTCTTACAGATTCGGGAAATTCTATGTTATTCAGATTTTCATTATTACAGAACGCATATTTACCGATCACACTTGTACCGTCAAGTATAAGTGCTTTACCCAGCCCGAAGTATGAATTCATCAAGAGCTTATAAGTACCGTCATCAAGTACCTGATAAACCGAATCCTCATCGATAAACAAATAAGGATTTTTTTCATCTATACGATAACGTATCGGATTTATCATTACCGATCGATTAGCAGCAGCATCGTAATAACTGTAATCATCCGATCTTTTTTCCGAATCTGTCAGTATTCGTCTGAGGCTTTCAGGTACAACAATTTCAAGATGTGAATCACAATTTACATAACTATCCGATATTGCATTTTCATTGAACTCTTCCATACTTTTTGATAATACAAGTTTTGTGCATTTGCCAAAAGAAACAGAATCCGCGTGCAAACCTACAACGTCATCGGGGATAACATATTCTCTACTATCCGTCTTGTTAAAACTCATCAGATATCTTTTTCCGTTTAAATAACGATATTTTCCTATATCATCCGAACAAAGATACTTATTGCCGCATTCAGTGAATATTCTTTTAACAGAATCACTGCGGTAGATTTTATCGTCTTCGAACTCATCAGGTGTAAACATCAGATCTATTTTTCTGTCGTAAATAGCTTCACTGCAGATTTTCTCCACACCGTATGGAATACGAACATAAGGCAGACGATTTTTATTATTTCTATCATAAATAAATTTGGTTACATTTTTTCCGTCATCCGACAATTCAATACCGCAATTATAATTCTTAATGAGAGCGGTTGTTAATTCCCCACTTTCCCCGACGTTTTTTAATAATTCTATGTAATAACGATAGCTTTTACGCATTTTTTCTTTTTCTACGCCATTACTAAGCAACGAAAATTTTGTAATCTGCTTTTGGAAAGAATTGTTTATACTCTGACGGAGCACTTTTTCTTTGTCAAGCCATATCTTCTGTGTCTGAAACTCTGAGGTTTCTTCATCTCCGAAAAATCTTGAAATGTGTTTGGTTTTTTCCGGCGGATATGGGGCATTGTCGTCAGAATATGCGTTGACATCGATCACAAGACCGGTTTTTTCTCTGTCTCTTAACGGAATAATAACAATATCACCGGGCTTTACTTCAAAATCAGCGATATACAGGTACGGAGATCTGTAACCCGAGGGTAAAACATTGCAATATACATAAGTTTTTGATCCTGCCATAATTTATCCCTTTCTGAGCTGATTGCTCTTTCCGTCGGAATTCTCGAAAACATAGTTAAGTTCATCCCAGTCGGATTTATTTCTGAATTTGTAAGTAATGCCGTCTATTATTAAATCCTCATAAGGCGTATGCTGTAAAACCCATGCGGATTTATCTTTTATATCACAGTAACCGGTTTCATATTTATCTGTAAACATCGGATATCCGCTTTCCGAATAACAAACAGATATTTTACCGCTGTTTTCATCGTATGAAAAAGCAGCGACTTTGATATTTGGAAACTTCTTTATTACTTTATTCACATCATCAGAATAAACGAAAATCTCACTTATACCGTCTTCTGACACGATAATATCATTATATCCGTAAGTGTAATTATTCTTATTGATAAGATATTCGGCCACACTTACGATCTCATCAGATAAGCCTTTGCAACACGCCCAGATTATATTTTCTGCCGTTACCTCAGACTTTGCTGCCGGCGTGAAGTCGGCAACTGATAATTTACTTATCAAAGTTTCAGTCCTAACTGCCGAATCGGCTCGGATTATATTTTTTAAAAATTCTTCAGAATGTATACGCGGCGAGTAAAATATTTCATTCACCTGTCCCTTGATTTCGATATTGCACGGAATTTCGTCTTCACTGCAAGTAATTTTTTCTTTGACTTTACCGATCAGATTTTTATTGCGCATACCAAACGGCACAAATACATAATCGTTTTCTTTCAGACTATTTTTACGAACGGAGGAATAGTAGACTTCTGCATTTGTGCCTGCAATACAAATTTTATAAAGTGAGATATTCTGCTTCGCTTTTTTCATAGGTTTTTTCGGACTCAGTATACCCTGCTCCGTCAGATATTTTCCCAACGTCATCCCGAAATACTGCATTGAGTTGTTGGCAAGTGTTTTATATACTGCCGCAAATTCCTCATCCGCTTCAATCAACTGTGTGATGCTTGTGAATCCGCTACCGTCAGGATACTTTTCCATAAGATTCAGTATAACTATATCCGGATCGATCGTTGCAGGTCTTCCACCTCTGTTGAATACTACTGTATAGCCGTATGCTTCAAGAAAAGAAGTACCATCAGGGTATCCTAAAGCCCGGTACAATTCCGTAACCGTTTCGCCCCATTTTTTATGATCTTTGTATAAACCTGATATTTTCTTATCCGGATAAGCCTGATTCAACTTCGGAAAGAGAATATCCAGCCTTTTCTTGATACTCGCAGGTTCTTTGCCTTTTGGGATAATAGCCATAATTTTCACCTCATACTTTAAATAACAGATTTCAAAATTTAATACTATTGTTATAATAGCACATCATTTAATAAATTTCAACAATTTTCTTAAATAATCAGAAAAATACTGTATCAAATTTGCAAAAATCGACGGAAAGTGCTATAATTGACAATAGGTTTTATTAAAGATTATAAATCTTAGCTTAATGTCATTTTAGCATTTATACAAGGACAGAATCTGTCCATGTAGAAATGATAAAATTTAATTGCAAAATTTAAAAACGGAGGAACCTGATATGAACGAAAATCAGTTACTTAAAACAATGGAGAGCACCGGTATTACAACCTGGTCTTTTGACGAAATTAATCTTGCTCTTGACAATCTGCTTGAAAAGTACAAAGGCAAGGTATACACCGAGGAGTCATACAAAAGCGCCAAAAGCGACAGGCAAGAACTCAATGCAATAAATAATCGTATAGAAGAAAAACGAAAAGAATACAAGAAAATCTGCCTGGCTCCGTATAATGCGATCGAGAGCGAAATCAAAGCGTTGAATAAAAAAATAACGGAGCAGATCAAAGAAATCGATGAGTACACCAAAGCAGTTGATGAAAAAGAAAAAGCTGACAAAAAAATTAAAATCAAGGAATATTACGATGTTAAATCCGTGATACTGGGAGAATATGCAGAAAGATTATTCGAGAAACTGTTAAACATAAAATGGCTCAGCAAGAAATTCAGCGAAAAGAACTGGAAGATTGAGGTTCAGGACGCAATAAACAAGGCAGAAAGCGACATCAAAGCAATAAAGGCGCTCGGTTCAGCTTTTGAAAAAGTGCTGACAGATAAATACTGTGAAACAGTTTCACTTGATACCGTTATGGAATATCGTGATGAGCTTGAAAGAGCCTGCGAAGCTCGTAATGAAGTTTCCGCAACACCAGTTGCTGATGCTACAGCAGAAACGGGAAATACCGAAAATAACTCAACCGGTTATACTATGCTGAAGGTTTACGCAAGCGACGATGAGCTTTTCAGACTTGAAGACTACATGACAATGATGGGCATAAAGTTCGAAGTCTGCTAAAAACAATAACCCTGTGGAGAGAAAATAATGTTTGATTTCGGAATTGCAAATGAAAAGCAAAGAGAGGCAATTACCTGCACGGAAGGTCCGCTCCTGATAATAGCGGGTCCCGGCACGGGAAAGACATTTACGCTTGTAAAGAGAATTGCATATCTTGTGTTTGAAAAAGGCGTCAGACCGTCTGAAATAATGGCGATAACATTTACAGAAAAAGCGGCACATCAGCTTGTAACACGGATATCCGACGAATTTCTGCGTTACAGCGGCAGTGAAAATGTCAATATAGATGAAATGTATATAGGTACATTTCATTCGGTATGTCTCAGACTTATGAAGGAATATTCCGAGCTACTGCCCTTCAATGCCGACAGAAGAATTGTTGACTCATTTGAGCAACAATATCTGGTTTATAATAATCTTGAGCGCTTTCGCTCAATCAGAGGATATTGCAATTCCGGATTCAACCATGGTTCAGGATGGCAACAAGCCGAAACAATCTGTAAATATACAAGCAATATGTCCGAGGAGCTTTTAAGCAAGGACAAGCTACTCATCGACAAAGATGAAGACGTCCGGATCATTGCTAAAGCATGGGACGAATATGACAAGCTGCTCTCAGAAAATAATGCAACCGACTTCTCAACAATCCAGACCGATGCTTGGAAGATGATGCAAAATAGCGATATTTCCGCATCCGTAAGAGAAAAAATCCGATATGTAATGGTCGATGAATATCAGGATACGAATCATATACAGGAACAACTGATACTGGCTATAGGCGGAAAGCACGGAAATATCTGCGTGGTCGGTGACGATGACCAGGGGCTGTACCGCTTCAGAGGGGCGACTATACGGAATATTTTCGAATTTCCGAAGCATTTCGGAGAAAACGAATGCAGGGTGATAAAGCTCGAAGAAAACTATCGCTCGGAAAAAGGAATTATAGACTTGTACAACAACTGGATGACAAATCCCGAATACAAGCGAAAATTCGATTGGGGAAAATACCGTTATCCGAAACAGATATACACAAGCAAAAAAGAGACATATTCTTCGGTATATACCTGTAAGGGAACCTATGACGATCCCGCAAGAGTTAAGCTCGCAGGGATGATAAAGAGGATGAAGCAAAACGGTACTGTCACCGATTACAACCAGATAGTCTTTTTGTTTAAAAGCGTCAGGAACGATGAAGCTAAAAAGACGGCGGAATTCCTTGAAGAAAGCGGAATACCTGTATATACGCCAAGATCCAAGCTGTACTTTGAAAGAACGGAAGTAAAGCAGATCATCGGATGCCTTATATATTGCTTCAAATCATTCACAATGTTGCTGAAGCAAAAGAAAAGCGACGGCAAACTCAGCGAAATATCACGTTATTACATTGAGGATTGTATGCCTCTTTCAAGCGGACTACTGAAAGAAAACAAGGAGCTTTTCAGATACATCTCCGGAATAGCAAGCGATATATCAGGTTGTAAAGACAAAACCGAATATACGTTGCTGAATATTTTCTACAGAATAATTGCCTTTGAGCCGTTCAGAAACTATATTGAAAATCCGAACGGCAATACTGCAAGGCAAGCAAGAAACCTTGCGGAAATGTCAAATATAATATCGAAGTTCTGCTATATTCACGATATGCATCTTATCGGTGCTGATAACAGAGATACCTTGTCCGAAGAATTCTTTGAAAGATATTTACGGCTTCTTAAAGATGAAGGGGTCGGCGAGTATGAAGATGAGGCAGAGTATGCTCCCGAAGGGTGCGTATCCTTCATGACGATACACCAGGCGAAAGGGCTTGAGTTTCCTGTTGTTATTGTAGGTTCACTGCCGCTGAAAAAAGAAAGCGAAATCAAAGATTCGTTTTTCTACAGCATAGAAAGCCGTTTTTGCAGAAAACCGTTTGAAGCTCCGGATATGATACCGTATTTTGATATGTGGCGAAAATATTATGTTGCTTTTTCAAGAGCAAAAAATCTGCTCGTGCTTACAGAAAAGGACGAAAGCAGAACGAAGCCGTTCACAAGCGTGATAACAGAAAATATCCCCGATATTTCCGAATACAACGATAACCGGGTTTTTGACAGAGTGAAGAAAGAGCATATCAGAAAGACCTACTCGTTCACATCTCATATAAGCGTATATGACGAATGTCCGAGCAGATACCTGTACTTTAAGGAATACAAATTTGCACCGTGTGA
>CABUEI010000016.1 GCA_902490585.1 uncultured Oscillospiraceae bacterium
TTGCATGTGTTAGGCGCGCCGCCAGCGTTCGTCCTGAGCCAGGATCAAACTCTTTGTTAAATGGTATATTCAAGCTTTCGCTTCAATATCAAAGTTTGATTGCTCTGCTGAACGCTAACTTGCTATCTATTAGCACGTTATTTTGTGTTCATCCAGAATTTCTTGTTATTCTCATAAAGAATCTCAAGGTAATGTTTTTAATTCTGTACTGTTCAATTTTCAAGGAACTTTGTGCCGCTCTTGCGACAGCTTATTTATTATATCACATTCATTCGAGTTTGTCAAGCACTTTTTTGAAATTTTTTAAAATTTCTTTTTCAGAGTTTTGAACTTTTTACCAGTCGGTCACCGTGCTTCCGCCGTTTCTTCCTTCCGGTTTTTTCGGTCCATCTCCGTACCCTTGACTGCCATCTTTCTCATTGTTCAAGCGGTTTCAGGCTTTCTCAAGTACCCTCTGTTTTTGTGCCCTCTCGTTTGAGTGCTTGTCTATTATAGCACGGAAAACACCCTTTGTCAAGCTTTTTTTGAAATTTTTTCGATATTTTTTTTCATTTTTGCCTTTTGTTATTTATTTACAGCAAATTACAATGTATATAGATGTTTTGCACATTTTTGCACTATATATAGATTTTGCTTTCTGTTTCACTTTTGCCTTTTCTGTGTATATTCTTCATTACTTTGCAGATACTCTTTATAAAGGTAATTCATGAAAGGAAGTTTCTTATGGAATACATCAGACAATTGAACCCGTTCTATAAAATGATGTCGGTTACTATTATAATGTTTCTGATATTCGGTATTATTTCTTCAATACCGTCGGACAATGATGCTGTTATTGCTTATTCACAGAAAGGCTCACAAGGCTCTGAAGTAGAAGCTGTTCAGCAGACGTTAAAAGACCGTGGCTTATTCAACGCCGAGGTTACAGGATATTTTGGCGAAAAGACCGAGGAAGCTATATTACGCTTTCAGAAACAACAGGGGCTTGCTCAGACCGGCGTTGCAGACCAGGCAACACTTAAACGTCTTGGTATAACTATCGGTTCTATCCCTCCTGCAACTGAAGCCAATGTCAATCTTCTTGCCCGTATCATTTCCGCGGAGGGCAGAGGTGAACCTTATATAGGTCAGGTTGCGATCGGTGCTGTTATAATGAACCGTATAGAACATCCCTCTTTTCCCGATACTCTTGCCGGGATAATCTACGAGAACGGAGCTTTCACAGCTCTTGTTGACGGGCAGTTCAACGAACCTATCGCCGATTCTGCTTATGATGCCGCCCGTGATGCTTTATCGGGTTGGGATCCCACAGGCGGATGTATTTACTATTATAATCCGAAGAAAACCAGTAATCAGTTTATGATGAGCAGACCAGTACAGAAAGTAATCGGCGACCATTATTTCTGCACATAAAAGAAAGGAGAAGCGTTTGCCTCTCCTTTACATATTGTATATGAGCTTTATTGTTTTACTGTTTGTTTATAAGTTTGCTTCCCCGATTGAGTTATCAATTTTTCTCAGAGTAGTTACCATGAGTGCAAGTAGACAGCATATTACCGATAAAACAAGCGATACTATTACACTCAGAACAAAATTGTTCATATTTACCTCGTTATATGAACTCATGAGTAAAGTCTGCAAAGCAAACGGATTATACTTATCTATATTCAGCGACTGTAATAAAAGCGGTATCACATTTACTCCTGCATACACTATTATAACCGATATTCCGGGTCTTCCAGTAGACAGACCGGTAAAGAAATACACTGATATCAAGAAAAGCATATATATTGCACCGCATGCTGAAGTGAAAATGATATCAGTCATAATCAACTCATTGTTATATAATAAATTGCTTATACCACCTGTTATCATTCCTCCGAGAAACGAAAGTAGTGCTATCACAAGAGGATATACTATGTACTTTGGCAACACATAACCCATAGGCGTAAGGCCTGCGCAATTCGGTATTATTACCGAGCGTTTTTTCTGTTCTCCTCCGGCTGTGGACATCAGCAATAACATTATTACAAGTGAACCTGTTGAGGTAAGAGCACTGACACCTGTTCTGAATCCGACCGCCGCCATGCTTCCGCCATACATCGCCGATATTGAATCCATCATGCCGTTTATGGAATTAACCGCATCATCTACCTGTCCGGCAGTTTCGCCACCTATCTGCTGTCCCATATCCGATATCTGATTTGCCATGAGTTCCATAGACTTATAAGTAAACGGATAAAGAAGTGATATTACTATTATAGTTATGAGCACACCCAGAAGCTTGAATCCACGGGTGAAAAGCATTAATTCTTTTTTTATACCTGATTTTATCATTTTTGCACCCTCCTCAGCCTATAGTTTCCATGTATATCTGCTCAAGTGTCTTGTTTTCTATCAGGAAGAGCGACAGCGTAAGTCCTACAGAACTTACGGTATTCAGTATTTGATGAGCTCTGGACTGTTCGTTATCATCTGTAGCAAGTGGGATTTCAAATACCGCTCTCTGTCTGTCAAAATAGAAATTTCCGCCCGTAACTGCACTTATCGGCTGAATTGCAGCTGTTGGATCACCGAATACACCCATGATTATTTTTTTACCTGTTTTATCATACTGTGCTTTGATTTCCGGGATCGTACCCTCTATTGCCATTCTACCGTCACGGACTATTCCTATACGATTCGCAGTTCTTTCAACATCAGACAGGATATGTGTGCAAAGAATGATTGTAGTTCCCATGTCGGCAAGATTTTTTATTATGTTCATTACCTCTGCTCTGCCCTGTGGGTCAAGTGCCGAGGTAGGTTCATCAAGTATGAGCAGGTCGGGATTGTCAAATATTGCGGCGGCAATTCCGAGTCTCTGGTTCATACCTCTTGAATAACCCTTTATTCTGCGTTTTCCGCCCTCTGACATTCCGACTATACCTATTACTTCATCAATACGTTTTCTTCTGTCGCCTTGAAAATTACAGCATGACGCAATATAATCAAGATATTCGTAACCGTTCATGTATGTAAACATTGCAGGTGTTTCAGGTAGATAGCCTATCTTGCAATTTTCTTTTCCGAAATTTATTTCACCGCTGTCTTTCGGGATTATATTTGAAACTATATTCATGGTTGTAGTTTTACCGCAACCGTTTTTTCCGAGAAAACCGTAAACATCGCCTTTGTTTACATTCATGTCAAGACCTTTCAGTACCTCGAAAGCACCGTAGCTCTTGTGCAGATTTTTTATGTGAAGCATTTTTTCAATCCTTTCTGTATCGTAATCTGTTAAAAGGTAAATTTAATTTACCTTTATTCTGATTATATCACATTATCTAAAATTTGTCAATCGAATTCTGCCTGTGCTTCAAAACTTACTTTTCCGTCAGAAAATCTTCCCTCGACTGTGCATATTTTTTCTTTTACCTCGAGATAAAGACCGATTGTTTCACCCTGTCTGCACTCATGAATGAAATTTATTCTGACTGTTTTATAGTGCTTTTCAATAAGTTCTTCCGGGATTATGTCACTCATAAGTCTTAAATATACGCCATTGTTAACGTGTCCGTTAGCATCTATATCACTGTATACAAAGGTGTATTCTTTTATTTTCTGCGGATTTTCAGCCTTGAATTTTATGACTTGCGCTTCTACCTTGTCTTCACACGGAATCTGCTCATATATGTATTCTGATGGTCTGCATATTTATGTGTATGCGGATTTACAAGAGCCCACATTGTATCGACATCACACAGAACATTTTCTTCATTATCTTTTACATCAAATCTTCGTGTGAACTGTGAGCCTTTTGTTCCGCCCTCCCAGGTCGTCATGTACAGCTTATTATTATAGTAAGGAACTTTATTAAAATGAATTGCCGCACGGGTAAGAAGAAACACCTGTCCGTCTTTCCACATCTGCTCACGGGTTATATTTCTGCTTCTGAGATGATTACCTGCCAGTTCTGCACACCAAGCAAGCAGAACCTGAGGTTTTATGTCATACTTTTTATCGCAGTCGGCAAACTCCGGAATGTATTCTACAGTAAATTTTCTGTTATCCATATTAACCTTTCATTATATTAAATAAGCCACAGATACCGGAGTACCTGTGGCTCAGTGTTTTACTTGTTATCCTTGGGAACTATTCTGTCGATACCGCCCATGTACTTTCTGAGAACTTCAGGTATCTTTACACTGCCATCGGCACAAAGGTTGTTTTCAAGGAACGCAATAAGCATTCTCGGAGGTGCAACAACGGTGTTGTTAAGTGTATGAGCAAAGTAGTTACCCTTATCCTTGCTCTTTACTCTTATCTTAAGACGGCGAGCCTGTGCATCGCCTAAGTTTGAACAGCTGCCCACTTCAAAATACTTCTTCTGTCTGGGTGACCATGCTTCAACATCATAAGACTTGACCTTCAGGTCGGCAAGGTCGCCTGAGCAGCACTCAATGGTTCTTACGGGAATATCCATCGATCTGAACAGGTCAACTGTATTCTGCCACAGCTTATCGAACCACATAGCACTGTCTTCGGGCTTGCAGACAACTATCATTTCCTGTTTTTCAAACTGGTGTATTCTGTAAACGCCTCTTTCTTCTATGCCGTGAGCACCCTTTTCCTTACGGAAGCAGGGTGAGTAACTTGTAAGAGTATAGGGGAGCTTTTCCTCTTCGTTGATTGTATCTATGAACTTACCTATCATAGAATGTTCGCTGGTACCGATAAGATAGAGATCTTCGCCTTCAATCTTGTACATCATTGCATCCATCTCGGCAAACGACATAACGCCTGTAACAACGTTACTGCGAATCATATAAGGAGGAATGCAGTAGGTAAATCCTCTGTCGATCATAAAGTCACGGGCATAAGCTAAAACTGCGGAATGAAGACGTGCAATATCTCCCATAAGATAGTAGAAACCGTTACCGGCAACTCTTCTTGCACTGTCAAGGTCGATACCGCTGAATCTTTCCATTATCTCTGAATGATAAGGAACTTCAAAATCCGGAACTACAGGTTCACCGTATCTCTTGATTTCAACGTTTTCACTGTCATCTTTACCTATCGGAACAGAAGGGTCGATGATGTTAGGAATTACCATCATTCTCTTCTTTACTTCTTCGCCGAGCTCTTCTTCTTTCTTTTCAAGTTCTTCAAGTTCATCAGAGAACTGCTTTACCTGTGCCTTTATCTGCTCAGCTTCATCCTTCTTGCCCTGAGCCATAAGACCGCCGATCTGCTTTGAAAGTTTATTTCTGTCACCACGGAGATTATCAGCTCTTTGCTGTGCGGCTCTCAGTTCTTTATCAAGTTCAATTACCTCGTTAACCAGAACGAGCTTTTCGTCCTGGAACTTCTTCTTGATGTTTTCCTTAACTGCTTCGGGATTTTCCCTTAAAAACTTAATGTCTATCATTTGCTTTGCCTTTCCTTTTATCTTTATTTATTGTTTGCAAGCCGATTTACAATATCGGTCAGATCTTCATCAGAATAGAAATCTATCTGTATAGTACTCTTCTTTTTTCCCGGTACTATATTAACGTTTGTTTCAAGAGCTTTTGCAAGACTGATTTCTGCTTCAACATAGAATGTCTCTTTTTTCTTTTCAGGTTTTTCAGTCTTGTCAAGAGCCTTTACCATACGCTCCATTTCACGCACCGAAACGTCCTTGCCTGCAGCCTTATGAGCAAGCTCGACCATATCTTTGGTTTCTTTTACGCCAAGCAATACTTTACAATGACCTGTGGAAAGCTCATTGTTTGATACCATCTCGGCTATTATAGGTGGTAAATTAAGTAAACGCAGTGAATTAGCAATTGAAGAACGTGCTTTTCCAACAACTCTTGCCACATCTTCCTGTGTCATTCCGAACCTGTCCATAAGCTCTTTATAACCGTTTGCTTCTTCAATAGGATTAAGATTTTCACGCTGTAAATTCTCTATAAGAGCAATCTGCTGAGCCTGTAAATCTGTAAGTTCTTTGACAAGCACAGGTACTTCTGTAAGACCTGCCATTTTTGCCGCACGCCATCTACGCTCACCTGCAACAATCTGATACGAACCGTCGGGCATTGACCGTACAAGTAACGGCTGAATGACACCGTTCTGTCTGATTGAATCTGCAAGTGTGTTTAGAGCCTCGATATTGAAGTTTTTTCTCGGCTGTGACTTATTTGGTTCAATATCAGTCAGCTTGAGGGTGCTTACACTTTCTTCATCTTCATCAAAGCTGTTATCATCAAAAATACTGTTAAAGCTCTGGTTTAATACACCTCTTTTTGCCATACACCCTCCTTAATTATTTAATTTCTTTATTATCTCACCGGCGAGCTTCATATAGCTTTCAGCTCCCTTTGAGCTTTTATCATAGTAGATAACGGGCATACCGTGGCTTGGTGCTTCTGAAATACGCACATTTCTCGGTATAACCGTATTAAATATAGATGAGGGAGGAAAATTTCTTTTTATATCCCTCATTATCTCGTTCGACTGTAACAGTCGCTTATCAAGCATTGTAAAAACAATACCCATAAGAGAAAGACTCTTATTTGAAGTTTTCTTGACTTTCTTTACTGTAGAAAGCAACTGTGCAAGACCTTCAAGGCTATAATGCTCACACTGCATAGGAACTATAAACTTATCGCTTGCGATAAGGGCATTGATTGCAAGAATTCCGAGTGACGGCAGACAGTCGATAATTATAATATCATAATCATCTTTTAACTGTATAAGAGCTTTTTTCAGTTGGTGATTTCTCTGTTCAATCTGTAACAGGTGCATTTCTGCCTCAGCAAGCTGTGCGTTAGCAGGTATAATACTAACATTCTTGCAATTTGTAGCAAGAACTGCCTCTTGTGGACGAACATTTGACATTACAACATCATAAGAAGTTATCTTGAGATTTTTCTTTGATATACCGTAACCGGAGGTAGCATTACCCTGAGGGTCGAAGTCTACTAAAAGCACTTTTTTACCCTTTGCGCCGAGTGCGGCGCTGATATTTACGGCTGATGTAGTTTTACCTACGCCGCCTTTCTGGTTCACAATAGAAATTATTACTCCCATAGTACCTCCTTCAAACGTTACTTAATACATTATATCACACTACAGGAGAAAAATAAAGTCTTTTTACAAAAAAACGTCCATTAATGTTCCATGTGGAACATTTTTATGAACGTTCTTCAATATGAACATCAGTCATGCGGAATACGGATTATATATTCGAGATATCCGTTCTCTTCCCGCTTTTCAGAGCTGAACTCAATACCTGATTTTTTCATCGTATCAAGTGTTCTGTTGATGTTGTTTATGTATAATCTTTTTGCCGTGAATGTCCATTTCACCTTGTTAGTTTTCTCTGACTTTATTAACAATTTATCTATGTATTTTTCAGTACCACTGACATTAAGCTGACACTTATGAATATGTTCTGCAACCGCTTCTCTTTTTTCATTTGGCACACGCAATAAGGCTCTGATTTGCCGTTCACAAAACTCATACTCCAATGCTTTTCTCAGAACATTCTCCGAAAGTTTAAGCAACCGTAATTTATTTGCGATTGTACTCTGTGCTTTTCCCAGCTTACACGCAAGTTCTTCCTGCGTATATCCATAATGATTCATCAACTTCTGTAATGCGACAGCTTCTTCAATACAATTAAGGTCACATCTCTGTATATTCTCTATTATCGCAAGCACCGACGATTCTTCTGCACTGCGATTTTCAACGATTACCCTTACTTCATTTATCCCCGTCAGTTTGCATGCACGCAACCGCCGTTCTCCAGCTATAAGTTCATATCTGTCATTTGCCTTAACCCTTACCGTAAGCGGCTGTAATAATCCATTCTCCTTGATACTCTTACCCAGACTTTCAAGCTCTTCTTTATCAAAATATTTTCTCGGCTGATTTGGATTTACATCTATTTTTTCAATATTAACAGTTATAATCTGACCGCAATTTTTCTTTTCTTTAGTGAAGATACCCACTATATCGCCCCCTTATCATAATTGTAACCTACATTATTCCCTTGGGCAATAAAAATAATCCGCCGTTTATCTGTACAAAACGACGGATTATAATTCATTATATCAATTTTATAGTGGTTTCTTCTTTATCATTGAAGGATTTCTCGGATATTTTGTCGGAGTCTGACTGATTTTCTCTACCACAAAAAGTCGTCTGTTGTCGCCATTTGTTATAGTGTAATCCTTAACTTCTGTTATTTTACCACCGAGTATCTTTATTGCATTTTTTGACTGTTCAATATCTTCATTCACCGATTTCAATGCAATAAACTTACCACCTGTTTTCACATACGGCATACAGTATTCACTCACTACCGGCATAGCCGCAACCGCCCTTGCTGTAGCAAAATCAAAACATTCACGCTTTTCCTTTGCATAATCTTCTGCTCTGCCATGTACTACATTTGCCTTGATGCCGACAAGCTCACACGCTTTTTCAAGGAATACACATCTTTTATTAAGTGCTTCCAATAACGTACCTTTAAAATCCGGTCTTACTATCATCAGCGGTATGGACGGAAAACCTGCACCTGTACCGACATCAATAAAACTGCTGTTTTCTTTTATGTCAGCCATAGTAAACGGCAGAACACTATCTACAAAATGCTTTATAACAACCTCTTCAAAATCGGTTATAGCAGTCAGATTGACATTCTGATTATATTCAACCAGAAACTCATATAACTTCACAAATTTTTCTGCCTGCTCCGTTGAAAGCTTTATATCACATTTATTAAATTCATTCAGGATAAATTCAATTTTCTCCATGTTTTCTCCCTGACAGCCATATTAACAGTACAGACACATCAGCAGGGTTGACACCCGAAATTCTGCCTGCCTGTCCTATGTTAAGCGGCTTATATTTATTAAGTTTCTCCTGTGCCTCAAGTCTGAGTCCGGATATAGTCTTATAATCAATATCAGTAGGAAGTTTCTTTTCTTCAAGGCGTTTCATCTGCTTGATTTTTTCAGTCTGTGTCTTTATATATCCCTCATATTTGATATTGATTTCAAGCTTATCTATAATATCGTGTTCAAGCTCAGGTGCATTCTCATCAAACTTACCCAGATCCCTGTAATCAATCTGAGGACGCTTTAAAAGTTCAATAAACTTCACACCCTGCGTAATCGGTGAAGTACCTTTGCTTTCAAGCATCCTGTTAAGCTCCTCGCTTGGATATACAGTAGCTTTCTTTATTCTCTCTGTCTCTTTTTCAAGTGTTTCTTTTCTCTTTAAGAATTTCTGATAACGCTCATCTGAAATAAGACCGAATTTATGACCTATAGGTATAAGTCTTTCATTAGCATTATCCTGTCTTAATAAAAGTCTGTATTCGCTTCTGCTTGTCATCATTCTGTAAGGCTCAACACAACCCTTGGTTACCAGATCATCAATAAGCGTACCTATAAACGAAGTTGTTCTATCAGGTATATACTGTTCTCTGCCCTTAATCTTCATAGCCGCATTCATACCTGCAATAACGCCTTGTGCGGCGGCTTCCTCATATCCGCTTGTGCAGTTAAATTGTCCTGCACCAAAAAGCCCGGATATCTTTTTAAATTCGAGCGTAGGGTAAAGTTCCAGCGGATCACAGCAATCATACTCAATTGCATAAGCCGGTCGCATTATCTCAACGTGTTCAAGACCTTTGATAGTTCTTAAAAACTTTATCTGTACATCTTCCGGCAGTGAGCTGGACATACCCTGCAAATAATACTCATCTGTATCAAGTCCCATAGGCTCGACAAACAACTGATGACGTGGTTTATCAGAGAATCTAACGATCTTATCCTCTATACTCGGACAATATCTCGGACCTACACCTTGTATTCTTCCTGCATAGAGAGGCGATCTGTCAAGGTTATCAAGTATTATTTTATGTGTTTCAGCGTTTGTATAGGTAACATAACACTTGACCTTATTTTCAAGCTTGAATGTATTATCAAAGCAAAATGGAGTGATATATTCGTCACCCTCTTGCTCTTCCATAACAGAAAAATCAATTGACCTCTTATGAACTCGTGCAGGAGTACCTGTCTTGAATCTTCTCATAGAAAGACCAAGCTTTCTAAGACTATCAGTAAGTTGAAGAGCCGCCGATACATTGTCGGGACCGCTCTGATAATTCAACTCGCCGATATGTATCTTACCACCGAGATAAGTACCGGTAGTGATTATAACACAACCTGCAGGATAAAAAGCACCAAGTCTTGTTTTGATACCTGTTATCTTTCCGTCCTCGGCACATACCTCAGTAACCTCAGCCTGTTTTATATCAAGGTTCTCGGTATGTTCAAGCACCGACTTCATAAAGGTATGATATTTAACCCTGTCGCTCTGTACTCGGAGTGAATGAACAGCAGGACCTTTGCCTTTGTTCAGCATTCTCGACTGTATAAAAGTAGCGTCTGCCGCTCTACCCATTTCACCGCCGAGCGAATCAAGTTCTCTTACAAGCTGACCCTTTGCCGATCCGCCTATACAAGGATTGCACGGCATATTTGCAATAGCGTCAAGACTAAGCGTAAACACAGCAGTCTTACAACCAAGTCTTGCGGCGGCGAGAGCCGCTTCACAGCCGGCATGACCCGCACCTACAACTATAACGTCATAATAATCAAGTTCGTACATAAATAACCCCGATCATAAAAATGTTCTATGTGGAACAATAGGTATTTTTCCAGAAAATCAGCCTGTCACAGAATTTCTGCCGACAGGCTGATATATTTTATTCTTCTTCGTTTGTTTCAGGCTCGTCCTCGATAACTTCAGCTTCTGCCTCTGCTTCAGCCGCTGCTATCTCTTCTTCGCTTGCCTGTTCAACTTCTTCTATATCCGCAGTTTCATCATGCTCGGTTCTCGTAAATGTTACTACTCTGTCTTCATCCGACAGCTTCATAACTCTTACGCCTAAGCCTGTTCTTCTCATTACTCTGAGATCATTAGCACGGATACGGATAATAACACCGTCAGTACTGATAAGAATAACATCGTCGTCAGCCTGTATCGAACGTATACCGCAAACATATCCTCTGTCATCTCTTATCTTGTAGTTTTTAAGACCGTTACCGCCTCTGTTCTGCATACGGTAATCGCTGAGCGCACTCAGTCTGCCGTAACCCTTATCAGTTACGGTAAGTATTCTCATATCGTCACTGTATACTTTAGCGGCACCGACAATGTAGTCATCCTCACGCAGTCTTATTGCCCTTACACCTGCGGCAAGTCTGCCCATACTTCTTATTCTGTCTTCACTGAAATGTATAGCCATACCGAGATGAGTAGCTACTATAATCGAGCTGTCACCCTCAGTAAGATGAGCGGCGGCAATCTCATCACCCTCAGCAAGTGTAATTGCTCTCAGTCCGTTCTTTCTTACATTTCTGAAATCATAAAGCGGTGTTCTCTTTATCTTACCATACTTTGTAACACAGATAAAGTACTTGTTCTCGGCAAAGTCACTTGTTTTCATCATTGCCGCAATACGCTCACCCTCAGACAGCTGTAACAGATTTACTATGTTAGTACCTCTGCTCTGCTTTGAACCCTCAGGTATCTCATAGCACTTCAATTTATACATATTACCATAATTTGTAATAAATAAGATATTGTCGTGCGTCGAGCTGATGAACATATCCTCAACAAAGTCCTCTTCTCTCTGCTTCATACCGGATACGCCCTTACCGCCACGCTTCTGCAAATTATACACATCTACGGGCTGACGCTTGATATAACCGATATTCGTATAAGTAAGTACACATTCTTCCTCAGGGATAAGATCCTCAATATCAACCTCACCGCTGACAGGTTCAATAGCGGTTCTTCTCTCGTCACCGTATTTTTCCTTGATAGCTGTGATTTCTTCTTTGATTATCTCCTTTACTCTCTCATCGCTTGAAAGTATGTCAAGGAAGTCATTTATCTTCTCCATAATTTCGGCAAGCTCAGAAATAACCTTGTCACGTTCAAGACCTGTCAGCTGTCCTAATCTCATCTGTACTATAGCGTCTGCCTGCTCTTCTGACAGTCCTATCTCATGTTCAAAATGAACATCCTGGTAGTTTTCACCCATAGCTCTCTGAAGAAGCTTAGCAAGGTCATCTTCCTTGAAACGCTCCATCAGTCGCTCTTTACCTTCCTGTACCGACTTACTTGAACGCAGTATGGAAATTACTTCATCTATATTGTCAATAGCAAGCAGGAAACCCTGTAAAATATGAGCTCTCTCTCTTGCCTTCTTTAAATCGAACGCAGTTCTTCTGGTTATTATCTGCTTCTGGAAAGCAATATAGTTATCCAGAATTTCAAGCAATGTCAGCTGTTTAGGCTCACCGTTTACAAGTGCGATCATGATTACGCCTACAGTGTCCTGGAGCTGTGTAAATGAATACAGCTTGTTGAGCACTACCTGTGCATTTACATCTCTCTTGAGCTCATAGACGATACGCATGCCGTCCTTGTCACTCTCGTCACGCAGTGCGGAAATACCCTCAATACGCTTGTCACGCATGAGCTGACCGGTCACTTCAAGAAGCTTCGACTTATTTACCATATAAGGAATTTCAGTAACTATAATTCTTGTATGGTTACCCTCTTCAACTATCTCTGCTTTACCTCTTAAAGTGATCTTGCCACGTCCTGTATAATATGCGGAGCGTATTCCGCTGTAGCCCATGATTATACCGCCTGTGGGGAAATCAGGTCCCTTTATATACTGGAGTATTTCTTCAATACCGCATTCGGGATTTTCCATTCTTGCTACTATAGCGTCGCATACTTCATTCAGATTATGCGGAGGTATGTTTGTAGCCATACCGACAGCTATACCTACAGAACCGTTTACTAAAAGGTTCGGAAATTTTACGGGAAGAACAGTAGGCTCGTCCAGCTTATCATCGTAGTTCTTACCCCAGTCGATAGTATCTTTCTTTATATCTTTTAACAGCTCGGATGCGATCTTTGCCATTCTTGCTTCTGTATAACGGTAAGCGGCAGGCGGGTCGCCGTCTACCGAACCGAAGTTTCCGTGACCGTCTATAAGAGGATATCTCATTGAGAAATCCTGTGCAAGTCTTACCAGTGCGTCATATACCGATGCATCACCGTGAGGGTGATATTTACCGAGAACTTCACCGACTGTATAGGCGCATTTTCTGTACGGCTTGCTTGCCGTATTGTCAGCCTCGTTCATTGTATATATTATTCTTCTGTGAACCGGCTTCATACCGTCCCTTACATCAGGCAGAGCTCTTGATACCAGTACTGCCATAGAATACTGAAGAAAGCTTTCACGCATTTCTTTTTCTATGTCTACCTGTATCAGCTTTTCAGTGGCTGTACTGAATTCTTTAACGTCTTTTTCCATTCCGATTTCCTTTCCGATTTATTCTGTATCAATTAGGCTCAATCAGAGTATTGATTTTTCGGTAAATATTTCTCTCAGCTTGTTCTGCTCTTCTTCTGAAAGACATTTCTTTGAGAATATATAGATATTCTGTCTGTTTACAAAGAGTAAAAACATCTGTTCATTTTCCATAGCGTCTAAATAATCAGAGCCGAAATAAAGATTTGTAACTACTTCTTCCTGTTTTTCTTCTTCATGAGGTTCGTCTTTTGCAGGAGAATCCGTTTCTTCTTCCGCCTCGGTTTCATTCTCTGCTACAACAGGCTCTTCTATTACAGTCGTTATCTTTATCCTGTCACGGTAAAATTCGGCAGTGTATGTCTCTTCCGCAAGCGAGCTTATAGTCGCAATAAGCTTTCTTCTTATCAGCACCGGCTTATACCAGGTATAGAATATCATACCGAGCGACAGTCCGACTAAAATGTAACCGTAAATTCCGGTATAATCCCTTATCAGAAAGTCAATACCCAGTCCCAGTGCTATAATATACACAAGCGTATATATCAGCGATTTCTTGAACTGATATTTCTTCTGAAACAGCTTGAAACCCTCACCTATTTCATCAAGAGTCATGCTGTATTTGATTTTAAGCAGTAATTCTTCCATGTTATCCTTTCAATTATCCGAGAGTCAGTATAACAACGCCTGTCAGAAAGCAGATTGCTGTGCATATTCCGGCAATAACGCCGTCAAATATCTTCTTTTTCTTGATGAATATCGGCACATTCACACCTGCAACCGCCGCCAGTGCAAAAAGACACATCGGCAGGAATATATTCATTTCAAGCGTACCTGTAAGCAGGCAGAAAGCCGCAAATACCCACATAAGACCGCATAAGGCAATAAGACCTTTTCTCACCGTAACAAACGGTGCAAGCTCTTTTTCAAGCTCCTGTTCCTTTTCAAGTCTTATTTTAGCCTCTGCCTTTTCTTTAACATCAGTTTCATACTGAGCTTTTACACGCTCTATCTGTTCTTCTCTGCGCTGTCTTAACAGTTCTTTCTCATCGGGCTGTTCCCCGTTGTTATTTAAAATTTCATCATTCATAGTAACACCTTTAAATGCTTAAACGGATTGTTTTTCCTCGCCCGACCGGATAATTTCTTTATATATCAAGATCCTTTGCATATCTTGCGTTCTGCTCAATAAATTCACGTCTGGGTTCAACCTTGTCGCCCATAAGTATTGAGAATATCTCATCAGCCTTAGCCGCATCTTCAAGGTTTACCTTTATCATTGTTCTTGCGGCAGGATCCATGGTTGTTTCCCAAAGCTGATCGGGGTCCATCTCACCAAGACCTTTGTAACGCTGAACTTCAACCTTTGCATTACTCTCGCCTGCAAGCTCAGCAATATAGGCATCTCTCTCCTCATCGCTGAACGCATATCTTACCTTCTTGCCCCTGAACACCTTGAACAGCGGAGGCTGAGCAAGATATACATGACCCTCTTCAATAAGAGGACGCATGAAGCGGAAGAAGAATGTCAGCAGAAGTGTTCTGATATGTGAGCCATCGACATCGGCATCCGCCATAACTACTACTCGTCCGTATCTGAGCTTTGTTATATCAAAGTCCTCACCAATACCTGTACCGAGCGCCTTTACTACAGGCTGGAGCTTATCGTTGTTATAAACCTTGTCTGCTCTTGCCTTCTCAACATTCAGCATTTTACCCCACAGAGGAAGTATAGCCTGGAAACGTCTGTCACGTCCCTGCTTTGCAGAACCGCCCGCAGAGTCACCCTCGACGATATATATTTCTGTTTTTGTAGGATCGGTGTCAGAGCAGTCGGCAAGTTTACCGGGAAGACCTGCACCGTCCGCAACCGATTTTCTCTTAGCTTCCATAGCCTTCTTAGCCGCATCTCTTGCAGCCTGTGCATTGATACACTTCTGAGCTATAATAGCTATCGTATCGGGATGCTCTTCAAAGTAATATGTTAGCTTTTCTACTGTTATCTTGTAAACAACGGGACGTACTTCGGGGTTACCGAGCTTGCCCTTTGTCTGACCTTCAAACTCACATTCGGGGAGCTTTACCGAGATAACGGCATTGATAGCCTCTCTTATAGCCTCACCGCTCAGCGGTACAAACTCCTTTACCTCGTCCTGCTTCTTCTTGGACTTCTTATTGTTGTTCGCCTGCTGTTCCTTATATTGCTTTACAAAATCGTTTACGACCTTGTTCAGTGCATTCTTGAACGCGATCTCATGAGTACCGCCGTCAACCGTATGAATGTTGTTGGCAAATGATCTGAACGTTTCACTGTTGAAGTCTGTATTATACTGGAATGCAATCTCTACAGATATATTATCAAGAAGTCCCTCGATATATACAACATCAGGGTGCAGAGCCTCTGCTCCTCTCTTCTTCTGAAGCCACTCTACATAGCTTATAATACCGCCTTCGTACTGAAGAACCTCCTGCTTGGGATTTTCTTCATCTCTTAAATCACTGAGGACAATTTTCAGTCCGCCGTTTAAGAATGCCTGTTCTCTCAGTCTGTCAAGCAGTATATCATACTTGAATTCTGTAGTATGGAATATTGTGTGATCGGGCTTGAAGCGTACCTGTGTACCTGTCTTGTCGGTAGTACCGATAACTTTCATCTGCTCATTATAATGACCGCCGTTTTCAAAACGCTGGAAGTGTATCTCCTTGCCGTCATATACAGTAAGCTCAAGCCACTCGGAAAGTGCATTTACAACAGACGCACCAACGCCGTGCAGACCGCCCGAAACCTTATATCCGCCGCCGCCGAATTTACCGCCTGCGTGCAGTATCGTATATACGACTGTAGCGGCACTTATCTTCTCCTTGGGGTGAATACCCGTAGGAATACCACGTCCGTTATCCGTAACCTCTATAACGTCACCGGGGAGTATCTTTACGTTAATTTCTGTACAATAGCCTGCGAGTGCCTCGTCAATAGCATTATCGACTATCTCGTATACAAGGTGGTGCAGACCGCTTTCACCGGTAGAACCGATATACATACCGGGTCTTTTTCTTACTGCCTCAAGACCCTCAAGTATCTGAATATCATCTGCTCCGTAAGCGTGCTCAACCTGTGTGTTGTTCTCTATATCCTTTATTTCTCCGTCGATTTCAGGCTCGCCGATTTCGCCGTTTTTTTCAAGAATTTCTTCTGCCATGCTCTTTCCTTTCATCATTTCCGCAATTTCTCACGATACTATATATAATTATATCACATCTCACTTTTAAAGTCAACTTTGAATTGCTTGCAAAGGCATTTATAATCGGCATTTTCATGCTGTTCGGATATTGATTTCTCCTGTACAAAATGCTATAATCTAATCAGCACCGCAGATAGTGCGGTGCAATAAAATATGTTATGGTTAGTTTAAACAAACTACGCCTGAATGGGAGTATCTTATGTCATTTGAAAAAGATATAGAAGAATTTGAAAAAAGCCACCCTTGTAAAGAAACCATAGTTGACGGAATTACGTTCAGCTATATGCTCTGCGGTAATGAAAACAGCGACAAAACACTCGTTTATCTTGTCGGTGGAACCGGTCTGCCTGTTATATGGTTAAATCATGTAAAGGCTATGGAAAAGGATTACCGCATACTTACAATGAACTATCCCATGCAGATAAACAACCTTGAAGAACTTGCAGATATGATATCAAAACTTGCTCTCTCACTGGATCTCAGAAATCCCGTATACATAGGCGCTTCCCTCGGCGGATTTATCACTCAGCTTATAGCAAGAAAGCACCCTGACAAAGTACACGGTATGTGCCTTTATTCTACTTGCAATCTGTCGGAAAACAGCATAGCAGACATGAAAAAGCAGTATAAAATATACGGTTTACTGCTCTTTATGATGAAGATCGTTCCTTACAGCTGGCTAAGAAAAATGATGATCTCAATCAGCCTGAAGCAGATTGGAATTGAGGATGAAGCACCGGAGGACAAAAAGTACATGGAGGATCTGTTCAGGTGGGTATACAGTCAGTATACAAAGCAGTTTGACTTGCATCTGACAAGCCTTATTGCGACTGTAGTGGACTTAAAGCCGTTTACGAAAGAACAGTATGACCGCCTGTGTCACAATACATTACTGGTACTCCCGACAAACGACAAGGCTTTCTCGGACGAGGCAAAGAAAGATCTGAGAGATATGATGCCATACGCCGAGATAGCAAATATCAACGGCGGACATACAGCTACCCTCTACAAAGTAGACGGATATGTAAATGCCACAAGGAAATTCTTAGAATCGCTGTGAACCCGATAACAAAGCCAAATATGCAAAAAAGAGCGGAATTTATATCCGCTCTTTTTTTATATTTCCGAACAGATTTTACTGTCTGTAAAACGCCTTTTCAGCGTGAAAACCGACACATTTGATATATACACATAGTCCTCTGTTACAATAAAACTCTTCGGCATATCGTAGGAAACATAATAGATCTTACCCTGCTTCTGAAGCTTCATCAAATAGTCGTTAACGTCCTTGTTTACAGAGGTTTTTTCAATGTCGAAGATACCAAGGATCTTATCTGACGGTAGCGATACATCACCGCCTATATGAATATACATCTATATCATTCCTCCGTAAAAACTCCGTTTTCTACTTTCCAGACTTTACCGCTTTCAAGCTCTCTGACATCGTTTATATTACAGCAAGTAATGAACACCTGTGAGTTCACGATATGATTGAGTACGAAGTGCTGTCTGCTGCTGTCAAGCTCACTTAAAACATCATCGAGTATCATTATCGGGGTTTCTTCCTTCTGCCTGATTATCTCAGCCTCGGCAAGCTTTAAGGCAAGCGCTGTGCTCCTCTGCTGTCCCTGACTGCCGAACTCTTTTACATCGTTGCCGTTGATATAAAGATTCATATCGTCACGGTGTACGCCGAGCACGGTATAACGCATCTTCAGCTCACGCTGAAAGCTTGCGTTCAGCCGTTCAAGATATTCGTTATAAAGTCCGTTTATCTCATCACATTTAAGCTCAGTGCTGTCAAAAATACTCGAATAGTACTTGAGTTTAAGTTCTTCACCGCCCGAAAGCTCATTATAGAGCCGTGAAGCGATTGTTTCAAGCTGAGAAAAGTACTTCAGTCTGCCGTAAGTCACATTAAGCCCCTCAGCCGCCAGAACGCTGTTCCAGCTCTCTATCTGAGGTCGGATAACCGATAAATCATCGCCAAAATTAATACCAAGCAGTAAATTATTCTTATTTTTTAACGCTTTGTTATAACGTGAAAGCTTTTTTAAATGGACGGGAGTCTGCATCATAGCTACGCTGTCGAGATATTCACGCCTGCCCTCAGGCACACCCTTGATAAGATTAAGATGCTCGGGTATAAAAACGACATATTTCAGCACTCCGTACAGCTCAAGAGCCGATTTTATGGCAAGTCCGTTATATTTTATCTCTTTTTTGTTATTACCGATAGTAAATTCTATCAGATTTTCACTCTGAGTATTAAAAGAAGTGGTAAACCACATCTTTATAACGCACTTTTCCTTAGAATTATCCAAAGAAAAAGGAATATAAGAGCTCTGCTTTGAAGTACGGAACGACGGTCCCATACAAAGAGATATAGCCTCACAGAGATTTGTCTTTCCCTGGGCGTTATTGCCGCAAAGGACGTTTACGTTCTCGTGAAAGCAAAACTCCTGCTCTCTTATATTCCGGAAATTCTTTACATAAAGTCGTTTTATCTGCATTTTATCACGTTTATCGTTATCTCATACAGCACTTATACTGCTGTTCGTCAAGCTCTATAGTGTCACCGTCAACTATCTTCTTGCCACGCATTGTACATATTTCTCCGTTTACCTGAACATATCCGTTCTGAATAGCTAATTTGGCTTCACCGCCCGTTTCACAGGCTCCGCTGAACTTCAGAAACTGTTCAAGCTTTATAAAAGGAGGTTTAACATTTACATTTATATACATCTCATTCACTCTTTCTTGTGTATTTAAGCTCAGAAACGCCGCTCTCATCGGGAATTGTGAGCGTCAGGGTGTCACCGTCAAGCGTGTAGATTATCTTGTAATACTCATTATTCATCTTGATTGCGATAACGTTCTTCTCTTCGGTTATATATTCGCTGGTTTCGCCGTTTATCGTGATTTCCTTGTCGGTAATGGTCATAGTGATACCGCCGGACGCCTGCCATGTTCCCCACAGCTTGTTGCGTTTAGATGAGGCGGACCATATTACAAACAAAACACACATTCCGACGATAAGAAGTCCTAATATTACACAGAGTAATATTTTTGGTAACTTGCTCTTCTTTCTTACTGATCTGCCGTCGCTGTGACTTATGATAAAATCAACAATATCGAAGTCGTCTTTTTGGTTGTTATGCTGAGAATCGGTTGTGCTTTTACCGCACAATCCCTGCACACTATTGATACTTTCCTGTACAGTTTCTACCTCGTTTGCACAAGAAGTAACACTGTTTTTCGTATCATTCTGTACGGAAATATCACCGTTATTTTTTACAGTTTCATCCATAATCATTCCACCCTGTGAAGTATTTCGGGACTGTCGCTGTAGGCTGAAGATATCACTACCTCACTGCCCTTTATCGTAACTGTATAATATCTTGTTTCATCACTGTCTTGCAACACTAATGTATTATTCTTATATGAATATCCGTAAAATTTACTGTAAGAATTAATCTTTGAACTGACAGTAAGTGTATTTTCATCAAATGTGTATCTTCTCAGACCGTCGGAAGTTTCCCATGAGCCGAGAAGAAAATTTCCTGTCATTTTCGGAATTACAATTATTGCTATTATGATAACGGTAATTATCACAAAGGCAATATAAATCCATTTTCTCTGTTTTTTGAAAACAGCCATATTATCGGCGTCTTACGGGGCTTACGATAAATGTAAAGCTGTCACCCTCAAGCGGAACGATTTTGAGTGCCGTATTCTGAACGAAAAGGAACTTTACCTTATCGCAATATGTGTTCTTCAGTGCATCAAGTATATATCTGCTGTTGAACGAGATCCTGAATTCTTCTCCGCTGTAATCACACTTGATCTTCTGGTCAAGCTTACCTATTGCCGTTTCACAGAATACTCTGAGCGTATTATCATGGAATGTGAAGTCAACGGGTGACTTTATCTTATCGCTGATAAGTAAAAGTGTTCTGTCAACGCACTCAATAAGCTCTCTTACATTAACGATCGCTTCTACATTTGAAGGCATACCGATAATCTTTGTATAGTCAAAGAAATCGCCCTCAAGCAGACGTGAGAACACGGTATACTTGTCAATGCTGAATATACCCTGGTTTCTGTCTACGGAAATTGTGGCGATCTTGCTTTCATCGTCGCTGAGCAGACGTAAAAGCTCTGATAATGTCTTTGCAGGAACAACAAAGTCGAAATCTTCATGCAGAAGGCTTTCTTTTCTTATTGCTATTCTTATGCCGTCAACCGAAATAACATTCAGTTCATTATCCTTGATTTCAAACTTTGAGCCCATAAGAACCGGCTTTGTATCAATTGTAGCAACAGCGTAAAGGGTCTGACCGATAACACTCTTCAAAAGAGGTTCGCTTATCTCAAAGCTCTCACCTCTTGAAAGCTCGGGGAGCAGAGGATATTCTTCACTGCTGATACCCATTATTGAATAAGTAATGTCATCACATTTAAGGCTGAGCTTTAAAGGCTCATATTCATCAAAGATTATTTCTCCGCTGGGCATCTTTCTTACAATGTCACAGATAAGACGAGAATTCAGTACCAGTTCACCGTCTGAACTGCCGTTTACTTCTATAGTAGACTTGATACCGAGTTCAAGGTCGTAACCGGTTACTGTAAGGTTGTTTCCTTTAAGGCTTAAATGTATTCCCTCAAGAGCGGAAATAACCGATTTTGTAGATGCTGCTTTCGCTGTTGTGGTAAGTGCATCTAATATGTCATTTTTCTGAACGCTGAATTTTATCATTTGATATCCTTTCATAATACGCAGTTTATCTGCTATGCGTAATTTTGTTTATAATCAACGTTTTGTTGCTAGCTCCGTACCTGCAAATTCTCAACATCCGCTTTTATTCAGAGGAGTATCGCCGCAGGCGATAAGTAAATTAAATTATATTTATAATTTTGGTGATGGCGGTGGGGGGCGTTAAATGTGTTAAATGTTACGGGAATACCGATAAAATCTGATAAAGGTAGGGGTGACGGATGTTTAATGTGTGAGTTAATGTCGTTTGAATGTTGTTGGAAAAGTTTCAACAGTTTTAACACAGTTTCAACATTAAACACTTTAAACACGCTTTCACCGTTTAAAACTAACAACTTGTTGAATAATTTTTGCCGTGTAAAAAATCACCGCAAGGGTAAAAGCGGTGAAATTTTACGGATTTAAGCATTGTTTCCGAGGTTTTTAATCATATCGTCTACCATTCCCTTGAATGTGGGGTCTTTCTTTATAGTAGACTTTACTTTATTGATAGCGTAAACGATAGTGGAGTGATCTCTGTTGCCGAACTCCACACCGATATTTGAATAGGAAAGTCCGGTGATTCTGTTTACAACATAGATAGCTACCTGTCTTGCGGTGCTTATCTGTGAAGAACGTTTCTGAGAACGCATATCCTCGGGAGTTACGCTGTATATCTTTCCGACTTCGGCGATTATCTTCTCTACCGTCAGCGGAATAGGCTCGTGATTTGACTGTATATCACGGACTACCTGCTGAGCCATATTAAGTGTAGGTGTTGAGCCTGTAACAAGCGTCAGGGCATTTATCTTGGTAATTGCTCCTTCAAGCTGTCTTATATTTGTCTTGAGCTTGTCCGCTAAGAAATTTACAATAGTATCGGGCAGGTTCATACCGTAAAGCTCTGCCTTACGCTTGATAATTGCAATTCTTGTTTCATACTCCGGCGGAGCTATATCCGCAAGTAAGCCCTGCTCGAAACGGCTTATCAGTCGCTGTTCGATACCGTTGAGTTCTTTCGGCGGTCTATCAGATGTAAATATGATCTGCTTGTTCTGATTATAAAGGCTGTTGAACGTATGGAACAGTTCCTGCTGAGTTTCGCTTTTATTAGCCATGAACTGAATATCATCTATTAAAAGCAGATCGCAGCTGCGGTACTTCTGCTTGAAAGCTTCAAGATTGCTCTTTGTACGCAGATTGCTTACATAGTCATCTGTAAATGTGTCTGCGGTAGTGTATATGATATTCATATCGGGGTGGAGCTTTTCCATCTCGCTTTTTACCGCTGACAGAAGGTGAGTTTTACCGAGTCCCGGCTCACTGTAGATATAAAGGGGATTATATCTTGTGCTGGGTTCCTGTACTACTGCTTTGCAGGCGGCATAAGCAAGCTTATTGTTATCACCTACTATAAAGGTGTCAAAGGTGTGCTGGTAGTTGCTTGCAAGCTCGCTGTTCTTAAGGCGGGTCTTTACAATATCGTCATCGTCAAGCTCTTTCTGAAGCTCTTTCGGCGATGAATCGGCATAGGATTCAATACCGTATTTCAGCTTCTGCTCTACTGTAAGGTCCTCAGAGCAAAGAATCTCTACTTCAACGTCAAAGCCTAAAAGATCGCTGAACGCTTCTTCCATTACGGTTTTGAAATTAGCCATAGTCATGTCTTTTGAGAACTGGCTCTCAACATAGAGCATAACGTGATTGTTATTGAGTTTGAGCGGCTTTAACGGCTCGATCCACAATTTCATGGCGGTAGGAGTAAGAGTAAGTCTCTTTTTCATCTCCTGAAAAATTTCCTCGAAGGAATTATAAAAGCTCATCATCACACCTCTGTTTTAAAAAAACCACAATAAAATCCGAATAATTCTATAAAATGTCAGCAAAAACATTAAAATATGTGTAAAAAAACGGCGAAAAACTGCGATTTTTCTTAAAAGAATAATTAAGATTATAATACCATATTATTTTGGAAGTGTCAAGGGGAGAGATGATTAATGAAAAATGAAAAATGAAGAATGAAAAATGAAAAATTGTGTGAGCCTTTACGGTCGTTTGTGGTAGCTGCGTCCGTGCATTGTCAGCCATTTTTTGTCACTGCATCGTGCAGTGACTTGGTATGGCTGACTATATGCGTCCGTGCATAACGACTTTGTGCGACTGTTACAAGCATCCGTGCTTTGCCTGTGGCGGTGATTTTGAATTGGGGTGGTGAGGGGAGAGGTGTAGTGTGGTTTTGGGAAGGTTAATGTGTGGCGAGGGTTAGTGCAACGATCCCTCAGTCTTGCGACAGATAGGGTTGAGAGAATATTAAAGATGCTTGAATCGCAGAGTAAGGCGATTTATGATAAGAAGTAGCCTTGTCGCAATCCAGCTCCCTTTGGCAAGGGAGTCAAGAGTGTTGGCGATTTTTGAGGGATAGTGCGGTTTTGGAAGGGTTGGTGAGGAGAGATGACAGTTAAAATATAATAATACAAAAAGCGGTCACAGCGTATCACTGTAACCGCTTAACTGTTTTATTGATTTGTGTAACTCCGCCGTTCAACTAACCTTAGCTGAATGACAACAATTCCAAAGGCGGAACTTGAAGCGGCACATTGCCGCACCGCCGTTCAACTAACCTTAGCTGAATGACAACAATTCCAAAGGCGGAACTTGAAGCGGCACATTGCCGCACCGCCGTTCAACTAACCTTAGCTGAACAACAACAATTCCAAAGGCGGAATTTGAAGCGGCATATTGCCGCACCGCCGTTCAACTAACCTTAGCTGAACAACAACAATTTCAAAGGCGGAACTTGAAGCGGCACATTGCCGCACCGCCGTTCAACTAACCTTAGCTGAACAACAACAATTCCAAAGGCGGAATTTGAAGCGGCACATTGCCGCACCGCCGGTAACGTAACCTCAGCTAATTACCGACCGTCATAACGGCAAATTTGAAGCGGCGACTTGCCACCAGCTTATCTACTAATTATTGCTTTGTTTATCCCCGACCGTTTTGCTAACCTTAATAACGCACCAACCTTTAAAAAGGTCGGAATTGTCAGCGGCGACTTGCCACCAGCTTATCTACTAATTATTGCTTTGTTTATTACCGACCGTTTTGCTAACCTTAATAACGCACCAACCTTTAAAAAGGTCGGAATTGTCAGCGGCGACCCGCCGCAAGCCACTAGTTGTTGGAGGAGCAGATCAGACCTTTTTCGGCATCAATTGTAACTGTGACACCGCTCTTTAAAACGTTTGAGGCATTTTCTGCGCCGTAAATCACGGGAATATCAAGAGCCTGACCTACAACAGCCGCATGGCAGTCGGGGTTTGTATCCTCTACTACAATTCCTGCCGCACTCTTGAGAACAGACATTATATTATTGCTCGTCTTGGGAATAACAAGAATATCGCCGGAATGGCAGAGCTTTATTGCGTCCTCCTCGTTCTTGCATACGCAGACGGGGGCGGTCACTGCTTTTGCGGTCGCACCCTTGCCTTTAAGCAGAACATCGCCGACAATATGCACCTTCATCATATTCGTTGTACCGGAAACTCCGAGCGGAAGTCCTGCGGTGATAACTATAAGATCTCCGTCCTTTAAAAGTCCTTCTTCCATAGCTCTTGTTACAGCGTGGTCAAAAAGCGAGTCGCTGTCGCTCATTTCTTCCGACTTTATCGGGATAACTCCCCACGAAAGATTAAGCTGGCGCTGTGCTCTTTCACTTGTGGTAGCCGCAATTATAGGACAGGTGGGACGGAACTTTGATAATGTTCTTGCTGTGCGTCCGCCTTTTGTAACTGTAAGTATAGCGGTTGCGCCGAGGTCGATTGCGGTTGTAACCGTTGCGTGAGCTATGGCGTTTGTAACATTCGGCACACCCTCGCTCTCTCTTGTGAAGAAGCGTTTGCGGTAATCTATATCCTGTTCGGTCTTTACGGCTATGGCTTTCATAGTCTTTACGGCATCTATAGGATATGCGCCTGCGGCGGTTTCGCCCGAAAGCATAATTGCGCTTGTGCCGTCATAGATGGCATTTGCAACGTCTGTCGTTTCAGCTCTTGTCGGGCGGGGATTCTTTATCATCGAGTCAAGCATCTGGGTAGCGGTTATTACCTGCTTGCCTGCGTTATAGCCCTTGTGAATAAGCTCTTTCTGGATTCTGGGTATCTCAACAAACGGAATCTCTACGCCCATATCTCCTCTTGCTACCATTATACCGTCTGCAACACGGAGAATATCGTCTATATTATCAACGCCGTCCTGGTTTTCAATCTTGGCAATTATGCTGATATCCTTGCCACCGTTTTCGTCAAGGAGTTTTCTTATCTGGATTATATCTTCGTCACGGGTTACAAAGCTTGCGGCTACTATATCAAAACCTGTCTTTATACCGAACAGCAGATCGCTCTTGTCACGCTCGCTGAGGTAAGGCATTGAAAGATGTATGCCGGGGAAGTTACAGCTCTTGTTGGGCTTTAAAATACCGCCGTGGATAACTTTACAACGGATATCGTCACCGCTCTCCTTGCGGTCGATCTCGGTAACCTTGAGTTCAAGCAGGCCGTCGTCTATAAGGATAGTAACGCCTGTTTCAATGTCACTTGCAAGATTGGGATAGTTTATGGCGGCTCTCTTCTCGTCACCTACAACGTCTTCGGTGGTGAGGGTGTATTCACTGCCGGTTTTAAGTTCAACGGGCTTGTCGTCCTTGAAGCTCTTTATTCTGACTTCGGGACCTTTTGTATCGAGGATAGTGGGAATAGGGAGCTTTAATTCGTTTCTTATTCTTTCTACCTGTTCGTAACGCTTCTTATGATCCTCATGCGTGCCGTGTGAAAAGTTGAAACGGGCACAATCCATGCCGCTCTTTATAAGCTCACGCAGTACGTTATCGTCATCTGTTGCAGGGCCGAGGGTACATACTATCTTTGTCTTTTTCATAAATATCCTTTCTTCAAAACAAAAACCGGTTGTCCGGATGCACTTGATTTACATATACCGTCTGTTCATCGGCTTATTTTGACCTGATAACTGCAAACGGTCAATATAAGTATAACATTTTTTGGCTTTAATAGCAACAGAAAAATAGGATACGGTGACAAACTTTACAAAAACTTTACATAGCGGCTGTGTGCCGCCGCAAACTCACCTTGCGGCAATGTACCGCCTCAAACTCGCCTTTTTATAAGATCCGGATTGGCGAAACTTACGTTGACGGCGGTGGCAATATGATATTACGGATTTACGGAAGTATTTTATATGTTAACGGTGAGTGTTTGCAGGGTTATCCGGCAACAGAGGAAAGTTGTGTTTTGAAGGAAAGGTTGTAAAAAATCTTAAATTATCCCGGTGAACAATAGTATCAATGAAATTATTGCCGCACCTGCCGTTCCTATAGCCGCACCTATTATAAAGGGGAGTTTGCTTTTGCGGAGTTTACCGGGTTTTTCAAGGCTTATGCCGTTTAAGTAGAGCTGTGCCTGACTGCCGAGCTTACTGCTGCATGACATTTCGGGTCGGACGTAGAAAATCGCCTTTTCAAAATATTCGTTCTCGGTGTTGTTTATCTCAAGCACCAGTTTATTCACCGCTTTTACCAATTTTGCTCGCTCCTTTTTTCAACATTTAGTGATTACAAAATGTATTATAGGAAAAATATGTTAAATTATACGCTGTGGATATTAGTTTTCAACAGAAAAGTGTGGAAAACTGCCGTGTTTTCAACTTGTCCGGGTTAAAAACGGTCAGCAACTGTTGAAAACTCCGTTGAAACTGTTAAAACTTACGATAAAATCACATTGAAAATTTTTTTAACGTGGTGGTTGAAATCAAAAAATGTGGTTTACAAATAATGTTATATAGTGGTATAAAAAGGAAAATAAGTGAGAACGGTTATCAGGTTGAAAATTTCAGATTGTCATACAGTATATTGTAACAGATTTACACAATGGCAATGTTGATAACATAGCGTATAATACACCGATTTACCCGCTTTTCAACAGGTGAAGCCGTTGAAAATGTTGAAAACTATGGGTTTTCCACTGATGTTTGGTGTAAATTTCGGTTTTTTAGTGGAAAACTCCGTTGAATATGTGAATAACTCCGCTTAAAATGAGCTTGTACGGGTGTTAATAAGAAGAAAAACTATTTTAAACAGGCGGTGAAAAATCTTATGTTAAATTTGAGAGATTTCCAAATGAGAAATGTAATGTGTAACAATAAACAACTTTGCGGCGAATCTATGTGATAGATTCAATTATAGTTCTTTGTGTATAATTGCACTTCTCGGGTTCGCTATACGGGTTGACACACTTACTACTATGAACGAGGGAAAGAACCAAAGAGACTAGGGCAAGGGAACTAGGCGTCCCCTCTCCCTATCTCTTAGGTTCTCTCCCTCGTGGCTCCCTCTTTCCTTACTCACACCCCCACTCCGCCGAGGGTGTTGGTGGAAAGATACACAAACGACTGCGTTTTATACGATGGCAAAAGCGAGCCGCTGTGCTCACTTTGCTCCGGTGCCGGCAAATATATCTCAGGTTTGAGTGTTTTTTCTAAATCGGTGATAGTGCAGTTTCATTGATAAGGTCACGAAAATATCAATAACTCTGAGATATAGAAATTGTTTGAAAGTAAGTTTGTTGATGATTATACGTTGCATGGTGGCAGAAACTGAGGTAAAATCTTTTTAAGAATATTGCTATTAGAAGTAGACAATACATAGTTAGCAGTTGAAAAATTTACATTACAGATAATTACAACAAAAAATAAGGGTGAATATGCAGAAAATCTGTTGAAATTTACGGGCGAATATGCTATACTATTACTGCATTTACTGCGTTTATACGTTTTTTGCAGGGAGGGTTGGCATGAAATACAGAGAACGTACATTGCGGCATGAATACAAGTTTCCTGCAACGGCGGCACAATGTGAGGTGCTGAGAGAACGTTTCTCGGCTGTTATGAAACCAGATTCGCACGGAGAAAACGGCTGTTATCGTATAACGAGCGTATATCTTGATGATGTATACTGCTCGGCATACAATGATAAGCTTATCGGTGCGGACACCCGTAAGAAATACCGTATAAGAACGTATGACCTGTCGGAAAATCTGCTTCATTTTGAATGTAAGTACAAGGACAGGGATATGACATCAAAGCGTGGAATATGGATAAGCCCCGAACAGTATCACTCTATATTAAAGGGAGATTATTCTTTTGTATGGAGCGGTGAATATGAGGGGACTGTTCTTGAGGACGCATCTTACAGCAATGCACTGGCACTGCTCCGCCCGTCAGTTATAGTGGATTATAACAGGCAGGCGTTTATAAATCCGGAGGGCAATGTGAGATTCACTATTGACAGCGGATTCAAAGTAGGGGCGTTTTCGGACGATATGCTGTCGGACAGCGTCAGATATCTGCCTGTTGAGAATTTCACGGCGGTGATTGAGATAAAGTATGACGACTATCTGCCGTCTTATCTCGGAGAACTGCTTACCGGTGTAAAATTGAAGCAGGATTCGGTATCAAAATTTTTACTATGCCATGATAAGCTGACAAGCCTTAATATGCGGACATAAAACCGCCATGGAAAACTGATCGGAGGAAAAATAAAAATGTTACAGCATTTAACCGCACTTGCGGAAAGCAAAGGGGACGATTTATTATCCCTTATAGGACAGAGCTTTGATATTACGGCACAGCTTGAGAGCTTATCGCTGCCGAGAATACTGCTCGCACTGCTTACGGCTACACTCTGCGGAGCGATAATCTATCTCGTTTACCGTATGTTCTACAGAGGGGTTGTCTACAGTGACAATTTCAATATACTCGTATTACTGATCACGGTAGTTACCGCATTTATCATAATGACTATCAGTGCAAACCTTGTACTGTCGCTCGGTATGGTCGGTGCGTTGTCTATCGTGCGATTCCGCTCGGCAATAAAGGATCCGCTTGATGTAGGATTTTTGTTCTGGGGAGTAGGCGCAGGTATCACGGCAGGCGCAGGACTTTACTTTGTGGCTATCATAGGTACTGTATTTGTTGCGGCACTGTACATAGTTCTTACTATGATAAAGAAGGAGCGCCGTTGCTATCTTCTTGTTGTACGCTACGGTACAGACGCTGAGAGCAATGTCAACGCACTTCTCGGAACGCTCAAGTACAAGCTGAAGAACAAGACGCAGATAAACGACCGTGTTGAACTGACTATTGAGATAAAGACGGTTAATAATGATACGACACAGCTTTCAAGATTCAAGGCTATCGACGGTGTTGACAGTGTAACTCTTCTTGAATATAACGGAGAGTACATGAACTAGTGGCTGAAAGCCACGGTAAATTCGCCGTTCCGAAGGTCGACGATTTGCGGAGCCTCCGTTACCGGCGGTGCGGCTGTGAGCCGCATCAAATTCGCCGTTCTGAATGTTTGTAATTTACGGAAGTTGCGTTACCGGCGGGTGACTGAGGTCACACCCTATTGACGTTAATACAGATTCAGGCATAATTAAAAGCATACTGCAAATTGGTTAGGTTTGCGGGCGGCACATCGCCGCTGACAAATCGCCGTGCGACAATGTGCCGCTTCAAATTTGCGGCGGGTCGCCGCTGACAATTTGCCGTTCTGAATGGCGGCGATTGGCGGAAGTTGCGTTACCGGCGTTGGCAATGGGCTACTGCGTATTTAATATTTTGAATGAGAAAACCGCTGTCGGTGAGGACGGCGGTTTTTGTGTTCGTTGGGTAAAGCGATTTATACCGGAAAACGATTATAGAAGTTGAAAGAATGACGTTTTTTCTATAGAAAGCTTGTCATGATATCATTTGTTTTCACAAAATTCCGGGTGAAATAAGCTTGATTTTCACAAAATTCCTAGGAAAAACAGCTCTGATTTCACAAAATTCCAAAGAAAATGAGGGCAAGTTTCACATTTTTCCGAAGCAGGAATAGGAGCAAAATGGGTGGGAGCATAAGAATAATTATAATTCTTCTGTTTTGAATGTGGTATATCCTTCGTAATAGTAACTGTGATCAATGCCTTTCATATAGAGTTCACGGTTGTTTATGTCGCTTGTGAGTGCGGATTTCAACACTACTTTTATTTCAGTGTCTTTTATCGGGCTACGCTCCATTGCAAGCAGGTAGTCTTCTTTATCGACCTTGCTCCAGTCAACAACTTTGGATATACCCTTTTTGAGCATGAGGTCGAGCCATATACGTGTACTGCGTCCGTTGCCTTCTCTGAACGGGTGGGCAATGTTCATTTCAACGTACTTTTCAATGATTTCATCGTAAGTTGACTGCGGCATTTTATCTATGTTTGTAAGTGCGGCTTCCAGATATATCAGAGGAGCAAAGCGGAAATTATTTTTTGCAATATTTACTGTACGCAATTTGCCGGCAAAGTCGTAAATATCTTCAAAAAGGTATTTGTGGATAGTCTGCAAAGCTGAAAATGTACCCACCGGCAGAGTATCAAGTGTTCCGCTTTCAAACAGCCACACAGCTTTTTTCTTGCTTATCTTCTCTTCTTCACGGGCAAGCTCGGCTGAATCGGTTAAGCCTAATTTGTTTTCAAGAGCCATTTTATCACTCCGTTCTGTAGTATAAACTTATATTGTAAGTATAACACGCATGGGGGATAAAATCAAATGATTTCGGCTTCCCCGAGTATTGAATATATGTTGTTTTGTAAAAATGTAATTTAATCCGAAAGTTCAGATATATAGATTTGTGTTTTGTCTTGACAGGGTGTGGCTGCTTGAATTTTTGTATAATTGAGTATAATAAAATATAATTATGATTTTAAAACAAGGAGGAACTGATTATGTTATGTGCAAATTGTAGCTCAAGAGCTGAAAAAAGGTTTTACGACCGGTGTTACCAATCTCGGCAATTGCCTTATAATTATAAGAAATGTTCCGTGCTATAAGTGTACTCAGTGTAATGAAGTGATCTATACAGGTGATGTGATAAAAAAGATTGAAGAGATCATAGAACATTGCAGAAATATGATGCAGGAAATTTCGATTATTGATTACTCAAAGGTTGCGTAAGGATTTATAAGCGAAAAAATAAAACTGAATTTTCCTCTTGACAAATCGGAAATGATATGCTAAAATCGGTTTAAAGCGATATATTAAAGGCTTTGAAGGGAAAAAGTAGCGTGAAACGTGCTTTCAGAGAGTCGTTGGTTGGTGTGAAACGGCAGACGTTTTAATGTGAAGATACACCCCTGAGCTGTCCTGCGGGAACGGTAGCTACGTTATAGCTTTTGAGGTTCGTGTGAAATGGTCTAAACGCACGGATAAACTGAGGTGGTACCGCGATAATTCGCCCTCTGTGCATTTTTGCACAGAGGGCTTTTTTAATTCCGCCCGGCGAGAAAATAAGACCGAAATTTATTTTTTGGAGGTCGAAAGACAATGAGCATGGATTTACTGGTACGTCTGCCTGATCCGGACGAAATCAAGAAAAAGTATCCTGCAAGCGAAAAGGTAAAGGAAATCAAGGCACAGCGTGATAAGGAAATAGCCGATGTGTTCACGGGAAAAAGCAACAGGTTCCTGCTGATAATCGGTCCTTGTTCTGCCGATAAGGAAGAGCCGGTAATAGATTATATTTCAAGGCTTGTACTCGTTCAGGAGCAGGTAAAGGACAAAATTCTGATTATTCCCAGAATATATACCAACAAGCCCCGTACCACAGGTGAGGGATATAAGGGTATGATACATCAGCCCGATCCCACAAAGCACGAGGATATGCTTGAGGGACTTATCAAGGTAAGACAGCTTCATCTCCACGCTATCGAACAAACCGGTTTTACCTGTGCGGACGAAATGCTTTACCCCGAAAACGACCGTTATCTGTCGGATCTGCTGTCTTATGTTGCTGTCGGTGCACGTTCTGTAGAGGATCAGCAACACAGACTTACCGCAAGCGGACTTGACATTCCTGTCGGAATGAAAAATCCCACAAGCGGAACTATCTCCGTAATGCTTAATTCTATCCGTGCGGCTCAGGCAAGCCATACGTTTATATACCGTGGCTGGGAAACACACACAAGCGGAAATCCGCTTGCACACGCTATCCTGCGTGGTGCTGTAAACAAGCACGGTCAGACGATACCGAACTATCACTATGAGGATCTGTCACTGCTGTACGAGCTGTACTGCAAGCAGGAGCTTCAGAACATGGCTGTTATTGTTGACACTAATCACTCTAATTCGGGCAAGAAATATCTTGAACAGATAAGAATTGCAAACGAAATTCTGCACAGCCGCCGTCACAGCAAGGATCTTGAAGGATTCGTCAAGGGACTTATGATTGAAAGCTACATTGAGGACGGAAACCAGAGCACAGAGGACGCTGTTTACGGTAAGTCAATCACCGATCCGTGTCTTGGCTGGGAAAAGACAGAAAAGCTTATTTACAGTATTGCTGAACAGCTGTAGTGCCCGTGGGGATTGTGATAGCTCAGAAGTTTTGAAGATAGTGGTGCTATCAACTTCAATCCCCACCATAGTTGGCTCGGCTTGACCGAGCAACAGAACCTCACCCTTTTTCGAGGGGAGGCAAGGATATACTTCTTGGCAACGGATAATTATTCTTTTGCATTGATTGTAAGAATGATGAAGTTCGGTGCAACGAGAATTATCCACTTACGAAAAATCCTATGTGACAGCTAAAATGCAAAACCGTGTAAGGACGTACGGACGATTGTCTTGAAAAATTAAAAATCAAAATAAACCGAAAGGAAGAAGAAAATGACACTTTACGAAGAGCTTATTGAAAGAGGGCTTATCGCTCAGGTTACTAACGAAGAAGAGATAAGCAAGATGATAAACGAGGGCAAGGCTACATTCTATATCGGCTTTGACCCGACTGCCGATTCTCTGCACGTTGGTCACTTTATGGCGTTGTGCCTTATGAAGCGTTTACAGATGGCAGGCAACAAGCCTATTGCTCTGCTCGGCGGCGGTACCGGTATGATAGGCGACCCCTCGGGTAAGACTGACATGAGAAAGATGCTGACAAAGGAAGATATTGATCACAATATCGCCTGCTTCAAAAAGCAGATGAGCCGTTTTATTGATTTCTCGGACGGCAAGGCACTGCTTGTAAACAATGCAGACTGGCTGTTAAGTCTTAACTATGTGGACGTACTGCGTGAAGTAGGCGCTTGCTTCTCGGTAAACAAGATGCTGAGTGCAGAGTGCTATAAGCAGAGAATGGAAAGAGGTCTTTCGTTCCTCGAATTCAACTACATGATAATGCAGAGCTACGACTTCTACAAGCTGTACAAGGATTACGGCTGTAATATGCAGTTCGGCGGTGACGATCAGTGGAGCAATATGCTCGGCGGTACTGAGCTTATCAGAAAGAAGCTCGGCAAGGACGCACACGCTATGACTATTACCCTGCTCCTTAATTCCGAGGGTAAGAAGATGGGCAAGACCGAAAAGGGCGCTGTATGGCTTGACCCTGAAAAGACAAGCCCGTTTGAATTCTTCCAGTACTGGAGAAACGTTGCAGACGCCGATGTTATGAAGTGCATAAAGATGCTCACATTCTTACCTCTTGAGCAAATAAGAGAGATGGAAAGCTGGGAGGGTGCACAGCTCAACAAGGCTAAGGAGATCCTCGCATATGAGCTTACAAAGCTGGTACACGGCGAAGAAGAGGCTGAAAAGGCTTTAGCCGCCGCTAAGGAACTGTTCGGCGGTAAGGGTGTCAGCGGCGATATGCCTACTGCGGTTATGCCTGCCGAGCTTGTAAACGACGGTAAGATCGGTATTCTTGACGCTCTTGTTGCATCAAAGCTTTGCCCGTCAAAGAGAGAGGCAAGAACAAACGTAACAGGCGGCGGTATCAGCGTAAACGATGAAAAGGTGACCGACCCTGCGGCTATGATAGAGATAGGCGAATTTGCCGTAATCAAGAAGGGTAAAAAGAGCTACTGCAAGATAGTAAAGGCGTAAGATGATAAGAGTAAGAAGAGCGCAGGACAAGGATATTAATCGTGTTACGGAGCTGCTCGCTCAGGTACTGGAGCTTCACGCCGATTTAAGACCCGACTTATTTATACACGGTACGACAAAGTACACGGAAAATCAGCTGTCGGATATATTCGCTGATGAAAAGACACCTGTATTTGTGGCTGTAGATGACAGCGACACGGTGCAGGGATATGCGTTCTGTATACTCAAAGAGCCTGCTTTTGCAACAAATATGACAGATATTAAAACGCTGTATATAGATGACTTATGTGTTGACAGCAACGCAAGAGGTCAGCATATCGGCACAACGCTTTTTGACTATGTAATGGATTTTGCAAAGCAGACAGGTTGTTACACAGTTACTCTGAACGTCTGGGAGGGTAACGACAGCGCACGTCATTTTTACGAAAAGATGGGAATGTTCGTCCGTGAAACCCAGATGGAGCGGCGGGTGGCGGGTCGCCGCTGACAATTCGCCGTGCGGGTGTGACCCGCTTCAAACTCGCCGTTCTGACGGTTGGTGATTTGCGGAAGTAGCGTTACCGGCGGGCGCTTACAGCGCACCCTATTGACGTTTATACAGATTTATTTTTTATACAAAACATTAAACGGTCTGAGAGGTAAAGGTTCTCAGAACGTTTTTGTTATATAGTTTTTGCCGGTTTACGCCGCCGAATAATTAACTACTGCTATTTCGGTAAGCGCATCTTTACATCTGTCAATGATTTTTTCAAGTCGGACTGTGACTTCAAACGGGAATGATTCTTCACCGCATTGATCGCATTTAAAGCACGGCACATTTTTTACAATAACTATACCGTGTTCAAGCTCCGCTGTGAACGTTGTTGTGCTGTTTACCATATCGCCTTTACAAAATAAACAAGTCATTGTTTCTTACCGCCTTTCCGGTTTTTCGGAATTTACTTTACCTCAATTATAGTTCCCCCGCCGACCACGGTGTCTCCGTCATACAGCACCAGTGCCTGACCGCAGGTGACAGCCCTTTGCGGCTCATCGAAAACCGCCGTCATTGTATCGCCGTTTTGCGTTACGGTCGCCCACTGCTCTGTGTGGCGGTAGCGGACTTTGGCTTTTACACGCATTTCGCCCTTTATTTCGGGTACGGAGATAAGGTTTATATCTCCTGCCTTTACAATACTGCTGTACAGTCCGTCGTTATATGACAGGGTTACGGTGTTGTTTATCGGGTTTACTGCCTTTACATAAAGCGGCTCGGGTGCGGAAATGCCAAGACCTTTACGCTGACCTACGGTATAGCGGATAACGCCTTTGTGTCTACCGATGATGTTGCCGTCTGTGTCAAGAAAATCGCCGTCGGGGTAATTCTTGCCTGTATACTGCTCTATAAAGTCGGCATAGCTTCCGTTCTGTACAAAGCAGATATCCTGGCTGTCGGCTTTGCGTGCGTTGATAAAGCCCTGCGATTCGGCTATTTCTCTTGCCTGCGACTTTCTCATCTCTCCGAGGGGAAATATTGTGTGGCTGAGCTGTTCCTGTGTAAGACAGTACAGAACATAGCTCTGATCCTTGGTGTCATCGAGGGCTTTTTTCAGCAGGTATCTGCCATTTTCACTCTTCTCTACCCTTGCGTAATGACCTGTTACCACATAGTCACGGTCAAGCTCCTTGGCACGCATATACAGCTTGTCGAACTTCAGATATCGGTTGCAGTCTATGCAGGGGTTGGGGGTTATGCCGTTCTCGTAGGCGTGTACAAAACGGTCGATCACATCGGTTTCAAATCTGTCGGAGAAGTTGAAAACATAGTACGGCATATCAAGCGAATAAGCGACGCTCCTTGCGTCCTCTACATCGTCAAGCGAACAACAGCTATGCTCTCTTGAAATGCCTATATCCTCGTTTGCAAATAATTTCATCGTAACGCCGATGCAATCAAATCCACGCTGTTTCATAAGGTAAGCCGCCACGCTTGAATCAACGCCGCCGCTCATTGCGATTACTGCCTTATTGTTCATTTTAATCCTTTCTGAATATCAACGAAAGCCGACAGCAATTTTAACTGTCGGCTTGTTATTCGGAATATGCGACAATGTGTCGCTTCAAATTCGCCGTTCTGACGGTTGGCAGATTGCGTAAGTTGCGTTACCGGCGGTGGCAATATGCCACTTAAACTGAATTGAAAGGTCAATTTAGGGAGGAACGATTCTTTCAAATCAAAATAATTCGTTTTAAATTCTGCTGTTTCATTATGTCGGGCATAACAGAAACTGTATCAAAGGCGGAATTTGCCGTGCCACATCGGCACACGATCATACTTTATCAAATGCCTGCGAGAGATCGGCGATTATGTCGTCGATATGCTCTGTACCGATTGAAAGACGGATAGTATTTCTGCCTATACCCTGGTCTGCCAGCTCCTCATCTGTCAGCTGTGAGTGAGTTGTTGTAGCGGGGTGAATTACAAGGCTCTTTACATCTGCAACGTTTGCGAGCAGAGAGAATATCTGTAAGCTGTCAATGAACTTGTGAGCTTCTTCCTGTCTGCCCTTGATGTTGAATGTGAAGATAGACGCACCGCCGTTTTTGAAATACTTTGTATAAAGTGCGTGGTCGGGATGGTCGGGCAGTGAGGGGTGATTTACCTTTTCAACCTTGGGGTGATTAGCAAGGAATTCTACTACCTTCTTTGTGTTCTCGATATGACGGTCAAGTCTTAATGAGAGTGTTTCTGTACCCTGTAAGAGAAGGAATGCGTTGAACGGTGAAATTGTAGCGCCTGTATCACGCAGAAGAATTGCTCTTATATATGTAACGAATGCGGCAGGACCTGCAGCATCTACAAATGATACGCCGTGATAGCTGGGGTTAGGCTCTGCGATGGGAGCGTACTTACCGCTCTTCTTCCAGTCGAACTTGCCGGAGTCAACAATAACACCGCCGAGCGTTGTTCCGTGACCGCCGATGAACTTTGTAGCCGAGTGTACTACAACGTCTGCACCATGCTCGATAGGACGGATAAGGTAAGGAGTACCGAATGTGTTGTCGATTACGAGCGGAAGTCCGTGCTTGTGAGCTATCTCTGCGATAGCGTCAATGTCGGGGATATCACTGTTGGGGTTACCGAGTGTTTCAAGGTAGATAGCCTTTGTGTTGTCCTGAATTGCGTTCTCAACTTCTTCAAGGTTGTGTGCATCTACGAATGTAGTGCTGATACCGTACTGGGGAAGTGTGTGTGCAAGCAGGTTGTAGCTACCGCCGTAAATTGTCTTCTGTGCTACGATATGTTCGCCTGCGTAAGCGAGAGCCTGTATAGCGTATGTTATAGCGGCTGCACCCGACGCTGTAGCGAGTGCGGCAACACCGCCCTCAAGAGCGGCTATTCTTGTTTCAAAAGCGCTCTGTGTTGAGTTTGTAAGTCTGCCGTAGATGTTACCTGCGTCTGCAAGACCGAAACGTGCGGCAGCGTGTGCGCTGTTCTTGAAAACGTATGATGTTGTCTGATATATCGGAACTGCTCTTGCGTCTGATGCGGGGTCGGGAGTTTCCTGTCCTGCGTGAAGCTGGATTGTCTCAAATCTGTAGTTGTTATCGTATGTATAGCTCATTGTAAATACCTCTTTCTTTTAATCGGCTTATAGCCTGTCAAATTCTTGTTTTTTCGTTTTGATTTTAGGTGTGCTTTAAGCACTTTACTTTATGCTATACAGCGGCACATTCGTCCGTTCCTGAAATTGTGTCTTAGGGCTTTATAGATGATACTCATCAAATGTGCCTCCTTTCTTTTACTCACAACCGAGAGGTTTTTGTTTCTTCTCAAAACCTATCTGTTTGGTATGTTTGCATTATACACTAATCTGATAGGTTTTGTCAATAGGGAAAATGAAAAAAATTAAAATTTTTTTGTGAGGGCAGGAATGGCGATGATTGTGTGGCGGGAGGAGCAAGCTCCTCCCCTACAAAAAATCGCATAGAACAGCGAAAATGCAAAAACACACAAGCAGGAATAGACACTCCCCTACAAGCAATCGGTAATATGATTTTGCAAAAGAAAAAAGCACGATTTGCGGTCGTGCTTTTACGGGCTATTGCCGGGTTTATGAATTTGTGTTGAAGGTTCTGCCCTTTCCGCCCAGCTTCACACTGCTGTAGTAGTCGATTTTCTTTTTATCGACCTTCAGCGATTCAAGCTCTGCCTTTACATCCTCATAGCTCTGACGGACTACGGCGGTCACCTTTTTGTCCTTTGCTTCTATTTCACTTTTTATATCGTGCAAATGGCGCATTTTGGACTGTAACTGTCTTAACTCATAGGAGAGATTATCCGTGACGGGTTTATTGTTCAGTATATTGCGGATAAGTTCACGTTCGGCAGGAACCTGTGCGTTTGCGATATCCATTATAGACTGCTTTACCTGACGCATTCTGTCCATAAGCTCATTACGGGATAAGAGTACCTGCTGAATTACTTCAAGGTCGTTTGTAACCATACGGTCGGTACGGCGGTCATACTCGGTCATAAGCTCCGTCAGCTCATCCATGAGCGTAAGCAGTGTTTGTGCATCTGCCTTTTTCATTATATCGGATTCCTTTCCGGTGGGGGTCAAGCACCGTGTAGTTTAAGCCTGTTCCTGCATTGCGGCACTTGCCGCCTTTTCCTGAGCTTCCATCTGTTCTCTGCTCATGCTGTTGATCTCGGCAAACGCTTCACGCAGTTCGGCAATCATAGGCAGAAGTGCATCTACCTTTGCCTTGTCTTTCTTTACGTTTGCTTCAACTATTTCACGGTTGAAATATTCATACAGCGAGTCGAGATTTTTGGAAACGGGTATTTTCATATCAAGGCAGGAACGCAGAGCGTTTATTACGTCCTGCGCCTTTATAAGAGCCTTGTTTGTTTCCTCGTAATTCTTGAGCGGAATGTAGTAGGATGCCCTGTTGAGCTGACGTTCCGCCTCCATATACAGCTTTACCACAACGTCACCGGGTGTGAGCGTTGTAACAGACTGTTTTTTATATGCAGAAAATGCGTTATTCATATCGTATTCCTTACGCTTTGTGTTATTTAGGGTTCATCAGAACTGCATCAGCTGCTGAATGTAGCTGGTCTGGCTGTTGAGCGAGCCCATCATTGTTTCAAGATTAGAGAACTGCTTCCAGTATCTGTCCTGCTGCTTCTCATATCTTGTTTCAAGTGACGAGATAAGCGTTGAAATGCTCTTTAACTGGTCATATATAGAGTTGTCGGTAGCCGATGTACCTGTCTTTGTACCTGCAAGCTGTACAAGTGTACCCTTGTCTTTTCTTGCACCGGTCGTCTTAACCGCACCTGTAAGTACATCATCAAGCTTGTGCATGATGCCTGTCTTTACGGTGTTGCCGTTTTCATCGACCGTTGTACCTGCGAACAGGTCTGCTATCTGGTCGGCGTACTGCTCAAATGCCGCCTCAAGCTTTGTTTCATCCAGCTCAAGCTTGCCGTGGTCGCCCCAGTCATCGCTTGTCGTAATGCCCATGCTGAACAGGCTGAATGTCTGTCCGTCCGCTGTCTTTACCGTTGAATAAAGAACGGAACGCATCTTCTGCATTACGGTCGAAACTGTGCTGTCGTTGTAAAGCAGACCTTCCTTAGCCTTTTCTTCCCACTTCTCCTGCTGTTTTTCGGATAAGTCCATATCCTCAATATCATCATCGGTAAGTGCGTAGTAGTCGGAGTTCGGCTTCTGGTCAAGCTGACCGTAAACTTCTTCGATAATCTTGTTGTAATCTTCAACGAATGACTTTATAGCGTCTATCGCACTACTGTTGTCCTTCTTTACCTCGTAAGAGAACTCTGCACCCTGTGCGGCGGATGTGAAGGTCATTGTTGTGCCGTCCGCTGTGAAGCTGTTTGACGAGGTTTCTATTGTTTCGCCGTTTACTTCAAGCTGCAGGTTGCGTCCCTGCGTCAGCGTACCCGATGTAAGACCGAGTGTGCTGAGAAGCTCTGCACCCGCACTTCCGTTTTCTGCGGAGAATTCAATAGATGCGGATGTGCCGTAGCCCGATGAACTGAGGGCAAAGCTGTTTGTAAGCGTGCTGAATGTCATGGTTGCGCCGGCGTTCTTGCTGGCATTGATTTCGCTCATCATCTTTGCTACTGTGTAGTCGGATGTGAATGTGAACTTCGTACCGTTTATAGTGAAGGTCGCACTGTCCTCAACACCTAAATCCTTAAGCGTTGTGGCTGTTGTTACCTGTGCCGTAGTCGTTCTGGCTGTAGACGCACCGAACGTGTTCTGCGTTGCGGGGTCTGCGGCTACAGAGAGTTTCTTACCGTTTGCGGCTGTTACTGTGCCGTTTTCGTCTATGTTAAGACCGGTTCCGTCCGACAGCTTTACCTTGCTTATAGCCTTGTTCAACTCGTGCTTGTTTGCATAAGCGGCAAGATCCTCGTTGGACAGCTTGAAATCATCGGCGTTAAGCGTATCCTTATATGCGGAAAGCTCGTCATAATCCTTGTCGAACTGCGCTCTGAATGCGGTTTCGTCAAAGTCCTTTGCGTACTGCTCGTCAAACGCTGTCTTGAAAGCGTTCTCGTCAAATTCAGCCTGCGTTTTTTTCCAGTCCTCAAAGCTCGTGCCTTCTGCTATAGAGCCGTCTGCTATGCCGCTGTCATAGTTGGTCTTAAGCTCTTCGTCATACTCGGCCATTGCCTTTGTCTTTTCGCTTTCGAACTTTTTGTCGTAATCCGCCTGCTTTGCCTTATCGTAAGCCTGCGCCTTCAATGCGTCAAAATCTACAGAACCGTCTGCCTTTGCCGCATTATACAGCTTTTCAGCCTGCTCATTGAAATACATCTTCTGATATTCTTCTCTCTTCTGTGCACCGAGAGTTTTATCATCGTCCTGATTGAAGTAATCGGCTGTGTAGCTTTCAAACGAAACGCTTACTGTTTCGTCACCGACGGTTATATTGAATTTGTTTGTGCCTGCGCTGATGCTTGTGTTTAAATCAAACGTGAAGTTGCCGTACATATTCGCAACACCGGTAAGCGCCATTGCCTGTCTGTCTGAGGATATAATCTTACCGCTGTCGTTTACATAAACAAGACCCTGACCGCTTGTATTCGAAGAACCGTATGCGTCTTTGAGCTGGCTGTTTATCTGCGAGCGTACACTGTCGGCACTGCCGCCGTTGAAGTTTATAACGGTTGACTTTGTGCCTACTGTTATATTGAACGAATAGTTCTGTGAAGCGTCACTGTACTGTGATAAGTCAAGCGAGCTTGCGTCCATCGCACTACCCTGATATTTTGCCTGTGTAGCGGTCTGGAGAACCTTTACTTTATATGTACCGGGTACTGCGTTTGTGCCTGAGCGTACAGATACGCCGGCAGGAGTACCCTCCTTGAGTATGCCGTCTGCGTTTAACGTGGAAACCGTTGCGCCGTATTTTGCAAAGGTGGATTTACTTTTCAGGTTGACCTTGGAATTGAGCATATCAAGATATTTGTTCTGGAAGTCTGTGAGCTTTGTTGTTATGCCCTGATACGCTTCCTGTTTCCATTTGAGCGTTATCGCCTTACGGTTCTGTTTTGTGATTTTCAGCTTTGTAGCCGCTGTCATAGCGTTTACGATAGATTCGGTATCAAGACCTGAGTTCATACCGCTGAATCTTAATACGCTGCTGCTGTTTGTTGTTGCCATATCTTATCTCTTCCTTTCAGTCTTTTTTCATACCGAGCAGGGCTTCCATAGCCGCCTTGGGCAGTGCCTGCGATGATTCTTTATTCATATCCTGCGCATCTCTGAGTTCGTTACGGATTATCTTTACATCCTTCGGTGCGGAGATTCCTATCTTGACTCTGTCCTTGCCTATTTCAAGAACGGTTATCTCAATGTTGTCGGATATTGTAAGACTTTCGTCTGTTTTTCGTGTTACTACAAGCATTACTTTGCCCCCTTATCCACATATATCGGCAGACGTATCTCATACTTTTCGGGGAGTATCACCTGTGCGGCGAGTTTTTCGTCTGTGTTTATAACTATGGGGCATTTCATATTCACCGTAGTCTTTTTGTAGTCCTCCGGTACGACTGCTATGGACAAGCATCTGACATTTGAGTTGTCGTTTATCTTCAGCAGTTTCTTTTCGGAGCTGTTAAGCGTTATCTTATATGCTCCGTCTATTATTGCCGGGTCGAAAACGATAAAACACGGCGTAACATTTTCGGTAGACTGCAGCCACATAGGGTACACGCCATCTCCGAGCGGACTGAGCAGGGCAAACTGCCTGCATTCTTCAAATGCAAAAAGTCCGGACGGGAAGTTGAATATCTTGCTTTCGTCTACATTTACTTTGCCGAAATCTCTGGTCATTATCTCCATTGATCTTTACCGTTTCCTTTCAGATTTCTGATTTATCAGCCCTTGGTGTTGAGTTTTTTGGGCGCAACGTAAGCCGGATTTGCACTCGGCGGAACGTATATAGGCTCGCCCAAATATTCTATTTCCACTCTGGGACGTTCTTTTACTATAAACTCTATATTGCCGGGAACAAACTCGACAACGGAGGAATTTATATTCTCCCAGTCGATATTTATATCGGTGGGGGTGTAGTTTATGCTGAGTGTGCCCTTGTCAAAGGATACATCGGCACCGCCTTTTGGCAGAAAATCTATCGCTGTTTCTATTGTTGCGCCTGCACGCATCTGCTGTGCGGCAATTTCCGACGGCGAAACACCTCTTGCAAGCTGGTCGCCCTCGCTTACTATTCTTGCCACGCCCTGATAAGCTATTTTGAAACCTCTGTCCGCTTCATTCTGATTGAAGTCGGAGGCATTGTATTCTCCGTAGCCCATGCTTGAACGTGCCGCATAAGTATCAATGTTTATCTTTGCAGGTCTGCTCTCCATCTTATATCCGCCGGGTGTACGGTTGATGTCGATTTTAAGCGGTTCTTTGTCTTCCGGTGCTTTAAGCGTGCCGTTTGTGACATTTACTTCGATACTTATCGGTATACTCGTAATCTTAAGCAAATTCGGATTCATTGTATCTTCCTCCCCATTTTAATTTTTCGCTCCTCCCATAAAGAGCGACAGCTTATGAAATAAACTGGAATATGCTCATCGGAATTACCGATGAAGCAAACTGGAGTGAAACGTTGTAAATCGCTTCGAGCGTCTTCCAGTTGGTTGTTTCTGCACCCATGTCCGTACCCTCAAGGTTGTTCTGCTGTTCGAGCAGAGTTTCCATATTGTTGGTAAGGCGGTCTGTGTTGTACTCTATATATTCCTGTTTGTTACCTATATCTGCATGAGCAACGCTGACGCTTGTCTGTGCGGCTCTCAGCTTGTCGATATAGTCCATTGCCTTTATCTTGTCGCCCTCTCTTACTGCCTGTGCGGCACTGAGGGTTATCTGGATGATGTTCTTTGAGTCGCCGTCCTCGTCCTTGCCGCAGCCTGTTATCTTTGCACCGTTGAATGTAACAGGGAGAGCGGACTGGGGGTCAACTCTTCCTGTTGCGGGGTCGATTACCATTCCGATACCGATATCGTTGTAGCTTGACTCGGAAAAGGGAAAATCATCAGGGTCGTCAAGGGAGCTTATGTCAACTCCGTTGTAGGTGATCGTCTTCTTGCCGCCGATGTCTTCGATCTTGAATATCGTGGTGTCGTTGTTTACGCCGCCGAAAACTCTTCTTTCGGCTATATCGGTGTTGAAAAGTCTTACTATCTCGTCTGCGAAAGTTTCAACAGTCTGGGCGAGTATTTCCTCGTCCTCATCGTGCTGAGTACCGTTTGCGGCGTATGTAACCTTTTCGATTATATTGTCGAGAATGTCGTTTACATTCATCAGAACGCTGTCTGCACCGTCATAGATCTGCTTGGCGGTTTCAAGGTTATCCATATAGTCGTTTGTATTTGCGATAGCCTTTCTGGTTCTCAGTGCTTTTGCGGCACTTATCGGGTCTTCGCTTGCCCTGTTGTATCTCTTGGTAGAGTTTATCTTTCTTTCGGAAGCGTTCTTTCTCTCGAGAGCGGCATTAAGCTGTGACATATAACGTCTGTTGGTCATGCTCTGTGTTATTCTCATGTTAATTTATCCTTTCCGCTTATCTGCCGACAAGTCCCATTTTTTCTATTATGGTGCTGAGAGCTTCGTCAAGAGTGGTCAACATTCTTGATGAGGCGTTGAACCACTTTGAATAGTTCAGCATATTTACGCCCTCTTCTGTTTCTGAAACGCCCATTATTGCATCTCTGCTGTCGAGGAGAGAGGTTGCCGTTTCGGTGTACATATCGCACTGTTTTTCGGCAAATTCGATATTCTGTGCCAGACGGTTGTTGAGGAAGAGAATGAAGTCGTAACTTGAACCCTCGTAATCTCCGTCGCCTATCTGGATACTGTCGTCCATACCGAGCAGTAACTTATTTACCGCATTAC
>CABUEI010000017.1 GCA_902490585.1 uncultured Oscillospiraceae bacterium
AACATCGCATACAGCATTCAGAAGTTCTATATCAAAGCCTGTTTTCATTCCGTCTGTATCCATAGACGTGAGCAGAATTTCACCTGCGCCGAGCTCTTCGGCTTTTTTCGCCCACTCGACAGCGTCTATGTTCATGTCGATTCTGCCGCCGTTTACAACTACCGTCCAGCTGTCGCCCTTTTTCTTTGCGTCAATTGCAACAACAACGCACTGACTGCCGAATATCTCGGCGGCATCGTGGATAAGCTGAGGGTTTCTTACAGCCGCAGAGTTTACCGAAACCTTATCCGCACCGCTTCTGAGCAGTTCTCTGAAATCGTCAACGCTTGAAATTCCTCCGCCTACCGTCAGCGGCACGAATACACGCTGTGCTGTACGGCGAACTACGTCAACCATAGTGCCTCTGCCCTCATGCGTAGCGGTTATGTCAAGGAAGCATATCTCATCAGCACCCTGTGCGTTGTACTCCTCGGCACATTCAACAGGGTCGCCGACTTCCTTTATTCCTACAAAGTTGATTCCCTTTACCACCTTGCCGTCACGGACATCAAGGCAGGGTATAATTCTTTTTGCGAGCATATATTCTCCTTATTTTTGAGCTTCCTGCAAAGCCTGCTTTAAATCAAGCGTTCCCTGATACAGCGACTTTCCGCATATTGTGCCGTAAAGTCCGAGCTTGCGGCAAGTGATAATATCATCAATTGTATGTACGCCGCCGCTTGCTATGATATTCGCACTGCAAGCCTTATTTATCTCGTCAAGCTGAACGGCATTCACACCGGACAGCGTTCCGTCCTTTGAAATATCGGTAAAGATAATGTGCTTTACACCCTCGTCCGACATACGCTTTGCAAGCTCGGTGAAGTAAACGTCCGAGGTTTCAAGCCAGCCCTCAGTCGCAACATAACCGTTCTTGGCGTCTATTCCTACCGCTATCCTGTCGCCGTATTCCTTTACGGCGTCCTTTACAAGCTGAGGATTCTTGACAGCCGCAGAGCCGATTATAACTCTCGACACACCGCCCGAAAGGTACATTTCAACGGTGTCGAGGTTTCTTATGCCTCCGCCGACCTCTACTTTAAGCCTTGTATTTTTCGCTACATCAAGGAATATCTCCTTGTTGGCTGTACTTGCGTCCTTTGCTCCGTCAAGGTCAACCATGTGAATCCACTGCGAGCCTGCCTGTTCAAAGCTCCTTGCCGTATCCATATAGTTTTCCGCTACCTTATGTGCAGTGCCGTAATCGCCTTTTACAAGGCGGACGCAGTTGCCGTCTTTAATATCAATCGCAGGTAAAATAATCATCCTATGAAAAATCCTCCGAAAACCATATTGCCATCCTGATTTTTAGCGGCGTAAAGCTCGATTTTACCGCATTTCTCGCATACAAACGGCACTACCGTGTAATCCTTGGGGAAATTGCAGCCGTCAGGAACTCTCACGGTAGCCCCCGAAAAGATTCCCGTCAGAAGCTCGCTTGCTATCATTGTACCGCCGCATTGGCAGGTTTTACTGTCCATAAACAAATCTCCCTCAATATTTAAAACTTATATACCCATTATTTGTTTCTTCTTTGTATCGAATTCTTCTTGGGTAATAATACCAGCATCAAGTAATTCTTTTAACTTCTTTAATGCTTCTATTTGCTCATCCAATGAACCAACAGATTTAGCATTGTCTGCTTCATTTACTGAACAATCTTGATTATTTTGCAATTGCATCAAAGAAGGTTTTGTTTCTTCTTGAGTTGTATTTGTTTTACGAATGCCACCTAAAACAGTTCCAACAACACCATTTTCCACAACACTTTTTATTGTTCCTATTGTGTTGATTCCTAATGTATCATCAACAATTCCTACTGCATTCTTTACTTTATCCGCACCTCGTACAGCCATCGTTTTTCCGGTTATTAACTCTGTAGCTGAATTAATAAACTTTTTCGCTTCATGTTTGCTTTCAAATGTTAATACTATTTCGCTATTAACTAAATATACTTCAACATCATATCCATTAAGTTTAATTTGAGGGATTCCGTTGTAAACCTTAATCTGATTAATCGAAAAAGCCTTAACCTCAACAACAGGTTTAGAAAACATTTTCTTTGTTTTCTGTATCAATACAATATTAAGATTTGTAAGCAAAAGCTCAACAGTTTTTTTCGCCAGTATTGCTTCTCCCTTGTAAAGTACAGACTCATTTGCTTGTAAATTGTAATTTTCCATATTCATTACTCCTATTTTTATTACCGCATATAGCGTTAAATATTTCAATATAGAATCTGTAAATCTCGCAAATTGCTATATACGGGTATTATACGAATTATAACAAAGTAAATTGTTTTAAAATACTCAGCCCCGTCTTTCCGCTTTTTTCCGGGTGGAACTGACAACCGTATACATTGCCGCTCATAACAAGCGCAGGCACTTTCATACCGTAGTCGCAGTATGCCGCAACATTCTTGCTGTCGGTCACAGCCGCATAAGAGTGTACAAAATATACATAATCGCCGTCATTTACGCTTTCAAGCAGCTTGCACGGCTCGTTCTTTTCAAGTGAGTTCCAGCCGATATGCGGTATTACAAGGTTGTTTGCAGGGTGCATAAGTTCCACCGTACCCGGTATAAGCCCAAGCCCCTCGGTTTCACCGAACTCGTAGCTCTTGTCAAACAGCATCTGCATACCAAGGCAGATACCCATAAGCGCTTTTTTCTTCGCCTGCTCTTTTATCACTTCGGTAAGCCCTGCCTCGTCAAGCATCTTCATAGCGTCGGGAAACGCTCCCACACCGGGCAGTATCAGCTTATCCGCCGAAATAATATCCTCGACCTTACTTGATATATTATTTTCCACACCGAGAAAGTTCAGTGCATTCTGCACACTGAACAGATTTCCTGCGCCGTAGTCGATTATAGTTATCATTATAAAGTTCCTTTCGTAGAAACTACAGAACCGTCCGAATTTTTCCTTACGGCTGTTTTAAGTGCATAAGCCACCGCCTTGAACATCGACTCGATCTTATGGTGATCGTTCTTGCCGTAGACGTTCTTGATATGAAGTGTAATTCCTGCATTGAAAGCAAACGCACGGAAAAATTCTTCCGTAAGGCAGTTATCGAACATACCCGTTCTGTCATCGGTAAATTCTGCGTCAAACACCAGATAGGGTCTGCCGCTTATGTCAACAGCACAGAATGAAAGAGCTTCGTCCATAGGAACGTATGCGCTTCCGAAACGCACAATGCCACTCTTGTCGCCGAGAGCTTCTGCCAGTGCCTTGCCAAGCACTATTCCGCAGTCCTCTACCGTGTGGTGTCCGTCAACGTATAAATCTCCGTCACACTTGAGTTTTAAATCAAATCCGCCGTGAACGGTAAGTGCCGTCAGCATGTGGTCAAAAAATCCTATACCGCTGTCTATCTCGGCTTTTGAACTTCCGTAAACGTTAAGCTCTGCCTTTATATCGGTTTCCTTTGTCTTTCTTTCGATAACGCTCATATTCTTATCCTTTCGGTATTCAGCCGACTATAGCGGCGAGCTTTTCAAATACCTTATCCATATTTTCCTTAGTGCCGATCGTAATTCTCAGGTGATTATTTATCCTCGGCTTGTCCCAGTAGCGCACATATATCCCCTGCTCTTTGAGCTTTGTAAAAATCTCCTTTGCAGGTACGCTCTTATGTGAAGCAAAGATAAAGTTGCTCATTGAGTCCGGGAAAGTGAAACCAAGCTCAGTAAGACGTTTCTTGCTGTATTCTCTCGTGTTGATGATTTCCTGTGTAGTCTTTTTGAAATAGTCCTCGTCCTCTACAGCCGCCGCACCGCCGATAATCGACAGCGGATTCATAGTATAGCTGTTTACCGAGAACTTGACATCACTGAGATACTTTATAAGCTTCTTACTGCCTATGGCAAAGCCTATTCTCATGCCTGCCATTGAGCGTGACTTTGAGAATGTCTGCACAACAAGCAGGTTTTCATACTTGTCTATAAGCGGCAGACAGCTTGTTCCGCCGAAATCAATATACGCTTCATCAATTACAACTACCGATGTGGGATTAGCCTTTAATATCTCTTCTATCGTATCAAGGCTTTCAAGTACGCCTGTCGGTGCGTTGGGGTTTGGGATAATTATACCACCGTTGTCACACTTGTAGTCATCGGGATCAATTGTAAAATCGTCCTTTAAAGGTACTGTACGGTACGGTATTCTGTACAGTTCTGCCCATACGTCATAGAATGAATATGTAATGTCGGGGAAAAGAATTTCCTTGTCGGAATTGAAGAATGTAAGGAACGTCTGCGAGATTACATCGTCAGAGCCTACGCCTACAAACACCTGATCGCTGTCTACACCATAACGCTTTGCAAGTGCGTCAACAAGCAGTCCTGCTCTGGTATCGGGGTATAATCTCAGTGCGTCCTCGTTATATTCCTTTATAACCTTTTCAACCATAGGTGACGGCGGAAAAGGGTTTTCGTTAGTATTCAGCTTTATTACATTGTCCGTCTTGGGCTGTTCGCCGGGTGTGTACGGCTCAACCTTACGGACACGCTGTTCCCATGTTGAATAGTTCATTTCTCAGTCCTCAAATCTTACCGTGATAGCGTTTGCGTGTGCTGTAAGTCTTTCACGATTTGCTATTCTTACAATATCCTCTTTAGCACCGAACAGCTTATCTCTTGTGTAGTAGATATAGCTTGACTTCTTGATAAAGCTGTCAACAGAAAGCGGTGAGAAGAATCTTGCCGTACCGCTTGTGGGGAGAACGTGGTTAGGACCAGCATAATAGTCGCCGAGCGGCTCGGGAGCATATTCGCCGAGGAACAGAGAACCGCAGTTTGTCAGCTTTCCTATGTATTCAAGAGGATTTGCGGCAAGCACTTCAAGGTGTTCGGGAGCAATTTCGTTTGCTATCTCGCAAGCCTTGTCCATATCGTCGCATATGATTATCGCACCGCAGTTATCAAGAGAGGTATTTATAATATCCTTTCTTGAAAGGTCTGCAACCTGTCTTTCGATTTCCTTTACTGTTTCATCTGCAACACGCTGACTTGTCGTTATAAGCACGGAGCTTGCAAGCTTGTCGTGTTCAGCCTGTGACATAAGGTCTGCGGCGGCGTATTTCGGATTAGCGGTATCGTCTGCAACGATAAGAATTTCGCTCGGTCCTGCTATCATATCTATATCAACCGTTCCGTAGAGGAGCTTCTTTGCGGTTGCAACGAAGATATTTCCCGGACCTACTATCTTTGATACCTTGGGTATCTCTTCTGTGCCAAATGCCAGAGCCGCAATAGCCTGCGCACCGCCGCACATGAATATCTTGTCAACGCCGCACAGAGCCGCCGCTACAAGTATATCGCTATTCGGCGTACCGTTCTTCATAGGAGGAGTTACCATAATAATCTCGCCTACGCCTGCAATCTTTGCAGGGATAGCGTTCATAAGAACAGACGAAGGATAAGCCGCCGTGCCGCCCGGAACATATAAGCCTACTCTGTCAAGACCCCTTACACGCTGACCTAAGATACAGCCGCTCTCGTCTGTCATCATATATCCGTTCTGCTTCTGACGGGTGTGGAATGCCGTGATGTTCTCCTGAGCGTTAAGCATTGAATTTACAAAGTCGGGGTCTGCGTTTGTAAGTGCGTCCTGTATAACATCATCGGGTACTCTGTAGTACTGCATATCGGGGCAGTCAAACTTTGCGGTATATTCCTTTACAGCCTCGTCGCCTCTTGCGGCAACATCGTCTATAATTGCTCTTACGGTCTTTTCAACCTCTGCGTTTACTTCACTGCTGCGCTTTTTCATACCTGCGAGGAATTCTTTTTCACTGCCGTCGGCTTTAATCATCTTTATCATCTTTTTAGCGTCCTTTCTTATATATTGCTTTCCATTTTATTTACAAGCTCTTCAATGCTGTTCTTTTTAAGCTTCATGCTTACGGGATTTACTATAACACGGGCTGAAATAGGAGATACATATTCATATACCTCAAGTCCGTTTTCTTTAAGAGTTGTACCCGTTTCAACAATATCAACGATACCGTCCGACAGCTCAAGCAAGGGAGCAAGCTCTACAGAGCCCTCTATCTTGACTATATCAACGTCCATAGCCTTTGATTCAAAAAATCTTCTTGTAATGTTGGGGTACTTTGTGGCGATTGTCTTTACGCCGCAACCCTCATAGAAGTTGTTGCCGACTTTGCCCGCAAGAGCAAATCTGCAGCGGCCGAATCCCAGATCGCATACCTCGAAAAATCTTCCGCCGTGCTCGTCAATCGTATCCTTGCCGACAACGCCCAAGTCGCATACGCCGTGCTCGACATAAGTCAGCACATCGGCGGCTTTTGCAAGTACTACTTCAATATTGCTTCCGGGGATATCGAGTATAAGCCGTCTGCCCTTGTCACGAAGCTGTGAAACATCATATCCTATCTTATCGAAAAGGTTTACAGTGTCCTTTTCAAGTCTGCCCTTTGTAAGAGCGATTCTGATTGTTTTCTTGTCCATTTATGTATATCCCTTCTTACAGTGTCATTGTAACGGGCTGTTCGTTCTTTTCTTTATCTATTATATCTATTCTGCCGATTTTGTTAGCCTTAGCATATTCCATAGCCGCATCAAGCGTGGGGCAGGTGCTGAACTCCGCACTGATGCCCTTTGAAATAAGCTTTGTGCAGTGGCTGATACCGTCTATCAGATCCTCGTCTGCGGCAAATACCAGAACCTCTGCGTGACGTGCCTTTGTGCTTCTGTTGCTTCTGAGGTTAGCCGCCGCAATAGCGTTTACGTTTACAGCAAAGCCTACTGCGGGCATATCGTCTGCACCAAAACTTCCGATAAGCGTATCATATCTGCCGCCCGAAAGAACTGCCTGACCATATTCTTCGATATATCCTCTGAACACGATGCCCGTATAATACTCAGCCTTGTTTACAAGACCTAAGTCAACTGTTATCTTGTCCTCAGCTTCAAGCTTTCTCAGTGCGTCAAATGTTTCTTTAAGCTCTGTCAGTCTGTCGGAAAGTGCTGTGCCTGCGAACAGCTTTTCAGCCTTGTCAAATACCTCTGCGCCGCCGAACAGGTCGGGGAGCTGTAAAAGTATCTCGGAATATCTGTGGTTCTCGGGATCGCTGTCAACATTGTCCTTTATAAACTGTGTAAGGTCGGGGGTATTCTTTGACTCGATAAGGCTTCTTACAGTTTCCTCATCGTCTATATCAAGCTTTTCAAGAAGCAGTTTATAGAATGTGTTATCGCCTATTTCAAGACGAACATCATCGCTTGAGCAGGAGTTAAGCACCTGAGCCGCAAGGCTGAGAGCCTCAAGGTCGGAACGCTTTTCGTCGCCGCCGATTATTTCAACGCCGCTCTGCATGAACTCATCGTCCCTGCCTGCCATTTTAGGATTGCAACGGTAGATATTCTGTGAGCAGAATAATTTTAACGGGAACACACCGTCACGCAGTCTTGTCGCAACTATTCTTGCGATAGGCATTGTACTGTCGGGACGCATTACCATAAGTCTGCCCTTGCCGTCTGTCAGCTTGTACATATCTTCCTGACGGAAACTTCTTGTCTTGTTGTTGAATACATCGTAAAATTCAAGTGCAGGGGTGATTACCTCGCTGTATCCGTGGGCGGTGAACACCGCTCTCAATTTGTCCTCTGCTTCCTTACGGGCTACACACTCGTCAAACAGCAGATCTCTTGTACCCTCGGGTGTAATAAGATCGTAGCTTTTCATCTATGGTTATTTCCTTTCATGCCTGTCGGCTTTGTTTACTTTTTATATCGGTTACGTTATGTCAATCACGCCGACACTTTAGTGTGCTAACGTGTTATCACGATAATATGATAACATATAAAACCGATTTTGTCAATCCCCACAGTTATATCGGGGAAATTTCGGCGTTTGTTACAAAAAGTTTTTGGGCTAGTATCAATTATTTGATACTAGCTAATTATAGTAAAGTTCAATTCTATAAAAATAGCACAAATTCTCTAACCCTATCCCATTTAGGACACTCTAATAGCTTTGCATCTGTGCAACCGTGGTCGTTTGTTGTCGGTGCGTCCTGCACCGACTTTGTTCGACCACTTGTAAGCATCCATGCTTAAAGCTTGGTGTGTCCTTATTTCGGCATCCTTGCCGAAAACCCCTTTCCCGTGAAAGGCTGTGTATGCTTGGTTGGCTTTGCGTCCTGCAAAGCCTTGTGGCATACACGCCCGGCATCCGTGCCGGGGCTATATTGCTGGGGCTACCGCCCCTAGTCCCTGTTGGGGGCTACGCCTAAAAGCAAGGATGCTTTTTTGCTTGCCATAAGTTTTGCACGATGCAAAACCATCAGAGCAAGCAATTTTCAACACCCCATTTTATAGTTGATCATATCAATTATTTGATGTCACAAGCTCCTTGAAGTGCTTTCCTCTCTCTTCAAAGTTCTTGTAAAAACCGTAGCTTGCGGCGGCAGGAGATAGTATACATCTCACCTTTGTCACCTGCTTTGCAGACTTAACAGCCTGTGCCATATCATCGGCGTAAATCAGCTTTACAAGCGGATTTGTAACCTTCTGCGCTACCCTCTTGCCGCTGTCGGGGAGTATTATCAGGTTTCTGACAGAAGTATCAGCGTTCAGCCAGTCGGATAACTCGTCATAAGGAATGCCCCTGTCCATTCCGCCGATTATCAGCGTATCGGTATCGGGATAAGCTTTCAGTGCGGCTATTGCCGTCTGCGGCGCTGTACTTATACTGTCGTTTATATACTCTGCACCGTTCAGTGTGCATACATATTCAAGACGATGTTCCAGACCGTTAAACTGCGGAAGTGCGTCAAGGCACTGCTTTACCGTACAGCCTGCCTTTGTTGCGGCACACACCGCAATTGCTATATTATAAAGATTGTGTTCGCCTTTGAGCTTGGTATCTATCATACCGGCAGGATAAAATTCATCGCCGATAAAGATACCGCCGTTTCTTGTTCCTATATCACCGCATGAAAAACCGGCTGTTATTACCTTTGCCTTTGTATCGGCATACTGCTTTACCTCTTCACCGATTATCAGCGTATCGTTTTCATTCTGATAGCGGAAAATGTTCAGCTTTGCATTGCGGTAAGCCGCAAAGTCGGTATAGTGGTCAAGGTGTTCGGGGTAAATATTAAGAAGTACCGATACATTCGGTGACGCCTTGACGTATTCGAGCTGGTGGCAGGACATTTCGCATACTATAACGCAGTCTTCAGTGAACTCCTCACGTCTTTCAAGCGGCGGAACTCCGATATTGCCTATCAGCATCGTATCCTTGCCGCTTTTTTCGATAAAGAATTTTATCAGGCTTGACGTGGTCGATTTTCCCTTAGTTCCCGTGATTCCTATTATCATATTGTCACAAAAACGCAGGAACAAATCTGTCTGAGAAGTTATCTTAGCCTTGATTTCATCGCTCACACTGTCTTTGAGAGCAACTCCCGGAGCTTTCATAATAATATCGCAGTCGTCAAGACATGAGAGATAATTTTCTCCGCAACAAAGCGTACAGCCCTCGGTTTCCGTTTCGGATACAGGATTCATATCAGCTACCGTAATGCTTTTGCAATTACAGTTTCTGAGCAGTTTCAACGTAGAACGTCCCTCTCTGCCAAAGCCTAAAATAACAACTTTCTTTCCCTCAAAAAACGCTTTCAGCTTTTCATCTATAGTCATATATCGTCACTTTCTTACTTCAGCAATCCGATAAGGTGCTGAGGTACAAAATTATCATTGTCAAAATAGTTTTCCATACTCTGCGGTACGGGCGGATCAGTCTTTGCATAACGGCTGAGCAGATAGGGTAAATTCTCACCTCTGCGCTTTATCGCCATATACAGCGACAGCCTTACCTCGCTCTTTGTACCGACGCACTCAAACGGTTTATCCTTGCCGTCAAGCACCAGCCCGTCAAACATATCTTCGTACTTTTCGCAGTCAAGCATATTCTTGCCGAAGATCTTCACGAGCGTTTCATCGTCAAGAAACGCTGACAGCAGTATATAGACATACAGGCACTTTGCACAGTCCGCACACCACACGTTCGTCTTTGAGCCAAGGTTACAGCTTTGGAACACGGAAAAGTACTGCGGATAGGTAACAAATTTTCTTGCTATCTGCCACTCGCTCCATGGGCGTAAAAGGCTGAAATACTGTATGCTGTCGTCAAGATAATCGGAAACGTAATTCCTGAAATCACGTTCAAACTCGGTGCTCTTGCTGTACTGGTGATTTACCTGCTTGCCGCTGACGTAGGTTTCGTTCGCACTGCTTTCATTCGACAGCACGATATACTTCTTGCCGTGAAGATACGCAAACAGATAAGCCGAGAATGCAACCACCGCCGAGAACGGTGTATGACCGTTGAGATATCCGTCCGCATTGCGTTCAAGCAGTGCCTTGTCTATCGTTCTGCGAGGACCGACAATTCCGCTTTCGTCAAAGCCGGCAACCTTTGCACACTCGACCGTTGCACCACGGGGATTTATGATATAGCACAGCGTTTCATCGTGATATTTCCTGAGCAGTTCAAGCGATACCACACTGTCCTTGCCGCCGCCGACTGCCACAAGATAACCGCCGACAGACTTTTCACAGCTGTATTCGTGCTTAGTGTTATCGGCTGGCACTATCTGCATGAAGCTGTCAAAATCAGCGTCTATATTGTTTCTGTAGAAAAATTCTCCCAGTCCGTTGAAGTAGAGCTTTTTCCACCACAGGCACTGCTTTTCGTCAAGTGAGCCGCACTCTACCTTTACAACTGGCGGACAGGCACACTTCCAGTAGCTGACAAGCTCCGCCATTCCCAGATTGAATATTATGTAATCGAGAAACGGAGTTCTGTTTTTAAGAAGTCCGCTTTCTGTTTTCCATGAGGGGTAAAAATGAAAATCGTCTATCGAAAAGTGAAAAAATATACCGTCGTCGGCAATGTCATAGCCGTGATAGATAAATTCTCTGTGCTTTTCTCTGAGTGCTTTGTATTTCTCAGCGTTATCCATATTTCCTCCTTATATTATAACAGGCTTTGAAGTGAACTCTGTGCCGCACGGCTGTTTTTTATCAAGTGCCAGCGCATAAAGGTTTCCTGCCCTTTCTTCAAGTCTTGCAAAGTGCTCTGCCTCGGGACTTGTCTTTGCGAGTGCTGAAAGCGAGGTGTCAACAGGCAGCTTATGTTCACCCGTTGCAAGAATTTCCTTGCCCCGCCCATTCATTCCGAGTATTCTTACATAAGCAGGCGGATTTTTTAAATCGTTTCCCGTTATGCCGAGGAATGCACACAGCACAAGTCTGCGTATTCTTGCCATAGTAAAATTCTTTGATTTTATCATAAGCAGTAACTGCGGTAAAGATACCGCAGTGCGTACCGCCTTATATATCCTGCTGTCCATACCGCCCGTACCGTTGGGAAGGCGTTCAAACTCCGACCTTGACATAGTGCGGAGCTTTGCGAGGATTGCCGTTTCTATATTTTCTATATGTGCAAAGTTCCCATATTCCGTATAATCGGTATAGGCACTGACATCTTCGCCTGCACCGAGCATCTTTCTGAGCTTTGACGCACTTATCACCGTGTCACTGCCCTCTTCGCTGTCGTGTGCCGCACCGCTCCTCATTACCGTAACCGGCTTTATCGTACCCCCGAGCTTATCAAGCGCACGGATATATTCCACAGCAAGCGTGTTGTTCGGCTCTGTCAGCGTTGTCACGACATCCGGGGTATAGTTTAGCTCCACAACCTGTTTCAGTGCCGCAGGGTAAGAAACTCCCTTTCTCATAAGGCTGAAAAACTCATCGGTCTGCACGGCATATTCAACAGCACCTGCCGCTTCTTCAAGAACGGAAACATCACCGCATTCACTGCCGAAGCTCAGCATATCCACACAGCCGAGCGCATCGGCTATGTGGCACGCACCCATCGCAAAATGCTCTGCGCTGGAAAGCGCAAACGGCGTAGGCAGTTCAACCACCAGATCCGCCCCGCCCATAAGTGCGGCTCTTGCCCTCTCATATTTATCGGCAAGCGCAACATCGCCACGCTGAGTAAAATTACCGCTCATAACGCACACAATATGCGTTGCACCGTGCTGTAACCGGGTCTGCTCTATATGATATTTATGCCCGTTGTGAAACGGATTGTATTCGCATATAATTGCCGCTGTTTTCATAATATACCGTTACCTTTATAAGTATAAATTACTTCCTGCTATATCTGAAGTCGCACATATCAGCGCCCTCAGCTATAGTTTTGGTTCTTGTAAGCTTCATATTCATTATATCCGCAAGAACATAGTCCATACGGCACATATACTGTGCGAGTTCGGGACAGCCCTCGTCCTTGCACAGCTTGCATATACCGCATTCATGATAATCGTAACCGAGATCGTATTCACTGTTTGCAGGCAGAATATCAACTACCCAGTCGTTCTCATATTTTCTCTTGTGGCTTTCTTCCGACCACGCAAGACGTCCGGGCATCTTCTTCTCGTCAAGGTAGCTGTCTACATTGCCTATCGCCTCGTGAAACAGATTTGACGCACACAAACCGTCCTTAAATATTTCGTAATTCTCCTCCGCCGTCTTTCCTGTACTGCGGTTCATTGCGATAAAATACGCACCCATCATGTAAGAACTCATCAGCTTCGACTTGCCGATGTCTTTTGCACGGGCAACTATCGCCTTATGCTCGGCAAAAATCTTCTTCGCCATATCTTTAGGAAAATTCCGTCTTTCAAGTTCAGCCTTTACTGCGCTGTGATAAAAATGACTGAGAATTCTCACGTTGAACGAATAGTTCATTTGGTTTTTACATTGCCTTTCTTAAAGTAACCTTTATTTTCATTTGTCATTATCAAAAGAATGAGATTTGTGCGGATTGTGGCAGATCCCCGAACACATTCATATCATACAGCTTACCGAGTACGGTGCTGTTGATACCCGACTGTGCCTGTATATCCTCAAGACAGATGAAATCACCCTTGTCGATAACTTCCTTGAGCTTGATTGCGGCGTTTTCACCACAGCCCTCTACTGCCAGGAAAGGCAGACGGAGGTTTCCGTCCTCAATTGCATAAGTAGTCGCTCTCGACTTCTTATAATCAACAGGCAGGAATGTGATACCTCTGAGCATCATCTCATATATCAGCAACAGTGCGTCAAGCATACCCTTGTCTTTTGCCGTTGCGTCGGGGTTTGACTGGATAAGCTGAATTTTGTTTCTGACACTTTCCTTACCGCCGAGAACCGTCTTTACATCAATATTTTCGGTGTGCTTTGTAAGTACCGCAGAATAGAATTCCGACGGATAGTAAACCTTGAACCAGCACAGCTTTACCGCACCCGTTACATAAGCGGCGGCGTGCGCCTTGGGGAACATGTACTTGATTTTCTTACAGCTTTCGATATACCACTGCGGTACGTTGTTTTCTTCAAAAGCCTTGTATATATTCTCATCGAACAGCTTCTTTGCGTTACCCTTACGGGTTATCTCCATTATCTTGAACGCAAGTTTTGGTTCAAGTCCCTTGTGCATAAGATATACCATGATATCGTCACGGCATCCGATAACTTCTGAAATCGTACAGGTTCCGTTTGAAATAAGCTCCTGTGCGTTTCCGAGCCATACGTCAGTACCGTGTGACAGACCTGATATCTGCAACAGGTCGGAAAACTTCTTGGGCTGTGCGTCTTTTAACATCTGCAATGTGAACGGCGTACCGAATTCGGGGATACCGTATGTACCGCTTGATACACCGAGATCCTCTTCCTTTATGCCGAGCGGTTCTGTCGATGTGAACAGTTCCATGACCTTGGGGTCGCTTGTAGGAACGTCCGCTATCTTTATGCCCGTCATATCTTCAAGATGCTTATACAGTGTCGGCACATCGTGTCCGAGCTCATCAAGTTTAAGGATAGTATCATGCAGAGCATGGAAGTCGAAGTGCGTGGTTATCATGTCGCTCTCCGTCTTGTCCGCAGGGTGCTGAACCGCTGTGAAGTCGTAAACTTCATATTCACTCGGTACAACGACCATTCCGCCCGGGTGCTGAGATGTAGTTCTCTTGACGCCCGTACAGCCTGCCGCAAGACGTGATATCTCGGCAGGGTTTGCCGTCATGCCCTTCTTTTCAAGCCACTTGCGTACAAAGCCCTCGGCTGTCTTTTCCTGAACGGCTGAGATAGTACCCGCCTTGAAAACGTGATCCTTACCGAACAGTTCTTCTGTGTATCTGTGTACCTTGCCCTGTACTTCACCCGAGAAGTTAAGGTCGATATCGGGCGACTTATCGCCGTCAAATCCGAGGAACGTTTCAAACGGTATATCGTGACCGTCACGGATCATGTCTATATCGCAGTTAGGGCACTTTTTGGGCGGCAGGTCGAAACCTGAGCCGTATGAACCGTCAAGGATAAATTCATTGTGACGGCACTTGGGACATCTGTAGTGGGGAGGTAAGGGGTTAACCTCGGATATACCTGCCATTATGGCAACTACCGATGAACCTACAGATCCTCGTGAACCTACAAGATATCCGTTCTTTTCAGAGAACGCAACAAGCTTCTGTGCAATCATATACAGTACGGCAAATCCGTGCTTTATGATAGAGTCAAGCTCTTTTTTAAGTCTCTTTTCAACAGTTTCGGGTAAATCGTCACCGTACCATGCGTGCGCTCTGTCCCAGCAAAGCTGCTGTAACTCTTCGTCCGCACCGTCGATATGAGGAGGATATGTACCTGTCGGAATAGGACGTACAACTTCAACCATATCGGCAATTTTGTTGGTATTTGTGATAACGACTTCCTTTGCCTTTTCTTCACCGAGATAAGCAAATTCTTCAAGCATTTCCTCGGTAGTCCTGAAATAAAGCGGCGGCTGATTTGCAAAGTCCTCATAGCCCTGTCCTGCCTGCAATACCTCACGGAATACAGCGTCCTCCGGGTCTTTGAAATGCACGTCACAGGTAGCAACTACAGGTTTTCCCATTCTGTCGCCGAGTTCTACAATCGCACGGTTGAGATCTCTTAAATCCTCTTCACTGTTTACCTTGCCGTTTCTCAGCAGGAACATATTATTACCGATAGGCTGTATTTCAAGATAGTCATAGAATGATGCTATTTCTTCGATCTTCTCCTGCGACTCTTTTTCGAGTATCGCTCTGAAAAGTTCGCCTGCCTCACACGCACTTCCTATTATAAGCCCCTCTCTGTACTGCGAAAGGAGAGATTTCGGTATTCTGGGCTTTTTATAGAAATAATCAAGGTTTGATGCGGAAATAAGTCTGTACAGATTTTTAAGTCCGACCTTGTTCTTTACAAGAATTATCTGGTGATATGTAGGGAGCTTCTTTATATCAACACTTCCGAACGCCGTGTTGAAATCGCCTATATATTCAAGCTTTGCGGTCTTTCTTGTGTCGCTTACTATGTGCATATATATCATGCACAGCATTTCCGCATCGGCAACCGCTCTGTGATGGTCAAAGTCGCCGAGCTTGAAATACTTTGCTATAGTGTCAAGCTTATAGTTCTTGATACCCTTTAGAGCCGCTTTTGCAATGCTCAGCGTATCTACAACAGGATTATCAAAGTTCTTATCCATTCTTGCGGCGGCACTTCTTATAAACGAAACATCAAACTTTGCGTTATGTGCGCATACGGGGGCATTGCCGCAGAATGTCATAAAGTCGGTGACCGCAATATCTTCTGTCGGAGCGTCTGCTACCATATCATCGGTTATACCCGTAAGCTCGGTGATATTTGACGGTATAGGCATCATCGGGTTTACAAATGTAGAGAAGCGGTCAACTATCTCCATATTACGCAGCTTTACCGCACCTATTTCGGTTATACGCTCGTTTGCAGGGTGAAGTCCGGTTGTTTCAATATCGAATACGACAATATCATCTTCAATTTTTATCTTGTCACAGCCGTCTACAACTGCGTTACCGTCATTTACAAAGTATGCCTCAAGACCATAAATCACCTTGAAGTCCGGGTCTTCCTTGTTTATCTTCTCAACGGTATTCATAGCCTCAGGATATGCCTGTGCGTTGCCGTGGTCGGTTATTGCTACTGCCTTGTGACCCCATGCGTGAGCCTGCTTTACAAGCACAGACGGAGCGGTAACAGCGTCCATATCCGACATATTTGTATGCAAATGCAGTTCTACTCTCTTTTCGGGAGCATTGTCCTGCTTCGGCTTTACCTCGACAAGCATTACCGACTGCGGATTAAAGCAGTTATAGTGCAGGAAGTCGTCCATTTTGTAACTGCCGTTTGCGAGTATCTTTGTACCGTTCTGTATAAAGCTGTAGCTGTCAAGCTTAGTGTTATAAACGAACAGCTTCATTATCATAGATGAAGTTCTGTCGCTGAATGCGGCTGTGATTATCGTTGACTTGCCGCTCTTTGTTTCTTTCTTTTCAACGTTGAATATCTCGCCCCATACAGTAACGTTGTCACGCTCTGTCATTACGCTTGCCATTTCAACGGGCGGATCATTTATCGGCTTGCCCATTACAAGCTTTGCCTTGTTACCGAAATGGGTCGTTTCAAACATCAGCTCCATTTCCTCAGGCTCTGCAAACACATTAGCCTTTGTCATGGCAGGAGCGGCAGGCGCACTTCCGCCCTGTGAAGAGGGCTTCGGGGCAGGAGTTTTCATCGTATAATCGTCACGCAGTGAAACCTGCATTATGTCTGTCGGGTTGAACTGCATCTCGTTTGCAAATGTATCAAGCTTATAGCTTCCCTGCATGACAAACACTGCGCCGTCCTCAAGAAAATCGTAATCATCTATGATGTCAGCCTTAGCAAACAGCTTTACAGGTACTCTTCCCGTATCGTCACACAGTGCCGCCGTGATTATAGTATAAACACCGTTTCGTGTTTCCTTATGTTCAACTTCGGTAAGCTCGCCCCATACGGTAACGCTGTCGCTCTCCTCGCCGAGCGATTTCAGCGACTGCGGAGCTTCTGTTATCTCATTACCGAGATATAAAAGTCCGTCGGGGTTCAGCTTATCTTCAAGATATGTAAGAGTTATCTTTCCCGGACGCTTTCTCGGCTCGGGTCTTGATTTCTTTCCCCTTGAGCTTTTGCTCTCATTTGCACGCTCTGCCGCTTTTCTGTCTATTTCTTCAAAGTCGGGGAGCGGCTGTGCGGCGAGTTCCTCATAATATCTTTCATCAAGGTCGGCGTAACCGACAGTAGCGTTTTCGCTGAATTTTACAGTGACGCTCTTTTCGAACACACCCTTTGTGAACTTTTCTATTTCCTTGTCTATCTTTTCGCTGTATAAAAGGTCAATTCCGCCGTGCATCAGCGTAAACTCGAATGTGTCGCCGTCGTCGCTTATTTCGGAGTCGTCCATATATCCGTTTATCACACCATGCGAGGGCTTTAAGATCTGAACAATGTCATAAAGATATGACGGGTTGAAAAGCTCAGGCGCATATTTCGGATAGATCCTTACCGACGGCACACCGAGATATTTTTTTATCGCATTGCCCGTTTCCGCAAGCACGCTGTACGGTATCAGTTCATCGGATTCGAGCTGGAGTATCATGCTTTTATCCGTTTCATCGCACAGTATCGACAGAAGTTTTGCGTCCGCCGTCTGCTGAGGCATTTCAACCTTATTCAGAAGTTCTTTTAAAATGGCTGCCATTATTTCACGTTCCTTATCAGTTTTCTTTATCGCTTACTATATTACCGATTTCGTTCATAAGCTCATCAACGAGCTTTTCTTCGGACACTCTGCGGATAACTTCACCCTTTTTGAAGATTATACCCTCGCCCTTTGCACCTGCTATACCGATGTCGGCTTCTCTCGCTTCGCCCGGACCGTTTACAACACAGCCCATTACGGCAATCTTTATATCGGCGGTTATATCTCTTGTTCGTTCCTCGACCTGCTTTGCTATAGATATAAGGTCTATTCCCGTTCTGCCGCAGGTGGGACAGGAAACTATCTGTACTCCGCCGCCTATTCCCACAGCTTTAAGTATATCCTTTGCGGCATAGATCTCTTCAACCGGGTCGGCTGTCAGCGATACCCTTATAGTGTCGCCTATTCCGTCAAGGAGCAGTGAGCCTATTCCTGCCGCAGACTTGATTATTCCCATTCGTGTCGTACCTGCTTCTGTAACGCCGAGGTGAAGAGGATAATCGTACATTTCGTGTATCAGTCTGTAACTTTCAGTCATAAGTTTTACATCGGACGATTTAACCGAAAGCACTATATCGTCAAAATCATATTCACGGAGCATTTCAACATGACGTGAAGCACTCTCGGCAAGCGCCTGTGCAGTCGGTCCGCCGTATTTTGCAAGCAGTTCACGCTCGACCGAACCGCTGTTTACGCCTATTCTTATCGGGATATTACGGTTACGGCAAGCGTCCGCTACAGCCTTTACCCTGTTCTTATCGCCTATATTGCCCGGATTTATTCTTATCTTGTCAACGCCTGCCGCCGCACATTCGAGTGCTATCTTATAGTCGAAATGAATATCGGCAACAACAGGTATATTTACCGCATTTTTAAGTGCATAAATAAGCTCTGCGTTCTTGACGTTCGGCACTGCTGTGCGTATTATCTCACAGCCTGCCTTTTCAAGCTCAATTGCCTGCTTTACGTTACCCTCTACATCGTCCGCAGGGATATTCAGCATCGACTGTATATATATATGCTCTCCTCCGAGAGTAAGATTTCCTACTTTAACTTTTTTCCTGCTCATTTTAACCGCCCGTAAATATTCTTAAAATGTCATTGAACGTCACTATAACCATAAGCACCATAAGCGCAACGATACCGATAAAATGCACCATGCCCTCATGCTCCGCCTTGACCGGCTTTCCTCTTATCAGTTCTATGAACAGGAACACAAGACGTCCGCCGTCCATAGCAGGTATCGGCAGAAGGTTTACAATGCCGACATTTATCGCAATAAGTGCCGCCAGAGTCATAAGCGAACCCCAGCCGAACGATGCAACCGTGCTTACGCTCTGTACAACACCGATAGGTCCTGACATTTCGTTAAGTCCGTATGTGCCGTTAAGCAGATTGCCGAATGATATCCAGATAAGTCTGCCGTATGAAATGAAGTCGGCACACGCTGTCTGTATCACATTCACAAAATTATGCTTCTGACCGTAAACGATGAAGTCAAGATACATATTGTTCTCTTCCGAGGTATATCCGTTCTTGTATTCATCGGCTATTGCCGTAAACGACTTTGCAAACTGAGCATCGTTCTTTTCAAGCTCACTGAAAGCTTCTGTATAACTGTTGGTATCTATATCAAAATACGCTGTGGGGAGTTCGGCATAGCCCTCTTTTTCGCCCACCAGCTTTTTATATTCCGAAATCATCTTTGCATAAGAGAGTGACGCAAACTTAACGTCACTCAGCTCTACTGTCTGACCGTTACGCTCTACCACAAAGTCATAGCTGTAATACTGCGAGCCGATACCTCTTGACTGCGAGTTTGACAGCTGGAACGAAATATCCATAGTCGTATAGATATTCATGCCGTTGATTTTCAGTATCTTATCATCAGCCTGAAGCACAGAAGAGCTTATCGCACCCTCCTGGAATCCCGCAACTGTAGTTGTAGTCACACTGTTTGAACAAAGTACCGAAATAATACAGAAGACAAATCCCAGGACAAAGTTCATAAACGCACCTGCGGCAATTACGAGTATTCTCATCCATACGGGTCTGTTTCTGAAGCTTCTCGGGTCATCGTTTTCAACATCCTCATCAAGCATGACCGAGCCGCCTATCGGAAGAGCCTTAAAAGCAAACACGGTTTCGCCGATACGTTTTTTGAATAACTTCGGTCCCATACCTATTGCAAATTCTTTTACTTTCATATTGCAAAGTTTTGCAACGGTAAAATGACCGAATTCGTGTACGAGTATAATTATAAAGAACAGAAGTATTCCGAGTAAAATATTGAGTATGTTCAAATGTGCCTCCTTGTTTTAAGCGTGTGCAATAATGTATTCTTTTGCTGTGCTTTCACTGTCCAGTATATTGCCGAGAGTTACCTCTTTGTGCTCCCTGATATTCTCGCAAGCGTCGGCTACAAGCTCGCCTATGCGATAAAACGGTATCTTGTCCTCAAGGAACAGTCCTACCGCCGCCTCATTTGCGCTGTTCAGGATTGTGCAGGCTGTCCCGCCCTTTTTTATCATCCTTTTTGCATACTTCAGACAGAGGAATGTTTCCTCGTCCGCCTTCTCGAATGTCAGCGTTCCTACATCAAAAAGCGAGAGTCTTTTTGCCGGTGACGGCAGTCTTTCAGGGTACGTCAGTGCAAACTGAATGGGTATTCTCATATCCGGAACGCCCATCTGCCCTATAACCGAGCCGTCCTCGAACTCCACCGCAGAGTGAAGAATACTCTGTCTGTGCACGTTTATCTCCACCTGTTCGGGCTTTACTCCGAACAGCCACACCGCCTCGATCAGCTCAAGCCCTTTATTCATCAGCGTTGCGCTGTCGGTGGTTATCTTCTGACCCATGTTCCAGTTGGGGTGCTTCAGTGCCTGTGCCTTGGTAACACTTTTGAGCATGTCATAAGTATAACTGAAGAAAGGACCTCCCGATGCCGTCAGCAGTATGCGTTCAATCTTACTGCCGCCGCTTGCCATAAGCGACTGGAATATAGCCGAATGTTCGCTGTCTATAGGCAGTATCGGCAGATTTTTCTCTTTTGCCTTATTCATCACAAGCTCGCCGCCCGTTACCAGCGTTTCCTTGTTAGCGAGCGCTACCTTATTGCCGGCATCGAGTGCCGCAAGCGTCGGTCGCAGTCCTACCATGCCAACGACAGAATTTACGACAGCGTCGGTTTTCTGCGATGCAACTTCACACAGTCCGTCCATTCCGCAAAGTACATTTATATCTGTGTCGGAAAGACGCTGTTTCATGTCGTTATAACGGTTTTCGTCATATATGCAGACGGTACCCGGCATAAATTCACGAGCCTGCTTTTCAAGCAGTTCGGTATTTTTTGCGGCGCACAGCGCAGTCGGTTTAATGCCGTGCATGCGGCATACGTCAAGCGTCTGCGTACCTATCGAACCTGTACTGCCGAGCAGAGCTATATTCTTTATAATACTCAATTGTTACCTCTTTATGACAAATAATGCCGAAGAGTATTCCGCTTCGGCATTGTAATTTGATTTTACGATTATGCTATTTGGGTTACGGGGAAATATATCTGGAACATCATATACGCAAAGGGTGCGGCAAGCAGAACGCTGTCAAAGCGGTCAAGAATACCGCCGTGTCCCGGCAGTATATTGCCGAAATCCTTTACGGAGCATTCACGCTTTACAAGTGATGCGGACAGATCTCCGACAACACCCAGTCCCGATATAACCAGTGCGAGTATAGTGAGATATACCCAGTTTACGCTGAATGTATGCACTCCGCCGTTTATCATGCTGTCGATAAGCTCATAGGCAAAGCTCATTATTACAGCAAAAACGCCCGATGTGATAATTCCGCCTGCAAAGCCCTCCCAGGTCTTCTTGGGGCTTATAGCGGGGCACATCTTATGCTTGCCGAGAAAAGTTCCGACAAAATAAGCTCCTGCATCGCCGATCCATGCGCTTACCATAGTGTAAACGATAAGGAAAGTAGCGTGTTCGGGGAATTTTGTACGCATAAATGCGATCGAGCAAAGCGCAAGCGGTATTGTTATCGATATAAATGCAACAAGAGAGACCTGCTCAAATCTTGCCTTCTCGTGATTGAACAGCATTCCGAGAAGCATTATAACGACAAAGCCGAAATATATCAGCTTTACGTTGTTCCTCAGAGGCTCTATCCAGAACAGAATAGGTGTGATCGCCGCAAATAAAAGGCTTACGGCAGATGTGAACTTATTCTTCAGATATTTGGTAGTAACGAGCATTTCGTACACTGCTATAACCGAAAAAGCCGTCATAGCAACGTAGTAGAGTATCTCGTTGTTCAGCGCAATTATTAATATACCGATCGGTATCGCTACCAGAGCGGTCACAATTCTGGTTACCATCTTGTAGTTCTTTTTCCTTTCAGAAGTGCATTACAGTCCGCCGAATCTCCGGTTTCTCCTTGCGTACTCGTTACAAGCCGCAATAAGATCCTTCTTTGTGAAATCCGGCCACAGAACATCCATGAACAATAGCTCGGCATAAGCTCCCTGCCAGATAAGGAAGTTGGATGTTCTCTGCTCTCCGCTCGGTCTTATGATAAGATCAACCGGAGGAATGCCCTTTGTATAAAGATAATTGTCAAAGTCGTCCTCGGTAAAGTCGTCAAGGTTTACCTTTCCGTCCTTATAATCCTGCGCAAGACGCTTTGCGGCAGTCAGTATCTCGTCCTTACCGCCGTAATTCAATGCGACGAGAACGTACAGACCGTCGTTATTCTTTGATATTTCTTCGATCTCGACAAGTCTTGCCTGTATATCTTCCGCAAATGCAGACTTATCGCCAAGGAAGATTATCCTTGTATTCTTCTGCGCCATACTGCGTATATCGTCAAGATATTTTTCAAGCAGTTTCATTATGGCGTCAACTTCATCTTTCGGACGTTTCCAGTTTTCGGTTGAAAACGCATAGAAAGTGCAGTATTTTATTCCGATATCACGGCAGTGCTCAACAGTGCGCCTGAATACCTTTGCGCCCTGTGAATGACCTGCTTTTCTCGGAAGTCCTCTTTTTTTAGCCCACCTGCCGTTTCCGTCCATGATAAATCCGACATGGAGCGGAACGCACGGTAAAGCATCTTTATTTATATCAGCCAATTCAATTACCGATAATTAAACTGTCATGATCTCTTTTTCTTTTGCGCTGCTTGCGGCGTCCATTTCGTCACAGTACTTGTCTGTGAGCTTCTGAACGTCCTTTTCGCAGTTCTTGAGATCGTCCTCGGTTATTTCGTTGTTCTTCTTCATAGCCTTGAACTTTTCCATAGCGTCACGGCGAACGTTGCGGACAGCTACCTTACCTTCCTCGGCGATCTTCTTTACCTGCTTGCAAAGCTCTTTTCTTCTTTCCTCTGTGAGCTGGGGGAATGTGATACGGATAGCCTTACCGTCGTTTGTGGGAGTAATTCCGATATCGCTTGCAAGGATAGCCTTTTCGATTGACTTCAGTGTTGAAGCGTCCCAGGGAGTGATAACAAGCACTCTTGCCTCTGAAACCGCTACAGCCGCCATAGCGTTTATCTGTGTGGGTACTCCGTAATAGTCAACGGTTACTTTGTCTAAAACTGCGGGGTTGGCTCTTCCTGCACGGATCGATGCGTATTCTGTTTCAACAGCGGCTACGCACTTGCCCATTTTGTCCTTAGCGGTATTGATTACGTCTTTCATTGGTTAATTTCCTTTCGGGTGTATATTATCGTTTTTTATTTACCTGTAGCTTACTTGTCGCTGACTACCGTACCTATCTTCTTGCCCATTACTGCGTCAAAGATATTATCCGGTCTGCTCAGATCGAATACCAGGATAGGCGTCTTGTTTTCACGGCACATTGCGGCAGCCGCGCTGTCCATGACCTTAAGGCTCTGTACAAGTATCTGCTGATGTGTGAGTGAATCATACTTAACAGCGTCGTCATACTTGTGGGGATCCTTGTCGTAGATACCGTCAACCATTGTAGCCTTGAGCAGTATATCGGCATTTATTTCTGCGGCTCTCAGTGCGGCGGCACTGTCGGTCGAGAAGAACGGGCTTCCCGTACCGCAACCGAATATTACTATTCTGCCCTTTTCAAAGTGTCTTATAGCTTTCTGTCTTATATAAGGCTCTGCGACCTGCTTCATATCTATAGCCGTCTGTACACGCACCTGGCAGCCCAGACTTTCAAGCACATCTGCAACAGCAAGTGCATTCATGGCAGTTGCAAGCATACCGATATGGTCTGCTCTTACTCTGTCCATGCTCTCGCTTGAACGACCTCTCCAGTAGTTGCCGCCGCCGACAACTATACCGATCTCGGTGCCGACATCATAGCACTTCTTTATGCTCTTGCATATTTCGGTAACAGTGGGCATATCAAGTCCCATCTTCTTGTCGCCTGCAAGCGCTTCACCGCTGAGCTTTAAAAGTATTCTCCTGTACTTTGGCTGATTTTCGGACATATTGTTTTTCCTTTCAGATGGCAAATTTAGTTTATCAATAATCAAGAACTCTTATACGGCCGAGTACCTTATCGCCGAGCTTTGCAATAGCTCCATTGCAATCCTTTTCGCTGATCGCGGGAGTGATGAATGCAAGCTCGCTTTCGGGTGCGCCCTTTCTTGTAAGGTAGGTCACCTTGCCGAACAGAGCCTCTGCCTCGTCCTTTGAAACGCCGTCAACACGGATATAGTTCTCAAGAACGATCTTATCTGTATCTTCGATGAAATCCTGATCGCTGTCTTCCCAGTAAAGCGACTTACTTGAAGAATTCATCTTTACTGCAATAACAACATCGGCTACAACCGCACTTGCTGTCGGGAGCTTACCTGCACCCTTGCCGTAGAATACTACGTCACCTGTAGAGTCACCTCTTACAAGAATTGCATTGAATACGTCGTTAACGCCTGCAAGCTGGCTGTCTGCACGGATAAATGCAGGGCATACCATAACCGCAACCTTTTCATCGGGCTGTCTTGAAGCCCAACCGATAAGCTTTATTGAGCCGCCGAAGTTCTCGCAATAAGCAACATCTTCGGGAGTGATCTTAGTGATACCTTCGGTATGGATATTATCGGGGTAAACGTGCTTGCCGAACGAAAGAGATGCAAGAATACAGATCTTTCTGCAAGCGTCGATACCGTCAACATCGGCAGAGGGATTACGCTCTGCATAACCGAGCTCCTGAGCCGTCTTTAATGCAACGTCAAAGGGCATATTGTCACGGATCATCTTTGTAAGTATAAAGTTTGTTGTACCGTTCAGGATACCTGCAATTTCATCTATTCGGTTAGCGGAAAGGCACTGGTGGAGCGGTCTGATGATCGGGATACCGCCGCCTACGCTTGCCTCAAAGAAGAAGTTTACACCCTTCTCATGCGCTATCTTTAAAAGTTCTGCACCCTTCTTTGCAACGAGCTCCTTGTTTGATGTAACAACGCTCTTGCCTGCAAGAAGTGAAGACTTTACAAAATCGTATGAAGGCTTGATACCGCCTATAACTTCAACTACAACCGATATTTCGGGGTCGTTCAGAATTATGTTGAAATCCTTTACGAACTTGTCTTTGTAAGGACTGTCGGGGAAATCACGCAAATCAAGAATATACTTTATCTCTATTTCCTGACCGGCTTTCTTTAAAAGTCCTTCCTTATTCTTTTCAATTACCTCTACCGTGCCTGAACCTACGACACCGTAGCCGAGAACTGCTATTTTTGCCATTGAAAACTATCCTCCGTTTTCTTTTGTTCGATTTATACAGTTTTAAGTATATCATGATTTTTTGTGCGTGTCAAGGTAAAAACACGGTTACTTCTCTTTTACGGACAAAAAGAACAAACAGCGGAATATATCCGCATTTTAAGCAAAAGAGTAGCTTTTTCCTCATACAGCTGTATTACAGTCATAAAGACTTATTTTTGCTGACGGTTGACTATTTTGCACTGTCTTGTTATAATAGTATACGGATTTTTTCTTATAAACAGAAGAAGCAAAAACGATAAACAGTATTATCTGAGGATAAAAGGAGAACATAACACTTGGAAAAGTTAAGACAGACACTCGCCGGAGTCGGCGGAGCGTTATTACTTATATTTGCGGTTGTTGCGTCGATAACACTTAACAGCACATCATTTTCACTGAGCGACAACAACGATTCGGGAAATTCTTCCGCACAGTCATCTACTACGACAACGACCAAACCGCCCGAAACCACACCTGCAACCACAAAGCCGCAGACAACAACTCCTGTGACCACAAGAGCACCCGAAACTACCGTTCCTGTTACTACCGAACCTCTTGAATGGGGAGAAGAAGCGGTAAGCGGTACAATGTATGTAGTACAGAGTTGCTACAGCCGTGCCAGAGCAATAATCGGCTCGGACGCTGTAAGACAGTATTCATACGGCGATGCGGTAAATGTTGTTGCCGTTACGGACACAGGTTATTACAGACTTGACAACGGCGAATATATTCACGGCGATTACCTCACCGAAAACGCACTTTAATTTGCTGTACTTTCACACAGTCACGACAGGACGTATGCCAAAATCCTGTCTGTGTGCTTATATCTGCAAGGAGCAAAATGATCTATAATATAATAAAGAAAGTTTCGGCTTTTTTCTTTACAGCCGTAATGCTCACAACATTTTTTGTGAACGGCTATTCGCTTGAAAGCGACAGTTCTTCGGCAGATACAGTAAAGAAGCCCGAAAAATGTTATGAGCTTATTACCGGAGAAAACGAGGAGTATTACAGTAAAATAACCATAAACAGCCGTTCGGTAGTTATAGAGGGCTGTTATAAAAACGACCCTGTGACGAATATAACATTTCAGAACTGCGGAACCGTTTCCTCTACGCTTAAAGTAAACAGTGACGGTACATTCTCCTCAGTACTGAACCCATCGGAACCTGTAGGAAATTCAGACAGAATAGTAATCCGGCTTAAATCAGGTGCATATCTGAGCTATCTCATAATGTATGACGATAACTGGTATTTTCCCGACAACAAGCTGAGCAAACACAATCTTTCGGTTATCGAAAAGGCGGTCCCGACTTCCGCAAAATCATGGGCAGGTTATGTCACCGATGAGCTTAACGAGGAAAGCGTAAAACAAACGCTTGATGAAGTTGCTTACCTTGCGAATTACATTGCAGGCGATATAAAAGACGAGTATAAAAAGCTGGAAGCAATCGCAAAATGGGTATCGGACAACATTTACTACGACCGTGACGCAAGGGAAAACTCCGTCACACAATCGAATATATGTATAAAAAATGTTCTTAAAGAACGTAAAACCGTGTGTGTCGGCTACTCTGCACTTTTCAGCGCACTGTGCGAGGCACAGGGAATTTATGTTGTAAACGTAAAAGGCACGGCGACATCGGATACAGTAGATTATGACGGTCTTGCTGACGGCCCTGTAAACCATGAATGGTGTGCCGCACTGATTGATGACAGGTGGATATGGGTTGACTGCGTATGGGACAGCGCACTGAAATTTGAAAATAACGAGTTCAGATCTATAGGTGCCAATACTGAAATGTACTTTGATATTTCACCGCTTGCTCTGTCTTTCGACCACTGTGCATATCTTGCGGAAAAGAGATATTATTTCAGAGCGGAAGAATATTTTGCTGACAAAAGCGACAGCGTAACGCCGGACAAATCTGACAGCAAGCCCGAGTCGGAAACTTCTGATGCAACGGTTACTTCAACGGAAGAATCAGTTACAACAAAGCCTCAGACCTATACAGCCCCAAAAAACTACACGCCTGTAACAAGCGATATACCGGCGCAGGAAGAAAGCGACAGTGCCAACGGCAATCTCACATGGATAGCCATACTGACTTTATTCGTTGCGGTATTCATAGTCTTTGATTTTATCAGCATAAAGAAACTGAAAAAATAAGCCATCGATAAGGCTTCAGCCTTATTGACATACAGAAAACACAAAATACGAAAGGAATTCAGACCAATGGTAGTTATTGAAATGGAAAACGGAAAGAAGATAAAGATTGAGCTTTATCCCGAAATCGCACCTATTACCTGCGCTAACTTTGAAAAGCTCGTCAAGGAAGGTTTCTATGACGGTCTTATCTTCCACCGTGTAATCAGCGGATTTATGATTCAGGGCGGCGATCCCGAGGGCACAGGCATGGGCGGTGCAAAGGAAAACATCAAGGGCGAATTTGCTCAGAACGGTGTTAAGAACGATTTAAAGCACACAAGAGGCGTTATCTCAATGGCTCGTTCAATGATGCCCGACAGCGCAAGCTCACAGTTCTTTATCATGCACAAGGACGCTCCCCATCTTGACGGAAGCTACGCCGCTTTCGGTAAGGTAATTGACGGTATGGACGCAGTTGACGAAATTGCTGATACAGAAGTTGACTGGAACGACAAGCCCACAACTCCTCAGGTTATGAAGAGAGTTTATATCGAAGACTAAACCGCATTAAACTATGCAAGGTTTACAATAACAAACAGGCTTCTGTGTTTTACAGGAGCCTGTAATTATATCCGCAGAAAATTTCTTAAAAAGCGTGACCTTCAGAAATAAAACCTGTCTTTATAAGTGAACAGGCTGTTCCGAAAAAAACTTAAAAGGGAGTGAGGAAAACGGAAGACAGCAAAATTATAGAATTATTCTTTGCGAGAGATGAGAAGGCAATATCGGAAACACACAGCAAATACGGCAGATACTGTTACTCTATCGCCTACAACATACTTGCCGTGAATGAGGACTGCGAGGAGTGCGTAAATGATACGCTGATGAAGGCGTGGAATGCAATTCCGCCGCAGAAGCCGAAAAAGCTGTCGGCATTTCTCGGAAGAATAACACGCAACCTAACACTTAACAGGTACTTTGAAAAAACGGCAGACAAAAGGGGTTCCGGGCAGACGGCGGCAGTTCTGGATGAGCTGTCGGAATGTGTGACGTCCGGTGTTACTACGGAAGATATTTCCGACAACAACACGCTAAGGCACGCCCTCAACGATTTTCTCTTCTGCCTTGAACCCGAAAAACGTATTATCTTTATGCAGAGATACTGGTATATGATGTCGGTAAAGGCGATAGCCGCCGAACATTCATCTACCGAAAGCCGCATAAAAATGATACTTCTCAGAACCCGTAATGAACTCAAGGAACATCTCATAAAGGAGGGTATAACGCTATGAAAGAAAAACGTTTACTGAACGAACTCGGCAACGTGAATGATGAATTTATCGAACAGGCAAAGCCGAAAGCAAAGAGCAACAGGAAAAAGCTGTATACCGCAATAGGCGCTGTAGCGGCTACGGCGGCGGTGTTCGTTGTAGCATTAGGAGTCGGAAATGTTGTGCTTAAAAATGTCGGCACTAACGGCACTGAAATCACTTCTTCAAGTGCAATAGCCAATGAATCTACAAATGCCGCTTTGGAATACCGCAACATTGATATTTATTATCTGAACGGTTCAAACACGGAAAAAGAAAGCAAGTATCTTGCCTGCGACCCTGAAGTTATTTTTGCGGAATGGAAAAAGCTCAATAGCATCGGCGATGATGTGCGCTTTATCAAGTGCTTTATCAACAGCAACGGCAAAGAAGTAATCAACGAAAGCACAGTCGGCTACATTATCGGTGACAAAGCAACTCTTGAACTGACAATATCGGGGGATATTAAGAAATATTATGATAAATACGGAGAAGAAGCGCTCCTCTCTTCTCTTGAAAGAACATTTACCGAATATTCGGACTTCTGCACCGATTATAAGCTTATAATTGAATAAACCAACAAAGTGCCGTAAACCTGCAACAGTTTACAGCACTTTTGTTTATAAAACCGCCCCGTGACAAAATCACAGGGCGGTAAAATATTTTTATAATATTATCAGTCAGCTAAGAAACTGCTCATAAGGGTGTGACCCTCGGCAATGTAATCGCCTGTCTTGGATGCGCTTTCCTCGCAGAAGCAATCAACACCGTCCAGCTTCTTTCTGCTGTCATATATCATGAACGGCACAGGAGCGTTTGTATGTGTTCTCAGTTCAAGCGGTGTGGGATGGTCGGGACAGATAAGAATTTTTATATCCTCGTCCTTGAACTCTTCAAGGAGCTTGCCGAGTATCTTCTCGTCAATAAGGCTGATAGCCTTTACCTTGTTTTCAACTTCATGGCGGTGGCCGCATTCATCGGGAGCTTCAACATGGATATATACAAAATCCTTGCCGCCCTTGAGAGCATCAACCGCAGCCTGAGCCTTACCGTCAAAGTTTGTATCTATGTAGCCTGTTGCACCGTCAACCTTGATAACGTCCATTCCTGTGAACTTGCCGATACCTCTGAGCAGATCGACCGCAGAGATCATAGCGGCGCTCTTTCCGTACTTTTCGGCAAAAGGAGTAAGATCCTTGCGAACACCCTCGCCCCAGAACCATATACTGTTTGCAGGACGAAGACCTCTTTCGATTCTCTTTAAGTTTACGGGATGATCCTTCAGCAGATCATAACTCTTCTTCATCATCTCGATAAGCACCTTGCCGTTTTCGTTCACACCAAGATGCGTCTTTATCGGCTTGCCTGTTATATCGTGAGGAGGAGTCAGCGTGCCTATATCGGTCGTACCGTGATCCCATATCAGACAATGACGGTAGCTTACACCGCTGTAGAATCTGAATTCATCCGTACCGAGCTTTTCGTCAATGAACTTTATAAGTTCTGCGGCTTCTTCTGTAGATATATCATCGGCACAGTAGTCGAGTATTGTCTTATCCTCATATACGGGTTCATCGGACAGTGTTACAAGGTTAGTTCTGAAAGAAACGTCTGTAGGCTTCATATCAATACCGATACTGCCTGCCTCTAAAGGACTTCTGCCTGAATAGTAAATTGCAGGGTCATAACCGAGAACTGAAAGATTTGCAACGTCACTGCCGGGCTTTAAGTTGTCCTCAACTGTCTTTACAAGACCTACTCTTGACACCTTTGCGAGCTTATCCATGTTAGGCTTGTGAGCAACGCTCATAGGTGTGCCGCCTATGTCCTCACGGGGAAGATCTGCCATACCGTCGCAAAGTAATACTGCGTATTTCATTATTGTTATCCCTTTCTTGAATGGAAATTCCGACCGAAAAAAGTTACAAAAATGCACTTTTACTGTCTGTTCTATTAAAGTATAGCACAACATCTGCAATAAATCAATATAAAAATTGCAAAGCGAGCTGTTTTTGATGTAACGGCAAGCAGAATTTTACACGGATATTTTCTGACATAAAAACAAAAATATCATCAAGGACGGTGATATTTTGAATATTTCCAAAAAAGAATACGCACAGCTTGCCGACCGCTATTCTGCTCCGAGCAAGCTATATATAACAGTACCGAAAGCATTTGCAATCGGCGGACTTATCTGCTGTATAGGTCAGTTCTTCACAGACCTCTATCTTATGATAGGAAATGATATCGATACCGCATCAGCATACACATCAATTACACTCGTGCTGATAAGTGCACTGCTGACGGGCTTCGGTCAGTATGAACGTATAGCAAAGCACGCAGGTGCAGGTACTCTTGTTCCGATAACGGGATTTGCAAATGCCGTGGTTTCACCTGCGCTTGAATTCAAGACCGAGGGTTACATTCTCGGTACGGGCGCAAAGATGTTCATTATCGCAGGACCGGTTATAGTATACGGCATTGCGGCGGCATTTGTCTACGGTATAATTCTGTTTGTTATAAGTCTTTTCGGAGGTTGATATGGCTAAACTGATTTCAGAAGGAACTATTGAGCTTGACCGTGGTGTATCGGTTTATTCCTGCGCCGCCGCAGTCGGTAAAATGGAAAGTGACGGACCGCTCGGCAACTGCTTTGACTATGCCGCCGAGGGTGCTGAACTGGGACTTACCACATGGGAAAAGGCAGAGAGCACATTTCAGCAATACGCATTCGATATTGCACTCAGAAAAGGTAAGCTTATAAAAGAAGATATTTCATTTATTTTCGCTGGTGATCTGCTTAACCAATGCACAGGCTCAGCATACGGACTTCGTGACACCGATATATCGTTTATCGGACTTTACGGTGCATGCTCGACAATGGCTGAAAGTCTTGCTATGGCATCGCTTTTTGCGGATATGAGGCTCGGCGAATACTTTGCCGCCGTTACATCCTCCCACTTCTGCTCTGCCGAAAGACAGTTCAGATTTCCGATAAACTACGGCGGTGTACGTCCACCCACAGCTCAGTGGACAGCTACCGGTGCAGGTTGTTGCATAACCTCGGTCGCAGAAAAGCCGCCCTATGTAAAGCGTGTCACAATAGGCAAGATAACCGATATGGGTATAAAGGACGCAAACAACATGGGAGCGGCTATGGCAGGTGCGGCATACGACACAATAAAAAGGCATTTGCTTGCAACTAAAACCACACCCGATGACTATGATGTAATTTACACAGGCGACTTAGGTCAGGTCGGCTCAGACCTTATGTGCGAATTATTCCGCCGTGACGGAATTGAAATTGAGCCGAAACACAAGGACTGCGGACTTATGCTGTATGACCGTGAAAAGCAGGACGTACACGCAGGCGGTTCGGGTTGCGGTTGCAGTGCCTCGGTACTGTGCGGACATATTCTGCCACAGATCGCAGAGGGCAAGCTCCACAAAGTACTTTTTGCCGCAACCGGTGCGCTTATGTCAACCACGATCGTTCAGCAGGGCGAAAGCATACCGGGCATATCGCACTTAGTAGAAATATCGGACACTTTATAACAGGAGAAACATTATGCAATATTTATGGGCATTTTTAGTCGGAGGTGCGCTGTGTGCAATAGGTCAGCTACTGATTGACCTTACAAAGCTCACCCCTGCGAGAATACTTGTAGCCTATGTGGTTTCGGGCGTAATCTTAGGAGCAACGGGGCTTTATCAGCCGCTTGTAGATTTTGCAGGCGCAGGTGCTTCGGTACCCTTGACGGGCTTTGGAAATCTGCTTGCAAAAGGTATAAGAAAAGCTATAGAAAAGGACGGTTTTCTCGGCATATTCACAGGCGGATTTACCGCTTGCTCGGCAGGCGTTACCGCCGCTATGATATTCGGACTTGTGGTATCGCTTATCTTCAACAGGACAGACAGGACAAGGCAGGAATAATCGCTTATTACAGCCTTGACAAGCAACCTGTTCAGTGCTATTATAATTACAGTTATTTAAAACTAACTGTAATTACATACATAAGGGGAAATCATAATGTCAAAGCAAAGCTACATCGAAAAAGGGTTTATCGAAGTCTGTAAAAGCCGTTATTCCGAACAATCCGAAAAGCTGATAACCGATATGAATAAAAGACTTGGCAGGCTCAGAAAAGAAACCGAAAACGAATCAAAAGCAATGAAGTTCCACCTTGAAAGTCAGATTCTCCCCGGAATTGCGGCTTACGAAACTTTGTCTGCCGTTATGGGTAAGGAGCAAGCACTTGCCGAGATACACCGTATTGTAGAAATTCACTCGCTAAAAATGAAAAAAGTGGTATCAAAAACCGCCCGCTTTGCAGGAATGTACAAGCGTATCCCGAAAATATTTCTGAAAGTAACACAAAAAACATTCGGACGTGACGCAGGTTTTGATTATAAGATATATGATACCGACAAGAACACGGCAAAGCTTGATATGCTCAAATGCACCTACCGTATGATGACCGTGCGGTACGGTTGTCCTGAGCTATGTGTTTGCTTCTGTGACAGCGATGATATAGCGTACGGTGATATTCACCTTAAACTCAAATGGCACAGAAGTATGACCCTCGGACGAGGAAACGACTGTTGCGATTTTTCGCTTAGTTACATAAAAACCGAATAAAACACAACCGCCGACTGTATCAGCCGGCGGTTTAATTTACCCATATTATTTATTAACTCAGTTCAGATACATAAATCCCTGTACCACAACACCTATAATCATAATAAGTGCAAGTACTCCTGCACCTATCTTCATACCTATTCCGAGCCTTTCACGATTTTTCTGTTTCATGCCACTGCTCTCCTGACTTTCATGGATTATGCAATTAATTATACACCCATATTTTTCTTATGTCAAGACAGCTGTACCTGCATAACAGGCGGAATGTCCCGAATAAACTGTATCATTATCTTTTCGGAGTGTGATATTATGTTTATATCGGTACTGCAAACGGCATTGCAAAGCCTTATTTTCTTTGCTCTGCATTTTAAGAATAACGGTTCTTTTCCACGACAGCTTTCCGCAAAGGAAGAAAGGGAATGTCTTGAAAAAGCGGCTCAGGGCGATCTTGCCGCCCGTGACAAGCTTATCAACCACAATCTCCGCCTTGTAGCGTTTATTGTCAAAAAGCATTACCCTGACAGCAAGGAAGCAGACGACCTTATTTCAATCGGAATAATCGGGCTTATCCGTGCCGCCGAAACATTTGATTACAAGAAAAATATCAACTTTTCAACCTATGCGGGAAAATGTATCAACAACCAGATAAGAATGTACTTTCGCAAAACAAAGCATCAGCAAACGGAAGTCTATATGAATGATCCTATGGACTGCGACAAGGACGGAAATGCCGTCACTCTCGCCGACATATTTAAGGACGGAACGGACGTTGCAGAAGAAGCCGCTCTGAACATAGAGCTTGACAAAATGTACCGTTACATTGAAGAAGAGCTTGACGAACGTGAAAAAGAAATCCTCACCAAGCGTTACGGTTTATCCAAAACGTCATACAGCACCGACAGGATAATGACCCAGCGTGAAGTTGCAGACGAGCTTGAAATAAGCCGCAGTTATGTTTCAAGGATCGAGAAAAAAGCCCTTGAGAAACTCCGTACCCGCTTTGAAAAAGGGGACTGAAATAATGTTTTGTTTTTTATAAACCTTTCAAATAACCTCAATATATAACAACAGCCACGATATAAAACCGTGGCTGTTTTGCTTATTACATTTTAAGATTATTCAGCCGCATCAACCGACTCAAACTCATCAATGATTTCCTGTGAGGGTTTCTTATCAATAAGCGATACAACAACTATTGCGATAAGAGCAACTATAAACGCAGGAAGAAGTTCGTAAATGTTGAACAGTCCGCCGAGAGGACGAACGAGGAACTTCCATATAAATACCATAGTGCCGCCTGCGAATATACCTGCGAATGCGCCCCACTTTGTTGTTCTCTTCCAGAACAGTGCTGCCAGTACAACAGGACCGAAAGCCGCACCGAAACCTGCCCATGCGAACGAAACTATCTGGAATACCGAGCTGTTGGGATCCCATGCGATAATAATACCAACAATTGCTATTACCACAACTGTAATTCTTGCGATAAGCATAGCTGTCTTTTCGTTTTTCTTTATCTTGAACACCTGGCTGAACAGATTTTCAGAAACCGCAGATGACGCCGCAAGAAGCTGTGAGTCTGCTGTTGACATGGTAGAAGCAAGGATACCGGCAATGATAAGACCGCCGACAATTGCCGCAAGAGGACCTGCCTTAGCAAGAAGATTAGCGATAACAACTATTACTGTTTCGGGGTCTGCAAGAGGGTCAATAACGTTGTTCTTTGTCATTGCAAGACCTACAACGCCGATAAATATTGCAACTGCAAGTGAAATTACAACCCATACGGTAGCAACTCTTCTTGAAGTCTTGAGCTTCTTGCTGTCGCTTATAGCCATGAATCTGAGCAGAACGTGAGGCATACCGAAATATCCGAGACCCCATGCAAGTGTTGAAACAATGCTGAGCGGACCGTAGTCGCCTGTCTGCTGATTGAGCACATCAAATGTGTGTGTCAGTGAGAAATAGCCGGGCATTGAATTTGCATGATTCATAACCTCTACTACACCGCCAACGGATGAAATACCGAATACAACAACTATAATGAGAGCAACCGACATTATGATACTCTGTATAAAGTCGGTAGTACTTGCGGCTAAGAATCCGCCGATAGTGGTATATGCGATGATTACAACCGCACTGATAATCATGGCAATGTGGTAATCTGCACCGAAAAGGCTGTTGAACAATTTACCGCAAGCCGAGAATCCGGAACCTGTATAAGGAATGAAGAATACGATTATTATAAGAGCAGAAATAAGAGTAAGTATCTGCTTGCTGTCTCTGAATCTCTTTGAGAAAAATTCAGGAATTGTTATAGCGTTGCAGGTATGCGAGTACTTTCTTATTCTCTTTGAAACAATAAGCCAGTTGATATATGTACCTATTGCAAGTCCTATACCTGTCCATGCGGCATCTGCTATACCTGTGGCATAAGCAACGCCGGGCAGCCCCATAAGAAGCCAGCCGCTCATATCGGACGCTTCCGCACTCATTGCGGTAACAAACGGTCCGAGCTTTCTGCCGCCGAGGTAAAAGTCGCCGACATTGTCAGTTTTCTTTGCACATACTATACCGACAACTACCATCATAATAAGATAAAAGGCAATAGTTATCAGCATAATTATCTGTTGTAATTCCATTTTTTAGTTTCCCTTCGTATTTTTTTGCGGTAAAACCGCACATTACTTAATATTCTATCACATCTATTCGGATTTTGCAAGTTATTTATGACAAAAATTCATGCACCCGTGGGGTGCAACAAATTCGCCTTTTGAAATGATTGTTATTTTTGACGGTGAATATAAACAATCCTGCTGATTTCAGGCTGTCATAATATATTGCTTGAAATTTACACACCGAATATTACCGATATATTTGTAGGAGTGATGTCTTGCCTCGTCTGTTGCTTAAATCATTTACATTCATCTGACATAATAAAAGTGCAACCGCTTTTCCGTTACCGTCATTACCGCTTTTGTTGCTAACCGCCGTTCTCTAATCTTCGCTGAATGCCGTCATTTCCAAAGGCAGAATTGTGGGTGTCGGCACGCCGTACAGTCCGTTTTTTAGGACAGAGGAAGTGTTATTATATGTACATAAGATAAATAAACCCACTGAGAAAGGAAATAATATGACTCTTTTTATAATTTACCTGATACTTACGCCGTTCCTGTGCCTGCTTGGTATGTTCGCACTTGAATATCTCGAAAGAAAATTAAAAGCGGCTGTCGCTAAGAAAACGAAAGCCGCCCCTGTACATTCATGTACTGTTGAAAAAATCGCCTATACCGATACCGAAACCCGTAAGGCAGTCTGAATCAAAATACTTCTTCCTCTGCCTTGCTGGGTCTGCCCATAAGTTTTGACACAGCCGCAAGCGGACTCTGACCGTTGTAGCAGACTTCACAGAGCTGTTCGATTATCGGTACCTGTACGCCGAGTTGATTTGCTATAGCGTAGGCTATCTTTGCACATTGATAACCCTCTACTGTTCCGACCTGCTTTACAGCTTCTGCGGCAGGTATGCCCTGACCTATCAGCAATCCGGCACGGTGGTTTCTCGAATGTGAGGAGGTGCAGGTAACGATCAGATCACCGACACCCGATAAGCCGTTGAAAGTTTCACGCTTGCCGCCCATAGCTACACCAAGACGTGTAATCTCGGCAAGACCTCTTGTCATAAGTGCGGCGATTGTATTATCTCCGAGCCCCATTCCTTCTACTATTCCACAGCAGAGGGCAATGGGGTTTTTCAATGCACCGCCAAGCTCGCAGCCTATAAGATCGCTGTTTCTGTATATTCTTAATCTGTCATTCTGCAATGTTTCCTGAAGATATGCCATACATTCAGCGTCTTCTGATGAAACTACGATTGTAGTCGGAACATTTCTGCCGATTTCTTCTGCGTGTGAAGGTCCTGTCAGGACAGCGATTCTGTTGTCGGGGAGTTCCTCTTTAAGTACCTCGGATAAACGCTTGTCCGTCTTCTCTTCAAAGCCCTTTCCGACATTTACAACGATAGTATCCTTTTTAATAAACGGCTTTGCTTTCTGCACAACCTCACGGACGAACTTTGACGGTATTGCAAATACAAGTATATCGCAGTCGCCGGCACAGTTCAGATCTGTGGTAAGTCTTATTGTAGGCGGTACTATTACACCTGGCAGGAGCTTTTTATGCTCGCCGTCGTTCAGTATTGCGTCTATCTCTTCCTTATACTTTGACCATGCAGTTACATTGTGACCGTACTTGTCCCACATAATAGCAAGAGCTGTACCGAATCCGCAACCGAGTATTGTTATCTTAGCCATTTACAAAGCCTTCTTTCCGTTATGCCTTCTGTCCGAGTTTCTTTTCCGTGTGGTTTTTAAGTCTTACAAGATTGCTTCTGTGCATAAACAGAATCAGTACACAGATAAGTGCAGACAGTATAACATTTATCCAAACGCACGGGTCGCCTACAATCATGCTGTATACAAGTATCGTTATCGGATAAAGCACAGCCGCAATGCACGAGCCGAGCGAAACATACCTTGTTATAGCAACTACTATAATAAATATTCCGAGCAGTATGCAGGCAGGGATCCATTCAACTGTCATAAGCACCGCAACGGACACCAGTATTCCCTTTCCGCCTTTGAATCCGAAATACACAGGGAAAACGTGACCGATAATTGCCGCTACAGCCGCCGCAAATCCTACATAAGTCATCATATTGTCCGGATTTGAAGTATCAATGCCGACAAGCCATAAGAATGAAAATCTTACTATCAGTATCGACAGCACGCCTTTAAGCACATCGCCGAGCAGTACGAAAAGTGCCGCCAGCTTGCCCTGTGTTCTCAGCGTGTTCGTAAGACCTGCATTTCCGCTTCCGAGCGTTCTTATATCTTCTCCGGTTTTTATCTTTGTAACGATTATGGCACTGTTTATTCCGCAAAGCAGATACGGTACTATTATCATTATCGCATAGCACAGATATATCATTATCCGTTATTCTCCTCGTTCTCTTGCAATTATTTTTATAGGTGTTCCGTCAAGTCCGAAACTTTCTCTTATCTGATTTTCAATGTATCTCTGATAGGAATAGTGGAAAAGCTCCTTGTCGTTACAGAATATAACGAACGTCGGCGGCTTTGCCGATGCCTGAGTCATATAATACAGTTTCAGGCGCTTACCCTTGTCTGACGGAGGCTGAACTCTTGCTGTGGCATAGCCGAGCATATCGTTGAGCGTACCTGTAGAAATACGTCTGATGTTCTGAGAATATGTGTATTTTATCTGTTCAAACAGCTTGTCAACTCTCTGACCTGTAAGTGCCGAAATGAATACGAACGGTGCATACGACATAAATGAGAAGTCAACTTCAAGCTTCTTTGTGAACTCCTGCATTGTCTTTCCGTCTTTTTCGACAGCGTCCCACTTGTTTATAGCGATAACGCTCGCCTTGCCCTGCTCATGAGCATAGCCTGCAACCTTGCTGTCCTGCTCGGTAAAGCCTTCGGTTGCATCAATCATGATAACGCATACATCGGCTCTGTCTATTGCCATATATGCACGCAGTACACTGTACTTTTCTATCTGCTCGTTTACCTTTGACTTGCGGCGGATACCTGCCGTATCTATAAGCACATATTCCTGACCGTCACGCTCAATTACAGTATCAACAGCATCACGGGTCGTACCTGCAATATTCGATACTATCATTCTCTGCTCGCCTGCAATTTTGTTTACAAGCGAAGATTTGCCTGCGTTCGGCTTGCCTATAACAGCCACCTTGATAGCGTCCTCGGAGTACTCACGCTGAGGATTTTCGTCGGGCATATTCTCAAATACCGCATCAAGCAGATCGCCTGTACCGTGACCGTGTACCGATGATACGGCTATGGGGTCGCCCAGTCCGAGATTATAGAACTCGTAGAAATCAGGGGGAACCTCACCTATTCCGTCACACTTGTTTACACACAGCACAACAGGCTTGCCACTCTTCTGGAGCATTGCCGCAACATCAGCGTCATTAGCGGTAACACCCGAGGTTACATCGGTTACGAATATAATTACATCTGCCTTGTCGATTGCAAGCTGTGCCTGCATTCTCATCTGAGAGAGTATTACATCCTTGCTGTCAGGCTCGATACCGCCTGTATCAACAAGCATAAACTCCTTGCCGAGCCACTCCGCCTTTGCGTATATTCTGTCACGGGTAACGCCCGGTGTATCGTCTACTATAGACATTCTCTTACCGACAATTCGGTTGAAGAGCGTTGATTTACCAACGTTGGGTCGTCCTACGACCGCTACTATTCCGTTCATTTATATCATTCCTTTCTTTTATCTCTTATATATTCCTACAGTTATACTGCCGACACCATCTATATTGAAGTCTGCTCTGCGGTAATCAGTGCCGCTTATTATCATCATACAGTCGGCAACATCTTTTGTTTCTCCGTTGCCGTTTCCCACAAGATACGGTGTATCATTGAAATTGCTTGCTGTAAACGCATACACTTTGGAATATCTTGCTTCTGTCTTTGATATATAGTCGAGCTTTGCCGCAGTGTCGCTTAATGCCGTAAAATTATTTCCGCTGTAATATTCGGTACTGATTTGTTTTTCCGCCGGAACAGAGCTTACGCTGATATCAACAGCACTGCTGTCCCATGCCAGAATAAGATCATCAACCTGTTTTTGCAAATATGTCACCATATCACTTTTCTGAAAACGTGTGAAGTTCTCTTCATCACTCATTCTGAAATTATCAAGAAGTAAATGTTCCCTCAGATACAGATAGCTCAGACTGTCGTCAAGCGTCAGAACGCTATCGGTCTTTCCGAGTACATCAAGCTTTGTGCCGCCTTCGGCAAATTCCGAGAACTGTAAAAGTCTTACCGTAATATTTGCTTTGTACGCTGTATTTTCAAGTTTCGACACATCCACACCGTTTATCGAACTGCCGTATTTCAGCACAACATTGAAATAATAGTCGCCGTTCAGCAATTTATCCGCCGTATCGGTATCACGGGATAAATAATCCTCATATCCGCTTCCGAGCGAACCGAGCAAGATTTGTGCCGCAACATTCACCTCAATATCATCAGGTTTTGTTCCGTCGGTCAGTGAAACTATCTTTTCAACCGCTTTGCCTATAACATCATCGGTGCGGTAATTATCATAACAGGTTCCGTCATCGGCATTGGCAATTACATTGAATGTATCCCCGTTTTCAAGACGTACATCTGCCTTGCAGTAACCGCTTGCATATCTGTTGAAATCAGGCACAGGACCAACATCTTTCTTTGCCTGCATGAAATCAATATTTACGATTTCACCGCCGCCGAAATTATCTACCAGATATTTTTCAACTACAGGTGTTGCCGCCTTTATATCTTCTCTTGCCTTTTCTTTCTCCTCAGCCGTCATACACGCAGTACATAAAAGTACCGTCAGCACCGATACGGCAAGCAATGAAAGAAAACAAGCTGTCCTCTTTTTAACATTCATATATTTCCCTGTTCCCCGAGCATAGCGTCAAGAAGTTCGTAGCCGTCAGTTGCAACAGGCATTATCTCTATTCCAAGAGCTTGTTCAACATCGGGCACTGTCTTGTCGTCAAGGAAAATATCACTGTTGGTTTTCAGCATATTCTCGGTTATAAGCAGTCTGTCGCCGAGTTTATCCTTATAGGGCGACAGCTGAGCTATTATATCCCCTGCCGTAATAAGTCCGGCAACCGTTATCGTTTCCCCGAAAAAGTCATTTCTTATAGTATAAACATCAACCACGGTATTCGGAAAATCCGCTTTAAGCATCTTACCGAGCGTATCAATAAGAGGTGCGGCAAGCACTCCCGTGGCTACCGAAACGTGTCTTTGCTTATCATCGGTTTCACCGAACTCACGCTTATCCGCCAGTGCATCAATAAACTCTTTCTGCAAGCTTGCGCACATTCCGACGCCGTTTTCAAACTGATCAAAATCACCGTAGAACTCATAATCGGGCATTTTTCTCTTTGCTGTAAGATAAAATTCGTCTGAGGCGTAAACCACCCTGTCATGATACTTCTCGAACATCATATTGCCGAAAAGCTCCAGCGTATCAATTGCCTTTCCTGCCGTTTCCTCATTGAAAAGTTCAAGTTTCGGAAGCTTTTCACGAAACTTCGTTATTCCTACAGGAACACAGGCGATACTCTTTACAGCCGGATAAAGCATACAGAGGTCGGTGAGCGTTCTTTCAAGCTCCTTACCGTCATTGAGCCCGGGGCAGAGTACTATCTGAGTATTTATCTCAATTCCTGCCGCCGCCATCTTGTAAAGATAGTCCAGGCATTTGCCGGCATTCGGGTTTTTGGTAAGTTTAACACGAAGTTCAGGATTTGTCGTATGAACCGAAATATTCATCGGCAGTTTCATCTTGATGATTCTGTCAACATCTTCATCACTGAGATTGGTCATAGTGATATAGTTGCCTTGCAGAAAGCTCAGTCTTGAGTCATCATCCTTGAAATACAGCGTTTCACGCATACCCTTGGGAAGCTGATTT
>CABUEI010000018.1 GCA_902490585.1 uncultured Oscillospiraceae bacterium
ACTATTATTATACGCTATTTCTCGTCAAAAATCAACCATTTGTTGTGACAGAGCCTTTTGAAATTACTTTTTCAGCTTTTTTCTGCCGTATTTAAGTGACGGGAATGCCTTGTAAAGACGTTTATGCTTTGCTTTAAGGTCGGACAGCTTTTCATTAAGCTCATTTATGCGTGCTGTGAGCTCCTCCCTGCGTTCCGAAGCATTGCCCTTTAATTCACTCAGGCGTTCCGAATTACGTTGTTTAACGCTGTCTGAGGCTGTTTCCAGCTTAGCCTTGAACATATCCGCCTTTCTTTGCATTTCTTCCGCCGTGATTCTGTGTTCCTTTGTAAATTCCACAGCCTGTGCAGTCTTATCGGACAAATCTGAACCGATAGCGTCGGATACGGCGGTAAGCTGTTTTTCAAGGTCGTCTATAAGCCTGATTTCGTTTCTCAGCTTCTTTACCTCGGGGAAGGTCAGTATAACGTCGGTTATTATTGCCGCATAGAAAAGGCAGAGAATTATTATACCGAGCGGTTTCCAGATAAGTCCCACGACAAAAGCTATTGCAGGCTGAACGACTTTCATAATAGCAAGGCAGGCAAGTCCCCAGACAACCGTAAACTGCGGACATATATATCCGCCGATGTTGAACTTTTTATTGCTGTAGTCCCACCAGCGTCTGCCGAATATCTTATCGAGCACAAAGCCTGTGATAAATTCGAGTACGGTGGTTAGCACGGCAGAGCCGACAAATAACAACAGCCACGAATCTTTTATAGGAGTAAGGCAGACGATGACAATTATCAGACCGAAGCCGTAGATTGGGCAATATGCGCCGTGGAGCATACCACGGTTTACGAATTTTCCGTGGCGTACCGTTGCGAATATGACTTCGCCGCACCAACCGGCGAATGAGTATATCATGAAATAGAATAAAAGGTTGTATAAATATTCCATTTTTCACCTGCTAAAAGTTTTTCTTTAATTATACCCTCTTTTAGAGTTGCGGTCAACCTCAGATGGCTTTTTTATTGTTGATATTAAAAATCCGCCGCACGATTAGGTACGGCGGATATGTTTCTGATATTTTAACTTTACTGCTCTTCTACTTTTGTGTTCTTGCCGACAAGCACTGCGATTGCTCCGCCGATAACGAGGGCAGCAACGCCTGCGAGGGTTTCGAGGTTAAAGCCGAAGCCGTCGGGGAATACTGCGTAAAGCGAGCCGATTACAAGTCCCATAATAGCACTGTAGACAAGAAGTGAATAACGCTTCATAAGAGCCGAGATAACCTTTGCACCGAACACGATACCGATAAATACGCCGATTGCCGTGGGGATCAAAATCATGAAATCCAGGCTCTTGATTGCACCGATGACGGTTGTGTATATGCCGAGAAGTACCATTACAAACGAACCGCTGACACCGGGAATGATCATAGCGACTGCGGCAACGGTAACACCGAGCAGGAGTGTTATGAACAGTATGGGATTCATCTTATAGGTATATGTGAAGCTGTCGGTTGTTATTGAAGCAATGTCAGTGTTTTCGGGGAGGGTGATCGTAATGCTCTCGCCTTTTGCTATTGCACTGTCCTGTGTTCCGACAAGGGTCGTTGTATCGGCTGAGGATTTCTTCACGGCACAGCCTGTAAGTTCGCCGTCAACCTTGCCTGCGACTTTTAACTGCCAGTCGGATTTCATATCGTATGCACCGTTATTGGTAATCGTTACTGTGCAATTTGTAGGGTTGTGGACGGCATTTATTGCGAACGTTTCGTTCTGGGGGAGCTTATTTATAAAGGTCATTGCAACTACTAGGGCAAGTGCCGGGATAAATGCTATAAGGCACTTCGGGGTAATCTTTCTGCCGCCGACAGTCATGTTGCGGTAGATGAGAGGGATACTGCCGATGATAAGTCCCATGAAGAACATATTCGTTGCAACTGGGAAATTATCGAACAGCCATGTTATGACAAACGAGAAACCGAGTACGCCGAGTACTGCGCCTATTCCGAAAAAGATGATGAACTTGATATTCTTTTTGATAGCGGAGAGCTTTAATGCAAGCACTTCAACCACCTTGTCATATACGCCGAAAACTACCATCATAGTTCCGCCGCTGACGCCGGGAATGACATTTGCTATACCGAATACGATACCGTAAACGATGTTCAGAAGATGTGTGATCATATCTGCTCCTTACTTTTTACTTGTTGAGATGTTTCTTTATCTGAAGGCCTGCCGGGAGGACAATTCCTGCCAGCACCGCCATTATGCTTGCAAGCGGATTAGGCATAGCAAAGCCGAACAGCGAATTTACAAAAGGAATATACGGTAACAGTATTGACGCTACCGATGTAATAATTACAACCGTGGTGAGATATTTCGGTACTGTGCCGTTTTTTACTGCGCCTGTGCGTCTGTCAACGGCGGTAAGGCACATTGTACCCGTCATTACGGTAAGGAGCGTCAGCATTACGGAAGATACCTGCTGTGACTGCATAAGTCCGCCTGCTATAACGAGGAACAAGGCGGATATAACGCCGCAGATAATTCCGCAGACAATGCTTGCCCTGAAGAACTTCTTATCGGGTTTTCCACAGGATATGAAGCCTGACGGGGTCATATTGCTCTTTATATCGGCTTTCACGTTTCTGAATCCCGTGCAACAAAGCGGAATAACCACTGCTGTGAGAATTGACGCAAGCATGGGAGTTACAACGCCGAAACCTGTTATTATATCGGCAAGTGCTGTGCAAGCGAACGCTATAAGCGTTGACAGAAGAATGAAGATGCAACGCTTGATGTTCCTATGGAGCTGTCGGGCTTCCTTTATCATTTCGACAACAGATGAGAAATTATCGTCACGGACTATAAGTCCGCTGGCTTCGTATACGCTTCCCGTTGTGTTTTCAAGTGAGGTTATGCCGAGGTCTGCGTGGGCTACGGGCTCGTAATCGCTGTCGCTGTAACCTACGGTGGCTACGGTTTCGCCTGCTTCTTTCAGTTTTTCTATTATAGTTACACGCTGTGCCGCATTTACACGGCAGAAGATCTCCGCCTTTGTGTAATCTAGCGGTTCGCCTGTGACGGTACTTTCGGTTATTTCGTCGCCCGAAATCATGCCGTTATCGGAAAGACCTATCTTTCTGCCCATTGAGCTTGCTGTTTCGGGGCTGTCGGAAGATGTAAGCACAAGCTTTACGCCGGCACGTTTGCAACCCTGCAATGCGAGGGGGATCATATCTCTTGTGGCGTTCATGAAAGATACAAGTCCCATGTAGTTGTACTGCACGGAATAAAGGCTCTTGGGTATCTCTTCGCCCTCGGGGATTATATAATATGCAACTGTCCAGACTTCAAGTCCACGCTTTGCGAGTGCGGCGGCACGGGCGGTTATCCTGAACATTTCTTCTGGGCTCATGTTACACAGTCCCGTTACCTTTTCAACTGCACCCTTTACACAGACGAGGTGAGTTCCGCCCATATTGTAGATGTTTCCGCCTATTCTGTCGGCATCGTTATAGGGGAACTGTGCTGTAAGCTCGTTTCTCTTGACGGTTGCAACATCGGTTCCGCCGAGTGCCGCATTAAGCAGGAATGCCTGTTCGGCAAGCGTCGGTTCATCCTTGTCGCAGGCAAGCACCGTTACGGTGGTCATAAGATCGGTGTCCTTGCTGTATATGCCTGCAACCTCAAGGGTATTCGGGGCTACTACCACAGACTTGTCAATGACAAGCACTGACAGGCTGTTGAGCTTTTCGGGAACGGTGAGGTTCTTTATCATAGCACCTTTACGCTCAATACGGCGGACGAAATTCATATTGTACATTCTGATGTACAGTTCGACGAACGGCATAAACATACATATAAGCCAGCCGCAAGCACTGACTATAACGCCTGTGACACTGCTTGTTCTTCCTGTGAATATCTGTATCAGGGTGCCGATAACGCAAAGCAGGACTGCGATTATTGCAAGCGGAAGTCTGAGCTTTACGCAGGTTTTCTCATAGCTTGAGAAGTTCGGGTCGGCGGACTTTCCGAGCTTTCCGCCCTGTCTTGCTCTGTATGTATCTTCGCCCGTTGCCACTACTCTGGCTACGGCTGAGCCGTTAAGTACTCTTGAACCTGCATAGATACAGCTCTTTTTTAGCCCGTTTGCCTTGGGGTCTGAGCCGTCGTGTTTCGGTACGGGGGTGTTGTCGCCTGTAAATCTGCCTTCATCTACGGTAAGTGCCGTATATTCAAGTATATGTGCGTCGGCAGGAACTATTTCTCCGCCCTGAACGATTATTATATCATCGGGGACGAGCTCTGACGCAGGGATAAGCTGTAAGGTTTCGTCACGCACTACCCTGTATTTCATCTTTGCCGAGAGGGTTCGGTTGCGGATCGTTTCGTTGTTCTTCTGACAGATAACGCAGAGCGTAACAACCTGTGCTATAGACATAGCTATGCACATTATGCCCGTGACATACTGTGACAGGGTAAATATCTGCAATATTCCCGAAATGAAAAGGAGTACTGCCGTGGGGTCGAGCAGATAGTGATAAGCCTTGAAGCTTTTATCCTCGGTTTCGGTGAATATATTACTGCCGTACATACTGAGATTATCAGCGGCTTTCTTTTCGGTGAGTCCTTTATAATCTCCCTTAAAATTCAAAAACTGTGCCATATTTCTCTTTTCTTCATTAACTTTATTCAATTCATTTATTTCAAATTCTGCCGCTGTATCAATAACGGCACGGATAAACTTTCCTATTTTATATTATCTCATAATCCGTGCGAAAAATCAAGAGTTCTGACTAATGTAAAATCAATATAAGCAAGGAAAAATGCCGATGTAAAGCCGTTTTCACAATACTTTCACCGTTTTGTAAAGTTTTCGTAAAATTCTCTAAGGTTTCTTTAAGGCAGAAGATGTATCATTACAGCAGAAACAAAAAAGCAACACCCCAAAACGAGAAACCGAAAGGAATGAGATATATGGATAAGAGCATTTTCAAACGTCACGAGCTTAAATACCTTGTGAGTGCAGAACAAAGAGAGCTTATCGAAAGTGCATTTGAGCGGTACATGGTACCCGATGAGCACGGTGAAAGCACAATATGCAACATCTATTATGACACCCCGGATTTCAGACTGATAAGGCGGTCGCTTGAAAAACCCGTCTACAAAGAAAAATTAAGGCTTCGCAGTTACGGTACTGCTTCGGGTGACAAAAACGTTTTCCTTGAGCTGAAGAAAAAGTACAAGGGTATCGTCTATAAAAGGCGTATATTGCTTAACTGCGATGAAGTACAGGAGATACTCGAAAACAATGAGCGGCTTACAGAGGACAGTCAGATAGCAAAGGAAATCAACTATTTTCTTGATTTCTACGGGGACATCTTCCCGGCGGTTTATCTGTGCTATGACAGGACGGCTTATTTCGGAGCGGACGACCCTGATCTCAGAATTACGTTTGACCGCAACATACGCTGGAGAACACAGGACGTTGACCTGAAAATAGCTCCTTACGGCGAACAGATTCTTGCCAAAGGTTATTCGCTGATGGAAATAAAGGCGGCAGGTTCGATGCCGATATGGCTGGTTGAACTGCTTGCCGAGGGCGAAATAAAGCAGACTTCGTTCTCAAAGTACGGCATGGCATACATGACAATGCTCAAAAGGAGCATGGGTTTAAAAACTAAAAAAATCAGAAGTGAGGTAACAGTAAATGTTTGATACAGTAATAGAAGGAATTTTCAGCGGTGCGGCTGATATAACACTCGGCGGTTTTCTTATCGGTGTCGGTTCGGCACTGGTACTCGGTATAGCGATGGCGTTCATGTATATGTACAAGAACACTTACACAAAGAGCTTCGCAATAACGCTTCTATACTTGCAAGCACAGGTAACGCAAGTGCGGGAACGACCGTGAAGCTCACCGATTCAAGCGGTAATGTAATTGCAGAGTTCACACCTACTGTATCGTTCCAGACAGTTGTAATAAGCACTCCCGATATCACATCGGACGGAACTTATACACTGACAGTCGGTGACAGTGCCCAGGAGATCACCATGTCGGGCTACATCTACGGTAGCGGCATGGGCGGCGGATTCGGCGGAGGCGGAATGGGCGGACAGCCCGGTGGCAACGGCGGATTCGGCGGTGGTAACCGTCCCGATGATAACGGTCAGGGTTTCGGCGGAGGTAATCCTCCCGATATGAACGGCGGTCAGAACGGTAATATGACTGCGAACGCATGATAGCAAGTTAAAGTTTATATACACCTTACAGCAAAAAATCACTCCGACAGGATTTTCTGTCGGAGTGATTTTTATTGCACAAAAATACAGCTGTCGCAAATTCCGACAGCTGTAATAGTTTTTACTTCTTTGCAAGCTCGTATGCTCTTGCTGTGCAAGCCTTGCAACACTCATCGACCGTATCGGTGAGTTTGCCCTCATACAGCTTGTCAAGACCTGCGATGGTTGTTCCTCCGGGGGAAGAAACCTGCTTTATAAGTTCGTCTACCGTCATGCCTGAATCTGTGAGCATCTTTGCAGAGCCGACAAGCGACTGTGCAAACAGTTTAATTGCCGCATCGGAATCAATACCCACGCTCTTGGCGTAATCAACAAATCCCTTTGCGTAAAGATAGATGAAAGCCGGAGAACTGCCGTTTATGGCGATTATCTCTTTCATCTTGTTTATCGGTACTTCTTCGGCAATACCGCAACTTTTGATTACCGACTTTGCAAATGCAAATTCTTCATCGGTAACTCCGTCAGCTCTTGATATTGCACTTGCACCGAGTCCGAGCATCATAGGAGTGTTCGGCATGACGAGCACTACCTTTGCGTTCGGTATTGTATGACTGCGGATAAAATCCTCGGATATTCCCGCACAGATAGAGATTATTACTTTATCGTGCGTTACTTCCCCTGCGACAGTGTCAAGCACTCCGCCCAGCACCTGCGGCTTTACCGCAAGCAGTATGTAATCGCACTTTTTAACAAGCTCACATTCGCTCTTGCAGGGTTTTACGCCGAATGAAGAAAGTGCTTCAAGCTTTGCCGTATCTTTATCATACGCTGAAACGCTTACCTGCATATCGGATGAGCAGATACCACGCATTATTGCACTGCCCATATTTCCTGCGCCTAAAAATCCAAGTTCAGTCATATTAAATCCTCTTTTCTTGTTAAGCCGAACGTTTCTCTCTGAATGCGGCACGGTATGCCACCATTACGGGATAAAGAACGAGAAGAAGTATGAATACTTCTATCGGAAGCATTACCGCATTCTTTACTATTCTTGCCGCAATTTTAACCCAGAACACTTCGGGAGCAAAATATCCCATTATAACCATTGCTACAGTGTTCATGAATACGTTACATACAAGGTTTACCGTAAACTTTGCCATGAATATTCTGAACACCTGTACTCCGTTTGTCTTTAGTCCGCTTAAAAATGCGGATTTGCTCGAAAAATCCAATTTTACGGGATTAAGTCCGTACAGGAATATGCCATAAATTACAGCACCTGCGACTTCGACCAGTGTGAATATCGGTGAAAACGCACCGGTAGGCTTTACAAGAAAGCCTATTACATCGGTGACAACACCTGCAAGTCCTGCCACAACAGGACCGTACAGCATACCGATAGCCGCAAGACCTACAAACGCAAAGCTGATCTTGAGCGTTTCGCTCGGCATAATCATAACGAATTTCAGTGCTACCGAAACACCGATAAGAAGCGCCGTTACGGTAAGGCAACGAATAGATTTCAGTTCCTCGAACGACTTTTTAAAAATACGAAAAAACGCCATATTTACCTCCTCAATGACGTAGCTTACGCAATCGCATAATGTGGGATAAATACGGCGATTATCTCTTATATGCAACAGCGAGATGCGGAGAACGTACCGCCACCGTTGTGGTGTTCGTCCTGAGGACAACTCCCCGTCCCTCAGGCACTTTACGCACGTTAACCTACTCTGTCGGCTGTACCGCTGTAAATTCCGATACAGTCTTTTATATAACGGATAGCCCGTTATTGCCTTTTAAATCAGAAGCTGATCTCATTTGCGATCTTATACAGATCGTGAGGGAATTCCTTCTTCATCTTAAGTGCTTCCTGAATGTCATAGTCTACAACTTCGTTATGCTGAAGACCTACAACACGGTTGCCGATGCCCTTTGAAAGAAGATCAACGGCATAATAACCGAGCTGGCTTGCTGCTACTCTGTCCTGAACTGTGGGGCTGCCGCCTCTCTGAACGTGACCGAGAATTGTTGCACGGCTCTCAACGCCTGTTGCCTGCTCGATTTCCTTAGCAAGCTGTTCACTTCCGCCGATGCCTTCTGCAACGATAACGATGAAGTGGTGCTTACCGCTCTTCTGTCCTTCGATTATCTTTGCGATAACATCGTTTACTGTGTAGGGTTCTTCCTTAGTGATAATGTATGTTGCGCCGCAAGCGATACCTGCGTTAAGTGCAATGTAGCCTGCGTTTCTGCCCATAACTTCAACTACTGAGCATCTGTCGTGTGACTGTGCTGTATCACGCAGTTTGTCAACCATTTCAACAACAGTGTTCATAGCTGTGTCATAACCGATCGTGTATTCGGTCATTGAAATATCGTTATCAATTGTGCCGGGAACGCCGATGCTGAGGATGCCTCTTGCAGAAAGGTCAGCCGCACCTCTGAACGAGCCGTCGCCGCCTACAACTACAAGACCTTCGATACCGTTCTCTTCGCAAGTCTTCTTAGCCTTCTGAAGACCCTCTTCATATCTGAATTCTGCACATCTTGCTGTGTAAAGCATTGTGCCGCCTCTCTGAATTATATCAGATACGCTTCTTGCATCAAGAGGAATAATATCTCCGTTAATAAGTCCGTTGTATCCTCTGCGAACACCTACGACTTCCATTCCCTTTGCAATAGCCGCTCTTGTTACCGCACGGATAACGGCATTCATGCCCGGTGCGTCGCCGCCGCTTGTTAAAACGCCAATCTTTTTCATAATATCGTACATCCTTCCTTAGAGGTCACCCTCCGAGATTATTTACACACACCTTAGTTTACTCCTAAAATGCAATTTAGTCAAGGGGTAAATTCATTTTTTCGACTTATTTTATGATTATATTGTTTTTACCGCAAATCCCGTTCAATTTTTGTATAAAATCACTGTTTAAATCAACGGACAGGTTGGGCGGCAATGTTACCGTTTCCCTTGTATCGTCAAAACATATCTTTGTAAGAGTGTTTCCCTTATTCACTCTGAGAAGTGACTTGACAGCAGGGATATTAGCATCACTGCGTGAGGAGAAACGTATATACAGAGTTCTGTCTGTGCTGTGCGTTATATTAGCTGTCGGCAATGTTTTGCGGAGCTTTTCGATATCCGGCTCGGTGATGATGTTTATCAGCAGTTTCGGTTCACCGTCGTCTTCTGCCGACACGGTTCCTTCAAAGGCGTATACCTTGCCCGGTTCAAGTTTGCCGGAATACTGCTCATAGAGTTTCGGGAATACAAGGCACTCGATTTCGCCGCTCATATCCTCGATTTTTATAAAGCCCATGGTTTTGTTGGATTTGGTTATGTGGTTGCGGACTGACGCAAGCAGTGCGACAACTTTCACATTCTGCTTGTCAACGGGCTTTTCAAGGATAGTGCCGATGTTGACGTAACCTGAGTTACGGGCTATCCTGTAATACGGCTCTACGGGGTGCCCCGAAATGTATATTCCGAGCATTTCTTTTTCCAGCGACAGTAGCTGTGCACCTGAATATTCTTCGGCAGGCTTTATCTCAAATTCATTTGCCTTAACTGTGTCGTCATCGCCGAGCAGGCTCATCTGTCCGTCAAGGTCGTGACGCTGTGACAGAGCATCGAGCATGAGCTCGAACGACATCATCATTTCACGGCGGTTGTTGCCGAGTCCGTCAAGTGCGCCGCATTTTATCAATGATTCAAGAGCACGCTTGTTCATATTCTTGTTCGACATTCTGTCACAGAAGTCGAACAGTGACTTAAACGGACGCTTATTTCTCTCTTCTATTATATCGGCTATCATGTTAGCACCGACATTTCTTATTGCGAGCATACCGAAACGTATGCCGTCCTTTTCGCAGGAAAAGCCTGTTTCACTGTAGTTTACATGGGGTGGGAACAGTTTCAGCCCGTGCTGTGCGAGGTCGCCGATATATTCGGCTGTTTTTCCGCCCCAACCGATCACGCTTGTAAGCAGTGCGACCATGTATTCCTTGTAATAATGGCATCTGAGATACGCTGTGCGGTAGGCAAGGAGAGAATATGCGGCGGCGTGGGATTTATTGAACGCATAGCTTGCAAAGCTCATCATATCGTCGAATATCTCTTCCGCTACCTGTCTGTCAACACCATTGTTTACTGCACCGTCAACGAATGTGACACGTTCCTTTGCCATGACCTCGGGCTTTTTCTTTGCCATTGCTCTGCGGACAATGTCGGCTCTGCCGAATGAATATCCTGCAAGCACACGGCATATCATCATTACCTGCTCCTGATACACGATACAGCCGTATGTTACATCAAGAATATCCTTTAAAAGCGGGTGCTTGTAGCGTATCTTGTCGGGGTGGCGGCGGTTTTCGAGATAGGTGGGGATAGATTCCATAGGACCGGGACGGTAAAGTGACAGCGCCGCTGTGAGATCCTCAATTGAGCGTGGCTTCATACGGGATAAAAGCGAGGTCATTCCTGCGCTTTCAAACTGGAATATGCCGAGAGTGCCGCCGGAGGACATCATATCGTATGTTTCGGTGTCGTTTTCGGGTATCTTTTCTATGTCAAAATCGGGACAGGTTTTCGCTACGAGCTTACAGCAGTCCTGTATTACGGTGAGGTAACGCAGTCCGAGAAAGTCCATTTTAAGCAGTCCGAGCCGCTCTATAGCGGTCATGGTGTACTGCGTCATGACTTCGCCCTCACCGTTTCTGTACAACGGTACATAATCGGCTACTGGGTCACGGGTTATAACTATACCTGCGGCGTGGATAGACGTGTTTCTTGCCATGCCCTCTATCTTTTTTGCGGTTTCTATAAGCAGGCTGACTTCGCTATCAGATGATGCCAGCTTGACAAGTTCCTTCTCGCTTTTCAAAGCGCCGTCAATCGTGGAGTGCATCGACATAGGGATAAGTTTTGCTACGGTATCCACCTTGCCGTAAGGCAGACCCATAGCCCTGCCTGCGTCACGGATCGCTCCTCTTGCCGCCATTGTGCCAAATGTTATAATCTGGGCTACATGATCCCTGCCGTACTTTCTGACAACGTAATCTATTACTTCCTGCCGCCTGATATAGCAGAAATCTACGTCAAAGTCGGGCATTGTAACACGCTCTGGGTTTAAAAAACGCTCAAACAGCAGATTGAAACGTATCGGGTCGATATCAGTTATTCCGAGGCAATATGCGCATACGCTTCCTGCGCCCGAGCCTCTGCCGGGACCTACGGCGATACCGTTTCTCTTCGCATAGCCTATGAAGTCAGCTACTATCAGGAAATAGTCGATAAATCCCATTTTCTTTATTACCGACATTTCGTATTCCGCACGGGCTGAAATTTCTTGCGGTACGGGGTTTCCGTAACGTTTTACAAGGCCTTTTCTCACCTGTTCGGTAAAATATATTTCGTTGTTGTCGTAACCCTCAGCCTTGAAATAAGGCAGAATTGTATGACCGAATGTGAATGTGACGTTACACTTTTCCGCTATCTTTACGGTATTGTCGTAAGCCGACTGCGGAAAGCCAAGTGCTTTCATCTCTTCCTCGGTCTTGAGATAAAATTCATCGGTCGGGAACTGCATTTCATTCTTGTCGTCAAGAGTTGTATTTGTGGCAATGCAGGTAAGGACACGCTGAATATAGCTGTCGCTTTTTTCGATATAGTGGGCATCGTTGGTTGCGACAAGCTGAGTATCGGTATCTCTTGCTATACGCAGAAGATACGGCAGAATACGCTCCTGCTCGCTTATGCCGTGGTTTTGCAGTTCAATATAATAATCCTCGCCGAATATATCCTTATATTCCTTTACAATTGCAACAGCATCGGCAAGCCGTCCGTCAAGAAGCGTTCTCGGAAGCTCACCCGAAAGGCAGGCGGAAAGGCAGATAAGACCTTTTGAATATTTTCTCAGCAATTCCTTATCAACTCTGGGCTTATTGTAAAAGCCCTCTGTATAACCGAGCGTCACAAGCTTTGAAAGGTTTTTATAGCCCTCATTATCCTTGCACAGAAGTATAAGATGGTGGGGTCGCATATCGGATTTTGTGCTTTTGTCAAAGCGTGTGCGTGGTGCAACATACACTTCACAGCCGATTATGGCTTTTATACCGTTTTCTATGCACTCGTTATAGAAGTCTATACAGCCGTACATTACGCCGTGGTCTGTCAGTGCAACGGCAGTCTGTCCCATTTCCTTTGCACGACGGACAAGCCCTCTTATACGGCAGGCACCGTCAAGAAGGCTGTATTCACTATGAACGTGTAAATGTACAAATCCGCTCACTTTTATTCTCCCCGGTTTTCTTCTCCTCTGAGTGTATCTGCGATAAGGCTTATCTTTTTCAGTCGGTGATTTACACCGCTGCGGCTTATCGGAGGTTCAAGCATTTTTCCTATGTCGCTCAGTGACAACTCAATAGCGGTAATGCGTATTTTTGCGACCTGTAACAGTTCGTCGGGAAGATAGCCCTCTCCCCTTTTCTCGAATATGTATTTTATATCGTCCGCCTGTTTCTGTGCTGCGGCTATTGTCTTGTTAAGGTTTGCCGCCTCGCAGTTTACACTGCGGTTCACATTATTGCGTACTTCCTTGAAAATCTTTACGTTCATTATCTCCATAGCCTGCATCATAGCTCCCATGTATGTCAGCATATCGGAGATTTTTTCGCTTTCCTTTATATACAGAAAACTACTTCCTCTGCGGCTTGACAGCTTTGCTCCCATTCCGTGTTCTTCTATCATTGAAAGAACGGTTCTGCACTTGTTTTCATCGTGCAGGAAAAGTTCAAGCTGATAGCCTTTTTCAGGATTTGCCACCAGTCCGCACACAAGGAAAATTCCTCTGAGATACACTCCGAATGAGTCATCTCCCGAACAGTCGGGCACGGGATAAGCATAGTTTTTATCGGCAAGAGTAACTGTGTAAAGCGTTCTTCCTCTGAAGGTGCTTTCACCGGTCGAATATTCCTTTCCGACCGAATCAAAAGCGTCGGCTATGCAGTCAGCTACTTTTTTATTTTCCGTATTAAAAAAACAGCCGTCGCCGTCTTCCGTCATGGCATAAGCCGCTCCTTTTGACAAAAGCTCAAGCTGTTTTCTGCTGTGTTCCGCCTTGCACAGCTCATTTTTTACATCGGCGGCGAATGACATCAGAATCGCTCCTTTATGTTACCACGTTGATTATAGTTTTATTTCCGGTATTGCACCGAGTATTGCGTCTTTTCTCCATTTCGGTATCCACTCTGCGAAGCGGATAAAATTCCGCATAAATCCGTTTTGTACCCTGATACCTGTTACCCGATACGTTCTTTATACCGTATATCTCTTTCACACTGTACGGCAGATCAAAAAGCGGATTTTTTGTTGCAATTACATAATAATTATCAGTGTTTTTTACCGCCTTTGCAAAATCCTCAGATGCAACGAATTTGTCACCTTCGTCAATGAATACTATACTGTCATGTATCATTTCAAGGTTTTCCTGCCAGCGTATACCCGTAAGCACAGTGCATTGTTTTTTGCAGTTTACCGTAACGCCGCTCGCTTCACCGTTTTCCTGATATGCGGCTATCATATCTATAAGAGTGGTTTTTCCTGTTGCACTGTCGCCACGGAGTATCGTGATATTTCTAAACACAGTAAACTTGTACTGTAAACGTCGGCTTTTCACCACTACCTCATATTTACCTTTCACAATGACACCACCTTATAAATACAAGCCTGCATTCATTACATATTCCTGCATATTGTGAACTGTTTTTCCGTTATTGAGTATCTTTATTTCAAACGGTTTATCGCCGAAATCCATAACGTGTCTTAAATTGATCACGATATCTTTTTTCGATTCCTTAGCGATCCTGAGTATCCATTTTGCACAGTTGTCACCGCAGGTCGAAACATTGAAAATCTTTGTGTCATCATGACGGATAAGTAACAGTGTTTTCAGTCCGCCTGAAATTTTCGTTACGGGAATAATACCGAGAGCCTTGGTTTCTACGGCGTTAGGACTAAGCACCGTAGCCTTGTCCACGCTTTTTATCATTTTAACCGAAAGGTCGTCGGTAAGCCAGTTATCAAGATATGTGTTATCAAAATACATACTTGTGTTATAGACGTATTTCTTCTCCATATCTTCGGGTATTTCTCCGAAAATAATACACAGCATACCTATCCCTCCGTCAAATGATTTTACTTCTTATCCTTATAAACATCTCTGTGCAATACCCTTGCTTTAAGGTGGTTCTTGCTGAGATGTTCGCACATATTTTCCGCAAACGTCGCACTGCGGTGCTTACCGCCTGTACAGCCGAATGCTATTACAAGCTGGCTCTTGCCCTCATGCAGATACTGCGGTATCAGGAAATCTATAAGGTCGAATAATTTTGCTTGCAAGGTCTGTGAGCTTTCAAAGCTCATTACATAATCCCTTACCTCTTTATCAATTCCCGACTTTTCTTTAAGCTCGGGTATGTAATAGGGATTTGGCAGGCAACGCACATCAAATACCAGATCCGCTTCATTCGGCACACCGTACTTGAAACCGAACGAAATACAGCTAATAGTCATGCTGTCGGACGGCGTATCAAGGAATATGTTACGAACGTTTTCCTTGAGCGTCGAGGTTGACATAAGGCTTGTGTCGATATAATAATCGGCTGTTTCACGCAGAGGTTCGAGTATCTCTCTTTCTGCGTCGATTGCCTTGTCGATATCGCCGTTGGTTGCATCAAAAAGCGGATGCTTACGGCGTGTCTCCCTGTATCGCTGTTTTACGACATGGTGTTTTGCGTCAACGAACAGAAGTTTGAAATCAAGTCCAAGTTTTCTGAGCTGTTCAATAGTGGCGCTGAGATTTAAGAACATGGTTCCGCCACGGATATCGGTTACTATTGCGACTTTTGAAATATCGTCGTTTTCCTCGCATATCTCGGCAAATTTCGGTATAAGCTGAGGCGGCATATTATCAATGCAGAAATAGCCGATATCCTCCATAACGTTTACCGCACATGATTTGCCTGCACCCGAAATTCCCGTTACTATAACAAATTCGGTTTTCATTTGTGTTCCTTTCCCTGCGCCCTTTTTCTTTAATTAATAATGAATTACTTATACTTACTTATGGTTTGTAAAAAATCCGTTTTATAGAAATAGAGAAACTTCTCAATCCCTATCCCCTTTAGGACACTCTGATGGCTTTGCGTCCTGCAAAGCTTAGTGTGTCCTTATTTCGGCATCCTTGCCGAAAACCCCTTTCCCCGGGAAAGGGGCTGAGTGTGGGGCTGCCGCCCTCACCCTGCTTGGGGCTACGCCCCAAACCCCAATTATGTTTATCAACAATATAAAACGAACATTTTTCACTTCATTATCAGCACTTCGCATTCAAGCATTACGCCTGTCTGCTCTTTGACTTTTTGCTTTACTATATCGACAACGCCCATTACATCGTCAAATGTCGCATTGTCCTTGTTTATTACAAAACCGCTGTGCTTGGTGCTGACCTCAGCTCCTCCGCAAGCAGTGCCCTTCAGTCCGCAGACTTCGATAAGCCTTGCGGCAAAGTCACCCTCGGGACGCTTGAATGTACTGCCTGCACTGGGGTATTCAAGCGGTTGCTTATCCTTACGGCGTTCCATAAGTGTATCCATGCGTTCTTTAATCTTGTCACGCTCGCCCTTTGCAAGCTTCATTCTGACAGAGGTTATGCAAAGATTACGTTCTGAGAAAAAGCTGTGTCTGTAGGAAAGCTCCATTTTTTCAAGCGGAATTTCCCTGATGTCGCCTTTCTCGGTTATATAGCGGCATGACACAACGACATCTTTCATCTCTCCGCCGTATGCACCTGCATTCATGAATATAGCACCGCCGACAGAACCCGGTATACCGTATGCAAATTCAAGTCCGGTAAGCTCGTTTTCAAGAGCCACCGTACAGACTGCCGCAAGAGATGCGCCTGCATTGCACTCTATATATTCGCCGTCTACACGCACCGAGCCGAAATCGCTTCCGATAAGCAATACGACTCCGTGCAATCCCTCATCGGAAACAAGAATATTGCTTCCTCTGCCGACAATGTAATACTTTATATCATTCTCACGGCACTGCTTTATAAGTTCACACAGCAGTGCTTCGCAATTTATCTTTATCATCACGTCACACGGTCCGCCGATACGGAACGAGGTGTGAGCTTTCATAGGTTCATTTTTCAGCACGACTGCGCCGTATTTTCCGGCAGTCTGCTCCAATATGCTGTAATCGTTCAAAGCATACTCCTTGTAAATTTATTTTTTTGCGGTAATCCGCCAAATAAACTTCCCCGGTTATGAGCCTTAGTCTTTAAGTCTGTAGAGGTTTGCCGCTCCGACAATTCCTGCATCGTTACCGAGCTTACAGATACCGAGAACAGTCGAACGTTCGGGATTTATGCAATAGCTCTCACGCTTGATATACTCTTCGAGCGGTTTTGTGAGGTAGTCGCCCTCCTTGCAGATACCGCCGCCGATAAGTAACATTTCGGGCTGGAATGTGTTTACAACGTTTGTAAGTCCGCATCCGAGATAATTCAGGTACTCGTCAACTACAGCCTTACCGCTCTTGTCGCCTGCTCTCATAGCGTCGAATGCGGTCTTGCCGTCAACCTTGTCAAGACTGCCTGCTATGCTCCACATCTTGCTGTCCTTATCTTCTTCCATAGCCTTCTTTGTAGCTGTTATCAGTGCGGTAGCCGAGCTGTAAGCTTCAAAACAGCCCTTTCTGCCGCAGTTGCACTGTCTGCCGTTGTATTCAATTACAACATGGCCGAGTTCCGCACCGCAGAAGTTGAAGCCTGTGTAAATTCTTCCGCCGATGATGATACCGCCGCCGACACCTGTGCCAAGCGTAATTACAACAACGTCCTTGTAACCCTTTGCCGCACCGCCGAGAACCTCGCCGTATGCCGCAACGTTAGCATCGTTTTCAACATATATATCAGTACCCAGACGTTCCTTTAAAAGTCCGCCGAGATCGGTATTGTTAAATCCCAGATTGCAGGAATAAAGCACCACACCCGTGTTTCTGTCGGCTACTCCGGGTGTTCCGATACCGATACTGTTTATGTCCTTTACGCTTATTCTCGCTTCCTTGCAGGCAAGCTCAACGCCCTTTGCTATGCTGTCTGCTATTTCTTCGGCAGGGCGGGGTAAATCAGTCTTTATGTTTGATTTGCCTACGATTTTGAAATCGTCGTTTACTACTCCGACCTTTATGTTTGTTCCGCCGAGGTCAATTCCTATGTTGTACATTATGTTATATTTCCTTCCGGTATTTAATATATTCTTTATTTTTTTGCTTATTCGCCGTGATATCAGTCTTCGTCCGGCTCGATTTCAGCGTTTGTCTTTATTCCCTTGATTTTAAGGAAATTTTCAAAGCGTTCAAGATCAGCGTTGACGATCAGCTCTTCGGGGAAATTAATATCCTTTAAAAGTGCTTCTGCCTTTTTGAACGCACCGATCTTATCGCAGAAATGAGCATCTGAATCAACGATAACATAGCAACCGTTTTTTGCACAGGTCGGCAGTATGATATCATGCAGACGCTGTACCGAGGTCTGACTCCTGAAACGGCTTACGTTGAACTCCATGCAAACGTTCTTTTCCTTGCACGCCTTTGTGACTGCATCGTAATCATACGGATAATCGGCTGACTCGGTATGTCCGAGGACGCACACTTTCGGGTTATCCATAACCTTTATATATGCGTTTGTATGTTGCTCCGCAGTTCCGGGCACAATGCACGGATTGTGCATTGAAGCGTTTATCCACTCAACGTTGTAATAAATATCATCGTTTATATCAAGCTCGCCGTTATAGCCGGTAAGGTTTGCTTCCACACCCTTTATTATACGGACTCCCGACAGAAAATGAGGAATAACGCTCATATTGCAGAAGTGCCATATATGCGGCGAATCCTCCATATTTATGCAATGATCGGTCATGCCGAGATAGCTCAGTCCTGCCTTTGCGGCTGAAGCGGCGTTCTCGCTTATAGTCGAGTATGCGTGATCCGATGCCAACGTATGAGTGTGCATATCAGCAACGAATTTCATTTAAGGTCATATCCTTTCTTTTGGTTGTTCTTACACTTTTTGTCTCTTTTAATTTCTGCTTGTAGAAAAGTCTGTTTTTATGAAATAGAGCAAATTCTTTATCCCTAACCCCAAACCCCTTCCCCTCGGGAAGGGGCTATATTACTGGGGCTACCGCCCCTAGTCCCTGTTGGGGGCTACGCCCCTCAGCCCCATTTTCAGCAAATATTGAGACTTTTAGACTGCATACACCTTTTATTTGTCCGTGTTATCTCATCAGCCCATGCTCTTTACAGTGTCACTGCTCTCCATATCAAGACCGAGGTTGTCAAGCAGTTCCTGAGCGGCATTGTAGCCCATCTTCTTCTGTCTGTTGTTCATTGCCGCAACTTCAAGGATAACGGCAAGGTTACGTCCGGGCTTTACGGGGATCGTAAGTGAGGGAACCTTTACGCCGAGGATAGAAACATAGTGGTTGTCAACACCCATTCTGTCGTAAACCTTTTCGGGATTCCACAGTTCAAGCTCGACTACCATATCTATCTTCTCGCTTACCTTTACAGCACCCATACCGAAAAGCTGTCTTGCGTTGATGATACCGATACCTCTGAGTTCCATGAAGTGACGGATATTATCGGGCGAACTGCCGACGAGAGTGATATTTGACGCTTTTCTTATTTCAACGGCATCGTCCGCTACCAGACGGTGACCACGCTTTACAAGCTCTATGGCGGTTTCGCTCTTACCTACGCCGCTTTCGCCGAGGATAAGCATACCTTCGCCGTATACTTCGATAAGAACGCCGTGACGGGTAATTCTGGGGGCAAGCTGAAGGCTTAAATATGCAACGAGCTTTGATGTAAATGTCGAGGTACTCTCTTCACTTCTTAAAAGCGGAATATCAAGCTCTTTTGCAAGCTCACGCATTTCGGGCATGATGTCCATTCCTCTTGAAACTACTACTGCGGCAGGCTGTTCGCTGAAGAATTTCTTTATTCTCTGCGCTCTTATCTCTGCTCCGCACTGTTCAAGATATGCGGTTTCAGCCTTGCCTATTATCTGTATTCTACCCTTGTCGAAATATTCATAAAATCCTGCGAGCTGAAGTCCGGGACGGTTTACGTCGATATTTGAGATGAATATCTTTGCAGGGTCCTGCGGTGTGTGAATAACTTCGAGCTTGCACTCATCAATTATTGCCTGTAACGATACGGTAAATTCCTGTGCCATACTGTTCCTCTTTCTGTTTGATGTTGTATTCCCCGGGCATATCTGCCCTATCTTAATAATTATACTACATCGGCGGGAGTAATGCAAGAGAGAATTGCGGATAAGCATGAACCGATGATATCGGCGTAAAAATCGGGGAGCGACAGGTCTTTCTGCCGCTCCCTTGTGCTATTTGTTTATCTTCACTTCGTTCACAAGCTCTTTACCGCCGAAGAAATCATCAAGATTTTCAAGAGTTGTCACGGCTATATTACGCAGTGCCTCACGGGTGAGAAAAGCCTGGTGAGAGGTCAGAAGCACATTCGGTCGTGAAATGAGGAGTGCAAGAACATCGTCCTTTATAATCGTATCGGACATATCTTCAAAGAAGAAATCGCCCTCTTCTTCGTATACGTCAAGTCCTGCGCCTCTTATCGTGCCGTTGTTCAGTGCGTCAAGCAGTGCGGTGCTGTCTATAAGCGCACCCCTGGAGGTATTGATAATGAAAACATCCTTTTTCATCTTGGAAAACGCTTTGCTGTCAAGCATACGTCGGTTCTTATCGGTCAGCGGACAGTGCAGTGAAATAACATCGCTCCCGGCGTACAGCGTGTCAAGGTCGGTATAGGTGAAATCCGCATCTTTCACGGGGTAGGGGTCGTAAGCCAAGACATTCATACCGAAGCCGTGGCAGATATCTATAAAAGCTCTGCCTATCTTACCTGTACCGATAACTCCTGCGGTCTTGCCGTGAAGGTCAAAACCCGTGAAGCCCGCAATGTTGAAATTGAAGTCACGCACACGGATATACGCTCTGTGTATCTTACGGTTCAGCGACAGAAGAAGTGCCATTGCGTGCTCGGCTACGGCATAGGGTGAATATACCGGCACACGCACAACGGTGATTTTGCCGTTTGCCGCTTTCAGATCTATATTGCTGTAACCTGCACTTCTCATTGCTATTATCTTTGTTCCGCCGTCGCAGAGGGTATCAATTGTGGCTTTGTCGATACTGTCATTTACAAAGGCACAGACAGCGTCACAGCCTTTTGCCATGACGGCGGTGCGGTAGTTGAGCTTTGATTCGATGTAGATTATTTCGTATTTGTTTTCCGCTTTGTCATTCACGCTGTCGAACGAAGCTTTATCGTAGGATTTCGTATCAAAAAATGCAATCTTTTTCATAGGCTATGATAAAATACTGTCGTCCTTTCGCTGAAAATATCCCTGCGGTTTTCTGCACACGGGACAATATTCGGGAGGTGTGTTACCGCAGTGGATATAGCCACAGTTTCTGCACAGCCATACTGTTTCTCCGCCTGAGGTGCGTATACTGCCGTCCGACAACTTCTTTGCAAACAGATTGAACCTGCTTTCATGGCTTTTCTCTATCGCACCGACCTGTTCAAACAAATCGGCAATGTTGTCAAGTCCCTCCTGTCTTGCGGTTTCGGCGTACTCCTTATACATCTGCGTCCACTCGTAATTTTCGCCGTGTGCCGCTCTTTCAAGGGCTTCGGCGGTTTTTGGGATACCTCCGAAAATAAGTCCGAACCAGATCTCTGCGTGCGCCCTTTCGTTTTTGGCTGTGGTGCGGAACACCTGCGATATCTCTTCGTCGCCGTCCTTTTCTGCCTTGTCGGCATATATTTCGTAACGTACCATTGCCGCCGACTCGTTTGCAAAGGCGGTTTTCAGGTTTTCAAGTGTTTTCGATTCCGATAACTGCATAAAAAATCTCCTTTCTGTCAGTTAACATTATTGTAACCGAAGAAAAGGAGAATATGCGATATTCTGTAAGCAGTCCGTTTTTACGGATCACGCTTTTTTGCTTTTAAGTGAAAATTTCGGCTCTGTGCCTTTGATAAGACGCTTGATATTTTCTTTATGACGCCATGTCATAAGAGCTACAGAGAGAATACACAATATCAGCACAGGGACAGGTGCACCGAATATTGCAAGTGTTATCGGGCAGGAAATGCCTGCAATTATAACCGACAGCGACATGAACTTCACCGTAAAGAGAAGTATCATCATTATCGCCATTGCAATAAGTGCGGTTCTCCAGTCGATAAGCCAGATCGAGCCTACCGCAACAAGAAACGCCTTTCCGCCGCTGAATTTATACCATACGGGGAAGCAGTGTCCGAGCATTGCAAACAGTCCTGCATAAGCCGCACCGAGCTGGAACGTTTCGCCTACAGCACCGAATGCAAATCCTGCCGCAAGGCACACTATAAAGGATTTCAGAATGTCAAGCAGGAATACAAACCACGCATATTTTCCGCCGAAAACACGCTTGAAGTTTGTAAAACCGGGGTTCTTGCTTCCGAGCTCTCTTATATCATGATGGTATATCAGTTTTGACATTACGATTGCGGGATTCAGTCCGCATACAAGATACGGTACAATTGCCGCCAGAATAAATACGATTATCGTTTCAGGTTTCATAATTATTGCAGGATAAGCATAAGGTCGTATACTTCCTGTCCTCCGTCTATAGTGTAAACTTCCATCATGGGATATTCGGCAGACATACGGGCGGTAAATTCTTCACGCTCGCTGTCGTTCATTTCCTTGCCGAATACTGCTATAAGAAATTCGTGGCTTTTTGCGTTCAGCTTTTCAAGCAGTAACATTGCGGTGTCAATCTTGTTGCCGTCGGACGCAAGCATTTTCTTGTCGGTAAAGCCTATGTAGGAATCCTTGTCTATGCTTACTCCGTCTATATCCGCATCACGCACGGAATGAGTAATCATACCCGTGATCACGCCCTGCATAGCGTCTTCAAGTTCACCTGCGATAGCGTCAGTGTCGCCGCTGTCATAAGATAACATTGTCAGTGCCGCATAGCCCTCGCCTATGTTATGGCTGGGCACTACACGCACATCGCTGTCCTTGTAAAGCTCTGCCGCCTGCTTTGCCGCCATTATTATATTGCTGTTGTTTGGCAGTACGAAAATCGTCTTTGCATTTACCTTGTCAAATGCGGATATGAAGTCCTCGGTTGACGGGTTGTTGGTCTGTCCGCCGTAGATAACATAATCGGCACCGAGTTCTGTAAACGTCTGCTTTATGCCCTCGCCCGACGCTGTGGTAACAAGTGCATAAGGCTTTTTCTCAGCTTTTTTACTCTCGTCACGCTTTTCGTCAAAGCGGTTGCTTATAACCGTTTCATTGTGCTGGAGAGTCATGTTCTCAATCTTGAGCGTCAGGAACTCGCCGTACTGCTGGCAGTAGTCAAGCACTGTACCGGGTGTCATTGTGTGAACGTGAACCTTTACGACAGTACCGCTGATAAACGCTACTATTGAGTCGCCGACTGTTTCAAGATATGCTTTCAGCTTATCAAGGTCGAAATTTTTGACATCCGTCTTGCAGGTCTGGAGCTGTAAAAGAAACTCTGTGCAATAGCCGAACTTCATCACGCTGTTTTCGTCAAAGCCGTTTGTATTGATCGGCTTTACATTATTGTCAACCGCATGGTTATCATCAGGAGAAACCGATGATACAAATTCTTCTCCGTTTGCCGCTTTTATTGCGCCGTCGGCTATGTAATAAAGTCCTGCGCCGCCGCTGTCGATAACGCCTGCTTCTTTAAGAACGTCAAGAAGTTCGGGTGTACGTCTGAGCGATGCGTTCATCTCGTTGATGTAGTCGTTTGCAAAACTTGTGAATGTGCTGTCCGCATTGATTCGGCTTGCCGCATAATCCGCCGCTTCTCTTGCAACGGTAAGAATAGTGCCCTCCGTTGGTTTGTTAACTGCGGCGTAAGCACTTTCAACACCTGATTTCAGTGCATTTGCAAGCTCTTCAAGGTTTGCGCTTTCAATTCCCTCAAAGCCTTTGGCAATACCTGCGAAGAACTGAGAAAGAATAACTCCCGAATTTCCTCTTGCGCTCATCAGCATACCGTCTGCCAGCATTCTCGATGCCTTGTCAAGAGTAAGTCCGTCATGGATATCAAGACGGCTGAGTCCGCCGCCTATTGTCCTTGACATATTCTCACCCGTGTCACCGTCGGGAATCGGGAACACATTGAGGTCGTTTACTATACTTGCATTGGCACGGAGATTAGCCGCACCGCCGCTCACCATTTTTATGAATGTCTGCCCGTCAATCGTCTTTGTCTGCATTATATCAGCCCTCGAAAGTTACTTCTTTTCCGAAACCGAATACGCCGAGTGTATTAGGTCCTACAGATGCGCCGACGATAGGTCCGATATAGCCGACATATATTTCATCACAGGGGATTTCTTTCTTTACCATTTCTCTGAGCTGTTCTGCCTCTTCTGCACAGTCAGCGTGAGCTATGTAGATACGCTCCTGTTTTGTATCTCCGACAGCTTCTTTGAGAAGTGCTACTATCTCTGCAAGAGATGCGGCACGACCCTTTACCTTTTTGATAGGTGTGTTGTTGCCGTTGACATCGGAAATTATGATAGGCTTTACACCGAACAGATTACCGAAGAATGCGGAAGAAGCCTTAACTCTGCCTGCTCTTTTAAGGCAGTCAAGGCTGTGAACGGTAACGAACATATTTATCTGCTTGCGCTCTGCCGTTATTTTGTCTGCAACTTCCTTTGCACTCATACCCTGCTTTGCATATTCAGATGCTCTTATTGCAAGCGCACCCTCTGCCATGCAGGAATTCTTTGAATCTATACAGTAGATCTCAGCATCGGGGTAATCTGCAAGAAGCTTCTTTGCGACAACCTCGCCTGTGTTTACCGAGCCTGAAAGCTTTAACGAACAGCCTATGTAAACTATATTGAAGCCCTCTGCAAGATACTTTGAAAATACCTTTTCAAATTCCTCGGCAGGCACCTGGTTTGTGAACACACGCTCGCCGTTACGCATTATGTCGTAAAGCTCCTTGGGTGTGTAATACTCAAAATCAAGGCTTGCCCACTGCTCTTTATCCTTGTATGTGGTCTGCATACGGGCGTAGTCAATATCATACTTTTCTCTTAAATCCTTACCGATATCCGCACAGGAATCGGTGATAATTTTTACAGGTCTCATAAATTCCTCTCCTTATAAGTAAGGTTGAATTATTTTGATAAACGGGGTCGTGGGATTTATTCACGCTCACTTTCTAACATTAAATAACATTTTTATTAAATGAAATAAGCGTTAAATATTTATTACTCACCACTTGACTTATGCCCCATGTGTGTATTATAATATAAATGTGGTGTAACTGCAATGGACGTTGTAGGCAGTCGCTGTGGAATAATACCCGCAGATTAATTTTATATGTAGAATAATATACATAATTGTCGAAAAATGTAGAATAAATCAACTCCGATACGAAATAAGGTGAATTGTATGCAGGAAGAGAAAAAGCTCGACCGCAGGGTAATCAAAACTAAAAAAGCGATAAGGAACGCATTCGCAAAACTGATAAGCGAAAAGGATATAAACAAGATAACTATCAAGGATATAGCCGATACCGCCGATATCAACCGTAAGACGTTCTATAATTACTACAGCGGCGTATATGAGATAACGGAAGAAATCGAAAAGGAACTTGTAGGTGAGTTTGAAGATCTGCTCAGCGGCATTGACCTTAAAATGACACTGCGTGACCCGTCGGTGCTGTTTTCAAGACTTACCGAAAAGCTCAATGACAATCTTGAGTTCTACGGTTATCTGATGAAAGCATCATCAAGTGCGAACCTGTTTGTCAACAAGGACGGAAAGCTTGACAAGTGTGTAAGGAACGCCTTTGCAAGCCAGATGGATCTTGATGAATCCACTGTAACTATTATGACCGATTTTATTCTGTCGGGTATGCTTGTCGTATATCACCGCTGGTTCAACAGCGACCGCAGTACAGATATAGAAAAGGTATCGCAGACGCTCGGTACACTTTGCTGTGACGGTATAGCCGGCATTGTCGGCGAAGTCTGAAAATAATGCTTGACTTTTATCTTTGGCTGTGCTATAATACCCATAACTTGAGGGAGTAGACGGCGAAATATCGTGGCAAGTCAACATACTGGCAGTGATTTTAAATTACAGTCTGGTTTGTCTTAAATGTTGAGACTTGAGTACAGGATAACTGTACTCAGGTCTTTTTTATTGCTCATTTTCGGATAAGCTCCTACATATACTATATTCGGAGGACAAATTATGGGACTGTTAGAATTATTTCTTGTTGCTGTGGGACTGTCAATGGACGCATTTGCGGTAAGCGTCTGTAAGGGTCTGTCCGAGCGACAGCTTAAAGCAAAGCACTATCTTATTATCGGAGCATGGTTCGGCGGATTTCAGGCTATAATGCCTACGTTGGGTTATCTTCTCGGTTCGGCATTCGAGCAGTATATCACTGCGGTTGACCACTGGATAGCATTTGTATTGCTGTGCCTTATCGGCGGTAATATGATAAGAGAAGCACTGTCAAAGGACGAGGAAAAGCTTGACGCATCGTTCAGCTTCAAGACAATGCTTCTGCTTGCGATAGCGACAAGTATCGACGCACTTGCGGTAGGTATAACCTTTGCCCTTCTTCCCGATGTAAATATAGTTACGGCTGTATTGTTTATCGGAGCTACGACATTTATTCTTTCCGCAATAGGACTGAAGGTCGGAAATGTTTTCGGTACAAAGTACAAGTCAAAGGCGGAGCTTGTCGGAGGTATCATATTAATACTTATCGGTACTAAAATTCTGCTGGAGCATTTAGGGGTTATTAATTTCTGATATATAGGGATATAGCAAAGAGCAGTCGGAAGGCTGCTCTTTTAATTATGCTGTTATACCGATTATCAGTCAAGGAAATATGTAGCTTCCATATCGGCGGTACTGAGGGCGAATGCAAGGGGGAACATTTCAAACGCCTTACCGACATTTCCGACCGGCTCATCTCCGGAAAAGCCCATGTGATAACGGATAGCAAAAGCTTCCTCACGGGTAAGACGCATAAATCCGGTTATCATATAGACTGATTTTTCACCGTGGCCGTACGGCAATCTGTCGTCAAAGAAATATGCAGGGACTTTCTCCCACTGCCCTGTTTCCTCGTTCTTTACGTTTCTTGTACCTCTCGTATATACGTTTACCTTGCAGATATCGTGGAGAAGAGCGCATACAGCCATTGTTTCCTCGCTTGCATTGAGGTCGTACAGCTCACGCACACGTTCTCTTTCAAGATAAGCCTTGAAACAGTTATAAACATTCAGTGAGTGCTGTGCAAGGCCGCCGTCATACGAGCCGTGGAAACGGGTGCTTGCAGGCGCTGTAAAGAAATCACTCTTGTTTACAAGATAGTCGAGCAGTTTTTCCGAACCGTCCCTGTGAACGTGGGTCCTGAAAATGTCTGTGATCTGCTGTTTGTTATTTTCAATCTGTTCGGGTGTAAGCGTTTTTATTTCATTGTTCTGCGGCATTGCAAAACCTCCCTTATCAACAGTCAAATAAAAGCCCCGCAATGCAGGGCTTATTTATATTCTTATGCTTATTCTCCGAGTGCAATGTTTTCGGGGAAGATATTAGCACTTTCATCCTTGGAAAGATAAGTTGTGGTAACAAAGCCGTTTATCACGGCACCGTCGGAAATTGCAATTGAGCCTGCCTTGATATCACCTATTATAACGGAATCTCTGTCAAGCATGATCTTGCCTGAAATCTCGATGTTGCCCTTTATCTTGCCGTTGAGCTGTGCAACCTGCGATGTAAGGTCGCCTATCAGCATTGAATCGTTAGCCATAACAGCCTGTCCTTTAAGGCGGACATTTCCCTGTACAGCGGAATTCTTCATGCTGATATTATCGCAGGTAAGGTCGCCTACAACTTTACCGTTTATATTGATATTCTTGGTCGTTTCGACATTACCCTTGATGTTTCCGTCAATCTTCATATCGGCAAACGAACGGATATTACCGTCTATCATCGTGTTCTTTGAAATAACGGTCATTTCCTGTGAGTTCTCTGTTCTCATGCTGTTCATGAAAGGATTATTGCCGCCGTTGTCGGAATTTCCGCTCTGAGCAAATCCGTTCTGAGCGTTCTGCATATTCTGTCCGAAACCGTTGTCCGAATTGACTGTATCGTTCTGTGCAAAACTGTTATTCTGCACATTCTGAGCAAAATTATTATTCTGATTATACTGTTCGTTCATATCACGGGCAATCCTCTGTGAGAAGTCCTGTCCCTGAGCCTGCTGTGCAAAACCGTTATCGGTTGCATTGACATTCACATTCTGCTGTGTCTGTTCGGGCTGTATATTCTGAGCTGTCTGAGCCTGCTGAGCATTCTGTACGGGCTCTGTCGGCTGAGCGTCGGCAGTATCATTCATGTATGAGGCAACGTCCTTGACCTCTTTACGATTGTCAGACGGTCTGGGATTTGTGAGCTCCTTCATAGCCTGTGTGAAATTATCCTTGATTCCCATTGTTATCCCTTTCTTGAAATCAGAATTTAGAATTGAACCGGCTTTATCTTCTGAGAAAGACTGCCGAATTTATAGCCTTTGTTTTTCAGTGCCTTGATAATATCTTCTATCACAAGCACCGTATTATCACGGTCGCCTGTATTATGGAAGAGTATCACGGGTGAGGAAAATTCCTCTGCATCTTTTAAAACATTAGTGTACAGCGTTGTCCAGCCGTAACCCTGCCAGTCGTTGCTGTCAACGTTCCAGTCGAAATATGTAAAACCTCTGCGATCCATCTCGGAGATTATATCGTCACGGGTCTTTTCGTTATAATCATTCACACTGCCGCCCGGAAATCTGTAAATATCGGGGGCTTTTCCGGTAGCCTCAAGAACTATCTCGTAAGCCTCATTGAAATCGTCAAGAAATGCGTCAACCGAGGCGTAAATCTTTTCGTAATCGTGCGAAGCCGAATGTATACCTATCGAATGTCCTGCATCGCTTATCTGCTTTAAAAGCGAATAACAGTAATCGGTATGTTCGGGAACCACAAAGAAAGTAGCCTTTACGTTTTCCTGTCTTAAATAATAAAGCAGGTTTTCCGTCAGCACCGAAGGTCCGTCGTCAAATGTAAGATAAACGGTATTTGTGCTGTCATCATATTCACCGTCGTATTTCTCTGCGTAAAGGTCGGGGAAAAGCGTGGTGTAGGATTTATCGGAATTCTCGCTGTCGGGAATGCTTTCGGGCGCAGATACGGTAGTTTCAGGGGCTTTTGTTGTAGTTTCTGCGGTTGTCGCCGTTGTTGTGGCAGCTGTTGTCGCAGGCTTTTCGCTTTCGGTCACAGAAGGCTCCGCTTTACTGTTTTCGGAACTTTCTGTCGCCGAAGACGTTCTGCTCTGATCGTCCGATGACTGTGATACCTGCGATATCTGAGATTGTGCGGAAAGCTGAGAATTCAGCCTGTCAATCTCTTCGGACTTTTTACCGTTATCAACGGCAAGCAATATACAAAGTACTGTCGGTACAATTATCAATAAAGCCGTTACAGTCAGAATCAGATGCTTGAAAAATCTGACACTACCGAAATACAAGCACACCACTCCCCTTTGACATATATCAGTATCATACTATATTTATCGCCTTTTGTCAAGTAAAGTCGAACCGAAAGCGATAAATTAAAGACAAATTTTCTTGAAATTACTGCGGACGATAATAAAATTTGTTTGTCGCTTTTTGCTAAAATTTCAATTCGTTTTTTATGGATTTTCTATAAAATGTGAAATATCTGTTGTAAAAAATGCTCAAATGTATTATAATAGTTATATTATTCAACCTGTATCGGCAGATGCGGGAGAGCGGAGGGTGATCTATTGAATACCGAAGAGATTAAATGGATATCATACTACGGCAAAGACCTGAGTGCGATAAGCTGTTCTTTTCACGAAAAATTAAATAAATTCGGCTTTTGTCTTGTTCTTGACGAATACGGCTCGGATAAGGCTACAAAGGCAAAGATAGGCATACTTGATACGGTGCTTGAAAAGCAGACACCGAACATTCTTCTGATATGCCCCAGACACCTCATGCACAGCTGGTACCGTTCGGTTGTTACGGGAAACGGCGTTGATTTCAAGATGATATCGGGTTCGTCCAAGGCTATCACTTATTTTAACGAAAACACTTCAAATACATATATAATCGCAGAAGAAGCACTCGAGGCGGATAATCCGCTTATGCAGAAATTTGCAGACGCAGGTCTTACATGGGATCTTGTGATAATAGACGCAGGTCTGAGCACATCGGGTATCAAGTGTGAACTTTACACAGAGCATATCAAGGCAAAGACAGACAAGCTCGTTATACTGAGCCCCGTGCCCTGCGGATATCTTCAGAGCTATGACGACATAAAGTTGCTTGTAAAGGCACTGCTTGCCGACGAAGAAAAAGCAAATGCCGTTGACAGTGTGACATTTGACGAAAAGTCGATCTGTTTCGACCCCGATACGCCGATAATGCGTTACTTTGACAAGTCCGTGTATAACGGCGAGGTCGCAAGAAACGTTGTAATGCTTGAATATGAGTTCTCTCAGGATTTCATATCAAATTCAAGAAGACTTATCGACATAAAGACAGGACTTCCGCTTTACTCACAGGGCGGAAACATATTTGAAGAGTACGGACTTGAGGCTAAGAAAACCTACACCAAGCCCTCATACAATGTGGCAGACGTACAGGAACTGCGTGAAGTTGACAAGAAGCTTGACTGCTTCCTTACAAAGCTGGACGAGGTGCTGAAAAGTTCGGAAAACAGAGCCGTGGTTTACTGCGTGACAGGTTCGACTATCCTGTATCTCAAAAAAGTAATCTCCGCTCTTTATCCGAATATAAGCGGACTGCTGAAGATAGACAGAGGCGACATCTTCAACACACGCTATGATAATTTCACAGACGATATGCGTGACAACGCAAGGATCGTACTTACAGTTGACAAGGTAGGTTCAATAAATCCTCAGGTGAAGAGCTTCACGCATATATTCAACTATGAGCTTCCCGACAGCCCCGTTATATTTGAACAGCGTGCCGCAAGACACGGCGGTAAAAACGAGCAGTCGAGAGAATTCATCGTTATGTGCGACAAGAACAAGCTGTTTGACTCAAGAATGTTGTCAAAGGTTCTGTTCGGCAAGATCTATAAGAGCATCGTTGCAGGACTTCCCGGAAGAAACGTTCTGTTCGATCTGCCCAACGCCGCACAGCTTATCACCGATGCAATAAGAGATCTACAGTATGTATGCTCCTATACGGGCGAGGTTTCAAACTGCCACGATGTAATAACACAGTTCCGTGGCGACTACAACATTTCACCCTCGATAGACATTTCTACCGCCGCAAAGACACATGAATACACAAAGCTGAAGCTTGATAAGATTTACCGTGCTTTCGGACTTGAAACAAGAATCAAAGAAAACGCATCTACCGAAGAAAAGGTACTGAAACCCATGATAAAGGAAGCGCTTGAACGCTTCAAGGGCGCTCTTCTCTGCCTTGACGAACAGCAGCACATAGTTGCTCTGTCGGGTGCGGAACTTGAAGAATGTCTGTACAGCGAGCAGTACAATTCATACAAGCAGCAGTGTTCAACGATTGATATATCGGCAGGCGTAAAGGCAGCCGAAAAGGCATTTGAAAACTTCATCACCGACAACAAGAGTGCTGAATTACGCCTTTGCGTAAACCAGTTACCCGACACGGTGAAAATGCCGGTACTTCTGAACTCCTGGAGATATCTCACGGATAATTTCATGATACAGGAAACGTTCAGACAATTCATGAAAAAATACAATGAGGGAGTGATGTAAGGTGGAGGCTTTTCGTAACGAAGAAATTGCGGGACTTTTAGGCGACTTTTATCAGGCACACGCAAACGAAAACCGTGAAGTAATGGAACAGTCGCTGATGAAGATGCAGAACCTGCTTTACACAGGCGAAGCCGACAGCACCCCGTTCAAAGACTATTTCAACTCGGTATTCGGCGGACGTACACCGTATAACGCCTCGCTGTCAGTCAGCGACTATCCGAAAGAATCAATAATAAGAGAACTTTTACAGAATACATTCGGTTGCTACTACTCTGACCCCGATATCAAGGTACTTTTCAACTTTGAGCAGGACGGAGAGGTAAGACTGACATACAATGAGGACGGCTTTACTCTTGAACAGATACTCTACTATCTGAGTATCGGCAGAAGTGACGGCGACAAGTCCCGTGAAGGCCGTTTCGGCGTAGGTTCAAAGAGCGTATTCATGAACGTTGAGTGGCTGAAACTCCGTTCAAACAACTTTGCTTTCAGAATAGTAAACGACGCAGGTATCCTCAAGATAAGAGAGCTCAACCTGACCGCTCCTGTATTCAAGGGAACCGAGATCATCTTCAAGGTATCGGAAGAAGAACAGGCAAAGATCAAGGAGAACCTTGTAAATCTCACGATCCACAAGGGCGAATATATAAACCTTGTTGAATTCTGCTTTGCATTCATCAGAAAGAAACAGCTCGGAAGATTCGGCGAGGCTGAAAATCCGAACCGCACGTTCAACGTTGCCGTTATGGATATGGGCAAGCCCCTTGCCGTATATAAAGTTATCCGTTATCAGAAAACACCCGATGATGACCCAACAGTACGTTTCTTACAGAACGGTAAGAGCGTTATCGAGTTTATCTGGCATGAAAACGAGGGATTTGTATATCTTATCCCGTTTGCCGTATCAGCCGCAAGACGTGACACTATTGTAAAGGTACTTCTCGATAAGTACAACTACTTCTCGACATACGAGCTGACAGGACTTATAAAGTCAACCGGCGAGGATTTCATCAAGGAAAAGCTTTCGGCATTCTTTATCAGTGTGCCGAACTCATATATCACAACGCACAGAACAGGTATCCGCCATGAGTGCGAGGAAGAGGTTTCCGAAGCTATCAACAGGGACCTCAAGTATATGATTGAAAAGTACTCACGCTACTTTGTTCTTGAGCTTCTGCCGAGAACAAATTCGGATAAGTACTATATGCGTCCGAAACACTATGTGTTTGAGTTCTTCAGCAATTATCTCACCACCAGCGTTATGGTAGGCGATTTACGCAGTGTTTTCCACAACAGTATTTCACTGCTGTTACCCGGAAAGACTGAACCTATGCCCTACTCTGAGGTAAAGCAGCTCGGTTTCTTCTCTATGACCGACCATGTTTCAAAGCAGGAGCATGAGAGCGGCTCGGCATTTACCGAATATATTGAAGATGAGCTTGTAAAGATGCGCAAGGACGTAGCCGATATGCCCGAAAACATCATAATGGCAAGCTACAACTGGATTGACGAGGAAACGGAAGAAGAGGGCAGAGAGTTCTGCTACAACTTCAATTTCAACGGCGATACATACGTTCTTGACAGCGAGAAAAACCCTGCAATCAAGGACTTTGATCTGAGTTTCGGATTCAGAAGCATAGTAAGCTTAAAGCTCGGTAAATACGTTATAAACGATGCGGTTGCCGACGAGGACGCACTTATCGGTGCACTCGGTCTGTTCGATACAATGTACGGTCAGGACTACAAGATCGGAATGAGATACTTCCAGTTCAACGTACACTACCGTGACATTACCCACAACTTTGACGTTGCACGAATGACGGTACATAACCTCAAGCGTGCTTACGACTGCATTGTTGCACACAAGAACAGCTTTGAAAATCACCAGATATACAACGAAGTCATAAATATGCTGATAAACAGCTTCACACAGGGCAAGGACACAATGACCTTCCTGCGTGAGATGAAACAGCAAGGCAGTGACATAACGCTCCAGCTTGATATCAACAAGAAGTTCAGATTTGCCGCTTACGGCAAGCAGTTCATGATACCCAGCAGTATCACCAACGCCGACCTTCTTGAGATAATCGGCGACGTTTACGCACTTATCAACTGCGGAATGTTCAACGGACGTGTGTTCGACTTCCCGTTCATGAAGTCCGGTTATTCGTTTGAAAAGGCTTCGCTGATGAGCCTTCTGCGTGAAAGCAATCTTACAGATGAAAAGGTGTCTGCGGTTATCCCCAACCTTTATATCTGTGACCTTAAAATTCCCCGTATCGCTCTTCTCGGCGAAAAAGACAAGATTATCCGTATCATAGATATCAACGACCCGATAAGCGACGAGGAACGTCAGAATATCACAAAGTATGTTGTACTGCGTGACGACTTAACAAAACCCGAGTTCGCAAAGTATGTTGAATATCTGCTTGTAGGCGAGAACAATAACGTTCTCAGCCAGTTCTACTCAAGCACGGAAGAACCGAACCAGGTACTTCTCGACCAGATTCCGTACTACTACAAGCCCCTGCCGTCAATCACAGCAGACGAATTACAGTTCCTGCGTACAAAATACAAGGCACTGCGTAATCTTTCAAATCTGCGTGTTTACCGCAACTATTTTGCAAAGGATATAAACGGTACAATGTTCGGCTACGGCGGAACCTGCTCGTGTTGCGGATTTGAATCAAGCATTATCAATAACTACGTTATTAAGAGCTTTGAAGTCGGTCTGTTCAAGGACGACAGAGAAGAAAAGTTCAAGTTCTCTCTTTATATGTGTGCAAACGACTCCTATGCCGCAAGCGGCTGGATTATCGAGGATATCAGCATCGGCGGTATGAGCCCGTTCGTATGGCTTGATGAAATCTCCACCTGCGAGGTTATTCCCCCCGAGTTCCTGCTGTGTTCTATCAAATACCGTTGTCAGCTGACATACGATATTATCGGCAGTGAGGGTCGTGAAAAGGGCGAAATCGTCACTATGGAAAGCGTAAGCGACGGTGAACAGAAGACAATGGATATTATCCTTTCACCGCTGATGATGGCAAAGTGGATTGAAGATAACCTGTCAGACGAGTATGAAACGACAGAATCCGAAAACAAGGAAAACGTTGAAAGCAACGAAAATAACGCTCAGAACTAAAATAAACCGCTCTGCGAAAGCAGGGCGGTTTTTATGTTATGTATAAGCGGCACGGATTTCTCCGTACCGCTCTTTTTCATATTGCTCCTTTGACAGTTAAACCGCAGATAGCAGGTGTATACCTTTTATCAGATATTGCCCGTAACAGTAACCACCGCAGTACCGGGAGTAACCGCAACAGTGCCGTCGGGGTTTGTGGCAAATGTTGCCGCAGGTACTGTAATTGCACCGTTTGCCGTTTCAAACACACCGGTAGTTTCGCTGTAGGTGTACTGTGTGTCATCAAGAGCTGTACCGTTGTAGGTTACCTTAATGTTTTTCAGTATCGGGTTGAATACATCACGCAGAACAACTTCATCTGCATCGGTAACAGCCGTGTTGCCTCTGTTTGTGATAGTGAAAGTGTAGGTTATCTGACCGTTTTCGCTGACTATCGTCGGGCTGAGAGCCTTTTCGATATCAAGCACAGCCGCTACAACCGCATTTACTGTTTCGGTAGCAGTAAGCGGTTCTGCGATACCACCGCCTGTAACAGTGATATTGTTAGTTACCGAACCCTCAATATCAAGCGGTGCATAGGCTGTGATTTCAGCCTTGTATACAATCTGTGCTTCCGAATTTGCGGGAACATTTATTCCCGTAATCACCAGAGTCGGACCTGCCGTAACGGTAGGAGCGGTCTGAAGCACGCCGTTGATGAAATAACGTATATCTCCTGCATATCTCAGCGGATAGACAGTATTTGTTTCAAAAGCGTATGCTCCGAGGTCATCTGTTACGGTAAGGTCTGTAAATGCGGTCGTTCCCGTGTTGACGATATTTATTATATAGGTTATATCGTCACCCTGTGCGTAGGTTTCGGAAAGCGCATACTTTGTTGCGGCAAGCATCTGCTGTATCTCGCCTGTGGTTACGTTTGAGTTTACTACCGTGCCGTTATACGAAAGGGTAGCAACGTTTGTGAATGTTGCCATTGTTTTTCCTCCTTGAACAGTATTGTTATCCGGGTACCCTCTACATTTTATGACACAGTGTGCCATTGTGCCACTGTGCTTTCTGCCTTTAAATGACATAAAAAACGACCGTGCATACACTGCCACGGTCGCTGTTGCTCTTTTGTTATATCCCGGTTTTATTCAAAGCTGTATGTGATTTCTTTTTCGGCAAGATAATTCTTTACGGCATTGAACGCCCTGAGAGTTGAGTTTTCATCGGCTATTTTTACTGCCGAGCCTTTTTCCAGAGTGTCTATCACGGTTTTCAGCTCTTCAAAAGCAATTTCAAGATCATCGACAAAATACTTGTCCTCTGCAATCGTGATCTTCAGAGAAAAGCTTTCGGGATTACCCGGATTACCTCCCTCAGCCGATATATCGGTAATATTGTTTATCTGTTCATCTGATTGGTTTGCAGAAATTGACGAATCAGCCGATAAGCTATCCGTATACAAAACGGTATGCTCTGAATTATTGTTTGCCGAATTATCGGCACAGCCGAAAAGCATAAATGCGGATAAAACGAGCGCTGTGGCTCTGATAAGATTTCGCATGATTTTTTCCTTTCACACAGTAACGTTTTTAACTTGCATTACCGTTATAACTTTTTAAATATCTGTGAATTTATGATATCACTATATTCGTCAAATGTCAATTATTCCCTTTTGATTTTACAAAAAAACCAACGACACGATATGTCAAAATAAACAAGCTCTTTTTGCTGTCGTTAATTCAGAAATAAAATCGCTTGAAATCGTATTATCCCGTATACGACAGCACACCCTTTTGTTCGCACAATGTCACTACCCGATGTGACAAAAAACGCTGTCCGTGAATTGTAAAATAATTACATAGTCGGCTATCCCATGTCGGTAGCGGACGTTTAAATGCGAAAGGAAGTTTACAATGTCAAGGGCAGTAACAAAAGATAAGATACATATCCGTGAACATTCGGTAATAAGATGCACGGCAGTAATGATAGCGGCGGCGATAATCTCAATGAGTACCGTTCTCGGAAAACCCTCGCCGTTTGCGGCATCATTTGCGGCGGCTATGAGCGGAATTGACTGTATCAGTGCATTTGTCGGAAGCGTGGCAGGCTACATTCTCGGCGGAAATTACTCCGACGGTGTAACCGTTACTTCTGCCCTGTTGTCAGTTGTTGCAATTCGCATGATAGTGTCACGCAGAAAGTCAGCCATGTCCGATATAGTTTCGGCAATCACTGCGGCAGGCTCGGTTTTTGCGGCAAATTTTCTTACCTCGTCCACCGTCAGCGATGTCATGAACTGCATTATCCTGTCCGCTATGGCAGGCGGCGGAGCGGTTGTCGCTTTACGTCTTTCACGCCTTGCCGAAAAGCGTGAGCTTGCAAAGGTAACGGTATGCAGTGACCCTCTGAGCTTTGTCTGCGTTCTCAGCGGTTGTGCCATAATATCGGGTATACTGTCGCATTACAGCATCGGTATATTCAATATAGGCATAATTTTCGCTTCGGGACTTGCATTATGCTGTTCTATGAAGTACGGTAGCGGAGCCGGAGCAATATGTGCCGCATCGTCCGCACTCGGCTGTGCCGTAGCAACAGGCGACAGCGCTTTTCTTGCGGCGGCTCTTGCTCCTGCGGCGGCTGTGGGAGGGATGTTTTCCGGAAGTAAAAAAATAAGTGTAGCAGGCGGATTTGTACTTACCGCCACGCTCTGCACGGCACTGTTCACTATGGATAATCCGAAGCTTGCGGTTGTCGCAGATATATTCATGTCATCCGCTGTATTTATGCTGATTCCTGCAAAGTTAACCACAGAACACGGGGATATAGCAAAGCTTACTGCTACCGAGAACAGCATAAAGAGATTGTTTTCAAAACGTCTTAAATTTGCAGGAGGAGCAATTGCAGAAGTCAGACGGACTGTCGGCATTACCGCCGAAAAGCTTGACAGCAATATAGGAAACGATATAAGCTGGGTGTATAATACCGCTTGCGATGAAATCTGTAGAAAGTGCAGATACAATATGCAATGCTGGGGCAAGGAATACGGCGACAGCATAAAGCAGTTTGCTAAAATTACAAATATGATAAAATCGGGCGAAAACATCGGTCCGGGTGCTTTTTCCGAGCCGTTGAGTACCCGTTGCCCTAAAAAAGATGACCTGATAAGCAAAATGCGGCAACTTTGTGACGTTTATGTAGCTGATTGTACAGAGAAAAGAAAAATCGCCCGTATGCGTAATATTCTGACTGCTCAGCTTTCTGCAACGGAACAGATTTTATCCCAGTTGTCAGACGAGATTGAAAACAGCGGCGATATCGAACCGCAGTATAACGAAACCGCCCGTAACGTTCTGTACAAGCTCGGTTGCGAAGATGCCGAAGCTGTGAATGTTCAACTCGGCGAACAAGGAAGAATGTCTGTCGAGGCTTATTCCGACACCGGTTTCTTTGCTTCAAAGCAGGATATCTGCGAAGCTATGACGCTTGCTTTCCGCCGACGTTTTGATCTGCCGTCGCTGAGCCGTGTGGGAGGTGCCTGCAAATTAAGTCTTTTTTCGGGTACGACCTACACGCTTGACGTTGAAATATGCCAGATAAGCAAGACTGAGGGCACTGCCTGCGGAGATTATTACGAAAGTTTCATAGACAAGAGCGGAACTGCGTATGTAGTGCTGTCTGACGGCATGGGAAGCGGAAGCAGGGCTAGGGTGGATTCATCATTTGCCTGTGCTATGCTTATACGTCTTTTGCAGGCGGGAGTTGGCGTAGATGCGGCGATAAACGTTATAAACACATCGCTTATGTGCAAGTCATCCGATGAGAGCTTTGCCACTCTCGAAATCTGTGCCATTGACCTTTACAGCGGAAAAACCGATCTTTACAAGGCAGGAAGCGCCAGTACCTATATAAAATGCGGGAACCGCTTTGTTACGATAGGTTGCAAGGGCTTACCGATAGGAGTAAAAGACGAGCCTGTGTACGACAGAAGAACTTTCACTATAGGCAGTCGTGATATGATAGTAATGACCAGCGACGGTGCTGAACTCAACGAAAAATGGCTGTACAGAGAGATGGACAAGCAACCCGACCTCAAAGAATTTTCAAAGGATGTAGCAAACACAGCAAAGTTCTATGCGGGAGATGAAAAGAGCGACGATATATCGGTTATCGCAATGCGGCTGAGTAAGTAAGCCTTACGCAGTCACGGCAACAAAATATTATAAATAGTATTGACCTTATCCCTTTCGGGTGATAGAATATATAGCGGTGTTTCTGTGTAAATTTACGCAGGTACGCCGCTGATTTTTTTTATAACAGAGGTCAATATGAAAGCCGATACATTAACTAAAACATGGGTAGCCGCCATACTTGCTATATTCTGCTCTGCACTGTGGGGCAGTGCTTTTCCTTGTGTAAAAATAGGATATGAGCTGTTTGCGGTTGATACTTCAAGCCCGTCTTCGCTAATACTTTTTGCAGGCGTGCGCTTTTTCATTGCAGGAATTATGGTAATCATAATCGGAAGTATCATGCAGAAAAAGCCGATGATCCCGAAGCTTAAAGAGTTGCCGAAAGTGACCGCACTGAGCCTTTTCCAGACGATTATCCAGTACCTGTTCTTTTATATCGGACTTGCCAACACAAGCGGCGTAAAATCCTCCGTTATCGAGGGCATGAGCGTGTTTGTCTGCATACTGATTTCCTCGCTCATCTTCCGACTTGAAAAGCTTACTTCTTTAAAAATAATCGGCTGTGTGCTCGGCACGGCAGGAATAGTGGTAATCAATCTTGACAAATCGCTCCTTACTGCGTTCAGCCTTACAGGCGACGGATTTATACTGATTTCCACCGTTGCTTATGCAATCTCTTCCGTTCTCATCAAACGTTTTTCTGCCGATACTGACACAATGATGCTCAGCGGCTGGCAATTCCTTTTCGGCGGTGCAGTCATGACTGTTATCGGCTTACTGACAGGCGGTAATATTTCTATCCCGGGAAATCCCGTTCCTGCCGTTCTGATGCTTATGTATCTTGCTTTTATTTCCGCCTGTGCATACTCAATCTGGAGCACTCTGCTCAAATACAATCCCGTATCAAAAATTGCCGTTTTCGGTTTTATGAACCCGGTTTGCGGCGTTCTCCTCTCTGCCCTTCTGCTTGGTGAGGTACAGCAGGCGTTCCGCCTTGAATCTCTCATTGCCCTTGTGCTTATCAGCGTGGGAATATTCATAGTCAACAAAGGGCAGGAACAAAAAGCCTGAGATAATTTATACAAATCGGTGATGTCAAGCATAGTATTACTTCGAGTAATCAGAAATAGAAAAATCAGCGAAAAAAATAAAAAAATATTTCAAAAAATGCTTGACAATCACTTTTCGATGTGATATAATAGTCTACGTTGTCACGGCAGTGCAACACAAAAGAATATTGGGGTGTCGCCAAGTGGTAAGGCATCGGACTCTGACTCCGCCATTTCGAGGGTTCAAATCCTTCCACCCCAGCCAGATGAACAAACCGCATTGTTATGCGGTTTGTTTTTTTGTTTGTAAACAAACAACAGCTATTATAAATGTAATTTAAGCATTCTTCTGAGCAATTACAGTCTGAATTCTAGCAAT
>CABUEI010000019.1 GCA_902490585.1 uncultured Oscillospiraceae bacterium
CGGTGTCCGTATCTGTATCGGTGTCTGTGTCAGTATCCGTGTCTGTGTCTGTATCGGTATCTGTGTCGGTATCTGTGTCTGTATCTGTGTCTGTATCCGTGTCTGTATCGGTGTCTGTATCAGTGTCTGTATCAGTGTCTGAATCGGTATCTGTGTCTGTATCTGTATCTGTATCTGTATCCGTGTCAGTATCCGTATCTGTGTCAGTGTCAGTATCCGTATCTGTGTCTGTGTCCGTATCTGTGTCAGTATCGGTATCGGTATCGGTATCTGTATCCGTGTCAGTGTCTGTATCAGTGTCTGTGTCAGTATCGGTATCCGTATCGGTGTCTGAATCAGTATCTGTATCGGTATCTGTATCCGTGTCAGTGTCTGAATCTGTGTCTGAATCGGTGTCGGTGTCTGTATCTGAGTCAGTGTCCGTATCTGTGTCTGTGTCAGTATCCGTGTCAGTGTCTGTGTCTGAATCAGTGTCTGTGTCGGTGTCGGTATCTGTGTCAGTATCGGTATCCGTGTCGGTATCTGTATCAGTGTCTGTATCTGTATCGGTATCCGAATCAGTATCGGTATCTGTATCGGTATCTGTGTCAGTGTCAGAATCTGTGTCAGTATCGGTGTCTGAATCAGTATCTGTATCCGTATCGGTATCCGTGTCTGTATCCGTATCTGTGTCTGTATCATCGTCGCCGTAGTCGAAATCATCGTCGGCGAAGGGAGGATTGAACGGGTTGTTGCCGAACTCGGTGTTACCGGTGAATGACTTACAAACAATGTTACCGTCATGGTGCCAGCCGCCGCCGTTGATGTCAGAGTTGGGAGCAAGGAGCGAGCCGTTGAAACCATTCATATTGATGGTTGCGGCATTGGTAACGTTAAAAAGCAGATTGCCCGTCTTTTCATTGTTAGCAAGTTGATGTCCGTTTACGACAAGGCTGTGCATAGCAAGGTTGAGAGTTGAACTGCTGTCACCCTCTCCGCCTGTTATATTGATAAGTACAGTTGAACCTTCGGGAACATTTATATTGAGCGAGTAACCGCCATTACCTGTCATCCAGTTCCATGTGTACATATCTATAGTGAAGATGTTTACACCCTTTTCGTAACCGTCGAGCGTAATACTTCCGTATGCACCGTTGTACACACCGTTTGCCTGAAGGCTTGCAAGGTGAGCTGACGATGAACGCAGGTATTTGAATGCGTCACTGAAGTTGAACTTACATTCATCACTGTTTACGCCACCGATTACAGTTTTATTATTAGAATTGCTGTAATTGTCGCCTATATTGTTAGCCCATACATTACCGTTGTTTGTGCAGAAATTCCTCAGTGTTCCGCCGACGATAAGAGAAGCATATCCGTTAGGGTCGTTTCTGTTTGAGTCAGCGTTATTTATATCATACCAACCGGGACCTGTGAAGTCACCGCCTGCCGCAATACGTCCGCCGCTGTCAGCGCCTGTAATGTTGCAGTCGCCCTCTGTGAACAGAGCAAAGCCTGCCGCATAGCCGAACACTTCATTATAGGCATCTCCGACGAGATTGTTATATACAGAAGACTGACTGCTCGTTACCGAGGTGTCAAAATCCTCTGCCGATAAAATCGAAGGCAAATCGGTGCTGTAAACACTGTCAGTCACATAAGTCTGTGAAGCCGGGCTGTCTGTGAACACTTCAGCCTGTCTGAGCTCTGAACCTGCCAGTCCGCCGAAGAATCTGGTAATCAGCATATTAATCGCAAATACAAATGCGATTATTTTTCTGAGTACTTTCAGCTTGGCACTGAGCTGCGGCTGCTGTGTGTAATTGTCGTAGCTGTTCTGAAGCATCTAAAAGACCTCCTGTTTATAAATCTAATCAATAATGATTACTGTTTGTTTTACAAATTTTGTAAGCCTGTGCATATTTCTATGACAGGTATACTTTTATACATTATCATTATATACCGACCGACCGAAAATGTCAAGTATTTCCGTCATTTCCGATAATAATTTTAGCAAATCGGTTTATAATAATTGTTTTATCCGTGCATAAAAAACTTTCTCCGAATATTATTTCGTCAATTTCCGTAACGAATTAAGTGAAAATAATTATAAAAATCATTGCATTTACAAATTCACGGTGATATAATTAATATGAAAAACTAGCACCTTGACGCTTAATTTTATATAAGGAAGGATGAATCTTAATGTCAGAAGTAAGAGCTGTTCAGAAAACAGAAATGCCCGAGATAAATGCACAGGCGGCTATAGTCGTTACACAGCACGAAGGTCGGATACTTCTCGAAAAAAATGCCAGAATGAAGCTGTCGCCTGCATTCCTTATAAAGATAATGGCATCTATAATAGCTCTTGAAAAATGCAATCCGAACGATACTGTAACCGTATCTGAAAATGTTATCAAACTGATATCAAACTGGAAGGGTTCAGCCTCGATCAATCTTGAGCCAGGTGAAGAGATATCGGTTCTCAATCTTATATATTCCATGATGCTTGTATCGGCAAACGATTCTTTATTTGCACTTGCGGAATTTATATGCGGCAGTCTTGATAAGTTTGCTGTAATGATGCAGGAAAAAGCAAAAGCTATCGGCGCTGTCGATACCACTGTCACAACTTCTGACGGTAAATTTACATCCGAACAATATTCAAACGCTTACGACCTCGCAATAATCTGTCGCTATTGCATGACAAACAGAATGTTCAGAACGATAGCGGCTACAGATAAATATACAGTTCCTGCAACAAACAAAAACGGTACCAGAGAATTACAGAACACCAACCTGCTTATAAACAGCGGAAACAGAAGATACAGATACGAAACTGCAATCGGTATAAAGAGCGGTTACACAGCACGTTCAAAATCGTGTCTTGCCTGCTCTGCTCTTCCGCCTGCCAATAAATTCGGCGAAGAGATACTTGCAATTATTCTCGGAGCAGAAAACACAAAACAGATGAAGTATGTGTTCTATGATGCAATCACTCTTCTTGACTTCACATTTGACAATTATGAGGCACTAAGCGGAAAGAAACCGGGACAGCAGAACGAAGAAGCGGAAAAATCCATCACAACGGTAGGAAAACTCTGTGAAGTTCTTAACGCAAGCCTGAGAAACGCCGCAGACGTACCGATTACATCATTTGCTTTCGGTAAGCAGAAAATAAAACCCGGCTGTGCATATTTCGCCGCCGACAAAGAATCTGCAATATCGGCATTTGAAAAGGGTGCGGCTGTTATCATCACAAATCAGCCTGTCGAAAAAATACCGAATATTGTCGTAACGGACCTTGACTCAGCAATGAGCAAGACAGCAGTTTTCGTAAAAGCAAAACTTGGTATGTGGACAATTGCGGTAATGGACAGTCCCGAAAAAATCGACCCTCTTTCCATGATAGAACAAATGCTGTCAAACAAGATGGAAACGGTGCACTCGATTTCCGTTACCAACAACTACAACTCGATGCTCCACGCAATGTTCTCGTCAACGCCGAAAACCGAAGCCGCAGTTATCAATGTATCATGTGTAAACGGCGGTAATGTCGAACGAGTTTCTCAGACGGCTAACTTTGACGTTGCAATACTCACAAGTACTGTCGTATCAAAGAATCCCAGAGATCTTACAAAGCCTGAGCTTATCGACGAAAAGCTTAAAGTCTGCGGCGGTATGAACGAATCCGGTGCGGTTATAATCAACATTGACGATAAAAATCTGGCAGGGATTTTCACAATACCCCAGGATATTATAACAATCGGTGTAGACAACAGAATGGCGGATTATTTTGCCGACAACATTGAGCTTTTACAGGATAAAATCGTTTTCGATATAATCCACGGTGCAGACAATTATCACATTGAACTGTATTCTGATGACAAGCACAGTGTTTATCAAGCACTTGCAACATTTGCACTGGGTGAAATTATGGGTATTCCGCCCAAACAGATAATTCCTGCAATTGAAAAATACCGCAAAACAACATGTCTTAACACAGTACGCAACGAACGTGGCATTTATGTTATATCAGATTTTGAAAACGAAGCGGTTGAAAGCGTAGGACCTGCACTTAAAGAACTCTGTACTCTTCCGATTGCTCCGGAATCCAGAAGAATTGCCGTGTTATCTGAAGTCGGCGACGGTGACGAACACGAGCTCGAAATATTCCGCAAGGTCGGAAATATCATCAACAAGGCTAGCGTAGACATTACCGTATGCTACGGCGACACTGCCGCAAAACTTATGGAAACAGCGGATTTAAAGAAAAAATTCGTTATAAAGCTGAACAGCAGACAATCGCTTACCGAATTTTTAAAACTCAATCTGCGTGACAATGACGCAATTTTATTCAAAGGCTCGCCGAGTACCGAGCTTGACGAAATTATGACAGATGTGACGTGAAAAAATCAGCCGGGTAGGTAGACGCCCGGCTGATTTTTGTGTAAAAAAGAAACGCTCATTAAAAGCGTTTCAAAAAATTATTATTTTTATCTACTGTAGTAAAATTTGATATATCACAATTAAATATGCACCACAGAATCCTCGGGTGAATTTTTCATTCTCCTTGAGCCGTAAATAGCCGTGCATCTGTACTTGAGTCTTAACTTATCGGCAATAAGCGCAACAAATTCCGAGTTTGTGGGCTTGCCTCTTGATGTATGGATCGTATAACCGAAATAGCCGTTGAGCGTATCTACATCTCCTCTGTCCCATGCAATTTCTATAGCGTGGCGGATTGCACGCTCAACTCTCGACGGTGTTGTTTCGTACATACGGGCAACAGTCGGATAAAGTAATTTCGTGATACTGTTGATCATATCCGGATCTTCAACAGAAAGCATAATGGCAGTCCTCAGATAATGATATCCTTTAATGTGTGCAGGTATGCCTATCTGATGAATTATCTCGGTTACTACACATTCCATGTCGTTTTCATCAACCGCAGTATTACGTCTGCCGTCAGCCTTATCATTATAAACTGACAGAACTTTTGAAACGAGGGTTTCAGGCTCGAACGGACGAATCATGTAATAATCCGCTCCTGCATCCATTACCTCGAATTCCACCTTGGCTGAATCGTAATTTGCCGTGACAAAAATTACAGGGCTGTAATCTCCGTTTCCTTTGATAGTCCTGATTATATCACAGACATCAAGACCGGGTGTTTTGGCATCAAGTATCACTACAGCAGGACGCTCTGTAAGCGCATAGTCAACAAGCACCTTTCCCGATTTAGGTCTTGTTATTGCATACATTCCAGCCTCTTTGAAAGCTGTAGCCCATGATATACCCAGCTCTAACGTATCATCCCCTATAAGTACTCTGATAGATTGTGACATTTTCTTACCTCCATAGTTTTATTGCTTCTATAATATAACATAATCTGGAAAATAATTCAAGATGATTTTACCAATTTTTTTCAGTCTGTCAAGAATGAAGTCTGTTTTTCTGAAATCAAAACGAATTTTTGAAAACCCAAACCCAATATGTAGAAAAATGACTGACTGCAATTATTATATATCCGCATTTCGACCGATTTCAACATTTTTCGACAAAATGTTATAAGAATACGACTGTTTCCGTTATTTTGCACAACCAAAGAGGTCAGGTTATACCCGACCTCTGTATTTTATGCCGCCTGCTCTGCCGTTTCACTTACTGTCAGCAGATGTTCATACATCGTCTGTGCGAAAATCCCGTAGCCGTGCTCCGGGTCACTTACAAAAACGTGTGTTACTGCCCCGACAAGCTTTCCGTCTTGTATTATCGGACTTCCGCTCATTCCCTGCACTATTCCGCCCGTCTTTTCTATCAGTTCATCATCAGTGACCTTTATTACCATATTTTTATTGTCAACACTGTTTGCATCTATGCTTTCTATCTGAACACCGTACATCTGCGGTTCACCGCCGTCAACGGTAGAAATTATATATGCTTCTCCGCATTTTACCTCATTTCCGAAAGCGAGCGGCATTGAAACTCCCTGCACATCTGTCTTGTCTTGCTCGGCATATAATCCGCAGTCACAGTTGTCGGTTATATGACCTGTAATATCAGCAGGGGTCAGCGTTCCGCATAATTCACCGGGACAGTCACGTTCTCCCCTTTTTACTCCCGTTATGACAGCAGGCACAATCTGACCGCTTCCAAGCGGAAGTATACCGCCTGTATCAACATCGCATACAGCGTGCCCCAGTCCTGCACTACCGTTAGTCTTTGGGTCGTAAAACGTCATTGTACCGATCCCTGCCGTGCTGTCACGCACCCACAGCCCTATTCTCTTCTCTCCGTCGCTGTCACACTTTATTTCCACATCAGCTGTGTATTCACATTCATCTCTTATATAAGTCAATTCCGCACTGCCGTCGCACCCGGATATAAGCTCGCTCATATTCTCAGAAGACGTTATCTTTTCTCCGTTTATCGCAGTTATAACATCTCCTTTTTCAATACCTGCCTTACCCGCAGGCGACAATTCAAAGATATCTGCACTGTTACCGACTTTGGCAAATCCCGTTACCACGACCCCGTCAGTCAGAATCTTGATTCCGAACGGCGTACCGCAGACAAAAAGCTCGGGACGTTCATAATCCGCAACACATTTCATCGGATAACACGGCGAATTTGCCGATACATATTTTTCGGCGCACGCATCGCCGTATGCTATATTTGAAAAAAGCGTAACAGCGGTCATAATACCGCTTGCCGCTTTGAATTTTTGTCGCATCGGATTTTTCTTTCCTTTCGTTTTTTTCTCACAGAATTATTATTAGCGAGAGCGTTTTTTATATAAGAGGTATTTTTTAATTTTATAAATTGTACGGGTTGGAAAAAACAAATCCGGCTTCATTTTTCTTCGCAAATTTTCAACAGGATTACACATAATAAAGTTGATTTTTCGGTGCTGTTGTGTTATCATTAAATTATAAAATAACAGAAACGGAAAAGGAAAAAGATGAAAATTTTTGTAATCATATTAAAAGTACTTATGATGATAGCAACAGGCGTTATTGCTGTCGTTCTGAACATTCTGGGGCTGGTATCGCTTATGACTACCGAAACCACCGATGTAAGCAGTATAATGGGTATATTGATATTCTGGATGGTATTCACCGTTATATGCTACATAGTCCCCGTGTTCTTTGCAATGCTCAAAAAGTACATTATCTGCGGCTGGCTTACTTTTGTCGGAATGATATGCGTGCTTATCCTGCATGAGATGCTCCCCGGAGATCCGGGATATCTCTATATGCCGCTTCTTATAATAACGGTACTCGGCATACTTCTTGCCATATTCGGCAACTGGGACAAAATTCACGGTAATATCGAAAAACGTGAAAAAGAAAAGAACAAAGCCGCTCCCTCGGTTCTCGGCGGTACAACAGCTCCCGCAGATGCGGTAATTTCAAAGAAAGCCGCAAAGAGACAGGCAAGAGCAAAGAAATAAACGTTTTACGAAAGGGTGATATTATGGCACTTCTTACAGAAAACGAACAGTTCCATCTTAAAATCAAAAAAGGCGATGTCGGAAGATATGCAATTCTGCCCGGCGACCCCGGCAGAGTTCCGCTTATTGCAAAATATCTTGACAACGCAGAATTTGTTGCGTCAAACCGTGAGTACACAACCTATACCGGTTATCTCCTGGGTGAAAAGGTAAGTGTTGTATCAACGGGTATCGGCGGTCCTTCCGCCGCAATTGCCGTTGAAGAGCTTATCCGCTCAGGCACGGATACTTTTATAAGGATAGGCACAAGCGGCGGCATGGATATAAGCGTTTCCGGCGGCGACTTGGTTGTGGCGCAGGCGTCAATACGAAGCGAAGGAACATCGCACGAGTATATTCCCGAAAACTACCCTGCGGTAGCGGATTTTGAAGTAACCACCGCACTTAAAGCCGCAGGCGATGCATTATCGGAAGATGTTGACGGCAAGCGTTGCCACGTCGGAGTAGTTCACAGCAAGGACAGCTTTTACGGCGAGATAGAGCCATTACAGATGCCTGTAGGAGATAAGCTCTCGGATAGCTGGTCGGCTTATGTAAAATGCGGCTGTCTTACTTCCGAAATGGAATCCGCCGCAATATTCTCCGTAGCCCTTGCAAGAAGAAAACGTGCAGGCGCTGTATTCACAGCCCTCTGGAATGTCGAAAGAAGCAACGCAGGACTTCCGGATACTGTCTGTATGGACAGCGACAGAGCGATAAGAACAGCAGTGAACGCAGTAAAAATACTTATAGAGCAGGACAGGAAAAATGGCATTTGAGCATATTTTATTCGACCTTGACGGAACTTTGACAGATTCATACGAGGGTATAGCAAAATGCGTGCAGTATGCCCTTCACCATTACGGCATTGAAGAAAACAACGAAGAAAATCTGAAAAGATTTATCGGCCCTCCGCTTTGGGAATCGTTCCATATCTTCTATGATTTCCCCGAAGAAAAGGCAAAAGAGGCGGTACTGAAATACCGTGAGCGCTATCACACTGTCGGAGTATACGAAAACAAGGTCATAGCAGGTGTTCCCGAAACGCTGAAAACACTTTATGACAACGGCAAAAAGATATACCTTGCCACCTCAAAGCCGCTTAAGCTCGCTAAAATAGTGCTTGAGCATTTCGATCTGGCAAAATATTTTACTTTTATATGCGGTGCGTCACTTGACTTCTCGTTTGAGGACAAGGCAAGCATAATAAACTATGTGCTTGACAATCAGCATATAGAAAACCGTTCATCCGCCATTATGATAGGCGACAGGAAATTTGATATAATCGGCGCAAAACAGTGCGGTATAAAATCTGTCGGTGTGCTATGCGGCTTCGGCTCTGAGGACGAGCTTAAAGAATATAAAGCAGATTATATCGTGCCTGAATTTTCCGATATTTTAAGCATAATAATGGAATGATAATTCGGTTATATTTTTCGGCTATCCGGTTACAATAATGTGCGTAAAGACAACTTTACTCATATTTATTTCTGAAAGGAAGTACGAAAAATGGGAACAGAACACGCAAACAAGTGCATAGCTTGTTCTATAACAAACTGTAAGCATCACTGTTGCTGTGCGGATTACTGCTCACTCGATCATATCCAGATCGGCACACATGAAGCAGACCCCACACAGAAGGCTTGCACAGACTGTAAGTCATTTGAACTGAAAGCATAAGAAAATATAAAACGACTCCCTGAGTATTTCACTCCGGGAGTCATTTTATAAAGAGGAATTACTTTGTTATACGTTTCTTTCGGTTTCCTTTGCTGCCATAAGTCCGTCCAGTAAATCCTTATCCTTGAACGTACAGGTCGTGCGGTCATAGAATACATCGGTTACATCCCACAGCACAGGGAGCATACCTCTCGAATATGCCTCCTTGCAGACGCTTGAAAGATATAGATTAATGTATTTTGCCTGCTTGTTCTTTGTTGTACAGCCATATTCACCTATAATAACGGGGATACCCTTGTCTACAAAGGTAGTTTTCATCATATCCATATACTTTGTGAGCAACTTCTTGTCAGCATCGTTACCCCACGTTGTCTGTGCCTTGCCCCAGCTTGCGTCCTTTTCAAGTATGGCAAAGGTCGCAGGTGTATAATAGTGTACCGATACTGCACAGCGGTTTTCGGGGTCTTCCGGCATCTTGTAAAGTTCGTCGCAGGTGAGGTCGATATCGGTGTTATAGCCTGCAATCAGCAGATGACGCTTGCCGTTGTTCTTGCCGGAATTTCTTACGATATTTACAAATCTCTGATTCATATCGTTGAGTATCGAATATGACTTTTCCTTGTTGCCCTCGTTGCTGTATCTGTTCCAGAGGTCTTCCCAACCGCCCTCTTCGTTGAGTGACTCAAACATAAGGTGATCGCCGTAATCTCCGAAAGCGTCACAAAGCTGTGTCCAGATAGATTCATACTTTTTGAAGCACTCATCTCTCTTCTTGTCATCGGCAAATCCTGAGAACCAACCGTTGTCGTAATGAATATTCAGGATTACATATAAATCGCTGTCAAGCGCCCAGTTCAGCACTTCCTTTACTCTTGCCATATATTCGGGGCTTATCGTGTAGGTTTCCTTATCCATCATATTGCTCCATGCAACCGGCAGACGCATTACGCCGAAACCACAGTCTTTATAGCCCTTTATCATTTGCTCGGTAATAACAGGACTTCCCCACGCTGTTTCATAATTTGTAACAGACGACTTGTCTATCCATTTTCCGCAGGATTCAAAGGTATTTCCGAGATTGATTCCCAATCCCATATCTTCAACTATTTCCTGTGTGGTCATATCTCTCATAGTGGTATCTTCACTGCCCTTTACTTCTTCGGGTACGGAAGATTCGTTGCCAGATGAGCAGGCAGTAATCGAAATGATCATGTAAAGTGCCAGAATGGCAGACAGTATCTTTTTCATAAAATATTCTCCTTATATGCAACTGCGGTATTCGGTCGGTGTTTTTCCGACCTGTTCCTTGAACTGACGCATGAAGCTGTATTCATTGGTATAACCGCAACGTGTGCCTATTTCTTTAATTGTAAGTCCGGTAGATGAAAGCAGTCGCTTTGCACGTTGAATTCTACCCTCGATTATATCCTTTATAACCGTTGTTCCGAACAACTTTTTATACAGATGCTGAAATCTGGAACGGCTCATGCCAGCTTCGGCGGCAAGATCATCTACATTACCCACCTGGTCAGGCATGGTAAATATCATAGTCCTTATCTGAGTAAAGCGGTAATGGCGTTCACTGAGCTGTTTTGACGACATACAGTTACGGGCTTTGAGAGTACGGCTAAGCATCAGAAAAAGCACATCTATATAATTCTTCTCAATTTCTTCACTGTTCATCGCACCCGAATAATGCTCGTATACAAGTATATGTATAAGGTGAGAAAGCTCGTCGATTTCACCCAGATACACGGGGATATTCATAGGTATACCGAGTTTGTCGATATAATCCTTGTCCCAGAAATCGTTCTCGAAATACACCCAGTCGTCAGTATACACATCACCTTGTGCCGTATAGTAGCAAGGCATATCAGCTGACATTAATATGAACGAATTTTCCTTTACCTGATACTGCACCTCACCAACTCTGAAAACGGCGGGCGTTTTTATAAGAAGCAGTAAAACCGCACCCGGACCTTTCGGTCTGTCCATGACAAAATTTTCATTTCTCATATCATGGACGTAATTATATCCGATAGAACCTATCTTCATATTTCCACCTCGTAACAACCGAAAATTACTTTGTGAATACAAACCTCTTCAGCTCAAACAGCGGTCTTTCCTTGAAATAGGCAGCCGTCCAGCCTGTATAATCCGTGTCAACCGTAAGGAACACTGCGTGTCTGTCGCAGACCGGCTTTACTTCTGTCTTGTAAACACCGTTTCCGTGTCCTACCTTGAACGAACCTATCTCCTCGCCGTCCTCGCTGTCGATGCGTATATGCACGTTGCAATCAGCGCCAAGTCCCGTTATATCGGCACTGAAGTACATTCTGCCGTTGCCGTTGTCAAGCCCGAAATCAAAGTATTTGTAGCCGATGACATCGCCGTCTTTGATACCGGTCACTACCCTTTCAAACTCGTTATGCTCTGTTACAAATGCACTGCCCTTCAGCACACAGGCAATTTCAGCCTCGGTTATTCTGTACGGATTAAGACTGTCCTCAAAGCCGAGCGAAGTCATTTCAACAGGCGGTATAGTGCCGTCGGGAAGAATTTCGATTTTCTCAACGCAGGCACGTCTTGACATTATAGTACCGTTTGTCATACGGTGATAGAAGATATACCACTGACCGTTTATCTGTGCTATCGAGCCATGGTCGTTTCCGCCGGGATAATCAACACCGTTGTCAACAATATATCCTCTGTACTTGAACGGACCTGTAGGCTTGTCGGAGGTAGCGTAAGCCAGACGTGAACCACGCTTCGGCCAATAGATAAGATAATATGTATCGCCGACCTTACGGGGAGAGCAAGCCTCAAAGAAGAGCGTTTCCTCTGTATCAAATCCGCCGTCATTTTCCGTGGTTATCGGGATGATATGCTCGATACAGCTGTTATCCTTTATTGTATACATCGTATCGGTATCGACCTCAGCCATAAAAGAACGCTCATAGCCACAGTAAATATAAGTTCTTCCGTCATCGTCAACAAGCACGCCCGGATCGATGAACCAGCCGTTACAGCATATCTCATCGGATATAGTGTACTTGTATTTTGAAAGCAGTGTGAACGGTCCTTCCGGTCGGTCGCTCACCGCAACACAGCCGATTGCATTGACGATATAGGCATACAGATAATATTTTCCGTTTCTGTACACAACATCGGGTGCAAATAAAAGCTGATTCTTATCGGGTGTCCAGTCGGTATCGGACGGAAAATCACCGTCGGGTTTTACACGGAATGTAACACCGTGACACACCCAGTTGTTAAGATCGTTCACAGGTGCGCTCCAGCACTTTAAAACATAGTCGCAGAAATCATCTGAGCCTGCTCTGTCGTGCGAACCGTAAATATATACACGGTCACCGAAAACTCTCGGCTCTCCGTCAGGAATATATTCCCATAAAGGTAAATATGGATTAGGCATAGCTGTTTTTTCCTTTCGGTAGATTATTTTCTTTAATATTATTATAACACAAATCATGTCGGTGCAAACCGACACGGCGGTACGCCGTCTTTTGCCATCGGCAAAAGGATTTGATGATAAAATGTTCTCAGACAGGCGGTTATCCGCCGACCGTGCTTTTGCACGGAATAATCCGCTCCTGCGGATTATGTGTCTGAGGTTATTATAATATAAAAATGCACGATAAGCAATATCGTATTCAGCACAAAGAGGTTACATTTTGTGCAAATTATGATTTTAACCCCACTTGAAAAAACTGCTTGAAGTGTGGTAAAATAATAAAAGAAAGGCGGATGTATAATGATAAAAGAAATCAACAGAGATATTTTTATACTTTCACAGAAATCCACACCTGCTACAGAAAATGACAGGCAGACAGGCGACGACCTGCTTGAAACATTGATTGCAAATTCGGAGCGTTGCGTCGGTATGGCGGCGAACATGATAGGAGTTCTTAAAAACATTATTGCAATAAACGATAACGGTAAATACATACTCATGTACAACCCCGAAATAATCAAGTCAGACGGTGTGTACGAAACGGAAGAGGGCTGTCTGTCGCTTGACGGTATACGAAAAACAAAACGTTATAAAAAGGTTAAAGTCAGATATCTTGATAAGGATTTCAAAATTAAAATCAAGACTTATGAGGGTTTCACCGCACAGATAATACAGCATGAGGTTGACCATCTCAGCGGGATTATAATATAAAAATACCGGCATCATAATCCGATGCCGGTATCATTTTTATATACTGCTTGAATATCAGTCAACGAGCTTTACAATCATATCCTTAGCGTCAACTGACTTAGTGATAACGCCTGTGTCAAGCATCCACTTGATGTTGTTTGTCCATGTTTCCTCGCTCTGTGATAAGAAAGGTGCGCCGTCCTTTTCAGCAAGAGAAAGGATAGTAGCTACACTCTTTGTTTCAACGTCCTTGTTGAGCGGGAAGTTTTCGGTGTTCTGATTCTTGAGCAGGTTCTCAACGCCCTTTTCGGGATTTGCCTTTACATGCTCATAGCCCTTCTTTGTCGCACGAAGGAATCGTGTCAGCTTGTCGGCGTTCTTCTCTGCGTTTTCCTTAGATGTTACGAATACAAGTTCGGTATAATCAGGCACACCGTTTTCTGTAGGCTTGATATAGTTTACGGTAAAGCCCTGATTTTCAAGCTCAGGTACTTCGTGGCTTACAAATCCGCCGATCGTAGCGTCAACCTGTCCTGTTGTCATAGAAGACATAAGCTCAAATCCGACATCAATAAGCTCCGCATCATCCTCCTTAAGACCTGCGTTCTTAAGCATCGTCTTTACAAACGCTTCATTGAGGACAGATCCGCCGTAGCCTATCTTCTTGCCCTTTAAATCAGCTACTGTCTTTATGTTCTTGTCACCGAGCGACATAAGCACATTTACGGGATTCTGAACTACCGCACCGATAGAAACAACGGGAATATCCTGGTTTGCGTTAGCCTGGATTACATCGTGCATATAGTAAAATCCTATATCAGCCTTGCCGGCGGAAGTCATTGAAATAGCGTCGTTTGTGTTTGAGGGGAACTCAACCTTTATCTTCAGTCCCTCTTCCTCATAATAACCCTCTTCTATAGCATCATAGAGGAAAACGTGTGAGCCGTTGGGGTACCAGTCGAGTACGACCGAAACCTCTTCAAGCTCCTTTGTTCCGCTCTCTGTAGCAGAAGATACATCTGTACTGCTACCTACTGTAGATGATGTCGTGTTGCCTGCACAGCCTGCTACACCGAGCATAATAGCCGCCGCTGTGGCAGCAGCCGCAAATCTTTTGGTTTTCATGTTAAATTTCCTTTCTCCATGTTATAAGTTTTCTTTCTATTGCACTGATAACAGCTACAACCAACATTGCACACACCGCAAGTACGACTACGGGAGCAAAAACGCCTGCGCCGTCAAGCTGTGTCATCATACGTTTGCTGAAATATCCCAGTCCGCTCTGTGCACCGAGCCATTCTCCCATTGCCGCTCCGAGAATACTGAGCGGTATTGCCATTTTTATTGCCGAAAAGAATGACGGCAATGCAGCGGGGAATTTCAGCTTGAAAAATATCGCCGTACTGCTCATCCCCATAGTTCTGAGCAGTTCCTCGTTTTCTCTTTTTGCGGATTTCAGTCCGTCGTGTACCGATATAGTTATCGGAAAGAATGTTATAAGCACCGCAACAAGCACCTTACTCCATATTCCGTAACCGAGCCACAGTACAAAAAGCGGAGCTATTGCGGTAACGGGTATCGTCTGGGTAGTGACTATTACAGGATACAACGCTCTTTCAACACACTCAAAGCGTTCCATAACCACGGCAAGACCAACACCGAGAACTATAGAAATCAACAGTCCGATAAGCGTAACCAACATAGTCGCCGGGGTATGTACCGTGAACAGCGGCTCACGAAGTTCCCATATCTTTACCGCAATCTGTGTCGGTGACGGCAGAATGTACGCCGCATTTATGCACATTGCGATTATCTGCCATAATATAAGCAGTCCTATTCCCGTGAGCACGGCAGGAAGATGTTTTTTCATATATTATCTCCCCTCTCTGCTTTTTCGGTAAGGAATGCCGAAACAAGCTCGTTTTTAAGTTCAACCGATGACGGTGTATACAAATCATCCCGACAATTAATATGGCTTACGTCAATCACCTTTATCTCTTTTACCGGTCTGCCGCTGAGCAGAAATATCTTGTTTCCGACAAGCATGGCTTCTTCAACGTCATGTGTTACCATCATAACCGTTGCGTTAAGCCCGGTAACCTGCCCGATAAGCCAGTCCTGCATTGAAATTCTTGTCAGCGAGTCAAGTGCCGAGAAAGGCTCGTCAAGGAGCATAAGCTCTCTGCCATGCCAAAGCTGTACAAGCGTTCTTGCAAATGACACACGCTGTCGCATACCGCCCGACAGCTCGGACGGGCGTTTATTTTCACAACCCGACAGACCGACTTTTTCTATTGCTTCTTTTGCCTGTGAGATACGTTCGGATTTTGACATCGGGAGTGCCTCAAGCGGTAAAGTCACGTTCTTCAATATGCTCCGCCACGGCATGAGCAAATCTTTCTGCGGCATGAACGCCGCTGTGCCTGTCGCTTCTTTCGGTGTCCTGCCGTTTATCGTGATACCGCCTTTATAATCCGTTTCCAGACACGTCATAAGGCGAAACAATGTGCTTTTTCCGCAACCCGACGCACCGATTACGGTAATGATATCATTCTTTTCTACAGAAAACGATAAGTCCTCAAGCAGAAGATAATCATCCTCTTTATATCCGAATGTGACGTTATTAAACTCTACAAAGGACATTTTATATATCCTTTTCAACTATCTTATAGTTGTGCATAAGCGGACCGCTACCGTGCCCTAAATCAAGCTTTGTGGCAATTGCTCCTGCAAGATATGCCTTTGCGTTTGTAACAGCCTGTACCTTGTCATTTGTCAGTGCAAGATTGCAGGCGATGGCTGATGAGAATGTACAACCTGTACCGTGTGTATTCGGGTTGTCGATACGCTTGCCGTTTATCCAGTGGTTTTCACCGTTTACATAAAGTAAATCGTCAGCAGTATCGTCAAGGTGACCGCCCTTGATCACTATGCCGACAGTTGACGGAAGCTTTCCTGCGAGCACTTTAGCCGCCTGCTCCATTTCTTCTCTTGTGGTAATCTTCATGCCGGTAAGCACTTCAGCCTCGGCAAGATTGGGTGTGATTATATCTGCAATAGGAAGAAGCTTTGTCATAAGTGCATCTGTAGCATCTTCACTGATAAGGCGGCTACCGCTTGTAGCTACCATTACGGGATCGGCTACTATATTTACCGCATTGTATTCTTTGAGCTTTTCGGCTATTGCTTCGATTATCTCAACATCGCTCACCATGCCTATTTTCACAGCATCGGGACGGATATCGTTAAAAATGCAATCGATCTGATTTTTCAGGAAATCAGCTGAGCTGTTCATAATACCGTATACGCCTGTTGTGTTCTGGGCCGTCAGTGCCGTGATTGCGCTCATTGCATACATTCCGTGCATGGTTATTGTCTTTATGTCTGCCTGTATTCCTGCACCGCCGCTACAGTCTGAGCCTGCTATTGTAAGTATCTTTTTCATATAAATAAAACTTCCTTTCTTATTTTGGAGAACTTTCAGCTACTCTTTCAGCTTTTGCTTTAAGGTCGTTTACCGCCGAGGGAATATCCTTTGCGGCAAAAATTGCCGATACAACCGCTACTCCGTCAAGTCCCAGACCCTCAAGCTTTGAAATATTCCCTTCGTTTATACCGCCGATTGCAACTACGGGTATTTTAACCGAGTGTGCAACATCAGCCAGAACTTTGTGGTCAATTGCGCCTGCATCAGTCTTTGTCGATGTCACAAACGCCGCACCGCTTCCGAGATAATCAGCACCGCCGTTTTCTGCTGCCCGTGCCTCTTTAACATTATGAGCAGAAACGCCGATTATTTTATCAGCTCCGAGATATTCTCTTGCGGCTTTTATATCAAGATCGTCCTGACCTAAATGTACGCCGTCCGCATCAATTTCCTTTGCAAGCTTCACATTGTCATTGATAATAAGCGGAACGTTGTATTCCTTGCATATCGGCTTTATCTCAAGAGCAATCTTCTTGAAATGCTCATAGTCGGTGTGCTTTTCACGAAGCTGAAAAATCGTCACTCCGCTCTTTATCGCCTGCTTTACCTGTGAGAGAAATTCCTCGTCGCTGTTGCTCCATGCCCTGTCGCTTACCGCATACAAAAGCATTTGTTTCGGTGTTATGTTCATATATCAACCGCTCCTTTTAAAAATAAAAAAACGCATACGGAACACCACCGTATGCGCTGATTTACTTACGTTGGCATTACCCAAATCAAGTTATCGGTCGGAAATTTCATTTCCCTCTCAGCCTGTATGACAAGCTCCCGTTCGCTTTTTTTCAGTTGTCGGATACATTGTACAACAAAATATGTTCGTTGTCAATGTCAAAATCTGTAACTTGAATTGTTTCTGCCGTTATTTTGTTGTCTGTCCTGAGGCAGACGCTTATAAAGTAATCATTATCATCAAACTGACAGTTATAATGATAAAATACAGCTCTGCTTTCAAAAAGCGTTCTGCTGTTTTTGATATCAAAACACTTTGTCTTTAAATCCGATGCTATACCGTCACCCGTCATCTTGACGTAGCTTTCTTTCAGCGTCCACAATCGTGAAAATGTCGTATCGCTGTCCGGTGAATTTATCACATTCTGCTTTTCACTGTCACCGTAGCACCGTTTCATAACTGCGTTGCTTGCACGGCGTATGCTCTCGCAGTCAACACCGATTTCATCTTCCGATAATACGCATACTGCCAGACCGTCACAATGCGAAATGCTGAAATACACCGGATTGTTTTTTATATAAGGCTTTCCGCTCTTTGTCTTTATGATATCCTTTTCTGAAAAAACAAGACCTGTATGGCGAAATGCTTTTTCAAGAAGTAAAATTCCGCACTTATGCGAATATTCATGATATCCTTTTGTAATTGCGATTTTTTTCTTTATCGGTGAAATAAATATCATCGGTTTATCTGTCATCAGTCAAGCCCTAAACCGAGGAAGTTGTTTATGTTCTTCCACAGCACCTTTTCCTTTATATCGTCACCGAGCGGTATTTTATCGAGAAATTCGAGGTCTTTGTCAGCTCTCCACATCGGATAGTCGGTGCCGAAGAATACTCTGTCCTCGCCGAACTTTGAAATCAGTTCTGCGGCTTTTTCCGGTGTCATTGAATAAAATGAACTGCTGGTATCGACCCAGATATTATCAAGCCCGACAAGCTCATGCTCAGCCTTGTCCCACTCTGACCAACCGCCGAAATGTGCCGCAATAAAACGTGTATTGGGATATTTTCTTGCTATCTCAGCCATAAGTGACGGATTTGAGAATTTATAACGCTTGTCGCCTGTATGAATGAGGAAAGGAAGTTTGTCGCCCACTGCGTCATATATGCGGCAAGCTTTCTCTTCATTTATAGCAAAATTCTGAAAATCGGGATGAAGCTTTATTCCGTGAAGCCCGAGAGAAATAAGTCTGTCAATCTCCTCTTCCATACCTTTCATATCGGGGTGAAGCGAACCGAAACCGATAAGTCTATCGGGGTACTTTTCGACCGACTGAACAATGAAATCGTTTATCCGCTTTACCTGGTGCGGTACGGTTGCGACCGACTGTACAACATACTTTGACACACCGCATTTACCGCCCTCTTCTATAAGAGTATCGGCTGTACCGTCGAAATTCATATATAAATCATAGAATTTACCTATATTGTCCGCCGCTTTCTGAGCGATTTTATCAGGGAAAATGTGAGCATGTGCATCTATAATATATTTACTGTAACTAAACATATAAGCCTCCTTAACAAAAGCCTTAAATGCGATAAAACGGCGGTGTAATCTAATACACCGCCGTTTGTGACAAAGAATCAATTATTCTTCATCTTCAGGAACATAACTCATAATGGCATCAATACCTGCACTGGTAAGCTCATATTCCTTTTCCAGCTTGTCCAGGTACTCAACACCCTTAGGCTCAATGTGATAATAAACACGAGTACGTCTTCTGCCGACAAGTTCAAGACGGTCAGCGATGAGCTCCTTGTCAAGAAGTCTGTAGAGAGTAGGATACATAGAACCTTCTGTGATTCTGAATGTACCGTTGCTTCTCTTGCCGATTTCCTGAGTCAGCTGATAGCCGTACATTTCTTCACCCTTTAAGAGATGAAGAATGAGCATTTCGAGTGTGCCTCTTTTAAAGTTTTCCTTAATTCCCATCATAAGATAACTACCTCCTTATCTTTATCTAATATTATTGCACATCTCAACAAAAATGTCAATATTGTTTCCAGCGTTTTCATAGAAAAAACACATTTTATTTTTAAAATATAAAAAAATCCAGTACAATTAGCAAAAAATATCGAGATTTCGCCGATAGCGTTATTAATCGGTTTGACGGTTTAATTATATGCAAAGCGATTTTGTTCTCAGTAACCCGCAAATACGCAAGAATTGGTATAAATGAAATTATTTCAAATATTCCGGTATTTAAAAATATCAAGCTGAGTGATTATGTTAGCAATTATTTTGCAGAAAAGTCAGATAGTCTTGTTCGCTCAACGGTTTGGCAAAATAATACCCCTGAAGATACTCAACGCCCTTTTCGGTCAGCATATCAACCTGCTCCTTGGTTTCTACACCCTCGGCGACTATGGAAATACCCAGACCGTTTATCATATCAATACAGCTGTTAAGTATGGTTTTCGGTTTTTCGCTGTTTTCTTCAAAACACGGCCATATAAGGCTCTTATCAAGCTTGATTATATCGAAACCCGTGTTTGCCATCTGCGACAGATTGGAATAACCTGTACCGAAGTCGTCCATTGAAAAACCGCAACCCATAGATTTAAGACGTGACATATTAAGATCAAGCAGTTCGCCTGCCTCGACTGCCGCAGTTTCGGTTATTTCAAGGTTGAAGAAATCCGAGCTTATGCCGTATTTGCTCATGCAGTCCAGAAGTCTGTCAGGAAGCGATATATCAACGCTCTGTACCGCTGAGATATTGACCTCTATATATTCAACACCGTACCTTCTGATATCGCTCTTCTTTGCAAAACGGCATACATTTTCAAAGACTATGCTTCCGAGCTCTGAAATTAGCCCCATACGTTCTGCCATGGGAATAAAAATTTCCGGAGAAATAAATCCGAGGGTCTGTCTATCTTTAAGACGTACAAGTGCTTCAGCCGAAACGAACTTTTTCTTGCTTGTTGAATAAATAGGCTGATAGTACACCTCCAGACCGTCATTCTTGACAGCATACTGGAGAATACGCTCTACTCCTGCAAGGTAGTTTATTTCGTCTATTATTGCCTCACTTACTACCATTATAGAACGCTCAGCCTTGCTTTTTGTATGAAGTATATGCGTCATAAGCTCAGTGATTTTCTCAACGCTGTCAGCATATTTCGGACACTCGATGAATGTCAGCTTGAACGAAGTGTTGACCTTGACACCTGCCGATGTTGAAAACTCAACCTTATCAAAATCCGATTTTATCAGTTTTTCACAACAGGCTTTGTGCTTTACAATAAAGCTGATGCTGTTATCCGCCGTATGATAGAAGTCGGAACGCAGTACGCCCGACAGCTTGAGTGCGGACCAGCCGAGAATATTATACACCTCTTTTACACCCACGGAATTTTTCAGAAGTTCCGAATTTGTCAGCGTAAACGTTACTACATAAAATTCTTTACCGTTTTCACAGCGTTCATTGAGCATCATTTCAAACGAATGACGGTTCAGTGCACCTACCACATCGGCGTCGTTATATTCACGGGGGTTTTCTATAGAGAGGAATATGAACAACTGCATAAGTGAAACGCCCATTGATTCAATAAGCCAGGTGGGATTGAGCATCTGCACTATTCCTATCACTACCCAACCCAGAACACCGCACAGGACAATGATCATTATGTGTCCCGGTACAGTTCTGCGGCGGCGGATAAGTGTTATTACCGTCCATAAGGCATATATTCCGAGACAGCAATACAGAACCGTTACAACAGGACCGTAAGAGTACATACCGTCACTGCCGACATAATATTCAATATCCCCGACAGCCGTCATCACAAATGCAAAAGCGGCAGGCAGTATGCTTACAATAAATTCTACCGGTTTATATCGTTTCTGCTTTCGTGTCAGCATATCAACATAAAGGAACAGGAACATCAATATCAACACAAGCGTACAGATAAACAGCTGATGTGCCAGTCGGTTGATAAAGGCCGGAACCGTATTTATGTTATATAATGTGTATATCGTGAATACTTCCATAAAGCTGTATGCCAGCGATACACTCAAATACAGCGTGTAAATTCTTGTAGATAACAGCTTGATATGCTTATTTGTAAAATAAACGAAAGCTATTGTCAGCATAACGCTGAACGAAACTATCTGTACACCGAGATTCATATACATCCTCCCATATTTCCACACATTTCTACATTAATTATACGTTCAATACCGCAAAGAGTCAAGAAAAAGACCGCCCTCACGGGCGGTCGTTAGTTTTGTATCCTTTATGCCATCATAGAGCCTGCCATAAGGCTTACAAGTGCATAGCAAATTATATCGGGATTCTGTATACCCTGCATCTTTGTAATAAGATTGTGAAGGCTGTTTGAAATCTCTGAGCTGAATGCCTCAAGAGCGGCACTGTCGTTGATATCAACAGTGTTTGAATCATTGACATCGGGAACAGCCTCGTCAACATAGCCTGTTTCCTTGCTGTCGATCTTAACAGATACAGCCTCTGTACCGTTTGCCGACACAGCAAAATCAATAGTACCGTTATTGCCGTCCATAGCAACAATTACCTTAACTTCAAAGCTCTGGTTGTCATCTGTTGTAACCTTTAAGCTGTATGTGCCGTTACCGTTTGTTGCATCAAACGAGAAATCAGCTGTGATAACAGTCTGACCGCTGACTGTAAGTGATGCGTTACCTGTGTAGTTGTTACCGTTTACAGTTCCCTTTGCACCGATATAGAATGTATCGCTGTCTGCTGTTACTGTAAGCGAATAATCAAACTGTGCATTATCAGAGTATGTCACAAGGATAAGTTCAACTTCATCGGCAATAGTGATCTTTCTGCCTATGATATTGTTGTCCTTGACATAAACAATCATAGTTCCGAGTACGTTCTTGAGTTCGTCTTCAGAAGCGTCCTTTGTAGCATCGTTTACCGTTGTCTTGAGATACTGGAATGTAGCGTTGTCGATACCGAGCTGTGAAAGGATATCCATTATCTTGCTATCCTTTTCTACTGCATCAAGCACGTCAGAGCAGAAATCAATCACCTTTTCGGTCGTGAAATCAATAGTGTAAGATGTGCAGTTTACTGTAGAATCTGCTGTCTTTAATGTATCGTTCTTATTCTCAACACCTGCGAAGTTCTTGAAATAAGCATCGGCAACGATATCCATTACCTTGTTGATTGTTTCGTCGTCAATATTCTTCAGAACATCTTCATATCCGCTTGTAGTCGGTGCTGTATCGGTATCTGAAAGAGTGAGAATATCACTGAAATCAGAACCGTTTGAAATATCCTTTACAGAAGAAGCAAATTCCTTGAGATCCATTACTATGTACTTTTCGGAAAGCTCAGGGACGCTGAAATACAGCTTTTCACCTGAGAGCCAGTACTTTACCGTAAGGTATTCATCTGTACCGCAACCGAGTGTTGCAGAACCTGTGCTCTTGTTGGCTGAACCGTCTGCATAGCTTGTTGCCTTGATAACAGTGGGAGCAAAATCAGCATCAACACCTAACAGATCCTTTGATATGTTTACTGTCATTGTCTGCTCAACGCCGGTCTTTACATCCTTTGCTGTGTTGAATAATTCATCAGCCTTTTTCTCTGCCGATGCAAAGTAGTTTCTTTCTAATGTTTCATAACTGCCGCCGTTATTCTTGAACAGATTAAGGCAGGCAAAAACTACGCCGCCCGCAACAATTGCTATTGCAAGGATAACAAGGATTATAGGCAGCACCTTATTCTTTTTCTTAGGAGGTACTACCGCAAAACTGCCTGCGTCATAAGCCGGCATACCCTGGGGTGTAAACTGTCCCTGAGCCTGTGCAAACTGTGCCTGTTCGTTGTACTGAGGCTGACCCTGCTGTGTAAACTGCGGCTGACCGTTGTACTGGGGCTGTGTCTGCTGTGCGAACTGTGCCTGCTGTGCGAACTGAGGCTGTTCGGGCTGCTGGGGCTGGTCACTGAATTCGTTGAGAGCCTGCTGCCAGTTAGGCTGCTGTTCGTTCATGTTGTTATTTTCCATGATGTGTCCTTTCAAGATATGGATTGATATATTTCCTGTTTATGCTACAAACACGGTCAAAACAATTTCACCGCATTTTCACAATTCATTTTATCATATCACTGTCAAAAAAGCAAGTTAGCAATATAAAAATTACATATCAGAGATAGGATTTTCAGCCGATGATAGAATGTTTCTGCCAAAGTGTCGGCATATTTAGTAAATATAGACAAAGAAAACGGCTGTAAATATGCAACTTACAGCCGTTATATTTACTTCTGAGCCATACAAAGCTTGTAATAATCGCCCTTTTTAGCCATCAGTTCATCATGAGTACCTGCCTCGGTAATACCCTTATTGCTGATGAACATTATCTTGTCACAGTTTTTGATTGTTGAAAGTCGGTGAGCGATTATAAAACTTGTTCTGCCTTTCAGCAGTTCCTGAAGACCTTTTTGTAATTCCTTTTCGGTCTTAGCGTCAATAGACGATGTAGCCTCGTCAAGTATAAGTATCTTCGGGTCGGAGATAAGCGTTCTTGCAAAGGAAACAAGCTGTCGCTGACCGCCTGACAGCTGTGAACCGCCCTCGTACATCTCGGTTTTATAACCGTTTTCAAGTCCCATTATGAAATCATCGGCGCATACCGTTTTTGCCGCCGCCCTTATCTCTTCCTCGGTGGCGTCAAGCTTACCGTAACGGATATTATCCTCAATTGTACCTGAGAATATGAAGCTGTCCTGCATCATAATACCCATTTTATCACGGAGCGAATGTAATGTTACCTTGCTTATATCGTTTCCGTCTATGTACACCGCACCGCCTGTAAGGTCGTAGAAACGTGACAGCAGATTTACTATAGTGGTTTTGCCGGCACCCGTAGGACCTACAAGTGCTATGCTCTCGCCCGGCTTTACTGTGAAGCTTACATTCTCAAGAATGTTCTTTCCTTCTTCATAAGCAAATGTTACGTTGCGGTATTCAACCTCACCTTTAATATCTGGCATTTCATAAGCGTCCTCGGCGTCCTTGACATTAACAGGTTCGTCCATCGTTTCAAATATACGTTCAAGGTATGCAACCGCATTAACAAAGTTGTTGTAAAGGCTTGCTATATTGATTATAGGTTGCCAGAAGCGTGAAGAATAGTTGCTCATCGCAAGTATCGAACCAAGCGACACCGCAGGATAACCTATTACAAGCAATCCGACGAAGTACAGAGCCGAATCTACCACCGCTCTTATGTTATCAACCGAGAAGCTGACAAAGTTATTTACCGTGACCGCTTTCATCCATGCCTTTCTGTAGGCGGTTGATAATCTGCGGAAGATGCCGAGGTTTTCGTTCTCTCTGGCAAAGCTCTGCGTCACACGCATACAGTTTATGCTTTCGGCAAGATATGCAGTCTGATTTGAATTCTTGTTTGAAACGTTCTGCCATGCTCTTCTCTGCTTGTTTTTTAGTATTATCATAACAACTATGAACACGGGAACACCTGCAAAAATCACAAGCGCCAGTCTTGCGTCAACCGAGAACATGAATATTGTTATGAATATGAGATTGAATATCTCGAGAATGAAGTTGATTATACCGTTTGTCAGCATATCGGAAACATTGTTGACATAGTTTACGACACGGACAAGTATCTTTCCCTGCGGTCTGTCGTCATAATAGCTGAACGGAAGCTCCTGCAAATGTGCGAACAGATCCTTTCTGATATCGTATATCATCATCTGTCCTGCTTTTGTCATGATGCGTTGACGGATATTTCCGAGTACAACGCTGACAACGATAGACAGCAGGAAGCCTATAGACAGCAATATTATATAAGGAATATCACCGTTTGGTATTGCTATATCGACTGCCTCTTTTGTAAGCAACGGTCCGATAAGGGCAACTACCGCCGATATAGCTGACAGCGACAGTGCCAGTATCATCTTCCATTTGTAGCGCTTTACATATACCATTGCACGCTTGAAATGGCTGAAGTCGAATGGGGTTTCAAGCTTTTCGTCAACGTCAAATTTATTTCTTGCCATTTAAACCGCCTCCTCTTCTGTACCGTTCTGGAGGGTGTAGATCTCATAGTAATAGCCACGCTGTTTCATCAGCTCATCGTGCGTGCCGCACTCCTTGATACGACCGTCCTCAAGGATAACTATCCTGTCGGCGTATCTTGCGGAAGATGTACGCTGAGCAATGATTAGCTTTGTACACTCAAAGTCAAGATTGTTGAGGTTCTCCTGTATCTCCGCCTCGGTTTCCATATCGAGTGCGGAGGTAGTATCGTCAAGTATCAGTATCGGGGGACGGATCGCCATAGCTCTTGCGAGCGCAATTCTCTGCTTCTGACCGCCTGATAAGCCGACACCACGTTCACCGATTATCGTTTCATACTGCTCTGGCATCTTCTCAATGAATGTAGCGGACGCTAAATGAGCGAAGTTTCTGACATCTTCAAACGGCAGGTCGGATTTACCGTAAGCGATATTTCCGTCAACTGTATCTGAGAACAGCAGAACTTCCTGCGTTGTCATGCCGATATTGGCACGCAATACATCAGGCTCGTAGTCCTTGACATTCTTTCCGTCAACATATACTCCGCCCTCGGACACATCGTAAAATCTTGCGATAAGGTTCATGAGCGTTGTTTTGCCGGAACCTGTAGAACCCATTATTACTATGGTTTCGCCGTGCTTTATTTCAAGATTTATATCGTGAAGCACAGTGGTATCGCCGAACTTTGCCGACACGTTTTTAAACTCGATATCACCTTTAAGGCGGGGTCGCTCGGCACTGTCATGATTATTGACGATATCCGGACGTGAGTAATATACCTCAATTATCTTTGAAATACTTGCAAAGAAACGTTGTAAGTCGTTTATCAGCATACCGATATTTCTCATAGCGTTTGCTATAGTCCAAAGCAGACCCGAGAATACGGTATACTGGGCGATCGTAATTCTGCCGTTTATGACGAATATACCACCGACAAGCATCTGCACTGCCCAAAGTGCCTGTGCAAGTGTTTCTATGTATGGCTGGAATGTAAGCCACACCATAGCCGCCTGTTGATTGTGCTCGCAGTAATCCTTATTGTACTTGTCAAAGTCATCTTTCTCGTAATCTTCACGGGCGAAAGCCTTTACGACACGGTTTGCGGCAATGTTCTCCTGAGCCTTTGTATTAAGGCGTGAGAGCTTTTCACGCAGTACAACATATTTAGGTCCTACCCTCTTTGCAAACATACGGGTCACTATAAAGAGTACCGGAGTAAGTGCAAGTATGCAAAGCGTCATCAGCCAGTCAATCGTAAAGAAGTAAATTACTGTGAAGAGAAAAAGCGCACAGCTTTCGACCGTCATCATAATGATCCATGCGATAGAGTGGCGTATCATATCAAGGTCGCCCGTAAGCCTTGTTACAAGGTCGCCCTTTGTATGCGTATCAAAGAAATGCATATCCTGGTTCTGAATACGCTCAAACAGCTCGTTACGCACTCTTTGAAGAACGCCCTGCGATACAACCTCATACAGCATCTTTGCGAGGAATTGCAAGCAGGTACGCACGAATACGAATAAAATCATCGCAACGCAAAGCAATATCAGCAGATCACGCTGATTTTCAATGTTCTGCAAAGCGTCGGGTGAAGATATAAATATGTCTATTATTTGTTCGACTATCATCGGTCCGGTAAGGAAGAACGACTGTATCACTACAGACAGGCACAGTGCAACGGCATAAACCGCACGGTAGCCTTTCATCTTTCCGAGCATCCATTTAAACTGGAACATTTCATCACACCTTTCTTGTTGCCGATATAAATTTACTTAACGGCAAGCCAAATTCGGTAATCGTTTTCATATTCCTGTGCAAAGCCGTGTAAATAACACTCTGCACAGGCTCTCTGTCTTTTTGTAAAGCCGATATTACACGGAAATATCGGTTTTGCTTTGGGTATTTTAGCACAATGAGTATAGGCTGTCAAGGGGGTTTTGAAAAATAATTAAAATATTTTTTTCGGCAGATAATTTAAGTAAATTATAAGAAATTTTTAACAATTTTAAACAAGGCAAAAAGCCGATTTTAACAGAGGAAAATATTACTTTTACTATTGTAATAGTCATTGCTTTATGGTAAAATTATGTATAGTAAAAAAATCACAGCACTTAAACGAAATACCACTCTTCATTTCAGAAAGGAACATATATGAAAAGAAATCCGTTTTTACTCACCGCAATAACAGTAACAATTATTTCATCAGTATTATTGTCAGCATGCACTTCTGATAATGTAAATACCGACTTAAACGCACAGAGCAGTTCCGTGACCGAAAGCACAAGCAACAATACCTTAACAGACAAAGCCTCTTTACGCACTGTAAACGAAATTCCTACAGGCGAACTCACGGACACCGATGAATTTCTCAGAGGAATATGGGTTGACGAAAACGGTTTTGTGGCAAACTTTACAAAGAACGGCAGACTGTCAATATTCGATGATACAGACGTTCTTGAAATTATCAATAAAAGCTCTGACGATTCTTCCGAAGAAGCTTTGAAAAAAATCAGTATCACAGCCAAAGATGCCGACACAATAGAAATTATCTGTGACGGTACAAGCTATACCACATATCACGCATACAGCACAAAAGGTCAGAAATTGATTGAAAAATTCCAGAATTCCGCACTCGGAGAATGGGTAATGAGTGATTTTACCTATGATCCGGCGATCAACATCAAGAAATACAGCTTACTGACAACTATTAAAAGCGAACTTAACAATGACATATACACTGTAGGACTTGACGGAGTAAAGTTGCGTATAACTTTACTCGGCAATACAGACGGATTTGTAAGGTTGGACGGTGAAAAGCTGAAATTATACTCAAGACACGGCGACTATGTTTCATCGGTCGAGCTTGTCAGAAAAGACAGCGACGAATATAACAAACTGACCGATGCAGGCGAAATGCTTGACGGCACCTGGGTATATCCCTATGACACCGAAATGACACTCACATTTTCCGACGGCGGCACTAAGCTTGCAATAGCGGGAGATTTTTACGGCAAAATGTTCGGAGATGAATACAGCGATATTTCGGGCAAAACCTACGATATTTCCGCAAAGTACGAAAACGGTGTTATCAACGTCACATCGGACGGAAAAACCTTATTTTATATGATCTGTTACGATCAAAAGTTTGCTGAGGTTTTCACCAAAAATGACGGCTCATATCCGCAGATCGAATTTTACCCTCAGGACAGTGACACGATCACCAAGGCACAAAAATATGAAAAGTTGATGAATGAAAAGGCGGATCTGCTCGCCGCTTACCCCGATAATGACGACTGGATCAGAATTACGGACAGCGGAGATATCCTGTCACTTGCCGACAAAAAATACATTGACAAATACGCCGTGGGCGGACACTTTGTTGCAGGAACACCGCAGGAGCTTGCAAGCTTTGTATACTATGTGAATACTCAGCCTTTAGAGCAGGGTCAGGTAATGCTTGAGCTTTCCGCCGATATTGATCTGTCGGGCTATGAATGGGCGCCTATGGGCTGGAGCGGAGGCGGCAATTCAGACCATCCGTTTTCATTTTGTGTATATGGCGAAAATCACAAGATAACGTATATGACGATATATTCGGACTACAGCAACGCAGGCTTTATCGGCTGGGGAACGGTATGCGGAGTGTTCGATCTTGATATTGAAAATGCCATTGTAACAGGCGATGACAATGTCGGCGTTCTCACGGGTCAGGCTATTATGGGAAATTACCGAAACTGCCACGTCAGCGGAACAGTAAACGGAAGCAGTGCAGGCTCACTTCTCGGCTATGAGGCAAACTGCGATAAAGAAAACTGCACCGCAGATGTTGAGGTAAACGGCAAGAAATTCGATTTCCTTTCGTGGAACGAACAGCAGAAAAGCGAGATAAAAATAGACGATCCCGTTACAATAACAATAGACGAAAACTATACCGTTACACGTCCTGAGGTCACTGATTATACCAACCTCGGCTGGATGGTATATGAGGACGGAAAGGAGATGCTCCACAGAAACGCAGAGAACGAGTTCAGCTATTGCTATTTTGGAAATGAGTCGGGACACAGCTATGAAATTTATCTCTCGGCATACGTCAAGGGTCAGTATGTGCCGATAAGCAATATTATCAAGTATACAGTGAAATAACCGAAACTGCAGTACCGCAATTATTATGTTGCGGTACTTGATTTTTCCACAAAAAAGTAGTACAATTATTGTGTGAAACTTTATCTGAGCTTAAATGCGGATATTTACATAAAGAAAGGACTACCGTATGACTATAAAGACATACTTCCTCAGCGAAGATAAAACGGTCTATCTAAAGGCATATATGCTTGATAACGTTGAAGGACTTCCCTTCTGCGAAAAACGTCCGGGCATACTTATTCTTCCCGGCGGCGGATACGAATACTGCTCCGCAAGAGAGGGAGAGCCTGTTGCAATGCACTATCTTGCCGAGGGCTATAACGCTTTCGTGCTTATATACAGCTGTAACGCAAGACACCCTGCCCCGCTTCTCAATGCGTCCTACGCTATTCTGAAGCTCCGTCAGAGATGCGAGGAGTTCGGCATAGACCCGAACAAGCTCGCAGTATGGGGAGCAAGCGCAGGCGGTCACCTTGCCGCTTGTACAGCTACAATGTGGCAGGATCCGTCGATATACAAAGCGCTCGGCTGCAAGCCCGAGGACATCCGTCCCGATGCCGCAATACTCAGCTACCCCGTTATCAGCGGCACGACAAATCCCCACAAGGGCTCGTTTGACGTACTGCTCGGCAAGGACGCTACAAGAGATGAACTTTCCAAGTTGTCTATAGAAAACCGTGTAACACCAAAGACACCGCCGATATTCTTGTGGTGCACCGCAAACGATGACTGCGTTCCCGCACAGAACAGCCTTGTTATGGCTAAGGCGTGTGTATCGAATAAAGTCCCCGTTGAGCTTCACATGTTCGACTGCGGACCTCACGGACTTTCAACCTGCGATAAGGTAACAGGCTGGAATGAGGCTTTCTATCTGGACAATTGCAGACAGTGGATAAAGATGTCCGTTGACTTCCTTGCAAAGTACCTGAAAGTCTGAGCAGAAGCAAACTATAAACCAAGCCGTGAACGGCAGAATATAAACAAAAGAAAGAGGCATAAAAATGAGCAAAGTACCTTTCACCACTAAGGAAAAGCTGGAGGAAATCATCAAGGAGATCCCCACGCCTTTCCACATTTATGACGAAAAAGGAATAAGAGAAACAGCAAGAAAGCTGTATGACGCATTCTCGTGGAACAAGGGTTTCAGAGAGTATTTTGCCGTTAAGGCAACACCTAACCCCTACCTTATGGAGATACTTAAGGAGGAGGGCTGCGGCTTTGACTGCTCAAGCTATACAGAGCTTATGCTGTCCGATAAGGTCGGCGCTAAACAGCACGACATTATGTTCAGCTCAAACGCTACTCCCGATGAAGATTTCAAGCTTGCTTACAAGCTCGGTGCAATAATAAACCTCGACGACTTCACACATATAGATGTACTCGACAAGCTGACAGGTATCCCCGAAACCATCTGCTGTCGTTACAATCCCGGCGGTGAATTCAAGACAAGCGAAAAGGGCAACGTAATGGACACCCCCAAGGACGCTAAGTACGGTATGACTCACGAGCAGATAATTGAAGCATACAAGATTCTCAAAGAAAAGGGTGCTAAGCGTTTCGGTATGCACGCATTCCTCGCAAGCAACACACTGACAAACGAGTATTACCCCGTACTTGCAGGTATTTTATTCAGAACAGCGGTTGAGATAAAGGAAAAGACAGGCGTACAGTTAAGCTTTATCAACCTTTCCGGCGGTGTCGGCGTTCCCTACAAGCCCGATCAGCCTGCAAACGATATAAAGGTTATCGGAGAGGGCGTCCGCAAGGCTTATGAAGAGATACTTGTTCCGGCAGGTATGGGCGATGTTGCTATCTTCACAGAGCTTGGCAGATATATGCTTGCTCCCAACGGTGCACTTGTTGCAAAGGCTATCCGTGAAAAGCATATCTACAAGGAATATATCGGTCTTGACGCTTGTGCTGCTAACCTTATGCGTCCTGCTATCTACGGTGCATATCATCATATTACGGTTATGGGCAAGGAAAATCAGCCCTGCGACCACAAGTATGATATAACAGGCGGTCTTTGTGAGAACTGCGATAAGTTCGCCGTTGACCGTATGCTCCCCAAGATTGATATAGGCGATATCATTTATATCCATGATACAGGCGCACACGGCTTCTCGATGGGTTATAACTACAACGGTAAGCTCCGCAGTGCCGAAGTTCTTCTGAAAGAGGACGGTTCATTCAAGCTTATCCGCCGTGCAGAAAAGCCCGAGGATTATTTTGCAACATTCGATTTTTCGGATAAATACAGCTTTTCCAAGTAATTAAACTGAATATCGGGGCAGATGACGGGAGTTGTCTGCCCTTTTGCTTTATTGCGATACAATGAAATGTCAGGATAAAGGAGAAAATATATGAATGTAACTTTTAAACCGACAGGTGTGTACTCACCCACGCAAAACAAGATCAATCGGCAGAATACGCAGAATAAGACCAATGCGAATGAAAATAAAGAAACACAGGAAAATATTAGTGCAGAAGACGCTCACGCAGAAGAAAAGACAAGGCTTGAACAGCTGAGGGAGCAAAAAAAGCAGGAATATGACAGCGCAATGCAACAGCTTGAACAAATGCGTGAGGCTGAGAAACAAACTGAAAAAAGCAGTAAGAAATTCACCGACTACGGTAAACTTCTGAAGATTGCAATGCGTATAATGAACGGCGACAAGGTGCCTATGGCAGACAGAAAAAAACTTGCCGAGGAAATGCCCGACTTATATAAGCAGGCAACCCTCATGCGCCGTACCGACAACGAAAAGCCGAAAAAATACAAGAGCGAATACGAGGAAGACAAGGACAAAAGCACAGTCGAGAAAATGCTCGATGGTATGGACGGTGTTGACGATGCTTCCGACATTATGAACGATTTACTCGGCTCAACCGATAAATAATCTATAAAAAGGAATGATAAAATGAAAGACAGAAGAGAAATCAACGTAGAAGTATTTGAAGACACAATGAAGCAATATAAGAGCAACCCCACACTCAAAGCGGCTGTAAGCAATTCGGTTGCAAACCAGAAATTCACCGGAGCTCATGAAACTATAGTTTTACCGCAGTCGCCGGGTTTATCTACGACCGTTACGGTAAGCGGTAAACGCTCGCTTGAAGCGGCTGTGGAATATGCAAAGCAAGGCTTGAAAACCTGTGTTTTGAACTTTGCTTCGGCAAGCAATCCGGGCGGCGGTGTAACGCACGGTTCTTCGGCTCAGGAAGAGTCGATCTGCCGTTGCTCAACGCTGTACCCTTGCCTTAACACAGGCGATATGTGGAGCTGTTTCTACACTCCGCACAGAGCGGCAGGCAATCCGCTCTACAATGACGACTGCATCTACACACCCGATGTATATGTGATAAAGAGCGATACAAATGTGCCAAAGCTGTTGCCCGAAAGCGAATGGCAGAAGGTAAACATTATCACCTGTGCCGCTCCCAATCTACGTCACAAGCCGAGCAACTGCATGAATCCGGGAGCCGGCGACAAACGGGCTGATATAAACGATAAAGAGCTTGCACAGCTTCTGACATCTAGGATACGCAGGATATTTGAAATCGCCGTTGCAAACGGCAACGAGGCACTGATACTCGGCGCATTCGGCTGCGGTGCATTCAAGAATCCTCCGATCGTTGTGGCAAAGGTATTTGCCGAGCAGCTGCAAACGTTCAGAGGATACTTCAAGGCAATCGAATTTGCGGTATTCCACACCGAACGCGAAGTGCAAAATTACAACACGTTCAAAGCGGTTATAAAGTAGTCAATATTCCCGTTAAGGGGTTTAAATTCAGGAGGTATTCTATGAAGACATTACTCGATGTGTGCAAATTTCTGAAAGCCGCAGGTACATATTATCTTGCGACCGTTGACGGTGACAAGCCGAGAGTAAGACCTTTCGGCACAGCTCATATTTACAACGGAAAGCTGTATATCCAGACAGGCAAGAAAAAGGCTGTATCGCATCAGATAGCCGCAAATCCCAATGTTGAAATATGTGCAATGTCAGACGGCGACTGGCTGAGAATAGAGGGTCAGCTTGTTGAGGACGATGACCGTGCTGCAAGAGTTTCCATGCTTGACGCATACCCCGAGCTTAAAGCAATGTATGATGCTGATGACGGCAATACACAGGTATTCTATCTTAAAGACGCTACCGCTACCCTGTCGTCATTTACAAAGCCACAGGAAGTAGTGAAGTTCTGAATTCAAAGCAAATTGAATAGCGTTCAACTCCGTTCTGTAACAAGAACGGAGTTTCCCTATATATTTCAACAATATTACATTTTATTCCTATGCGATTTTTGTAAGCACTGCCGATTTGTTAAAAAGTTCACAAGTATTGAGCCTTTCAGTGACCTAATAATGTATCACGTTACAAAAACGCTGAAAATAAGCTAAAAATCCTTGCAATTTTGTAAATTCTGTGCTATAATGACGAAAATAGCAATACTATATATATTATAATTTAAGCAATTTCAAGTCTGAGTGCGAAAGGTGTGAACATCAGCCATGAAAAAAGACAAGCGCCTGTTATATTATATTATAGCTAATGTCGTACTGGTTCACTGATGATAATGCACACTGTTGCATTTATCGACAATCTGAAAAACGATTCATACGAAGAAGAGAAATCTAAATTTGCAAACAGCGTTAATGTAATAAATCATCAGGCTACATTCTATCTTGACAATTCCAAACGTATCGTCCGTGACTGGGCTCAGCTTGTACGGCTTAATGACTGGACAGATTCCGAGATTATCGAAAACCTCAGTAAACAGAATTCGGACGACCGCATAATGATAACCGTGCTGAACGCAGATGACCTTGACGGTATTGCACCTCAGAGCGATGATGATATTTCCGGCAATGCGAGAATAGTGGCAGAAACCGAAGAAGCAAATTATTCGGGAAACTATACCCTTGCGACCGAGCTGAAAGCATTCAGAGAAAATGCAAATCTTGGAGATGTGTACGTAACCAGCAATTTCACAAATGTTATCAGTGGCGAGCAGTGCATTTCTTTTGTTTCCGTTGTCAGCGTCAGAAACGATGACGGAACGCACAGAGACGCATATCTCATGCGTGTTGAGCCGATTTCAATACTGGGGGAAAACTGGTATTTCAGCACTACATACGAAAATGCGCAGATATGTATGATAAACTCATTCGGCGCGTATATTTACCGTTCTCCGATGTTCAAGAACAGTAACTTCTATGACTTCCTTATGTCATACAACGACATTACCTATCCCGAAGCCAATAAAATCAAGGAAAACATAAACAAATCAACCGATGTAGGCGACTTCACAATGAAAAATGCTACCGGTGACG
>CABUEI010000020.1 GCA_902490585.1 uncultured Oscillospiraceae bacterium
GCGAGGTGTAAGGTGCTCTCACAGCATTTTCCGTCATTGCGGTTATCTTTCGCTTATAGTCCGTGAACAGCGACTCTATAAACGCACGGTATATATCGTCTTTGGATTCGTAGTAGTAATAGAACAGACCGACCTCGGCGTTTGCCTCGTTCATTATTTTTCTTATTGAAGTACCCTCAAATCCGTCCGAAATAAAGCATTTTGCCGCCGCTTCGAGTATCAGATTTTTTCTGGCGTTATCTTTAACGGCTTTTTTCTGCATAGTAACACCTTCCCCAAAAAATACCTATTTGAATTATATCACTGGAAATCGGAAAAATCAACAGGTATATGTACAAACTTTGAAAGAATATTCTGCATAGAGGTGATATTATGCAGATAACCAAATCCGAAATCGACATTATAACAGAACAGCTTTTAAAAATCATAATTAACCGACTGACCGATTTATCGGGTGCAAGCAATGGGTAAACTCAGAGCTGCGGCATATTGCCGTGTATCGACCGACAGAGCAGAGCAGTCGGGTTCGCTGATGTCGCAACGGTTGTTTTTTGATGATTATATCAGAAAATCCGACTTAATGACGTTGGTCGGAGTATTCTATGATGAGGGCACAAGTGGTACAACGACACTTCACCGCTACGGTTTTAATGAAATGATATCGCTTGCCGTGTCCGGCGGAATTGACATTATCCTTACAAAAGAGGTCAGCCGTTTTGCACGTAACACCGTAGATACCCTGAACATTACCCGTATGCTGAGAAACCACGGTGTCGGGGTAATCTTCATAAACGACAATATCGACACCCGTGACAGCGACGGCGAACTAAGACTCTCAATAATGGCAACTATAGCCCAGGAGGAAAGCCGTAAGATTTCCGAACGTGTAAAATGGGGTCAGCAACGGAAAATGGAGCAGGGAGTTGTGTTCGGCAGAAAGTGCTTAGGCTATGATTTAAAAGACGGCAAACTAAGTATCAGTGCGGAGTCTGCGGCAGTCGTAAAACGCATTTTCTCAGAGTATACAATACTGGGTAAAGGTGCTGACAGTATTGCCCACAGACTTAATACAGAGAAAATTCCGTCCGTCAACGGTGGAAAGTGGAGCGGAGCTTTTATCCGTAAGGTTCTGCGCAACGAGAAATACGCAGGTGATCTTGAACAGAAAAAGACCTGTACTCCCGATTTTCTCACACATAAGAAAAAGTCCAACAATTCAGACAGGATTTATATCCGTAATCACCATGAACCGATAATCAGCCGTGAACTGTGGGAGCAGACGCAGGCAGAATTAAAACGCAGAGCACCTACCGATACAAGCCGCCACAGTGACCGTTATGCTTACAGCGGCAAGGTGTATTGCGGTGTATGCAACAGCGTCATGGTGTCACGGGTAAAACAGCTGAAAAACGGTGAAACATATCAAGCTCTGCGTTGCTCGGGAAGAATAGGCGGTAAAAAGTGCGACAATCAAACGCTGAACGTAGTTGCATTGAAAGCTTGCGTAAAGCACATTCTTGACAGCATACCGATTGACAGGGAAAAAGTCATAAACGCAGTTGTAAAGGGTTTGGCACATAGCACCGACAAACCCGACATAGCGGCTGTAAAGCGGCAAATCGAAGCGTTGAACATCAAAAAGCGTAAAGCGGTGGATCTGATGTTGGACGGATTGATAACATCACGGGAACTTACGGAGCAGAAAGAATATTATGACAGTCGTATAACAAGCCTTACATCTCTTATAACCGCTGACAACGACAGTTCAGATGATGAAAAAATCCGTTGCAGAATAAAAGAACTTCTGAATTTCACCGATGACTTTGTATGGCAGTTAATCAGACGGGCTGAGTATTCCCACGGCACTCTGACATTATACATAAACGGCATAGAAAGCGGATTTATGACCGATTTTACCGCAAGCGGCAGAGGAGAGAACTACAGCGTTATAACAGGCGGTGTAGTTCGTGTATAGAGGATCATTTCGGGAACGATACAGGTACAGAAGAACTGTCCCACCTTGAAATGATAGGCTCAATAGTATCTCAGCTTACAAACGGCGAAGGCGCAAAGAGTTTTGACAGATACGGAGTAGGCGCATATTACATGGATCATGCAAACGCAGTTTATCCGTCAAATGCGGGCGGCGTGCCGTTTACTGCCGCATATCTGCAAAGCAAAGCCGACCCTCTCGCCGATCTGCATGAAGATCTTGCGGCAGAGCAGAAAGCTAGAGCTACCTATGACAATATCCTGAGAGTATGTGACGACCCTGATGTCAGCAACGTGATCAAATTTCTGAGAGAGCGTGAAATAGTACATTTCCAGCGATTTGGTGAAATTCTTGATATACTTCAGTCGCAGATAAAGTGAACAAAAAATCGGGCATCGTGTGTTGATGCCCGATTTGTTTAATATAAACTGTATCAGAGTCCGAGGGTTTCCTTTATTACCTTTGAAACCTTGTCGGCTACCTTACTGTGCGTCTTGGGACTGGGGTGCCAGTCGGCAACAATGCCGTCTGCCTCTTCGTCCTGCATGGTGAGCGGAATGAAAGTAATTCTGTCATCGCCCGTTTCATTTATATATTTTCTACGCACATTTTCAATGTTCTCTTCAAGTGCCGTACCCATTACGCCGTATGTCTGGAATATGTACGGCTCGGGGTTATACGAACGTACTTTCTTCAGAAATTCGACATATCCTTCTTCAAATTCCGCTTTTCGTTCGTCTGTTGTCGCATAGCTCATATCATTTGTACCGAGGTTGATAACAATGATATCGGATTTGTATCTGTTAAAATCCCATTCCAGCTTTGCTACTTCAAGCTCGTCCGCAAACTTGTTGTATGAGAAGCCGAGTTTATCATAATACTGCGGAATTGTCTGCTCGGGGATTTTGTTACCGTCGTTTGTATATCCCGAAACAATGCCGTAGCCACTTACAGAAACCATGCTGTAGTCAGCGCCAAGAGCCTGAGCGGTCTTGTATGCGTATGACTTTGTAAAGTCTTCGGCAGAAGTCCTGAAATGAAGTTCTTTATCCGGGTCGTCAACGCCGTATCCACAGGTGATAGAATCACCGATAAATTCCATTTTAATATTTTTTGACGGTGCAGGTTCAATTTTTTCTCCCTCTGCAATCTTTATAGGCTTTATTCCCATTGTTGACATCGCACATTCCGAAAGCTTTGCTACAGCTACATCTATCTTCTGAACTTTGTCGCTTTCAAACACCTTGTATGTCTTTTCTTTTGCGTCAAGCAAATCGTCGATAACACGCTCGCCGTCAACATACACCGCAATTCTTACATAGTTCTCGGTGTTGTCTGTCGTTGATGCGTAATCTCCCGCAACGGTTATTTCAAGCTTTTTTCCCGTGTATATAAATTCTGCACCGGTTCCCGAAAAAGCCGACCACAGCGTGTCGTCATAAAGATAAGTTCTGCCGAGAAGCTTTACGGAATTTTCATTCAGTATTACGGATGTTGTATTGCTCATAATTTACCCCTCATGTTTTTTATTCTGCCGAATCTGCCTGTTAACAGCAGATTCGGCAGGAAAGCAATTATGCTCTCCTGTCCGTTCCGTTTTTTGATTTTATGTCATTTACGGATTTACGGCAATGATGTCATTATAGCAGAATACGCCGTCACTTTCAAGTCCAGTTATATTTATTTATCTTTTACTTCTTTGAGTGACATGGCAATATCAACTGTTTCTTCCTTTGTATAACCGCTTGTTGATATATGGAATATATATTCGCCGTCGTCCCATATCAGAACATTTGAGCCGTCATGCGTAACATAGTAAAGTGCGCTTATGTTTCCGAATTCAATTTTTTCGGGCGGAACCTGTGCGTCTTCAGTGCCGAGATGTGCATTTTCCATCATTTCCTTTACGGATTGGAAATAGCTGATAATCTTTCCGCTGTCGTCTTCGCTTTTATATTCAATTCCATAACCGTATTCGCTCTTCTCAAATACGATTGAGACCAATCCCTTCTTATCAAAATCAGGCTCATAATATGTTTCTATGGAATGTGGTGAATTTTCTGCTTCGCTTATCATAAGCAGCGAGTATTTGCTGTTTTCCTTTATGGCAAACGTATCCCAGCGTTTGAGCAGAATTGTACTGCCTGTCGCAAGTGCCGCAGTTGCGACAATTATTACGGCAATTGCGATCCTCATTTTTACTCTGCGGTGCCTGATAACAGACGAGGTGTCTACATAATTTTTGTTTATCATCTTTTTCATCTGTCGGTCAAATCCGAGCCTTAACCTCGAATCCGGCAGAGCTTCAAACACGGACAGTTCAGACAAGTAGTCACTTTTTAATGCTATAGCGATTTTTTCATTGTTGGTCATACTCATTATCCTTTGTAGTAAGCAGTGTTTTTCTTATTCTTGATATATATGTGTAAACTGTGTTCGTGCCGATATCGAGCATTTCTCCGATATCCTTTGGACTCAACCGTTGTACAAAGTAAAGAAACGCTATGCTCTTCAGTCTCGGCGGCAGATCCTTGAGATTTCTGATAATCTGCTCATACGGCACATCTTTTTCTTTGGCTTCCGAATAGTTTTCTTCAAACGGTATTTTATTGTCATCAAATTCTTCTGTGTTTTTGGTATTTCGTATTATATCATAACAGATATTTTTTGTAATCACCGTAATGTACGATTTTGTTTTTCTTGAATACGGATTTTTTATCTTATCAATATTTTTGATAATTCGTACGAAAGAGTCCTGAACGGCATCCTCCGCATCTTCACGTTTTCCGAGAATAGACATACTGATATTGTACATAAATTGCTTATATATGCTATACAGTTGTATGATTATTTCTTTTTCGGTCGGTGTGTCAACCATGCCAATTAAGTTTGATTGCAAAATGTCACTCTCCGCTTATTATATACTAATTACATTTTATCATTGTTCGCTATAAATGTCAATAAACCTATAAATGAAAATACCCTCTTTAACGGGTATCCGTTAAAGAGGGTACATATCATATTCCGGATAGCCGATAATAAAGTATCACGTTACCGTATATCAGTCTTCTCTGAATGTAAAGCGGCTGACAAGTTTCTGAAGAGTCTGAGCCTGAGCAGAGAGTTCTTCCGATGCAGCGGCACTTTCTTCTGCTGTTGCAGAGTTTGTCTGAACAACATTTGAAATCTGCTCTACGCCGATATTTACCTGCTTTACCATGTCAGCTTGTTCAAGGCTTGCACCTGCAATCTTGTTTACAATATCACTTACTCCGCCGGATCTTGCTTCAACCTCAGCTACAGCCTGGGCTGTTTCATTGGTGATATTGTTACCGTTTTCAACAGCGGCAACCGCACGCTCAATAAGAACCGTGGTGTCGTGAGCAGCATCAGCCGACTTACCTGCGAGGTTTCTTACTTCATCGGCTACAACCGCAAAGCCCTTGCCTGCCTCGCCTACTCTTGCAGCTTCTACAGCGGCATTGAGAGCAAGAATATTTGTCTGGAATGCAATATCTTCGATAGTCTGGATAATCTTGCTTATCTCTGCCGAAGCATCGCTGATATCCTGCATAGCATCTGTAAGACTGTTCATCTTTTCGTTTGCCGCACCGATATATTCAGCTGTTTCGTCTACAAGCTGTCTGCCCTTCTGGCAGTCTTCCGTAGTAGCCTCGATATGAGCGTTGATGTTGTGGATAGTAGCGGCAAGCTCTTCAACAGATGCCGCCTGTTCCGTAGCACCCTGTGCAAGTGACTGGGCACCTGCGGATACCTGCTCTGAACCGCTTGATACCTGATCTCCTGCGATGCTTATCTGACTTAATGTGTCATTCAGTCTGTGGTTGATATCTCTTACAGATTCGATAAGTACCTTGTAATCGCCACGGTAAATGTTTTCTGCGTCTTTACTGTGTACGTCAAAGTTACCCTGAGCCATATTGCTGAGGATATTGCCTATGTCGCTTATCATAGCGTTCTGTTCGCTTACAACCTTTGAAGCGGACTTTGCAAGCACCTTTACCTCGTCATGTGACTTGACCATAGGAACAGGGCTTGTAAGATCGCCTTCTGAAAGCTTTTCGATACGTTCTGCACAAAGTCTTATCGGCTTGCCTATCTTGCGGCTGATAATACCTGCGATTATACCGCCTGCTATAGCAGATGCGGCACAGATTGCGGCAAGTATGAGAAGACCTCTGAAGCAGTGGATCATATAGTCGTTGCTGTGAGCTGTAACAGCTATTGACCAGCCGTTTGTTTCGGGGATAGGAGCATAGCCTACATATTTTGAAATTCCGCCTGATGTGTATTCCGCAAAGCCTGTTTCGCCTGCTTCCATCTTTTCGTGAGCCTGGGCGAGAGCAGTGTAGCTCGGATCTTCTTCGGCTATCTTCTGAATGTTTTCGCCGTCTTTTACAAGCTGCATATCAAAGTCGGCGATTGTATTACCGTCCTTGTCGATTATGTAAGCCGCACCGTTATCATTAATCTTGATTGTACGGACAATATCATTTAAGAATTCTTCATTGGGAACTACATATACGCAACCCAAAACTTCAGAGTTCAGAACACCGTTCTTCCAGAGAGGAGCGGCAACGATAACGCTTAACTTACCGTTAGATCTTTCTATCATAGGCTCGGTTATAGTGGTTTTACCTTCCATAGCCGCCTTAAAATAAGCACAGTCGGAATAATCGTTTCCGTTTGTTGCACGACCGTTTTCATTAATTACGGTACCTCTGTCAAGGTTGAAAGTTTCTGCAATGGTATCAACTTCAGCCTGCTTCTGACCGTTTGTATATATTACCGATGAAAGCTTGGGGTTACAGCCTGTCTGTATAGCAACATTCTGTATTGCTTTAAGCTCCCATGATACTCTGTCAGCGGCTACCGTTGCCGTTTCTGTGAGTGCCTGCTCGGTAATGGATTTTGTTGTGGTATAAATGATTCCAACCGATGCAACCGTTGCTACAACCAACGATATTACCACCAGCAACACCGTAAACAGTGTCATTTTCTTGCTTATGGATTTCATAAATGAACCTCGTTTCTGTACCTGCCTTTGAGGATACTTATTTGTAATATGTTAATTATATCACTATCGAACAAAAAACGCAACATTTCAGACGGCTTTTCGTCATTTATCACAAAAAATACGGTGGTTTTTTCACCTAACTCATATACAGCCTTTGTAACTTGCAGAAAAATTAAAAATTTTCGGCAAAAGCTATGAACAGAACACCTTAGCGGCGTGTATTATGTATGAAGATGTACATTTTCGGCAGAAATACCGGCGCTGTGAAATGAGAAAAGGGGGAAGAAATTTGAAGCTGAAATATTCTTCTGAAGATATAAGAGATATCTACGAAAGACATTTTGTAACGGTGTACAGAGTGTGTTTCATGTATCTCAGAAATGTACAGGACACCGAGGACGCTGTACATAACACATTTATGAAACTTATAGAAAAACAAAAACAATTTGAAAGCACCGAACACGAAAAAGCATGGCTTATACGGGTCAGTTCCAATGTCTGCAAGAATATGCTGAGGACGATAAACAAACGTACAGAGCTTACCGCACGCAATGAGGAATCTGATAATACACCTGTAATAAGTGATGTCATGGTGGAGCTGTCCAAGCTCCCCGATGAACTGAAAATACCGGTGTACCTGTTCTATTGTGACGGATATAACAGCGAGGAAATAGGAAGTATGCTCGGAATAAGCGCATCGGCGGTGCGTTCACGGCTACAGAAAGCACGTTCGGAATTAAAAGAGCTTTTAAACTCGGAAAGGAGTATAGTATGAGTATCAGAAATGAATTTGAGAAAATCGACCCTACAGAAAAGCAGAAAAAAGATATTTTCAGACGTATAGAAGAGAGCAGTAAGATAAAGTCCGATTTCAGACATCAGCTGATACGCTATACATCGGTAGCGGCGGCATCGGTTGTAGTTGTCGGAACAGCGGCAGTCGGCATTCATTTTGCAACTAGAGGCAACGGCATAGATTATACCGTAAGCGGCAATTCATCAGCCACAGTCAGCACTGACGATACTTCCGTAAGCAGAGTGAATGACAACAAATCCGATGTTTCGGACGTGGGAAGCAAGGCGGACGACAGTAAAGCCGATGATTCGAACGCAGAAAATCCGTCAAGCAGTAATGATAGCTTGTCTGATTCCTCAAACCCGGAAAGCTATGTGGACTCATCTGTTGATAATGAAACAGAGCCTGAAATAACAACTGACGATTACGGAAATGTACTGATCAACAAGGCTCTTTATAACAAAATAATGAACGATGAGCTTTCCGATGACGAATTTGCAAATCTGGTCGAGTATGTGTATAAAGGCAATTGCTTTATGAACGAAGAACTAAACGAGCTTGTAAAAGCAAGAACCGAATACAATAAAACAATGCAACGTACATTCAAAAGATTTATATTGTCAGGCGGATATGAGAACGATGATGAATGGCATATAACACCTGCTACACCCGGCAACAGCCACAACATGAAAGAGTGGTATGACATCGCTTGTACGCTGTACGCCGATATGCCGGATTATGATATATTCCTGAGCAGATACAGTGAGTATTTCAAATTCGATGAGCAGGGCAATTTCTACTATACGACAGATAACCCGATTGAGTGTCTGGTCGGCAAAAAAATGCCATTTGACGCACCGTCATACAATCTTTTTGATGTGGCACCACACTGTTTCGCAGTTAATGAAAGCACAACCGGCGGAGCAGGATTGAGTATCGGTGTTCTCTGGTTCGACAGTATCGGCACTGACGGGTCAACCTACAGACTGGAGATTGCTTACTTTGATATAACAGAAACATCGGAAGGCTACAGATTTATTAGGAACGAAAACAGTTAAAGAATAACCGGGCAGAAATACGAAAGGCAGAGCTACGGCTCTGCCTTTTACTGTATTCTGTTTACTTTTTACCTTTTCGTCCTTTTTTGCAACTGTTACAGCCCTTGCACGCCGAACAGTCGCCTGAGCAACCGCCGCCGTTTCTGACAAGATATATAATTACAAGTACGAGGGCGCTCACTATCAGCACAAGCAGAATGATGCTGGGTATATTCATCTGTTCCATGATCTCACCTTACACAATGCCGAAAATCATTCCGATACAGCGGACAAGGAATGCCATTACCCAGGCAATACCGCACTGTATAAGTACTGTTGCGATGGCAGAACGTACACTTCCGAGTTCACGCCTTACCGTTGCGATAGCGGCAACGCACGGGGTATAGAGCAATGTGAACACAAGGAACACAATTGCCGTGAACGGTGTAAACAGTGTCTGTATCTGTGAAACATCTCCGCCAAGCAGAAGAGTAAGGGTGGAAACAACGCTTTCCTTTGCGGTAAGACCAGTTATAAGTGCGGTCGACGCTCTCCAGTCGCCGAATCCGAGCGGTGCAAATATCGGGGCGAACAGACTTCCGAGCATTGCAAGCAGGCTGTTTTCGGTGCTGTCGGCAACATTGAGCCTGATATCAAAAGTCTGTAAAAACCATATAACGATAGATGCGGCAAAGATTACTGTAAACGCTTTTTGTATGAAGTCCTTTGCCTTTTCCCATATCAGCTGACAGACGCTTTTTGCACCTGGCAGACGGTAGTTGGGCAGTTCCATTACAAAAGGTACAGGTTCGCCGTGAAATACAGTTACTTTCAGTATAAGCGAATAGAGAATACCGCAGATTATTCCGAAAAGATACAGTCCTACAAGTACGAGCCAGCGGTACTGCGGTTCAAAGAACGCTCCTGCGATGGTTGTATATATAAGAATCTTTGCGGAACAGCTCATAAACGGGGTGAGAAGTATTGTCATCTTGCGGTCACGTTCACTCGATAATGTTCTTGTAGCCATTATTGCAGGTACGGAACAACCGAATCCCATCAGCATCGGCACAAAGCTTCTTCCCGAAAGTCCCAGCTTTCTGAGCGGTCTGTCCATTACAAACGCAACTCTTGCCATATAGCCCGTATCTTCAAGGATAGACAGGAAGAAGAACAGCGTTACTATAGTAGGCAGAAAGCTCAGTACACTACCTACGCCGGCGCATATTCCGTCTACTACCAGTGAATGTACAACAGGATTTATTTCAAGATATGTAAGTCCGCTGTCTATAAGCCCGGTAAGATAATCTATGCCTATCTGCATAAGGTCAGACAGCGCCGCACCTATAACAGAGAAAGTCAGGAAGAATACAAGAGCGATTATGCCCAAAAAGCAGGGAACAGCGGTATATTTGCCTGTCAGCAGGCGGTCTATCGCCATACTGCGTTTATGTTCCTTACTTTCGTGCGGACGTACTACGGTTTCACGGCACAACTTTTCAAGGAACGTGAAACGCATATTTGCAAGCGCAGCCTCTCTGTCCATGCCTGTTTCCTGTTGCATTATGGAAACAAGGTGGTCGAAAGCGTCGTGCTTTTCTTCGGGGATCGTGATTTTTTCCTTTATCAGCTCATCGTTTTCAACGAGTTTCGTTGTTGCAAATCTTACGGGAAGTCCTGCCGCCTTGATTTCGGGTTCAAGAAGCGTTGCCGCTGAATGAATACAGCGGTGTACTGCGGCAATAGGATCATCGGGGTCGTCACTGTCTGCACAGAAGTCCATACGGGCAGGTTTTTCACCGTACCTTGCAATATGTATCGCATGGTCGATAAGCTCGTCGATACCCTCGTTTTTGACTGCCGATATCGGCACTACGGGTATACCGAGTATACGTTCCAGATCATTTACATGGACAGAACCGCCGTTTGCCTTTACCTCGTCCATCATATTGAGGGCAAGCACCATAGGGATACCAAGCTCCATAAGCTGCATTGTGAGGTACAGGTTACGTTCTATATTAGACGCATCAACTATATTGATTATACCGCTGAGGTTGTTGTTAAGAAGAAAGTCACGGGTTACTATCTCTTCGCTCGAATACGGCGAGAGCGAGTATATACCGGGCAGGTCCGTAACGGTCGCCTCGGGGTGATTTCTGATAGTTCCGTCCTTGCGATCGACTGTTACTCCGGGAAAGTTTCCAACGTGCTGGTTTGAGCCGGTAAGCTGATTGAACAGAGTAGTCTTACCGCAGTTCTGATTTCCCGCAAGGGCAAAAGTAAGCGGTGCGCCTTTGGCAAGCACAACTCCGTGTTTCAGTTTCAGCTTTTCGTACTGGGCAAGCTCGCCGACACCGGGGTGTGGTGTGTCACTGCGTCTTGCTCCGGCGGTTTTCAGGGTATTGTCTTTTTCATGTACATCCTTTACTGTTACCTTGCGTGCCTCTTCAAGTCGCAGTGTCAGTTCATAACCACGCACCTCAAACTGAACAGGATCGCCCATCGGGGCTACTTTCTGCAAAGTTATCTCAGCATCGGGGGTAAGTCCCATATCAAGCAGATGATGCCGTAAAGCGCCGGTGCCACCTACTGTTTCAATATAGGCGCTCTCGCCCGGCTTTAATTCGTCCATTGTCATTTTGACAATTCCTCCGTGACATAAATTATATGTTTATATCTGCATATTGCATTTGCCGAGAATGACGTATTATGTCGGAAAATGCGAATTTCCGGGCTTAAATATAACCTGTCGCAAAAACCGACAGGTTTTTATTGTCCGTCAAAAATGCAGACGTTTTCAGACTAAGTGTAAAATTTATACAGCTGTTAGATACAGCTAATCGTTTGATATAAGTATAGCATGGCAGGAGTTACTAGTCAAGAAAAAAATGGTTATATTAAACTAACCGAATGGCTTTGCTATGCGGAATTTCGGCTGTCAGTAAAAGGGAAAAGCCGCACAGGGCGGCTTTCTGAAAATCTTAAATTGAGAGCTGAAAACCAGCCTGATGCGAATACATTGTAAGCCATCATTATGAAGCTTGTGGCAACTATGGCAAAACCGTGTGTTGCTATACTTTTTCCAATTATACTGTGCTACTGCTGTAAAATGGAAATTTGAGAAGTCGATTTATGAACAATTAAAAAATGAACTGTGATTATCGTTTTATTTAGGAACATAGTTTTTCATCATTTTTATTGTCTATTTGTAACTGGTTGATTCACGGAATTTTGCGTGGAATACGACAGTAGATAAAATATTACCTCTGTGATAATATTAAAAACAATAAACGAAATGTGTAATTCTTTGTCGGTTTTGCCGCTTTTCACATTTCGTATATCGTAACGCCGTAAGGCTGTAATATTGAAACGGAGGAAATCAGATGCAAGCGAGAGATTTAAAAAGTATTATCGAAAGTGAAAATCATGAACTGAAAACTCAGTTCTGCAATGTTCCGTTTACAATTACTCCTGACAGGAACATTTATAACATTATCAGAAACAAGTACAAGGAACTGGCTCTTGAAGCGCAGACGAAATTCGCAGAGATAAACGAGCAGTTTGAGGATCTTGACGATCTTATAAACAATGCTCCGAGCGCTTTTGTATACTGCATTGAAAAGGCTCTGCTCGAGCTGATACAGGATATAATCAGCGTGGATATTTATACAATAGATAAGGACGCAGTTGTTAATATGGCTTTTGACGGCGTGTATTTTGATGAGTTCACCGATGCGTTCAAGGTAATTGATAAAAAGTACGAAAAGATACTCACGGACCTTAACGATGCGGAATATGCCAGAGAACTCAGAAAAGAGAGCAGACCCCGTTGGCAGTCGGCTACATTCGGCGGAAACGCCATAAACGCATGGTCAAATCAGCTCGATGCAACAGCGATGAATATCACCGAGGGCATAGCTCACAGCCTTGTCAATGCGGTCGGAAATATGATGAGCCGCAGTTACGCCCGTTCGCAGATAAAGGAACTTTTCAACACCATGAGTTTGCGTCAGGACATGGTTAACAGTGTTTACGATTCCTGTTTCAATCTTCACCTGCTGTTGCTTGATATAGTAGAGAAGAACACTCCCATAAAGTTTGCAGGTACCGTAAGTGCGTCCGATACGCAGAAAGCACAGGCGATGTTCAACAACATGATGTCAATAAGCCTTCCGCCCGAGAAACGTGACGCCTTTATCGTGCAGATATTCGAGCTCGACCCTTACGAAGACAGCTTCTATTCAAAGCTGATTGATACAATGGGGGATGCCGATGATTCTATAGGGAAATTCTCAGAGTTTTTCGGCGTGAATATATTTGATATCAAGAATGACATCCTTGCACGTTTTGTGAATGACAATATAGGCGAAACCGAAGAGGATGCCGTGAAGTGTAAAGAACTTATGGAAGAGTATGCCGCAAAGATAGGTCTCAGCACCGTGCAGATTGTACAGGCGAGAAATATAGTTGATGAGCGTCTGAAGTATTTCAACGACCTTTACTGCACCGTTGACGGAGTTCTCATGGACTCAAGAACAGAAGCGGATCTTGCAAGAGAAGAACTTCCGCAGATTACGGCGATATTTGAAACGGTGACAAAGCCTACCGACAAGTCCGACCTTGATTATGAAAACGACCTTATCGAAAAAAGAAAACAGATAGATTCGTTCAAGACAAAAGTAAAAGACAAATACCTTGAAACTATAGACGGATTGCTTGCGGATTTTGACAAACTTTTCAGAAAAGAGGGCAAATTCGACCGTAGCCTGACAAGAGAAGAAGCAGGAGCGATAAGAGCCTTTGAATATGTAAGAGGTATGAGGATAACATCTTTTGAAGAGCGTGACAATGCTGTTAAGATGCTGACCGAACGTTTGTCGCACCTCGGCATAACCGAAGCACAGGCTGAAAACGCTTACGCTTATCTTGATGAAGTTGAAAAGAACCTTTGCGTAATTGACGGAATACAGTTTGCAAACAGAGAAGAAGCTTTAAAAGCCACCGCAGAGCTTAACGAGATAACAGCAATAGTAAATGCCATTCCTAAGCCCGACAAGAACAGCGTTCTTCCGTATGAGAAAATGCTTGATGATACAAAGGCAAAGCTCGAAGCTTACGAAACCGCCGTAAAAAACAAGTATATTGATATAATTGAGCAATACAAGGCAAAGTTTGACACAACATTCCGCACAGTAGGATTTACGGTGTATGAAACAAGAAAAGAAGCGGCGGCACAAAGAGCACTTAATTTTGCAAAGAGCGTGATTCCCAAGGGTTACACAGATCAGGATCTGATAAGCGCAAGACAAAAGGTTGATGAATTTCTGCTAACGGTCGGAATAACCTTTGAGGAAGCCGAGCAGTTGGCAGAACTGTTCAGACAGTGCTATCTTAATGTCAACACCGTTGACGGAATTGCTTTCAACAGCAAGGAAGAAGCGGAAGCGGCAAGAGCCGAACTCGCAGAAATTACCGCTATCATGAGCGATGTCCCGAAACCGAACCCAGACCTTCTTCTTGATTACGAGCAGAAACTGTTTGATGTAAAATCAAAGCTTGAAAGCTACAAGACGCCCGTAAAGGATAAGTACATTGCGATAATTGCCGATTATATAACAAAGTTCGACACGACGTTCAAGTCAACTGGAGCATTTTCAAAGGCTGAAACACGTCAGCAGGCGGCACAGATAAGAGCTTTGAAACTTGTAAAATCAATTGTTCCGGCAGGTTGCACTTATGACGATATCGACAAGGCGACAAAAGCGCTTGACGACACATTGCCAAAGCTCGGTATAGACAAGTCGCTTGCAACCGATGCGACAGAATACATACAGGCTCAGGAAGACAAACTCAATACAGTTGACGGTGTAGTTATGCCCGACAGGGAGAATACAGCCCTTGCCAAAAAGGAGCTTGAAGAGATACAGAACATCATGTTCAAGGTTACACCTCCTCAGAACGAGCCCTTGCTTAGCTATGAAAAGAATCTGCTTGAAATTGAGGATAAACTGTCGCAGTTCACAACTCCCGTAAAGGATAAGTATATAGGCATAATCAAAAAGCATCTGGTTGATTTCGACGAAAAGTTCAGAAAGGTATCGCTTATCAAAACAGCCGCAACAAGAGAAGAAGCGGCAAAGGAAAGGGCTCTTAAATTTGTAAAGGGTAAAACCTACAACACCGTTACCGATGTCAATAACGCAAGAACAGAACTTGCAGGGCTTCTCCCCGAACTCGGCATTACATCCGAACAGGCGACCGAGGCAAACGAATATCTCACAAACATCGAAAACAAACTGAACGGAACGGTGCCCCAGTCAAAGCTCAAAGGCGTTTTCGGTATGTTCAAGAAGTAATAATCCTGTACCGACATAAAAATCATATAAAATTATCCCACACTTTGCCATGTGGGATATTTTATGCTTTTTATACTACCGTACACAAAAAATCCCACACCCATATATATGAGCGTGGAAAAAATGGTGGAGCCGAGGAGAATCGAACTCCTGTCCGAAAACCGATCCGCCAACCTTTCTACACGCTTAGTGAAGTCTTTTGAAATTCCCTTTCTCCTCTCCGGCTCACAGGATAGAAGTCCGGTAGTCCTTTGATGTGTTGACGGTTACAGGACTCTCACCGAAAACATTGGCTGTTAGTCGACGCCCTTTATAGAGCCACAGCGCTCTCTACAAGGACGGTAGCGCACTTAGGCAGCTACTAATTCAGATCTATTGTCTGCGTTTAATTTTAAAAATGCCCCGTTTAAAGAGATTAGGCGATCTCTGCGTGCTTAGCCGGGTTCACAACCCCCGTCGAAACCTTTACGGCCCCGTTTGTTTGGATAATTATTGTAGCACAAAGAGCGGGGTTTGTCAAGCGGGAAATGTCGGTTTATCGGTTGATTACCCGTCAATCGAAAAATAAAGTAATTTATCAAGTAAGCCGGAATATTCGATTGTGAAAATGTGCTCGTCATCAAGTTCTTGTTCTGTGTAAATCAGTTGGCCGATATCAAGGTCAATTGTCGGTTTTCCAAGCCCGGAAGAAAGTTCGTCTTCACTGATATCCGGAAAGATATCTTTGATTTCTTTACTTATAAAAGCTAGGATATGTTTGAAATTTTTTTGATACGCCTCAGAAAGCTTCTGAGCTTTTTTTTCTGAATCTGTTTCGGGATTTTCGCAACAGAATGTTATCCCTGAGATTTCACATCTGTAATCCTGTGTGTTACTGTTGAAAATAAACATTTTAAATCACTCCTGCTTCTTTTAGTTTGAAAAGATTTTTAAACAAATCTTTTTTCACTTTGGCAAATGTTGTGCGGTCTATTTCCGATGCACCTTCTTGGTAATGAAGGATTTTATTATGTCCGTCAGACATATGTTCGGATTTTGTAAGCAATGCAAATGAGCCGTCGTTTTTCTGACCTATATGATGTACCTCGTACGGATTGCCGCTTGAATCGAGAATGCTGTATCCTTTTTCCGCACGTTCGAGATTTGTAAGACCTTTTGCGTCTTTTAAATTCCAGTTAATATCCTTCGGAACAAGCACATTTCGCCCGCCGATTTTTACAACTGTGCGATTTCCGGAATTAAGTATATTATATTCTTCTTTGCTGTGTATAGATTTTATCAGGTCGATAGGCCACTTGCTTTCTTTTTGTATCTGAGCCGCTTCATTCATTGTAAGCCCATTTAAAGTAGCGCCTTTAAGTTCTGAAGCTTTGCCGGCACCTCCGGAAACCGCGCCAATTATAGCGCCCCACTTGAAACCTTCGCTTGCTTCAAGTGCGGCAGCTTTCATTGCAGCATCGGTGTCGCCGGTTTGTACGGCTGTTACCGCTCCTGCGGCAACTCCGCCTAATGTACCATTGAAAACTGCTCCGATTGCAGCACCTTTTGCTGCTGCGGCAAATATAGCGTTTACAGCAACAGTAGAAGCTGAGCCTGCTGTAAGTACCGACACAGTAACACATATCAGAATAACTCCAGTACCTATAGCGACATTCCTGATTATTTTGTCATATGTGTCATCGTATTCTTCGAATGCTTTTACTGTTGTTTGACCATTGTCATCTGTAGTAAAGACGAATTTATTTCCTTCAAAAACTTGGTTAAGTTCATCAAGGGTATATCCGAAAAATATGTTTGCCTGAGAGTTGTATTCAAGTTCGTCGATGTATTCCTGTGATATGTATATTGCCCGGACATTTTCTACAAAGTAGTTGCCGTCGTTTAAGGAATCAATTAATTTGTTATAAACATTTTCTTCTATCAATTCCGGTAAATTGGGGTCATCCAGGCTTGTGATATTATTCTGTTTATCAATTTTGGAATCGTCGATAGCCATATCTGAGCTGTCGGTAATTGAAGAAATTTCTGATGAAATATTTGCAACATTTTCAAATGAACAACCTGTGAGAAATATTGCAATTGTCAGTATTAATGCAATAAACTTTTTCATTTGTTCTCCTCTTCCTTATCGCCGTATTTGGTCTTGTTTTCCTCTTCTTTATAGTCGTCTCCCGTTTTATTTTCATTGTTATTAGATTCTTTTTTGTTTTTTGCATTTTTTTGTTTTTTCATAACTGACAATGATACTATAACTATTACTGCTGCAATGATTGAGACAATAACAGCTATTAACGGCAGCGGCGAATGCTGAGTATTTTCTTTTTCCGGAATATCGTTTGTTAAATTGTCATTTGATGAATCTTGATTGTTTTTATCGTTCTCATTACTATTAACATTTACGTTAGTCGGCTGAATGATGGTTCCGTCATCAGATATAGTGGCTCCGAGTTTGATTTGCTCTTTAATCTGGCTTATCGGTAATCCGGTAGTAACATAAGCTTTTAATAAATTGTCAGTACCAACATATATTTTCTTCACTGTTTGCTGCTCGGTGTACTTATTGATGGCTGTAATGGTGTAAATACCTTCTTCTGTGTATTTATCGCCGTCTTTAGCCGGCTTATTGAAACGTGTATCTTCAGTCAGACCTTCCGCTCCGTCTTTAAGGATTTCTTTTTTTACGTTGATGTCAAGGTACCTTGACTTGGCAAGATCGAGATAAAATCCGTTGTCGGTTACAGATGTATTGGTCAGTTCCCCATTAGTCTTGACATCAAAAGGATAAATCATACAGTTTCCGTTTCTTACGGAAAATTTAAAGAATATTTTATAATCGCTGTAAGACGGTAATATGTCTACTCCTAAAATGTTGTTTGGATTGCTTTTTATTTCGTAATCAAGAGCAACTTCATAGTCACCTTCTTCAAACAGCTCAACTTCTGTTTCTACATTATTAGTGAGATCCGATGAGAGATAATTAGTATAAATAACGGGTTCGGCAGAAATATTCTGATAATCGGTATGCTTGATGATTAAAGCACCTTTGCCGAAGTTGGTTTTCTGAATTCCAAAACACTCATCATATCCATTTTCATCTTCATTAATTGAAAGTGTATCGTTATTATTAAGTTTATCAATATCCTGATTGAGCGTGAACCAAAGCGTTACTTTATCGCCTACATTTTTTAAAAAAATCGGTGACTTATTTTCCGTAACACGAGTATATCCGCTTATGCAAAACTGACCGATTTTCCAACCGTAGTGTATGTCATTAATTGTAATAGTGTTGGTTTGGGTGTATCCCGTATCAAGTCCTGTGTTTACACTTTCGCCGATATAGTATTTCAGCGTATTGATATTTTCTGTGCCGGAATCAGGCTCACCTGAAGAAGTTGTATTAGTTGACTCTACTGAAACAACGCTTGTGTCACTTGAAGCGTTGTTACTTTCTTCAGCAAAAGCCGAAATTAATGTACACATAATAATTGTGGATATACTAAATGTAATCAAAGCCATTTTAAATAAACAAGTTTTCATAAATTCCTCCGTAAATTCAGTAGATAATACTGAAAATATGTAATTTAGTTAAGTATATCAAATATGTCGATATAAGTCAATATTTATCAAAAAATTTCTTATCCTACTTGACTTGGAGTGAACTCCATGTGATACAATACAGACAGGACAGAAAGAAAAGAGGTGCCGATATGAAAAATATTGAACGTGGATACTTTACGGGTGAGCGTGCATTGTTCGGCTCGAGTGACCTGTCGATAAAGGATGCGATATTTGCCGACGGCGAATCACCGCTCAAAGAGTGCAGAAATATAGAACTTGACGGATGTATGTTCCGCTGGAAGTACCCTCTGTGGTATTCAGAACATATCGCCGTAAATAATACGACATGGTTTGAAAACGCAAGGGCAGGCGTGTGGTACACCAATGATATAAAAGTCGCCGACAGCCTTATTGAAGCTCCTAAGAACTTCCGCCGTTGCAACGGACTGAGGCTTGAAAACGTATCGTTTGCAAACGCCGCCGAAACGCTCTGGAACTGCAATAACGTAAAGCTTGACAAGGTTTCTGCAAAGGGCGATTACTTTGCCATGAACTGTAAGGATATGCAGATAGACGGACTTACTCTGTACGGAAACTATTGCTTTGACGGTGCAGAGAATGTTACAATCAGCAATTCAAAACTTCTCAGCAAGGACGCATTCTGGAACAGCAAAAACGTGACTGTCAGAAATTCGTTCATCTCAGGTGAATATCTCGGTTGGAATGCCGAAAACCTTACGCTTATCGACTGCACGATCGAAAGCCTGCAAGGACTGTGCTACATTGAGCATCTGACGCTTAAAAACTGTAAACTGCTCAATACTACCCTTGCATTTGAATATTCGTCAGTAAATGCCGATATAACAGGCAGTGTTGACAGCGTGCTCAATCCCTCTCAGGGAAGAATTACAGCCGATTCAATAGGCGAGCTTACAATAGAAGCCGACAAGGTTGACCCGTCAAAAACAACTATAATCTGCCGTGATAACTGCGGCGGTAAAGGTTCAAAGGGTTGTGCGTAAGGGTGCAATAAAGGGACATTCTGCACTTGACGAAGATTACAACATGGGCAAAAATGTCTGATGAAAAAGAAGTCTGAAAGGATTTTGCTATGAAATTTGATTTTGATAAAATAAACGACCGCACGGGTACATATTCGCTCAAGTGGGACATCAAAGACGGCGAACTTCCGATGTGGGTTGCAGATATGGATTTTGAAACCGCACCGTGTATCACCTCGGCGATAGAACAACGTGCAAAGCACGGCATCTTCGGTTATACGATAATCCCTGACGAGTGGTATATGGCGTATATCTCATGGTGGAAAAACCGCCACGGAGCAGAACTGTATAAAGACTGGCTGATGTTCTGCACAGGCGTTATTCCTGCCATATCATCTATAGTCCGCAAAATTACAACTCCTGCCGAAAAAATTGTAATCCAGACCCCCGTCTACAATATTTTCTGCAATTGCATCGAGAACAACGGCAGACAGGTGCTTGAAAACCGACTGATATATGAGAACAACACCTACCGTATGGATTATGACGACCTTGAGCAAAAGCTGTCCGACCCTCAGACAACGCTCATGATACTGTGTAATCCTCAGAATCCTGCCGGCAGGATATGGAGCAGGGAAGAGCTTGAAAAGGTCGGTTCACTGTGCAAAAAGTACGGCGTTACTGTTATCTCCGATGAGATACACTGTGACATAACCGAACCGGGAAAACAGTACGTTCCCTTTGCAAGCATAAATGACGATTGCAGAGATAACAGCATTACCCTTATTTCACCGACAAAAGCGTTCAACATAGCAGGACTTCAGTCTGCGGCAATCAGTGTTCCGTCGCCCCGGCTCCGCCATAAAGTGTGGCGTGGAATAAACACCGACGAATGTGCCGAACCCAATGTCTTTGCAGTTACAGCGGCAATTGCGGCACTGACAGACGGCGGTGAGTGGCTTGACAGCCTGAATGAATATCTGTCGGAAAGCAAAAAGACAGTATATCGCTTCCTGGAGGAAAATCTTCCGCAGGTTAAAGCATTGCACAGTGACGCTACTTACCTTATGTGGCTTGATGTATCGGCAGTTACCGATAACAGCAAGGAACTTGCACGTTTCATCAGAGAGAAAACAGGACTTTACCTATCCGCAGGAACCGCATACAGAGGAAACGGAAATCTGTTTTTAAGGCTCAACGTTGCGTGTCCGCACTCCGTTTTGAATGACGGACTTGAAAGGCTGAAAAACGGAATTATAGGCTATAATGACAGGTAAACATAAAAACGGACGTGATAATCACGCCCGTTTTCTTATATGTGTATGGAACAGGAGAATTTTATTCGCCCCAGACTTCCTTTGCAATTTCATTTACCAGCTTGATTTTAGCCCACTGCTGTTCTTCGGTCAGCTTGTTTCCTATCTCGCATGAAGCAAATCCGCACTGGGGGCTTAAATACAGTCTGTCAAGCGGAATAATCTCAGCCGCTTTATGAATTCTGTCTATTACCGTCTGCTTGTCCTCAAGAACAGGTGACTTTGTGGTAATAAGACCGAGAACAACTTTCTTGTCGCCGTTTACATATTTCAGCGGTTCAAATCCGCCCGAACGCTCATCGTCAAATTCCAGATAATAAGCATTCACGTTTTCTTTTCCGAACAGAATTTCTGCAACAGGGTCGTAAGCGCCTGCACTGAAATATGCCGAATGGTAGTTACCTCTGCAAACATGAGTGTTTATAACAAGGTCGTCAGGTTTATCCTCAACGGCAAGGTTGTTGACTTTTAAAAGCTTCTGTGCTATTGAGTGGAAATCAACGTCTGCACCGTAGCGGATAACACTGCCCTCGGCAACCAGAACGCCCCATGTGCAGTCGTCAAGCTGTATATTTCTGCAACCTGCGTCATAAAGGTCCTTAATCACTTTTTTATAACCTGCGGCAATGTCATTTATAAGCTCATCATCTGTAGGATAGAACTTTCTTGTAGTTTCGATATTTGCAGGTATTATCATCTGCTGGAAGAACTGAGCCGGTGCAGGAATTGTCTGCTTTGCAACGTGCTGTTCATCTTCAAACTGTTTTACAAATTTGAAATGCTCTACAAACGGGTGATTTCCGGCAGAAATCTTTCCTGTCAGCCATGTGTCGTCAATGAGTGCGGCTTCACCGTGGAACTGAACTCCGTTTTCTGTTTTCTTGTGTGCAACCCCGTTAAATCCCCACATGAAGTCAAGGTGCCATGTAGCACGGCGGAATTCTCCGTCCGTTATAGCGTGAAGACCTGCGGCTTTCTGCTTTGCAACAAGGTCGGTTATACATTCGTCCTCGACAGCTTTGAGCTGCTGTGCTGAAATCTTACCGCTTTCAAAATTTTTTCTTGCTTCCTTGAGTTTTTCGGGACGTAAAAAGCTTCCTACGCTTTCACATCTGAAAGGTGTTTTAAGCGCCATGTTTTTTATCTCCTTTGATTTGTTTTCTGTGTCTTGATTATATCAAAGGAAACTGCAATTGTAAAATACTAATAAAATTCAGTTTGATATAGTTTTAAACTATATCAAATGTGAGAGCGGAGAAATTCTATATAGTTTTCGCCGAGCTTTGTGAGGTTCACACCTTTTCGTGTTACCGTTCCGACACGCATATATTCGTCAATCATAAGCGGCTTTGCTATAATATTTCTACCGTTCAGCTCTGTGCTGATAATACCGGTGCATATAGTGTATCCGCCCAGCCCCACAAGCAGATTGAACAGGGTAGCACGGTCACTTACTTTTATGGTCATGTCGTGCTCAACATAACCGGTTATTTCCTCGGAAAAGTAGAACGAATTATTATTACCCTGCTCAAACGAAAGGAAAGGATATTCTTTCAGTTCCTGCGGATATACAACCTCGTTCTTTGCTAGAGGGTGGTGTGAACTTATAAATATATGCGGTTTTGCGGTGAAAAGTTCGTCAAATATAAGTCCGCTTTTTTCGATTATCTTACTTATGACCGCTTCATTTTCATACGAGAGATACAGTATTCCGACCTCACTTCTGAAGTTGCTCACATCCTCGATTATTTCGTATGTTTCAGTTTCACGCAGGGTAAAGTCATAGTTCTTGTTTCCGAAAGTACGGATAAGGTCAACAAATGCACTTACAGCAAATGAATAATGCTGTGTCGATACGGAAAAAATCTGTTTATGACTGTCATTATCAATATATTTTTCCTCAATCATGTTCATCTGTTGAAGAACCTGTCTTGCATAACCTAAAAACTCATTTCCCTCGTTGGAAATGATAATGCCCTTGTTAGTGCGGTGGAATATGGTTATACCGAGTTCTTTTTCAAGATCCTTTATAGCGTTTGTCAGGCTTGGCTGAGCTATAAACAGCGACTGCGCCGCCTCGCTCATTGTTCCTTTGTCTGCCGCAGTTACGGCGTATTTGAGTTGTTGTAATGTCATGGACTTTGCACCTCACTGTGAATAATAAGCGGTAAGAGTAAAAAAATAAACCCGTAAGAAAATCTTACGGGTTTGGTGGGAGCGGGTGGATTCGGACCACCGAAGCGAAACGCAACAGATTTACAGTCTGCCCCCTTTGGCCACTCGGGAACACTCCCATATTAAATTAGAGAAAAAATTGGAGCTGGTGGACGGACTCGAACCCCCGACCTGCTGATTACAAATCAGCTGCTCTACCAACTGAGCTACACCAGCTTGTTTGTTTTATTTGTTTCTTTGCCAACCGACGTGTTCTATTATATCATATTGAAAACCGTTTGTCAAGAGTTTTTTAAAACTTTTTTAATTTTTTTCTCTCGTGTTTTTTCTCGGTTTTGCTGTGCCGTGACAACAGATAATATTCTATCACAAACCTTAACACTTGTCAACCCTTTTTCGACAATTTTTTTAATTTTTTTGAATTATAACGATAAAACCGCCTTGCAATGCGGCAGATTATTGAATAAACCCATAAAATTTACCGTATATTCAACAAATGACATGGTATAAGAATTATTAATTTACTACCCACTTCAAAAGCAATTTCTGTATGATGAGGTAGTTAATATTTCCGTGACCTTATCAATGAAACTGCACTATCACTGTTTTTAGAAAAAACGCACAAACCGTAGATATATTTGCCGGCACCGGAGCAAAGTGAGCACAGCGGCTCGCTTTCGCTATCGTATAAAACACAGCCGTTTGTATATTTTCTCACCAACACCCCAGGCGGAGTGGGGTGTGGGTAAGGAAAGAGTGCACTAGTCAATAAAAACTGGACAGAAAAAATAAATATTTGTACAACAAAAACAAAAATTTAGACAGATTTAGAATGAGAATAATACAAATCTCTGAACTGCTTAGGCGTAAGATAGTTGAGAGAATAAGCCGGTCTTTCTTCGTTAAAGAATTTGACGGCTTCTTTATTATATACCTTGCCTTTCTGCTTTTCTACCCCCCTTGTGTCCAGTTTTAGTATAGCACTTCATGGCAAGGTTGTACGGTGAAATTGCAGTCATGGTGGGATAAAGTAATAGATTGGACAAACGGTTAACAATCCCCTCTGTCATGACAACGGAAATGTTTGCTGTAAATCTCAGAACATCGTCTGTATGGTAAACAGTGCTAGAGAAGATTGTAACCGTGTCATGACATCTCCCCTTTTTCGAGGGCGGGCATGGATGCCCGAAGGCTTTGCAAGGACGCAAAGCCAACAGAGCGTTCATAAAGCGACAAGGGTATTGGTGCGAAGCGAGTGATAGTGCGGGATTGGCAGTGATAGTGTGAATTGTTAGGTTGGTGTAGTGTGAGGGGCGGGGAACACTTAACGGCTGATTTTGGATATGCGGATATTATAACGGGATATTATCATATTTGTCGTAAATTTCTGCTGATTTCATTGTTGTAAACGAAAGTGGGAAATATACGCCTGATGTTCTGCTTTCTTTAATCTGAGCCAGTGCTACTTTGCACCTCGGACGCAGGTTTTCATCGGTATCTCCGAGCATTTCGACATAAGGAGCGGCACCCTCCGACAATGCTGAAAGGCTGTGGGTATCAATCTCCTCTATATTGCCGCTGAGATAGCTTTCGACATTGTACTGAGCTATTCTGGCATCGGGGTCGCAGAAGCACAGCACACCGAGCATTACGGTAAACGATACGAAAAGCGTTGCCACTGTTTTCATGCCAGGGAATATCTCGTGCAATATCAGCACAAAGAAGATCATACCGAGCAGTATCATGAACCACGATGTATAAAATCTCAGTCCCGTAAGCCCGTATTCTCCGATATACATTATCATCTTTGACATTGCACTGCAAATAAGAAGTATTGTGGTGATACTGAATACAGCCGAATAAATTCTTACGGCAACGGGTTTTCTGCCGCTTTCATTTCTCTTTGCAAGCACACCTGCAAGGAATATCACCAAAAGATTGAGTACCGCTACTCCGCAAAGCTCAAAGAAGCCCTGACGTGCGTATTCGCTGTAGCTGTAACCGTCCGGAAGTACACCGCCGAACGCACTAAGATAATAAGGCATCTGGCAGGCAAAGAAAAGAAGATAGATCACTATAAGAGGGGTGAGTGCAGAACATATTGCAACGGCAGGAACAATTGCCGCTTTGCCTGTTTCACCTGTCATTCTGTGTTTTCTGCCCTTTGCACCGCTCATAATTCCGAACAGCAGAAACGAAAAAGGTATACTTACGGCAAGAATCATCAGATTGGCGAAAAAGTTATCAAAAAAGCCGCCTGTAATATCGGATATCATTCTGCCGAAATTATCATCGGCATTTGAAAGAGCTACGCCTGCTATCAACGTTGCCGGCAACGAGCAGACAAGTCCGAGCAGAATATAAAGTGCGGTTTTGCTCTTTTTGCCTTTTCCCGACTTTGCAAAAGGCACTGCAATGCTCTTAGGTGCGGCTGTAAAGTTCAGAAACGGCACGGAGAATATTGCTTCGCATATTTCCCGTAAAAATCCGTCCGAAAACAGCGGCTTTGTTGTGGTAAAGCTGTAGGCAAAGTAACAAAGCAGAATTGCGGCATATACCCACGATAAAAATCTTACAAGTCCTGTTGAAGAAAACACGGGAACAGCACAGAATATTATTACACAGCCGAATATTGCCCACTGTGCTGCGGTCGGTTTTTTGCCGATATATACTATTGCGGTTACCGCAAGGGTTGCAACTATAACATGATACCAACCCGACGCTATAACTTCTGCGAACGGGAATATTTCACCCTCGGTAAAGAACAGTTTCAGCGTTATAAAGCCGATTATAACTGTTATCACAGCGAATATAAAATCACGGATACCGTACACTTTCTTAGCTTCGGGCGGACCTTGCATCTGCCTTTGGCACTGTATGAACTGTCCGTCTGCTCTGCCGTATACATTTACGGGCGGGACATTACCGTACTGTCCCGGATTGGCTGTATAATTGTTATATTCATTCATCTTCTTCACCGCCTTTATAGCACAGGATATCTCCCGGTTGACACTGTAATACCTCGCATATCTTTTCAAGGGTTGAAAAACGAATTGCTTTTGCTTTACCCGTTTTCAGCACCGAAAGATTGGCAGGGGTTATTCCGATAGCGGCGGCAAGCTCGTTTGATGAGATTTTCCGCTTTGCCATCATTACATCAAGATTTATTTCAATTGCCATATAAGTACCTCACAAATCAGATAGTAAAGTCGTTCTCTTCCTTTATTTCGATTGCCTGTTCAAACACATTCTTTATGACACGGAGAATGAGTCCGAAGAAAGCCGCCGCTATTACTACAAGCCATGCAAACGGTCTTAAAATGCTGAAATAGATAAATATGACGCTTACGGCAAAGCAACAATACGAGATAAGACGTAATATTTTCACGTTGCCGGGTACGAACACCTTGTCGTGCCTGATATTTGACAGCAGACGGTCAAGTGCAACAACTATCACCAGTGCTACCGCCGCCGCAAGATAAAGCGTAATTATCATAGGCAGATATACCGAACTTCCTGTCAGTGCGATTATGCCGTTATCATAGACACGGACAATAAAAGGTGCAAATATACAGCAGACGATTATAAGCACGAATACCGCCTTTACAAGTATTGAGGTTATCATTACGGAATAATTTTGTTTTTTCATAATACCGCCCTTTCCTGACGTACTTATTTGTTTTGTTGTCTGTATTTTATCACAGCGTTTTTCGTTTGTCAATAGATTTTTATCGTTTTTCGATAAATTTTTATTGCAAAATAAAAAAACAGGTTGTTACACCTGCCTTTAAATATTCATTTCAGCTTCCTATTTTTATTTCTTCCTGTGCTTTTTTTCTCAGCGTCAGCGTACAGGAATATTCGCCGTCTTTTTCGGTTTTGTCAAAGCTACCCGAATAAATCCGTGCTATATCGCTCAGTATCTGCTGACCGTAGCCGTGAAGGGACGAATTGTCTTCTCTCGGGATTTCAACGCCGGAAACATAGTTTTTAACGTTTATGTAGACGCTGACGGAATCACTGAAAGCATTTACTGTGATGATTTTCTTATCGCTGTCAATTTCAGCGAAACCACGCTCGGCACGAATCGCATTATCAATAAGATTTGCAAATACACTGCACAGGTGATGCTGGGTTATACCGCAGGCATCTTCAATATCTATCTTTGTGGCAAGCTTTATCCCGTGTTTTTCGGCTTCTTTGTTCTTCTCGGATATGACCGCATTTACTACCGGGATCGAACAATACTGATATTCCTTTGTCTGACGCACGGTGTTTTCGAGCTCGCCTATGAGTTCTTCCGCCTGCTCGGTATGACCGCTGTGAACCATGTTTTTAATTGTTGTAAGCTGGTTATTGATGTCGTGGCGTATCTTTGCTACCTCGTAGCGTTTTTCTTCAATCTGTTTGAAATGCTGTTCTTCAAGCTCGTGGGCGTATTTCAGAGAATCGACCTCACGCTCGAGCACTGCCTTTTTCTCAACATCGGCTATGAAATACATATAGACAATATCAGCAACGACAGATGTCATGAATGAAATTGTCAGAATAATGGTGGAATTGTGCATCGAATCCTGATAATCACCGAGCGTCTGCTGTAAATGGTCCGCAATTACTCCGATTATCGCAAGAGTTTCGGCGAACGGGAACAGGATAAGGCTAAAATTGAGCTTTGACGAAACGCTTTTGTTTACGATTTTATTCCAGAGCAGTGCATAGAAATATTTGAAAGGAATGCAGGTTATTGCGAATATGAGCGAGCTTACCATTCGGTTGAATGTGTATACTTCGGTTTCTTCATAAAAGTCGTTTGTTCCGAGAAGTGACAGCATAGCAAGCATCAAAAGTTCAAGACCGATATTTATAAGCATATCAAAGCAACAGAAGATAAACGACTTTACGAAGTTGGATTCCGATGACAGTTTTACCACCAGAAATACAACAAAAAACAGTATTATCGCTTTTAACGGCACATAAATATCAAACAGTATAGGCGGAACCAGTACCACCGATGTTGCCAGAATCATTATTGCCATATACGCAAGCTTAGGAATTTTTATTTTGAAACAGAGCGAATATGCCCAACCGGTAATAATTCCATGTGTGTAATAGGTTATCAGTGTAGCCCAGGCAAATATATTGCCGGCGTTAGTAAAATTCATTTTAATTCCCCACAAACAGTAAATTTATCCGATATTTTCAGTCTGACGCTCGTGCATCTGCATTATGAGCGTGCAGGTGTATTCTCCGTTTTTCTCGGTGGTTGTAAACGAACCTGAGTACATTTCGGCGATGTCACCGAGTATTTTTTGCCCGTAGCCGTGAAGTGAAGAATCGTCTTTTCTCGGAATTTCGACACCGGAAACATAGTTTTTGACGGTTATATAAACGCTGACCGAATCGCTGAAAGCGTTTACGGTGATGATTTTCTTGTCGGTATCGCTTTCGGCAAAACCACGTTCGGCACGAATCGCATTATCAATCATATTTGCGAATGCACTGCAAAGATGATTCGGTACTATATTCTGCGTGTCGTCAAGATTTATTTTTGTTTCAAGTTTTATGCCGTATTTTTCGGCTTCAGCAGCCTTTTCTGTCAGAACCGCATTTACGACCGGTATTGAGCACAGCTGTGCTTCCTTTGTTTTGCCGATACTGGTTTCAAGCACTCCGAGCATCTCGTTAGCCTGCTCTATATGCCCGTCTTTCATCATACTTCTTATCGCAATCAGCTGATTATTAATATCGTGACGTATCTTTGCTACCTCGTAGCGTTTTTCTTCAATCTGTTTGAAATGCTGTTCTTCAAGCTCGTGGGCGTATTTGAGCGAGTTTACTTCAAGCTCAAGCGCCGCCTTTTTCTCAAGGTCAGCCATAAAGTAAAGATACACGATATCTGCAACAAGGAACGTGAGGAATGAAAAAGTCAGAACAAGCGTTGAGTTTGCCTGAACCATCGGATGCTGTCTTGCTTCGGCATTGCCTGCATGATCGGCTACCATTCCTACCATGGCAAAAGTCTGGGCGGCAGGAAACAGAATAAGGCTGATATTGAGCTTTACGAGCGTGCTCTTATTTACGATCCTGTTCCACAGCAAAGCCAGGAAATATTTAAAGGGTATGCAGATAATAGTAAAGATAAGCGATGAAATCATTCTGTTATAGGTGTAGACATCTGTAACGTCCTGAAAATCATTTATTCCGATAAGTGTCACCAACATGAGCAGAACCATTTCAAGCGTGATATTTATAAGCATATCAAAGCAACAGAAGATAAACGATTTTACAAAGTTAGACTCGGACGACAGTTTCAGCACAAGAAACTCGAGCAACAACAAAATTGCCGTTTTCATCGGCAGATAAATCTGAAAAAACATGGGCGGTACTATTGCTATACAGGAAATCAATACTAGACCTGCCGTAAGCAGAGTTCTGGATACCTTTAACCTGAAGCTGATCGAATATGCCCAGCCTGTGATGACAACCTGCGCTATCGAAGAAATCAGTATCGCCCATGCGTATATATTATCATAATTTACAATTTTCATATTTTCCCGCTCCTTCAGCCTACTTCTGAATATGATTTCTGTATGCTTCTATAAATTCAGCCTTTTTTGAACGTGATACGGATATTTCGGGCTGATCTTCCATAATGATATGTTCACCCGTAAAACCTTTTACTTTACTGAGATTTACGAAAAAGCTCTTATGGCATCTGACAAAAGTCGACGGAAGTTTACCGCTCAGGTTATCAAGCTTACCCTGAGTCGTGTACCTATCGGTTGCAGTAACATAAGTGATATTGTGTCCTGTCGATTCTATATATAAAACGTCATCGGCTTTAAGTGTGACGTATTCATATTTTCCTGTTTTTACGGTTATCTCTGCCCTTTTGCTTTTAATAAGTTCTCCGGCTCTTGCAAGTACTCTGAGCATATTATCCCTGTCGATAGGCTTTTTCAGAAAACCTGCGACATTATCTTTCTTCATGAAAATGTCTTCTATATATTTTTCGGTATAGGCAGTAACTATTATTATCTGAGTGTACTCCGATTTTTCCACTATATCATTCAGATAATCAAGTCCGTTGCTATCCTTGCCGAACTCAATATCAAGAAGCACGATATCGGAAACTTCATCGGAAGCGATATATTCATCGGGATACCGCATAAAACTGCAAGTATATTCTGCCAATACATCCCCATATTCATCCCTGAACTGATTGATATACTCTTCGTTATCATCTATGTAGCAAATTCTCATAATATACACCTCATTGTGTATTATATCATTTTAGGTTGTATGTTGCAAGTAAAAAAATGTTAATATCGCATTAAATAGTTGAACAGAAAAGTAAAATCCGAAAGATAGGCAAATCGGTAAAGCATTATCCTTATAATATGATAGCTCTGCGAATTTCGGCGTTTGTAAGCCAAATGTAAAGTGAGCGGATTTGTGAAATTATATCCGTTTTTATATTAAAAGCAGAAAATGTATATTTATTGTATAATCAAAGATAAATATAAGTAACAAATACGCAGGCGGTATTTTACGGTTTGCCGGTTACGTCAAAAACGGGTTTTACGCCAACGATAACAAGCTATAAATACTCCTGCACTCCGCATATATTTCCGTAATATAAAAAGAACCGCTATAAACGGAAAAGACAAAGCAATATGCTAAGTCTGTCCGAAAACACGGTTCTTTTTATCCCTATGACAATAATCAGATAATTTCACACCACAGAAACGTCGATCCTGAGTTCTCCGTTTTCGTCCTCATACCACGTTTCCCACGCAAAATACTTATCCCAGCAGTCGCACTCGCTGAAATCCATATATTCCGCATTAAATTCCTCGGCTTCTCCCACAGGCACAAGCCAACCGCTGCAATCGCTCGCAATCAGTCCGTTCTTCACCTGTTCGTGACCTTCTTTACAGTCAAGGAAAAACACACTGCCCTTTCTTGCGGCAGTCTGCTGAACAATCTCCATGAATTTTGTAAATCCGAGCGGCTCTCTCGTTCTCAATCCTGTTATCATTGTTAACCCCTTTTCTGCTTATTCTATATCAAAAACATAACTGCAACTGCTATTCCAATACAAAATGACATCACTAATAAAAGGCAAATAACTGCAACAAAACGATATATTCCTTCTAAAAAATATGTATTGCTCTTTTCGCCCTTCATTCTTCCGACCTTACAGATACCGTAAAATACAAACGCACCTAACGCAATGCCGATAATTACAGCCAAAACAACCGGACTTAATTCGTTTCCTGAGGCGGCGGTAGCGGTAGTCTTACTGCCGTAAGCGACCTGTCCTTCCGTTAACAATCGTATCATAAAAACTTCTCCTTATATAATTTATTATTTTAATTATACCACTGCACCTTTCCAAAGTCAAACCTACCCTCACCTTATTATTCGCTTGATGCCGAATATATTTGTTTTTAAAAGCGGCGATTATAATAGTCCCGACAGATAAAAGCCGTCCACTTACCAAAAACGGCTCGTGAACGGCTTTTTGCTGTAAGCTTTACATCTGGAGCGATTCTATTACCGCTCCTACAGCCTTTATCGCCTTGCCTGTTGCTTTCTTGACATTCTGCGTCTTGTTTGAGGTCATAGCCTTTGTTGCGGCAAAAGCGATACCGCCTGCTACCATTGCTGTAGCAGCACATATCATATTATTGGAAGTTTTCTTACTCATTTTTCCATTATCCTTTCATATCCACCATTTTCGGCTCGTTAATATAATGTGTCGAGAGCAAAGAATTATTGCATGATAAATCTGACATCAGCATTTACCTGTGCACCCTGTTTCTGCACTTTCAACATAATTATAATGCTTAAAGTGCGGCATATAAAATTTACATCTCGACAACACGTTTATTTTGTGTTAAAATAAAATAAATGTGTAAACAGAAAGGACGATTTTAATGTCTGAACATAAAATAATTGCGGCAATTCATGACCTTTCGGGCTATGGAAGATGCTCGCTTTCAGTTATAATACCTGTCATATCAGCAATGGGGATACAGGTCTGTCCTGTGCCGACAGCTGTATTGTCAACTCATACAGGCGGTTTTACCGATATGGCTATGGAGGATCTTACAGATCATATTTCAGCCTGCTACAAGCATTATGAACAGCTCGGTCTCAAATTTGATGCCGTCTACAGCGGTTTTCTTTCCTCTGCAAAACAAGTTGACTGTTGTCTTGAGTTTCTTCACGGAAACCCCGATGCACTGAAAGTAGTCGATCCGGTAATGGGCGACAACGGAAAGCCCTACAGCACCTACACACCCGAACTTATCCGCCGTATGAAAGAGCTGGTAGATGCCGCCGATGTAATCACACCGAATCTTACAGAAACCTGCATACTGCTCGGTGAAGAATGTCCTCCGGTAATGTCTGTTTCACAGGCTCGCTCATGGCTGGCACGTCTCAGTGACAAGCCCAGAATAGTAGTGATCAAGGGCGTTCCGCTGATCGACGACGATGGTCAGAAACTCTCAAATGTAGGCTTTGACAAGGAAAGCGGCAGTTTCTGGCGTATAGACTGGGATCATATTCCCGTACACTACCCAGGAACAGGCGATATCTTCACCTCGGTACTTACCGCATCGCTTCTCAAAGGCGAAAGTCTGCCGATTGCCCTCAACCGTGCAACCACATTCACAGAGATAGCTGTCAAGACAACTTACAGCTACGGTACAGAGCCACGCCTTGGTGTACTGTTTGAGGATTGTCTGAGCTGGCTTATGACGAATACTGTACTCAGTGACTACAGAAAGCTCTGATACTGATTTTATATCATTCTGATTTATTTATGACCGCTTTGCCGCATTGCAAGGCGGTTTTATATGTTAATGAGTTTGTTGCCGAAATTTAAATCACAGACAGCAAGTTATCGATATTTCTTTTTGTAGGATAGCACTTCTCGGGTTCGCTATACTGATTGATGCACTTACTGCTATGAAAGAGGGAGACAACCAAAGGGACTAGGTGCAAGTCTGAGCCTCGCTTACGCAAGGCTCGTGCACTCCGCTAAAGCTCCGTTGGACTTGGCAGCCCA
>CABUEI010000021.1 GCA_902490585.1 uncultured Oscillospiraceae bacterium
AACCCGCTGACGCAATTTTTCTATTTTTTCGTACCCCAACTATTGACAAAGAGCCAAAATAATAACGCAAAAAGAAACACCGTATGGAAGTTAAATCCATACGGTGTATTTTTATATTCGTTTGGACGGGTTATCAGTCCATATCCCAGTTATGCCATACGTTCTGTACGTCATCGTTGTCTTCAAGTGTTTCGAGGAGAAGTCCCATCTTCTTTATCTGGTCTTCATCTGTAAGAGTTGTGTATGTAGAGGGAACCTGTTCAGCTTCGGCGGAAACTACTGTGTAGCCCATATCTCTCAGTGCGTTTGCAACGTTTTCAACTTCCTTGGGGTCTGTTGTGATCTCAACGCAGCCGTCCTCAAAGCTGAAGTCGTCGCCGCCTGCTTCAAGGATATCTTCCATAGCCTTGTCTTCGTCAATTGTGCCTTCTTCGTTGTCGAGAACGATAATACCCTTTAAGCTGAACATGAATGATACACAGCCGCTTGTACCCATATTGCCACCGAACTTGTCAAAGTAGTGACGGATCTCGCCTGCTGTTCTGTTTCTGTTATCTGTAAGGCAGTCAACTATAACAGCTACACCGTTGGGACCGTAGCCCTCGTATACGCAGTTCTCATAGTCGTTCTTTTCTCCGCCGCCTACAGCCTTCTTTATAAGTCTGTCGATGTTATCGTTGGGAATATTGTTTGACTTTGCCTTCTGGATAAGTGTAGCGAGCTTTGCGTTGTTGTTGGGGTCTCCGCCGCCTTCCTTGATGGCAACAATTATCTCACGGCTGATCTTGGTAAATACCTTAGCTCTTGCGCCGTCCTTTTCACCTTTTTTTCTTTTGATGGTGCTCCATTTTGAGTGTCCTGACATATCGGTTTTTCCTTTCTGTTATATCAATTTATCTCTTTGAAACCTTTTCCGAGTACTTCCTTAGCACTCGTGATTATCATAAAAGCCGACTCGTCGACTTCTTTTACATAACGTTTGACTTTAACATAGTCATTCTTTCTTACCGCACAGCATATTACCTGTTTTTCGTCACCGCTGTATGCGCCTTTTCCGCTGAGGAATGTAACGCCTTTGCCGGCGGTCATTATCTTCTGAGCAATCTCTTCGGATTTGTCGCTGAATATAAGCAGCATCTTGCCTTCATAGCTTCCGTATACGATTATATCAATTACTTTTGATGATACGAAGATAGCGATTATGGCATACAGCGCCGATTCTATCTTGCCGAAAACAAAAGTTGCAAACACAATAACAGCAAAGTCCGTTGTAAATGTTATTGCGCCTATGCTGATATGCGGAAATCTCTTGTAGATAAGGCGGTTCAGAATATCGGTACCGCCGCCCGTACCCTCACGGGAGTAGCAAAGACCAAGTCCTGCGCCGATAAGCAGTCCGCCGAATATAGCCGCAAGCATTTCGTTTCCCTCATAGTGAGGAAGGTAAGCGAATACATAGTCCGTTGCAATAGTGATAGTGACGATCGAAAGCAGCGTCTTGAACATCAGCTTTCTGCCGAGGAATATAAATCCTATCACTATAAGAGGAACGTTTACAATAAAGTAAAGCACACCTTCGCTAAGCCCGGTAAGATGAGCCAGTGCAACACATATTCCCGATGCACCGCCCGGAGCAATTCCGTTAGGTGCTGTAAAGGTTTTAAGACCGCATGAGAATATAAAACTTGAAATTATGATGACTGTAATGTCAATCAGCGTGCGTTTGGTTGTTGGCTTCATTGTAATCCTTCTCTCGCAAGTTATGTACGCTCGCTTGTATATATTTTTTCAAAAAGCTCTTTGATTCTGTCATTCTGTCCTGTAAGGTACAAATAGCCGAAGAGAGCCTCCATTCCTGTTGCTCTGCGGTAATCCTTAGGATTTGATGAGCGTGGAACGTTGTTTCCTGTGGCGTTTCTGCCACGCTTGAATATCTCTGTTTCTTCTTCGGTAAGCAGTTCGGCAATTATATCATATGCATAGGACTGAAATCCTGCATTTACATATTGCACAGCTTTTTTGTGGAGTTTGTCAACAGGCATTGTGCCGAGCTTTACTATCTGCTCACGGACATATACCTCGTAAACGCTGTCACCGAAGAAAGCAAGTGTAAGCCCTCCGAGAGCTTTCGCCTCGGCAGGTGTCATAATTTCATACATCATCGCAGATACCTGAATTCAAAGTCGTAGATAGAAACGGTGTCGTCTTCCTGTACGCCCATTTCTTCAAGCTTGTCAATAATTCCGCTGAAACGCAGAACTCTCTGGAAATACTGAAGACTTTCGTAGTCCTCCATATTTACCATTGATAGCACAGGAACCATAAACGGTGCATCGACAATGAATATGCCGTCCTGCTTTGTAATTGTAAACTCTTTCTTTTTGAGCTCCTGCTCGTCAAGCTCCTTGGCGGTAAGAGGCTGAGCCTCAAATCTTATCGGAGGCGGTAACTTGTCAAGCTCGCCTGCGATATACTCGATAACCTGTGCTGTACCCTTTGTGGTAGCCGCACTGCACTCAAAGCAGGGAAGTCCCTTGTCTTCAATGTACTTTCTGAATTTTGCTATCTGCTCCTCGCTTGCAAGGTCGCACTTGTTCATAACTACTATCTGAGGCCGCTCGGAAATCTCTTCCGAGAAATTCTTAAGCTCGTAGTTTATCTTTTCAAAGTCCTCTTTCGGATCTCTGCCCTCGATACCCGATACGTCAACGACATGGACTATAAGTCTGCATCTTTCAACGTGTCGTAAGAATGAGTGACCGAGACCGATGCCCTCGCTTGCACCCTCGATAAGACCGGGGATATCAGCCATTACGAATGATTTTTCGCCTACCGTTACAACGCCGAGTACCGGGGTTATGGTAGTGAAGTGGTAGTTCGCAATCTTGGGCTTTGCGGCACTGACAACGCTTATAAATGTCGATTTGCCGACGTTAGGAAATCCGACCAGTCCTACGTCTGCGAGGAGCTTGAGCTCCAGTGTAACGTTGAACTCTTCGCCTGGGTACCCGGGTTTTGCAAATCGGGGAATCTGACGTGTAGGTGTGGCAAAGTTCATATTGCCCTTGCCGCCTCTGCCGCCCTTTGCAACTACTACAGGCTCATCATCGGAAATATCCGCAAGGATTCTTCCCGTGTCGCTGTCCTTTACAAGCGTGCCTCTCGGAACACGGATAATCGTGGGTTCGGCACTCTTACCCGTACAACGTCTTGCACCGCCGTTTTCGCCGTTGGGTGCTATATACTTTTTCTTGTATCTGAAATCAATCAGCGTTGACAGGTTATCATCGGCTACGAAAACTATATCCGAGCCTTTACCTCCGTCACCGCCGTCGGGACCGCCCGCATTCACATATTTCTCTCTGTGAAACGATACGGCACCATTGCCGCCGTTGCCGGCTTTAATATAAATTTTTACAATATCAACAAACATTTTTACCTCACCTTTGCCGACAGGGTAGTCACTTCTGCTTTTATTCTGTGCTGAAATGCGCAGAAAATGCAAGACCGCTTAATACACAAAAAAGGCGGGAAATATACCCGCCTTGATTGATTTGAGATTAGTCAGCGTAAACGCTAACCTGCTTGCGATCCTTGCCGAGGCGTTCAAACTTTACCTTGCCGCTTGTAAGAGCGAATAATGTATCATCAGAACCACGACCTACGTTGTTACCTGCGTGAATGTGTGTGCCTCTCTGACGAACGAGGATGTTGCCTGCGAGAACGTACTGACCGTCTGCACGCTTAACACCGAGTCTCTTTGATTCGCTGTCACGACCGTTCTTTGTAGAACCCATACCTTTTTTATGAGCAAAGTGCTGTAAGCTGATTTTAATCATATCTGTTTTCCTTTCATCCTGTGTTATTAACACTGTTCGGTGCGGACATCTATATGTCCGTATTCTTCTTCAAGAATTGTAAGATGTGTGTAAAAGGATTTTAACATTGTGCAGGCATCATCCACAAAAGGAGGTTTCAGCCTGAACTTCGCATATCCGTCTTTTTCGGGACGTATGTCCATATCGGCGGCTACACTGAAAAAATCCGTTATCGTATTTACCGTAAGCATAAGCGCACTTGATACGCCTGCACAGATTATATCGTTTCCGCTTTCTGCGTAACCCGAATGACCTTTAACAGTAAACCCGATGAATTTTTCACCTTTTACGGCGAATACAACCTTAATCATCAGACTTATGCGTTGATAGCTTCAATCTTGATCTTGCTGTAGGGCTGTCTGTGACCCATCTTGCGCTTGCTGCTCTTCTTGGGCTTGTATGTGAATACAGTAACCTTCTTAGCCTTGCCGTTCTTGATGAGAGAAGCCTTTACGCTTGCACCGTCAACGTAGGGAGCACCTACAACTGCGCCGTCGTCCTTACCAACCATGATAACCTTGTCGATTGTGAACTCGCCTTCAACGTCGAGCTTTTCAACGAAGATCTCATCGCCTTCTTTTACCTGATACTGTTTTCCGCCTGTTTCGATAATTGCGTACATTTTTTCAAACCTTTCTTGCCCGTAGGCATCTTGTAAAATTCTCGCTGCTTGAGGTGAAACCGCTTTATTAAGCCGTTTTCTTTATAACCCTGCACATGCGGCGATATTATTATATCAAAAAGAAAACGCTTTGTCAAGCGTTTTCTTCCGATTTTTACGATACAGAGCCGATATACAAATTATTTGTGCATCGGTTTACAATTAAACGTTGAATCTGAACAGTACAACGTCACCGTCACGCATAACGTAGTCTTTACCCTCAAGACGTACAAGACCCTTTTCCTTAGCCGCCGCCATACTGCCGCAAGCCATAAGGTCGTCAAACGAAACGATTTCCGCTCTGATAAAGCCTTTTTCAAAGTCGGTGTGGATCTTGCCTGCCGCCTGGGGAGCTTTTGTTCCGTTTGTGATAGTCCATGCACGGACTTCCTGAACGCCTGCGGTAAGATATGAGATAAGACCGAGCAGACTGTAGCCTTGCTTTATTATACGGTTAAGGCCGGATTCTTTAAGTCCGAGTTCGGACAGGAACATTTCCTTATCTTCAGCCGACATATCTGCTATTTCGGCTTCGATCTGTGCACATATAGGAAGAACTACGCTGTTTTCAGCCTTTGCTATCTCGCATACAGCCTTATACTGTTCGTTCTTTTCAATATCACCCGTGAAGTCTGCTTCAGAGAGATTAGCGGCATAGATTACCGGCTTGTTTGACAGCAGAGGAGATGCCTTTACCATTTCAAGTTCGGACTCGGTATAAGGATATGATCTTGCTGATTTGCCTTCTTCAAGGTGAGCAAGAAGTTTTTCAAGGAATTCCACTTCGGACGCAAGGCTCTTGTCGCCTTTCATCTGCTTCTTTTCTCTGTCAATACGGCGCTGTACTATTTCTATATCAGAGAAGATAAGCTCAAGATTGATTGTTTCGATATCTCTTGCCGCACCTATCTTACCGTCAACATGAATTATATTGTCGTCCTCAAAGCAACGTACAACGTGAACGATAGCGTCAACCTCACGGATATTCGATAAGAACTTGTTGCCGAGACCCTCACCCTTTGATGCACCCTTTACAAGTCCTGCGATGTCAACGAATTCGAGTGTAGCAGGGGTGAACTTTTCGGGGTTGTACATCTTAGCCAGTGCGTCAAGACGTTCATCGGGAACAGATACTATACCGACATTCGGCTCGATTGTGCAGAAAGGGTAGTTTGCAGATTCTGCTCCTGCGTTTGTAAGTGCGTTGAATAAGGTACTTTTGCCGACGTTCGGCAGACCTACCATACCAAGTTTCATTTATTATGTCAACCTTTCTTTAAGCGGTAACCGCTGTGATAATCCAATACAGTATAACACTAAATCCGACTTTTTTCAAGTAGTAAACGATAATTTATTGACTTGACGTGTAAAGTTTAGTATAATAAAAGCAGTTTAAAGGTGGTGATTTTTTGCCGGATATATATAAGCATGGCTACGACAATTTCAAAAAGATAACGCTTTTATTTATCCTTCAGGTTATCCTGGGAGTTCTTCCGTTTATTCTTCTTGTTGTATACATAGGTTTTTCGCTGTATTCAAATGCAGTGCTGGGTTATATATTCATTGCGGTAATGGCAATAGCCGCCGCACTTAATTTTACGATAACAAAACGCTATAACGTCTTGCTTTCCGGTTTCAGAGGCGAAAAATCGCTTATGAAAACAGTTAAGAAGCTCGGCGGCGGATATACTGTTTTTGCTAATCTGCCTGTTCGCTATAAAAAGAACAGAAGTGAGATAGATCTTCTGGTTCTGTGTGAAAGATACATTATTATAATAGAAGTCAAAAACCATTCGGGTTATATTTACGGTAACCACAAAGACGAAACATGGACACAACGAAAAATCTACCGTGACGGTAAAACCACCGAAACCGCTATGACAAGCCCCATTCGTCAGATGCGCCGTCAGCGTGATATCATAAAATCAATTCTCCGTGCAAATGACCTTGATCAGTGGGTTGATACGGTGCTGTACTTTTCCGCACCTACAGTTCATCTTTATCTTGACCTGAATGACAGTGATAATGTGTGTTCAAGTGAAAAGGAACTTCTTGAATTTCTCTGTACATACGACTCGCCGAAACCGATAGACCCGGTGAAGCTCGAAAAGATAAAACAGCTTTTCAGAGAAATGTGCTCCAATAAGTAATTGTACATTCCCGACATTAAACAGTCGGGAATTTTTATATGTCCTGTCTTGAGTAAACGTTTACCTAACACTGTTTTTATTTACAGTAAAATTATTGCAGTTAAATGTCATAAAACCGTAAAATAGCACTGAATTGTTGTGCAATATGCACAAATACTGAACGATATCTTATAAATTTTTCACAATTTTTGCGTTTCTACACAAAAAACGGCTTGCAGATGATTGACAAATTGGTAAAATTGCGATATAATAAAGCCATCGTAAGACACAGGAATTAGTGCTTACGAGGTTTTAGTTTTTTAGTTGTCTCCTTTCTTTTGTTCTACACATTATACATTATTTGATTTGAGAGCGTGAATTTGTCACGCTCAATTTTTTTGTCTGTTTTTATTCATATTATGTAAATATGGATGTGTTATTCTAAATCCGTATTACAGAGATTTATAATAATTTCTGATAAAATGAGTTGGTTTACACTCAACGCTTAATCACGCCGTTTCGCTATCATTAGCATAGAAGTAGCCTTATTAAAGGCGGAATTTGGAGTGCCGCATCGGCGCGGCGGAATTGTCAGCGGCGACTCGCCGTATGAATATTTTGTGAAAAGTATGGAATTTGTGTTCAAAATATGGTATACTATAATCCAGTGTTTAAAACCGAGAAAGGAATGAACAGATGAGTAATATAATAAACCGCAGAAAAATAGCCGACGGTGTTTACTTCAGCAGTATCACCGACAAGCGATATAAGAAAAATCTTATATCGGTAGCATTTTCAACTCAGCTTAATGAAGATACCGCAACCGAGAATGTTATAGTTCCCGTTTTGCTTACAAAGTGCAATTCAAATCTTCCGACGTATAAGATGTTCAACAATAAAATGTCACGCCTGTATGCGTCGGGTATCGGAGGAGTGGCTACAAGACAGTACGACTTGCAGACGCTTTCATTCGGAGCATATTATCTTGATGACGCTTATGCACTTTCCGGTGAAAAGATGACGGCGGTAATGACGGATATCATGATAGACTGCCTTACATCACCCGTAACCGAGAACGGCGTATTTTCCGCAAAGTTTACAGAGCTTGAAAAGAAAACCGTTATCGACAATATTGAAACAGCTATCAATGATAAGCGTTCTTACGCAATAGAGCGTGCTATGAAAACTATCTGCAAGGGCGAGCCTGCAAGCGTATGCTCTTACGGTACAGTCGAAAAGGCACAGCAGATCACTCCCGACAGTGCATATAAGGCTTACCGCCGTATGATCGAAACTATGCCGTGTGAGATAATCTGCACAGGTTGCAGTGACTTTGAGGGTGTGGCAGAGAAATTTGCCGCCGCATTTGAAAAAGTGGGCAGACATGATATCGAAAATACCACAATCGCTATAAGTCCTATAAAAGATAAGACCGAGGAAGTTACCGAAAGACTTACGGTTAACCAGAGCAAGCTTGTCCTTGGTTTCAAGTCACATTCTGATGACGATGCCGCACTTGTCCTTTTACAGAAAATTTTCGGCGGCACAACTTCGTCAAAGCTGTTTCAGAACGTAAGAGAAAAAATGTCGCTGTGCTATTACTGCTCAGCCGCAAGGAACGACCTCAAGGGTATCATGCTTGTCAACAGCGGTGTTGAAAACGAGAATATTGAAAAGACAAAGAACGCAGTTATAGACCAGCTTGAAGAAATCAAGAACGGTAACTTTACCGATGAAGATATCAACTTTGCCGAAATGGCTATAAAGAACGATTTCAAGAGTGTTGCCGACAGTGCAGGAAACGTAAGCAACTGGTACTTTGACTGCATCAGAAAGAACGATATAATCACTCCCGAAGAAAAGCTCGAACGTTATCTCGGTGTTTCAAAAAAGCGCATAATCGCTGCCGCAAAATCTATGGTGCTTGACAGTGTTTATGTACTCACGGGTAACGAGAATTAAGGAAAGGAGCTGTCATAATGGAGAAGATTACTAATTCACGAATCAACGAAGAATATCTCAGAATAAAGCATAAGAGCGGTGCTACTATTCTTTTATATCCCATGAAGGGCTATTCAACTGCTTATGCACTTTTCGCTACCAAGTACGGCTCGGTCGATACAACCTTCAAAACAGATGAAGATCCCGATTTCGTAACAGTTCCCGAGGGTATAGCACATTACCTTGAACACAAGCTGTTTGAGAATGATGAGTGCGACGCTTTTGACCTTTACGCAAAGACGGGGGCAAGTGCCAATGCTTACACAAGCTTTGACAAGACGGCATACCTTTTCAGTTGTTCACAGAAGTTTGAGGAAAACCTGCGTATACTGCTCGGCTTTGTACAGGAGCCTTATTTCACCGATGCAACCGTTGCTAAGGAACAGGGAATTATCGGACAGGAAATAAGAATGTACGAGGACGATCCCGGCTGGAGAGTATTTTTCAACTGCTTACAGGCAATGTATGAAAAGAACCCCGTAAGAATAGATATTGCAGGTACAATCGAGAGCATAGCAAAGATAGACAAGGATCTGCTGTACCGTTGCTATAACACATTCTACAATCTTAACAATATGGTTATAGCTGTTGCGGGTAATTTTGACGTTGACAAGACACTTGAAATCTGCGATGAGCTGTTGAAACCGTCAAAGGATCACGGACTTCAGGTAATAGTTCCCGAAGAACCTCTTACTGTTCACGAGAAGAGAAATGTTCAGAAGCTGTCATGCGCTATTCCGCTGTTCAATATCGGCTGGAAGTTCCCTGCGTATTCGGGAAAAGAGCAGTATAAGAACTATATCATCTATAATATTCTTATGGAGCTTTGCCTTGGTAAAACGTCCGACTTCTATAACAGAATGTACGAAAGCGGACTGCTGAACGATGCGTTCAATGTGGGTGTATTCTGCGGAAGAGGATATTTCAGCGTAATTGCTGACGGAGAATCTTCAGATCCCGACAAGGTGCTTTCAGAGATAGAAAAGGAGCTTTTCAGGCTCAGAAAAGAAGGTCTTGACGAGGAAGAGTTTATTACAATCCGCAATAAGACTTACGGTGAGCTTGTTGCCGGCTTCAATAATGTAGAATCGGTTGCAAATGCAATGATAGCACAGGAAATAAACGGCGTAGGAATGTACGACGGTATAGAAATTACGGCAAATACCACATTTGCCGACATAAAATCGGCACTTGACAATATGGATATCGAAAACAATTCAATATCTATTATTGAACCTGCCGATGAAAATTAAGCGAGGAATTTTAACATGAGCGGTTTATTAAATATTCTGACCGAGGCAACAGCTGAAGTACCGAGGATAGAATTTCCAAATCTGTTCGATAAGTCGATTATCGTGAACAGGGTAGCGTTTAATATTTTCGGTATTGATATCTACTGGTACGGTGTTATCATAGCGGTAGGCGTAATTCTTGCGTTTATCTATGCTATGCACAAGTGCAAGCAGTTTGGACTTATTCCCGATCACGTTTTTGATGTGGCTTTTGTGGCTATCATTTTCGGTTTTATCGGTGCAAGAGCTTACTATTGCATATTCATTGATACGGCTATCAATTTCTTTGATATGCGTCACGGGGGACTGGCAATATACGGCGGTATAATTGCGGCGGCAATTGCGGCGGCAATCACCTGCGTTATCCACAAGGTAAATCTCCCTGCAATGTTTGATGTCGGCGGTCTGGGACTTCTTATCGGTCAGTGCATAGGCAGATGGGGAAACTTTGTAAACCAGGAAGCTTACGGTGCTCCTACAGCAAGCTCACTTCCCTGGGGCATGACCGGTACAACTATTATAAATGACCCTGTGGTTATAGCAAAGCAGACAGAACTTGATGCGGCAGGAAACGGTCTTTTCGCACTTGTTCATCCTTGCTTCCTTTATGAGAGCTTATGGTGCCTTATCGGATTTATCGCACTTCATTTCTATTCAAAAAAACTGAGAACCTTTGACGGAGAGATCTTCCTGCTGTATATAACATGGTACGGCTTAGGTCGTTTCTGGATCGAAGCTCTGCGTACAGACAGCCTTTATATCGGATCATTCAAGGTATCACAGATAGTTGCAGGAGTTTGCGTTGTTGTCGGTCTTGTATCGTTCATTCTCTGTAAGATTTTCAAGACGAAGAAACGTGGCTATGTAATGTATAAGGACAGCGATGCCTGCAAGGAAAAGAACGAGGCTTATTACGCACGTCAGAAGATGCTTGAAGAAAAGGCTAAGGCTAAGAAGGCTATGAAGCAGGCAGGAGAAGCCGCTCCCAGCATAATAGTAAACGACGATGAGGATTCCGATAAGAAAGAAAAAGTCGTTGAAACCGAAACAACCGAAGATAAGGCTGAAACAGCTGAAGAAGAAAAGTCGGAAACCCATGAAAAGACGGAGGAAGAATAATGAATCTTATAGACGGAAAAGCAGTATCGGCTAAGGTTAAAGAGCAGATCCGTGCCGAGATTGAGCGTGATAAGCTTGATATCGGACTTGCTGTAATAATAGTAGGCAACAACCAGGCGAGCCGTGTTTATGTAAATAACAAGAAAAAGGCTTGCGAGGTATGCGGAATAAAGTCTTATGAATATGCTCTGCCTGAGGATACAACGCAGGATGAGCTCATGGAGCTTATTGATACGCTCAATAATGACGATAAGGTTAACGGCATACTTTGTCAGTTACCTCTGCCGAAGCACCTTGACGAAGAAAAGGTGATCGAGGCAATTTCACCGCTCAAGGACGTTGACGCATTCAACGCTGTGAACGTCGGAAAGATAATGATAGGCAATTATGCGTTCCTGCCTTGCACTCCGGCAGGCGTTATGGAGCTTATCCACAGCACTGGCGTGTCGGTTGAGGGCAAGGAGTGTGTGGTTATCGGAAGATCCAACATAGTAGGAAAGCCTATGGCTATGCTTCTGCTCCACGAAAATGCAACAGTTACAGTCTGCCATTCGAGAACAAAGGATCTCGCAGAAGTCTGCCGCAGAGCCGATATTCTGGTCAGCGCAGTAGGCAGGGCAGATTTTGTTACAGCCGATATGGTAAAGGACGGCGCAGTGGTTATTGATGTCGGAATGAACAGAAACGCAGAAAACAAGCTGTGCGGTGACGTTAAGTTCGATGAAGTGGCACCCAAGTGTTCGTACATAACACCCGTTCCCGGCGGTGTAGGACCTATGACAATAGCAATGCTTATGAAGAATACGCTCATGGCTAAGCGTATACAGGCAAAAGCATGAACAAGCAGGTAAAAAATCCGTTTAAAAAAGCAGGGCAGGGCGGTAACAAACGTTTTCTTATCAATGCCGCTATACTCGCCGCAGGCTGTCTGCTTGTAATATTCAGAATGCAGACGTGGGGACCGGCACAGGTGATAGTTCTCGTGCTGTTTGCAGCCCTTGCCGCATTCCAGGTGGTACTTTATTTCAAGCTGAAGTAAAATTACACTGTCAGCCCGTAAAAAATACAGAAATTTAATAAACTCCTATTGACAAACCTATCATAATGTGTTATGATTAAAGTACCTCATTAGGGGTTTATTTTTTTGTGCCTTTTTTTAAAAGTCGCAATAAACCCTTGCCAAAGAAAAAGTCTGAGGCAACGAGGGAGGCTAAAGCCCATGAGGGCAAAAAAATAGGAGGTGCCGAAAGTGAGAGTTAAAATTACCCTTGCGTGTACTGAGTGCAAACAGCGCAACTACAACACCAAGAAGAACAAGAAGAACGATCCTGACAGAATTGAAATGAACAAGTACTGCAGGTTCTGCAAGAAGCATACTCCACACAAGGAAACTAAGTAAGGAGGTTTATGATGGCTAAGGATGCAAGCTTGACTAAAGAAGCAGCGAAAGCGAAAAAGGCCAATGAAAAGAACAGCAAAAAAGCCGCTCTTGCCAAGAAGCCTAAGAAATCCATCGTAAAGTACTTCAAGGATTTAAAATCCGAGTTCAAAAAGGTTGTGTGGCCAAGCAAGAAGACAGTATTCAACAACACGGTTGTTGTACTGGTTACCCTGATAGTATCGGGTATCTGTGTTTGGGGCCTTGATACTCTGTTCGCTACTCTGTTAAGATTAGCGCTCAACATGAGTTCAGCAGGCTAAGTATTATTCAAGTAGGAGGGACTAAAGAATGTCTGAGGCAAAATGGTATATTCTCCATACCTATTCCGGTTATGAAAACAAGGTTGCCAGCAACATTATGAAGGTAGTTGAAAACAACAACCTGCACCATTTAATCGAAGAAGTTATGGTTCCTACCGAAACAGTGGTTGAGGAACACGACGGCAAGACGAAGACTTCTGAAAGCAAGCTCTTTCCCAGTTACGTTTATGTAAAGATGGTACTGACCGATGAGTCATGGTACATCTGCCGTAACACAAGAGGTTGCACTGGTTTCGTAGGCCCCGGATCAAAGCCTATACCGCTGACAGACGAAGAGGTAAAGAACCTCGGCGTTACGACAAAGGTCGCAGAGATTTCATTTGCAGTGGGCGATACAATCAAGATCGTATCGGGTTCTCTTGAAGGTTTTGAAGGAACAGTTGATTCTATCGACGAAGAGAACGGAACTGCTCAGGTAACGGTTTCCATGTTCGGAAGACCTACACCCGCAACGGTAGAAATATCCGCTGTGCAGAAAGTCGAAATTTAAGTTCTAATTGTTATTTTGGAGGTTGAGTAAAATGGCTCAGAAGGTTACAGGATTTATAAAATTACAAATTCCTGCTGGCAAAGCAACACCAGCTCCCCCGGTTGGTCCTGCATTAGGTCAGCACGGTGTAAACATCATGGCGTTCACAAAGGAATTCAATGAGCGCACAAAGAATGAAGCAGGTCTTATTATCCCTGTTGTTATCACAGTTTACGCTGACAGAAGCTTTTCATTTATTACAAAGACTCCGCCTGCTGCCGTTCTTATCAAGAAGGCTTGCGGAATTGAAACAGCATCAGGCACACCCAACAAGACAAAGGTTGCTAAGATCACTAAGGCTCAGGTTCAGCAGATCGCTGAAACAAAGATGCGTGACTTAAACGCAGGTTCTATCGAAGCTGCTATGTCTATGATCGCAGGCACAGCTCGTTCAATGGGTATTGAAGTAGTTGACTAATTAAGACGGTGGGAGGATAATTTCCGTTATACCACAAGGAGGATAATGAATGAAACAAGGTAAGAAATACGTTGACAGCGTAAAGCTGATCGACAGCACTAAAGCATACGATTCAAGCGAAGCTCTCGACTTAGTTTGCCAGACTGCAAAGGCTAAGTTCGATGAAACAGTTGAGCTTCACGTTAGACTCGGTGTTGACTCACGTCACGCTGATCAGCAGGTAAGAGGCGCAGTTGTACTGCCCAACGGTACAGGTAAGACTGTTCGTACACTGGTTTTCGCTAAGGGCGATAAGATCCAGGCTGCTATCGACGCAGGTTCTGATTTCGTTGCTGACGATGATACAGTTAAGAAGATCAATGACGGTTGGATGGACTTCGACGTTGTAATCGCAACTCCCGACATGATGGGTGTTGTAGGACGTTTAGGTAAGGTTCTCGGTCCCCGTGGTCTTATGCCTAACCCCAAGGCTGGTACAGTTACTCCTGATGTTGCTAAGGCAATTTCAGAAGCTAAGGCAGGTAAGATCGAATACCGTCTTGACAAGTCCAACATAATCCACTGCCCCATAGGCAAGGCATCATTCGGTAAGGAGAAGCTCGAACAGAACTTCAACACACTGATGGATGCTATAGTTAAGGCTAAGCCCGCTGCTGCAAAGGGTGCATATCTGAAGAGCTGTACAGTTTCTTCAACAATGGGCCCCGGCATCAAGGTAAGCACAGCTAAGTACGGTGTTTAATTAACACGATTACGACTAACGATACAACACAAGTAAAGCCGATGAGAGATCATCGGCTTTTTTGTGTTATTCTGCTCATTTGTATTGGCTGTTGCATGGGTTAAGTTTCAGCAACACTCGTATTAAAACCTCTTAACTGCATATAATTACAGCCCCGTGCAGTAAAAATGCACGGGGCTTTTGATATATGTGTATAGTACCGTTATAGTTCAATACCAGTTTTCTGAGCTATTCTCATCATTGCCTCAATGTGCATAATAAGATGTCTTGTAAACGGCATTCTGATTATACCAGAAATGTCCTTACCACACCAGTAATCAATCAGCCAGACGGCATTTTCGTCTTTGCTTACACTCTTTGAAGCTATTACACGTTCTTTGTCGTCATTTGTGAACTTTCTTTTTGACTGCTCAAAGCCCAATCTGCTTAAAAGCTTATCTGTGCTTGCTTTGACATCTGCCGCATACCTTAATAATTCCGCTATATTCAGAATCTGCGAAAACGCAATAATTTCATCTTTGGTAAGTTCGTTTCCTGTTGTGGTTATAGGAGAGCAGGTAGTTTTCAAATGATTATCTCTGAATAGAACCTGTTCATTACATTCAATCAGCGTATGAGCCGTTATATCCTCGATTCTTGCCAGATGCCATATAGAATATGCAATAGTTTTGCAGTGATACCCGTTTGCATTAGGATACGGCATAAGGCTATACTGCTCGTCACTGAGCTTGTTGCACAGCTTTTCTACTGCATCGGAAAGTATGTTTCTCAAAGTCAGACATACGTTTATCCCGTCAGTAAAAGTATCCTTTTTCCGCAGTAATACCTGCATTTGCTTATTCAGTTCTGACCATTCTTTATTCATATTTCCACCTGTAAAATTGCCCCCGAACAAATCCGGGGGCATAATAATTACTTGTTCATGATTTCGAGATTCTTGCTGATAAGCTCGCATCTCTGCTTTACGCAGTCAACCGAGCGGAGCGGATCTGTAGGAGTATTGAATGTATAATCCATCAGCTTGTCGATCGTTGTAGCCGCAACATGAAGTCTTGTATCAGAAGAAGCATAGTAGATGTAAACATCATTGTTTTCAGTAACAACAGCACCGTTTGTGAAGCATACGTTCGATACGTCGCCTACACGCTCACCCTTGTGAGGAGCTATGAACAGACCTGAGGGTGAAGCGATAAGCTTTGACGGATCGTTGAGATCAGTAGCAAATACATAGATTACATATCTCAGACCTGCCGCAGTGTTACGGACGCCGTGTGCAATGTGTATCCATCCCTTTGGTGTCTTTATCGGAACAGCGCCTGCACCGTTCTTGACTTCTGTTATAGTGTGGTACTGTCTGGGTGAAATTACAACCTCTTCTGTGCAGATAACGGGATCATTGATATCCTCACACAGACCGAAGCAGACGCCGCCGCCTGAACCTGTCTGAATGAAATCATCCTGGGGACGTGTATAGAAAGCATATTTGCCGTCAACAAATTCGGGGTGAAGAACTACGTTTCTCTGCTGAGGTGATTTTGACTTTAAGTTAGGTAAACGCTCCCATGTCTTTAAGTCCTTTGTACGCACGATACCTGCCTGAGCTACTGCGGCAGAAAGGTCGTTGCTGTCCTTGTCCTTGCTCTCAGAGCAGAATACACCGTAAATCCAGCCGTCCTCATGCTGTGTAAGACGCATATCGTATACGTTTGTTTCTTCCTTTTCTGTATCGGGGAGCTGAACTGGGTAGTCGTGGAAACGGAAACCCTCTGTGGGCTTGTCGCTCTCTGCAACTGCGAAGAATGACTTTCTGTCATTGCCCTCAACTCTTGCTACAAGATAATACTTGCCGTTAAGATAAAGCGCACCGGAGTTCAGTACAGCGTTTATGCCAAGACGCTCCATAAAATAGGGGTTTGTCTTGGGGTTCATGTCGTACTTCCAGAAGTAAGGAGCATGATCAGCTGTCAGAACGGGGTTTACATATCTGTCATATATGCCGTTATAGCAGTCAGCAACGGCGTTCTTTCTGTTGATAAGACGCTCGTAGTCGTCTATCACTCTCTTCTTGTTTTCTTCAAATAAGCTCATTTATTAACTACTTTTCCTTTCGGTTTAGTTGTGTTAGCTATCGGTTATAGCCGCTTTTTAGATTATACAACAGTTAAGCGAAAAATGCAATACTTTTTCTTAAATTTACTTAAAGAAATTTAGATTTTAGGTTAATTATTCTTTTTCTGTTTTTTCAGACGCTTCCGATACAGCCGAGTAAGTATAATCAGAAATATTCGTTTTGAATATCGTTATATATATTCCAACTCCGCACAGGGCGCAGAACAGAATGTTGAAAATCATACTTATTGTAGCTGATGTGCTGCTGTATGTCAGTGCTGAGCTTAACTGCATTACCGTTATCAGCAGATCAATAACCCCTGCAAGTATGAATGACACAGCCGCCGCAGGCCTGGCACCTTTTTTCTTTACGGCACAGACGTTGGTGGCGATCGCCATACCGATATTTATACACAGAATGATAAAGATTATAAGCACCGTGATAAACATTATCGCCGATTCGGGCAAAGCAAAATCGTCAACCTTTGACGGATCGGTTATAAAGAATATCGACCGCAGAAGATCCTGTAAATACAGCGGATACAAAGCCGCTGTGATAACCGCATTAGCATACAGTGCGATTACGCTTGCTGTCAGAAACAATTTGCCCTTATGCAGTTCTTTCTGCTGACGTTCGAAAAACTCCTGTTCCAGCTTTTCTTTCTGCTCTTTTGTGAGTGCATCATCGGAAATGATTATGTCCTGCTTTTTCAATTTGCCCTCCGTAGAAATGTATGTATCTTATTCGGTAACTGTTTCAGGCTCTTTTTCTTCTTCCTCGCATTCTGCTTTCACTGCAGATTCGCCTTTAAGAAGGTCACGAATCTCGGTGAGAAGCTCTATCTGAGGATCGGGCTTCGGCTCTTCTTTAGGCGCTTCCGCTTTCTTTCTCTTGAATGCGCCGAGTACCTTTATCAGTATGAATACCGACAGTGCGATGAGTAAAAAGCTGATAACGGAATTGATGAATGCACCGTAGCCGATAGCAACTTCGGGCTCGATAACTTCTGTGCCCTCTTTTACAGCCGCCTTTAGTACGATTTTAAGGTCCGAAAAGTCAATCTGACCTGTAATCATACCGAGTGCAGGCATGAGTATGTTGTTTACAAGCGATGTTACGATTGCGGTGAAAGCGGCACCGACAATCATACCTACTGCCATATCCATTACGTTGCCCTTGGATATGAAGTCCTTGAACTCGCTTACAAACTTGATCTTTCCTACCTTTTCAACACCCTGACCTACTGCCTTGAACGCCTTTACGTCACGCAGATCCTTGTGTTCTTTCTTTTCCTTTGCCATTTTATTATTCTCCTCTCAATAAATTATTTAATCGGCTTTATTGCCGTTAGAGTCATCTGTATAGACCTTGATAAGTTCAAAGTCAATCTGTCCTAAGTTGACATTTGCGTTGATGCACTTTACACGCACCTTGTCGCCTATAGTATACATAGTGCCGGCTACACCGTCATAAAGAGCGATGCCGTTCCTTACCTCGAAGTAATTTTCCGACAGTGAGCGTACATCTATTTTGCCCTCTACCGTGTTCGGCAGTTCAACGAAAAGTCCGCTTCCGATAACACCTGAGATAATACCGTCAAATTCTTCTCCTATGTGCTTTTTCATATATTCAGCCGCATAGAAGTCTTCACAGCTTCTTTCCGCCGCTACAGCGGAAAGCTCTGTCTTTGTTGCCTGAGCCGCCGCTTTGACAGAGAATTCGCCGTATTTCTTTTTCAGCTTGTCCGCACCTTTTCTTGAAACATAGTCGGTTAAGATACGGTGGATAGAAAGGTCGGCGTAACGTCTTATGGGCGATGTGAAATGTGCATATTCTTTCATTACAAGTCCGAAGTGACCTATGGGCTGTTCGGAGTACTTAGCCTTAGCCATAGTACGCAGTACAATACGGTTGATGATCACATTTCTGGGATCGTCCGCAGTTTCTTCAAGCAGTTTCGCAAATGTCTTTGCGTCCGCCTTTTCATTTATTCCGAGCGGATTTATACCAAGTGCCTCAAGAGTTGTTTTCAGCGATTCGATCTTTTCGGCAGGTGGATTTTCATGCACACGGTAAACAAATGGGATTTCTTTTTTCATACCGACCTTAGCGGCGGAATTGTTTGCCATAAGCATGAATTCTTCTATGATACCTTCCGAAACGCCCTGAACTCTGGGCTTGATATCAATACATATACCGTTCTCATCACAGATTACCTTGCTTTCGCTCGACTGGATCTCTGGCGCACCTCTGTCCTTGCGCTTCTTTATCAGTATCTGTGCAAGTTCGTTCATAAGCGGTATGCAGTCTATGACATCCTTGTATTTCTTCTTTATCTGAGCTGTTGCCGTACCGTCAAGTATAGCATTTACTTCACTGTAAACACCCTGTACTCTGGAGCGGATAACTGTCTTTGCAAACTTGTATTTCTTTACCGTACCCTTGTCCGATATCTCCATAAGGCAGGAGAATGCAAGTCTGTCCACTCCGGGATTGAGTGAACATATACCGTTGCTGAGTTCTTTTGGGAGCATAGGTATAACCTTGTCGGCAATATATACGCTTGTACCTCTTTCAAATGCGTCATTATCAAGCGGTGAACCCTCTGTTACATAGTGGCTTACATCGGCAATATGAACACCGAGCTTATAACCGCCGTCGATGCGTTCAACACTTATTGCGTCATCTATGTCCTTTGTATCTGCGCCGTCAATTGTGAAGATAGGCAGGTCACGCAGGTCAAGCCTTTTAGCCGCCTGCTTTTCGTCTATAACAGCATTTACATATTGTTTTGCCTGATTGCGAGCCTCTTCGGAGAAGTCAACGGGGATGTTGTTCTGAATGAGGTATGCTTCGGTTGCGGATTTTGCGTACTCGCTCGAACCCAGCACCTTTACTATATCGACAATATGCTCTGAGTGGTGTTCTCCACGCTTTCTTATTGAGAAAAGCACCTTGTCACCCTCTTTTATCTGCTCTTTGACTTTAAGGATAGTGAGGGGAGGGCAGCCCAGAGAATCGGGCAGAACTTTCAGCATCATGCCCTCTTTTACGATAACGCCGCCGAACAGTTCTTCCGACTGGTCGAGTACTGCGAGTACCTCTGCGGTAGCGCTTCTTTGCTCGGTCTTTGCGGCAACCTCACGGGCAATGACCGTATCGCCGGGAACTGCGCCTTTGAGCTTTCCGCCGCTTACAAAGCAGTCCTCACCTGTTGTAAGGTTTGTAACAAAGCCGAAAGTGCGTGACAGTGTGGCTACCTTTCCTGCAAAGACTGTGCGCATATCGCTGATATAAAGCAGGTCGCTCTTCGCCTTGAAAATTGTCCTCTGACGTATCATTATTTTTGCCGTGTTTTTCAGTTTATCAAGATATTTTTTCGGCAGATTGTTTTTATTTGCTATCTGCTTGAGTGACATTCCCCCGCCATTTTCAAACAATGTGGCGATAATAAGTGTTTCTAAATTCAAAATGTTTTCCTTTCTCTGTGCGGTTGTTCCTTTACCGCTGTTCATAATCTTCTTTTTCTTCTAATCTATTTTATTATAATACATTTTACGACTTTTTTCAATAGTTTGTTGCGGCATTTGAGGTTTATCACAGGCATTAACAGGTATATTCCCGAAACGTTACTAAAATCTAAAAAATAAAATACAGTGAAATAATAGAAAGCAGGTGAATCGTTGATATCATTGATTTTTATACAACCCTCTTGACAAATCACAACAGCAGGCATATAATATAAACGTAATCTGTTTCAGGGCGGAGTGAAATTCTCCACCGGTGGTAAAGTCCATGAGCGCAAAGCACTTGCGCCGATTCGGTGAAATTCCGAAACCGACGGTATAGTCCGGATGAAAGAATCAGAAATGCTTGACCGCAAATCTTTTGTTCAAGCGGTTCGACACTTTTGAGAAAAGGTAAGCCCCGAATCTTCGGGGCTTTTATTTTTTGGCGAATAGCTGAAAGTCACCTTTGGAGCAGATATAGAAAGGATGATTTTTATGCAGACACAAACCACACATTCCGCAGAAAACAAGGCACGCTTTGCCTTTGACACGAGAAAGCTCGTGTTCACGGCACTGCTTGCGGCTATCTCTTCGGTGCTTATGCTGTTCAGCCTGAAAGTACCGCTTATGCCGAGCTTTATTTCGTTTGACTTCTCGGATTTCCCGGCAGTTATGGCTTCGCTCACAATGGGACCGATCTCGGGTGTATTTGTATGCCTTGTGAAGAACATTATCAATCTGTTTTCAAGTAATACAGGCGGTGTAGGCGAGCTTTCAAACTTCATTTTAAGCTGTTGCCTGGTTGTTCCGGCGGGCATTATCGGCAGGAAGATAAATACTTATAAAGGTGCGATAATCGGCTGTGTTATCGGAAGCGTTGTAATGGCACTGCTCAGCATCGTATCGAACTACTTCATTGTTTATCCTATCTATGAGAACTTCTTACCGATAGACGCTATAATCGGTATGTACAAGGCTATAAACCCGAATGTAAACGGACTTCTTGATTGCCTTATCGTTTTCAACTGCCCGTTCACGCTGATAAAGGGACTTATTGCATCGGCACTCTGTATGCCGCTGTATAATGTGTTAAGACCTGTATTCAACTCTTACTACAGAAAGTAATTTTAATCTTGTAAATACGGCGCAAAGCCTGTAATAATGCCCTGTGAATCGGTTTGCTGTCACAGGGTATTTTCGTATAACGCCCCCTAGACTGTGCTTTTGGTTCAAAAGAGATAAAGCGTTGAATACAGAAAATCGACAAACACTTTATTTTGCCAATAACATGTGATATAATGAAAACATTGTAAAAAGATTTTATAAATTTCATGACGATTACGAACGTATGCTTTATAAAAATTTAACAGTTTGTTCAAGAAATTTATAACGTTAAGCGGCATCGGAATTAAGTTGTTGTAAACTAGGAAAAGGTGGAATATTGATATGGGCGATATAAGCATTATGGCAAGAAGATTGACAGATGATACAATTCAATACGGTTGGTGTGGAAATGGTGGATATTTTTGTAACGTTGGTGATACATTACTAAATCAATACAATTCACCGGAGATGGTAGATTATCTGTTTTCACTCGGCGAACTGCAGTTTCTTGGTATGCCTCACAGTGAAAACGGCGGATACGGTTTTCTGCATACAACGGTATTGAATAATACCCTGCATAGCATAGGGAATAGTTAACGTGAAATGTTCAGTCAGGTAGCATTTGCGGATTACGGATATTTTTATGACTCCGACAACAGATGGTATTATGTCATTCCCGGTCCGGTTCGTGTAAAAATGCCGCTCATGCTTATAAGTAACAATCTTGATAATAGGGATCAAGAATTCGGATTCTGTAAGGAAGTTGAAAGAACAGTGACTAAAAATGTACTTGAGTTTTTTCTTTCATCATCATCCGCACAAGAGAAAATGGATTTGATGAAGCTTGATACAGAACAATTAAGATCTGCATTCGCCGAGAGAAATTATGATATGTATAATTGTTGGAATAAATACAGGTTCGTTTTTAAAACTCTTGATGATTGGTGCGTTATTGATTGTGATGAAGAATATAAAAACGTTATCGGCTGCAAGTTGAAATTAAAGAGCGACACTCATATTGAAACTATCAATTGGTAAACTGAAAAGTTAGCATTCTTTTTATGTTAAGTTGAAGCTTAACGGATTCAAGTTTATTTTTTTGATGTGCCGGAAAAATTGGTTGCTTATTTCCCATTTAGTCCTGCCGGCACTACGAGCAAAAATATCATTATAACTCTCTGTATGTATATTGTGATTGCTTTTAATTCCAACAATATTGATCTGACCGCAATCCGCACGAAATTAATTTCAGTTTACGATTTTTTTTGGCGTAAAGCATTACCATTACAATCCGATTACTAAAAAACCTCCCGTTGCAAACCGTATGCAACGGGAGGTTTTTTTAGAAAAGTAAATTTTTCATTTTCGGTGTCACCGATAAACAGTAACCCACAACATTTTAAATAACCGCTTCGTGCTGTCAGTTTTTTTGCTACTGCTCATACAATCTGAGGAATAACTATCCTGCCTGTTCCGCCGCAGTATTTTACTGTTGTATCAATTACTTTCTGAGCGGTTTCAGTCAGAAGTTCATCGGGGGTGGCTTCATTGCCCTGAATGATGTAGAACACATTTACTGCATCCTCGTCAACTGCGGTCTTGTTTACCTGACGTATCTCAAGTCTGCAAAGGACTTCGTTTGAATCGTCACAGTAGCAGTATTCGTGAGGTGCAACTGCAACAGGTTCCGATTGACCGAGCGGAATATATTTTTCTGTGCCGTCGGTGAAACGAAGGGTAACGTTGCCATCGGTCTTGTCAATATTGTGTGCACCGAGGGCAAGTTTGATTTCAAGTGAAATAATATTGTATATATCAACAGCACGGTTTATAAAAAACATATCATGATGTTTTATAAGCAACTTGATAAGATTTTCACTGGCAGGAATGTTCTTGCGACGTTTAACGTCTACATTATCATGAAGAATGTTGAATCCCTCAAGAACGGGATCGGCGTGAACATCTATATCCTTGTACTTGTTGTACAGCTCTTCTATTTTTGAAGTACGGTATGCCTTCCATTCTTCGTTTTCACCGTGATTGTCCATATTCTCGACAACGGCAAAAACAATTTTTACACCGCTGTCAAGAACAGCCTTCTGTACGTTAAAATTCATTTTTATCACCTGATATCTTTTTGTTTTCGCTTGTGCGTAAAGTGTGCATGGGGTCTTTTATCAGCAGGGCGATAACCCATACAGTGAGTGCAAGTGCAACAACTGACATTCCGAGAAAGCTATCGTTCAGCATATCCTGTGCAGATACTTCAAAGAAAGCAGGACCTGCGTTCAGATATTCCACTACAGCGTCTACAAGCCACATAAGCGACGCTCCCCAGAACATATACATCAGAAGATTTATCTTAATCTTTCTTGCCTTGCCGGATACATACCACACAAGTGTTGAAACTACGGCGGCAAATATAGTTATCAGAAGTGTCATGCTTTTGTACCACTTTCTGCGGTATCTGCGTTTTTTGCGTGCAGTTTCGTTGAGATGAGAACATACGCTACCCATACCGCTGTTACAAGCAGAGCCATTGATGTACCCGAAACAGCCATTTCTCTGAGCATTTCCGTTGTCTGCTCAGGGTCGGATGCGGCAGTAAGGAACGGGAAAAACGGGGTTATCTCACCGTGCCATATATGTTCAAAGGCGAGCAGTCCCGAACCGCCCCAGAGAAGACCGTTCAGCACACCGAGTTTTTCGGAGAATTTCAGTGATATTTCACTGCCGCCGGTGTTTCCTTTCTTTTTGATTATCTTCTGTACAGCGGTTGTGACAATTGCCTCAGCCACAGGAACTACAAAACAAGCCATATTTTAAAACCTTCCTTTTTTATTTATCCCAGCCGAGAGCTTTTCTCTTGGCTTTCATATCGGCAACGATCTTTTCGCCCAACTTTACGGGGTCGGTATCTACATTCATAGAAGAACCGAGAGTTTCAAGCGTGCCGTATTTAAGAAATTCTATTACATTTTTTGAACCGTATATCTGTGCTTCAACGCAGTGATAGGAACTGATACCGTTAAGACGGAAACCAAGAGCCGCATCAATTCCTTTTTCGTTGCCCCATTCGAGTGAGCTGAAAGCAAAGGGCAGTTCAAACATTTTGTGACCGAGTGCGGCGGCAACACCTGCGAATATTCCGCTTGATCTTGTGTTGTCGATACATTCGCCGACATGCCATACAGGCGGAAGATCGGGTTCAAGGAACTCACGCAGGGAATCTCCTGCCTTTTTCTTGCCCGAAACCGCACAATATCCCAGTTTCATAAGCGGGAACGAGGCACATCCGTTAGAGAGTATAAGTACATTGTTTTTCAGCAGAACATCCGCAACATCAACAATGCACTTTTCGTAAAGCACCTTGGGATTGTTACAGCCTACCATGTTTACTATACCGAGTATTCTGCCGTCTTTTACAGCGTCGGCAAGAGGTTTCATACTGCCGAAACGCTTGTGGATATATTCAACGGAGAATCCAACCTCAGCCTCAACCTCGTATGGCGGAATATATACCGGAATACCTTTTCTCTGTTCAAAACTCTCAATAGCACGGCGGACTATCTTTTCTGCAAGATTCTTTCAACTGAAAATCAGTATGATGATCAGAACCGCATCAAATCAGCGACATATATTCTTCCGAATAATGCCAAGCAACGTTATTCCTATTCTTATTCAAGTGATAACCTTATAACCGGTGTTTCGTTACCGGCGTCAAGCGGTCTTTCATATAGTTATGATGATTTGAACAGACGTACACTGAGAAGAATAGCAGGTCAGAACGTTACAACTCAGGTTGAAACGTATAGCTACTATTCGCCCGGTCAGTATGCTGCAACAAATCTTGTCAATAAGATAACTTATGCAGATAACAGTACGCTGAGTTATACCTATAATGCTAGTAATAGCATCATAGCCGTAACCGATGAAAACAGCAGACGCATTTCGTATAAGTATGACGGCATGGGTCAGCTTATAAGGGAAAATAACCCTTATACCAACCTTACAACAGTATATTCTTACGACAAAGGCGGAAATATAACCTCGGCAAAAGAATATGCGTATACAACAGCCGCAGAGCTTGGTACTGTAAAGAAGACGAATACTTATACATACGGTGACAGCAACTGGAAGGATAAGCTGACATCCTACAACGGCAAAACGATAACATATGACAAAATAGGAAATCCGCTGACTTACCGAGATTCACTTTCGTTTACCTGGAAGAACGGCAGACAGCTTGCCTCTTTACAAAACGGCAGTAGTGTGATAAACTATACATACAATGCCGACGGAGTAAGGATAGGCAAGAGCGGAGCAAAAACCGCAGCATATACCGTTTGCGGTACGCAGATACTCAGCGAGAATAGCGGAAGCAACACTACCTACTATCTCTACGACGAAAGCGGCTCGCCGGTAGGACTTACTTACAAGGGAAAAACATATTATTACCGCAAAAATCTCCAAGGGGATATAATAAACATAACCGACAGCACAGGAGCAAAGGTAGTAACCTACACCTACAATGCCTGGGTCAAGATTATGTCAATGACAGGCAATATGGAGCTTGCAGTAAACAACCCGTTCAGATACAGAGGATATTACTATGACGAAGAGAGCGGATTGTATTATCTCAACAGCAGGTATTATGACCCTCAGACGGGTAGGTTTATTAATGCGGATGATACAGATACACTCTTATATTCTTTAAGTGAATTAACTGACAAAAATCTTTTTGCGTATTGCGATAATAATCCAATTATGCATGATGATAAAAATGGCGATTTCTAGAATTTTGTTGTAGGCGCAGTGGGAGGTTTAATTGTTGGTGGAATCGTACAAATTGCCAGTAATTTAATTTCAGGAAATAACTGGTCAGATGGACTTGCAACAGCAGCTATTACAGGAGCCGCAAGTGGATTGTTAGCAGCGAGCGGAGCTGGTTTAGCTCTATCAATTACAGGAAATGCGGCGATATCTTCGCTTGGAAATGCTGCAAATCAAATTAAAAATAAAGGAATCAAAAACTTTGATTTTGGAGATATGATAATTGATGGTTTGATTGGTGGCGTCGCAGGTGCTGTTGGAGGTCGTGGAATGGGAAAAAGTGCAAATATTAGAAAATTGAATAATAATCTTACAAAGAAAGTTTTTTCCCGTTCGTCAAAAATTGCCAAAAAAGGAGTAAGGTATTATGTTTCGCAAACTAGAACTATATATAAAACCAACCTGCGTAACCCTTTGATATACTCAGGGTGTACATCTATAATAGGATACGGAATGAAGTCATATTGTCAGAGGAAACGATAAATGCAAAAAATTTTAGAACCCATTTTAGTTACGATAATTTTTGTCGGCTCATACATTCTAAATTATTCTTGCTTTGACACCTGTCTTTCCGATGATGTCGAGTTTAATTACGGAAAACACAAAAAGCGCAAAATATATAAAGAAACCCATGGCTTTTGGAGAAAGTTTTTCTTCATAGATATAAGAAAAATGGTAAGCCGATGGCATTACGTCCTGTTTATTGTAAATTTTGTCGCTTTTGTTCTTATGCTTATTTTGGTAAATATTTATGTATTGAGCGAAGAAAATGTATCCAGATGGTTGTTTCTTATTTGTGGCGGAGTTTACTTTCTGTCGTCTGTTCCAGTAGTATTTGCAAGATGGGGGCTTTACAGAGGGAACGTTGTCAGAAGTCGCAAAGAGTACAGGAAGAATAATCGGAAGTGATTACATTTCTTTATGAGTTGTGCGTAGCCGCAGTTCTTTAGCGTTAGCAAAAACAAGGCATTGATTTCAAACTTACAATGCTGAATAAGTATATATACGACAGATAGTATGAAGCTTGCGTCAAATTCATTTCATAAAAGAAATATTCAAATAGGGAGGAGATAATCTGTGAGTAATCGCTGTACAATTTATGCAGAGATGCACCTGATTTTTGATAATGATTTTGATGTGCACTCGATCACAAAGCAATTAGGAATTGCTCCGACAAAATGTAAATTGCGTGATGAAACACGAATGTCACCTTTGACAAATAAACCTATTGAGGGCTTTTGGACGCTGAAAACAGAAGAAAAAGAAGAAAGGGACTTGGGTGTTGTACTAAATGAGTTAATTGAAAATATATCCGCTAAATTACCGGATATCAAAAAAATCTGTGATGAAAACGGAGGGACAGTTGTTTTCGATATCATCCCATTTTTTGATGGCGATAGTAAACCTGCATTGTATTTTGAAAGGGATTTTCTTGATATTGTAAATTATTTAAATGCTACCATTCAAATAGATTTATATATGAGGTGAATCCGGAGTAGTATGATGAGCGATACAGCGTCTTATAGGCAGGCGTTATTACTGAATTTAAAAAGGAGAAAAATAAATGATAATCAAAATAATTGTTCTAATGTCGCTATGTGCTGTTATTGCACTCAGAAAGCACTTTAAAAAACGTGCTTTATTTGTATTTGTTTTGATTGTGGCTATTTGCGCAAACATTTTTATTCCGGCTTTTGAATTTTTTGTTCGTTCAGAGCCACAGAATGACAGAATATTGGATTATATCAGTGAACTCGATTGGCATGACAGCGACTTGTTAAAATCAAAAGGTTTTGACTGTGACGGTGAAACAGGTACATACGCAGATGACGATAAATTCAGCATTTACGTTGCTGATGCGACTTCTTATGATAAAGAAGAAATTGTTTCGGAATATAAGAATATTCATTATGAGTATTTTTCGTACTTGTCGGATACTCTCCTGATTCCGCAGTTGCGTAAGAGCTATTCTGTGATAGTAAATGATAAGGTTGTTGAGATTAATTACAAAGACTGCCTTAGCAAGCCGGGCATAATGGATAAGCTGGAAGGAATATTCGGTGCAGCTGCGTAACCACATAACCGATAATACCGCACTTTTTAAAATCATAAAACAGAAATTAAATCACGACGATAGAAAACCGGCTATCGCCGTGATTTTTTACTGCTTAAAAAAATAAAGCCTTTTTTCTGATACCGGACTGATTAACATACAGCCGGTAAACAGGTATAATAAAATAAATTCAAGAAAGGCGATAAGGTAATAATTATGACAAAAAGCAGAACGGCACAGCTTATTTTTCAGAGCGTATACTGTGCTTTCGGTGTTCTGGGCTCGGTTGCTTGTCTGGGACTTTTCGACGATTACAAAAATATGAGCTGGACATTTTATGTCTACTTTACAAATCTGAGCAATTTTCTTTGCCTTGTAATAATGTTTGCAGAGCTTGTACAGACTGCAAGGAAAAAGGAAAACAGCTTTGTGACGACGCTTCCTGCACTGAAATTTATAGCTATGCTGGGAATTTTGCTGACGTTCTTTGTGTTTAACATAATGCTAGCAGGCGGCAGGGATATTCAGATGAATCTTCAGGTGAAAAGCATACTTTTTCACGTTGTTCTGCCGATAATGTATGTTGCTGACTGGGTTATGTTCTATGAACACAGAAAAATAAAGTGGTATTATCCGCTGCTTTCGATCTCATTCCCGATTGTGTATCTGCTTTTTGTATATGTCCGTGCGGCTGTTTTAGGCTTCGATTCGGAAAATTATTTCCTTTACCCGTATTTCTTCCTCGACCTTGATAAACAGGGCATCGGCGGAGTAGCAATGTGGTTTGGTATTCTGTTTGTCGCGTTTGTAATTGTGGGATATATTCTTTTCGGAATTGATCATCTTATAAGAAAGAGAAAATAACAGTGTATATAACTAAAATCCGCAGTAGGTTGACTGCGGATTTTTTGTCAGAAGAGCAGAATATCTGCTCAAAATCATCAATGCTACCAGTGCCTGGACAGTAGATGATACAGGTTATGTATTCAGTACCTTAAACCGTACAAAAATCACAGTTTAAGCCTATCCAATACATTCTTTCCTTTGCCTAAATGATTTTCCTTGTACTCAAGCAGGTATGCGGTAAACTGAACAGCTTTTTTCTCTGTGGCATATTTAAGTAATTCATCAATATTGTTCTTTTTTATAATACCAAGCGGTTCGCAAGAAAGCAACAGTTCCATATCATCTGTATCAATACAGAGCTTTACCGCATTTTTTGCAGAGCGTACAATATAAGATCTGTATATTTCTTTCTGCTCGTCCGTTAAATCAACGGGATAACGCAGTCTGTTCATTGCGACTTTGATTTTGTGATATATTCCCTTGATTTTCGGAAACATTTCATCAACTGCGTTGAAATTGAACGTTGCGTTTCTTCCCCAGGATGATGCCAGTGTGTAGCAGTATTCGCCTTGAGTGCAGTCGCCGCCCATCCATACCTTGTACTTTATCTCATCGGTTTGTGCGGAGCGTACAGTCACCTCATAATCGAGCCAGTTATTATGAGTTTTATAGTTGACAACAGATCCTAACAATGAGTTGGGAGAGCCGCCATATTTATCTGAATGACTTTTACACGGCTTTGCATCGGGATCAATAGAATCATAAACCGTAATCTCTTTGCATCCGCGAAAACTGCTTTTTCCGACTTTCTTTACAGCCTTAGGGACGGTAAAAGAAGAAAAATTACAGCCTTCAAATGCACTGTCGCCGATACTTATGACTGAATCGGGAATGACTATGCTTGTAAGGCTTCTGCATTCCAGAAATGCACGTTTGCCGATACTTGTGACCGAATTTGGAATTGTTACACTTGTAAGATTACTGCAACTTTCAAATGCGCTGTCGCTTATACTTGTAACAGAATCGGGTATAGTTACGCTTGTAAGACTGTTGCATTTTGCAAATACTCTGTTACAGATACTTGTGACCGAATCGGAAATTGATATTACGCTGTCCTTTCCTTTGTATGCAATCAGGATTCCGTTTTTCAGCACAACAAAATCATCCGGATATTCCGAAAGCCACTTTGTTCCTTTAAACGCATATTCACCGATATCGGTAACAGATTCGGGAATGGTCACGTCTTTAAGATTTTCGCATTTGTAAAATGCTAAGTTACCTATGCTCGTAACCGAATCGGGGATTGTTATACTTGTAAGGTTAGTACACTCATAAAATGCACAGTTACCGATATCGGTCACTGAACCCGGAATGGTTATACTTGTAAGATTACTGCAACTTACAAATGTATGATTACTGATATTTGTCACGGAATCAGGAATAGCTATGCTTTCAAGACTGTTGCAGTCGGAAAAAGCGGCTTCGCCGATACTTGTAACCGAATCGGGAATGGCTATATTTTTAAGGCTGCCGCATTTGCAGAATGCACCGGCGCCTATGCTTGTAACGGAATCCGGAATGCTAACGGCTGTAAGACCGTTGCATTCAAAAAAAGCATTGTCACTGATACTTGTAATCGAAACGGGAATAGTTACGCTTGCAAGATTGATGCATTCTTGAAACGCACCTTTGCCGATACTTGTGACCGAATCCGGTATAGTCAGGCTATTAAGACTACGACAACCTCCAAAAGCATAATTGCCGATACTCGTCACCGAATCCGGAATAGTTACGTTTTTAAGGCAGGTACAGTTTTGGAATGCGCCGTCGCTGATACTTGTGACCGAACGGGGAATAGTTATGCTTATAAGTTTGTCACACCATTCAAATGTACATACGCAGATTTTTGTAACAGAATTCGGAATAGTTATATTTTCAAGGTTGCTACAGCCGGCAAAAGCCGACCCGCCGATACTTGTGACCGAATCGGGAATGGTCACGTTTGTAATATTGTCGCAGCCCGAAAATGCCCGCTCACCGATTCTTTGTACGCCGTCAGGTATAACTACCTCGGTCACGCATTTTTCTTCGGTGTATTTCTTTAGTATGCCATCGTTAATTTTAAATCCCATGTTTTCCCCCTCTTATGATCATAATGCTTGTTTCGGATTTTCAGTTTGTCTGAAACTCGACCGTAATTAGTTTTCTGTTTATTTTTATTGTACTGTAATTATATCAGATAAGCAATACATAAAAGCGGATTGACCGCATAATCTATCTGTTTATTATTCTATCAACATATCTGTCTCATAAATCGTGCAACTGTGTAACAGTGTAGCGCTTTATAAAATATTAAAAGAAATATCAAGGTAACAGTTAAAACTGAAATGTATGACACCTATGGAATACCACTCGGCTGCGGTGGCGTGAAAAAATCCACCATGTTGCGCAGCAGGGTGGATTTGTACAGACTCAAAATACTTTTTGTTTTTTCAGCTGTCTACTTGACAGGGGGGCACTTCAGAGCGTTACTAGCCTTCAGGTAATACTCAAACAGTCGATTATGGCAATTCTGCACAATTATTGCAGTGTGATTGTTCGGTATTGCCTATTATTCCGACCGGCTGAATGAACACCATACAGCACGCTGCGGTGTTCTTAATAGTTTTCTGCGTTGACCTCGAAATAGCTCTGAGAATGAGCGCAGGTGGGACATACTTCGGGCGCCTTTGTTCCGACTACGATATGACCGCAGTTGCGGCATTCCCACACCTTCACTTCGCTCTTTTCAAACACCTGAGCTGTTTCAACGTTTTTAAGCAGAGCGCGGTATCTTTCCTCGTGATGTTTTTCAATTGCGCCTACCGCTCTGAATTTAGCCGCAAGCTCGGGAAAACCTTCCTCCTCTGCGGTCTTTGCAAAGCCCTCATACATTTCTGTCCATTCGTGGTTTTCGCCATCGGCGGCAGAGGTGAGATTTGCGGCTGTATCACCAAGTCCTGCAAGTTCCTTGAACCACATCTTGGCGTGTTCCTTTTCGTTTTCGGCGGTCTTAAGGAATAGTGCAGCTATCTGCTCATAGCCTTCCTTCTTTGCAACAGAAGCGAAATAAGTATACTTGTTTCTTGCCTGAGATTCTCCCGAAAACGCTTCCATTAAGTTCTTCTCGGTTTTTGTTCCCGCATACTTATTTGCGGGCGCAGCTTTTTCCTCCGCGCTCTTTACAACCTTTTCAAAATCCGAAGCGGGGTGCTTGCATAACGGGCAGATGAAATCCTCGGGCAGCTCCTCGCCAACGTATTCATATCCGCATATGGTACAACGCCATATAGTCTGTCCGTCGTCGGTCGTACCAACAGTCTGCGGCTTTGGCTTAATGTTATTCAGGTAATACTCATATGTCACAGACGGCTCGTCACTAAGCACTTCCATATCGGTAATCTCTCCGATAAACATTGTGTGCGAGCCCAAATCTTCCGTTTTGTTTACTTTTACGGATATATAAGCGTTAGTGCCTTCCGTAATGTAGCAAATGCCATTTGCGCCGCGCGAAAACTCGGTGTAATCTTCAAACTTATTGACATCTCGACCGGACTGAAATCCGAAACGCTTAAACAAATCGAAGCCTGCGTTTCGACTTAAAACGGATACCGTAAATTCGCCGGTGCGGGTAATCATATCGTGGGTATAATTCGCCTTGTTTACACAGACGCTTAGCTGATTCGGCTCGGAAGCAGCCTGAATGGCGGTATTTATTATGCAACCGTTATCCTTATTACCTTCTTTGGCGGTCAAAACAAACAGACCGTAACTAAGCTTGTACATTGCTTTCTTATCCATATTAAGCCTCCTATACTATGCCCTTAAAAATATTGTCGGGCACTTTTCCTGTACGTTCTTTAAGGATAATTATACCACAATTTGATGAATTTTTCAACCATTTTTTGAAATTAAGTTTCAGGCGGCGGCACAGCATTACTCTCTGATTTTCTTCAAGTGATTCTATAAACTCGCGCAGATAACTCTGATAGGAAGGGTAGACCTTATAGCATCTGAAATCGACATATTCAAGCTTTCTTTCTTTTATAAGCTGAGCAACAGCTTTTCTGATTCTTTTTTCGTCTACCGCTTCCGGTATGACGGCGCGCATTTCAGCAAAGCTTTTACCGTCAAATCCCGCATTGCCGAAGACATTCATAATTTGTGATTTTATAAAATTATCTGTATAAAGTGCCTGCTCGTCACCACAGCAGTATCTGTTTATACTCAGACGGTAATTGTCTACAGTATTTTCAATATATTTTTTCAGTTCATCT
>CABUEI010000022.1 GCA_902490585.1 uncultured Oscillospiraceae bacterium
TTGAACAGTCGCAGAAGCGTATGCGTCAGCTGGCTTTCTATGACGCTATATACGGTATTCCGAACCGTGCAAGGCTTAATAAGGATCTTGACAAGATAATGAAACGCAACGGCAAGGGTTCACTGCTTGCTTTCAAGGTAACTAACACACGTTCGTTATCGGCGGTGTACGGTCATACATATTCGGATATGTTGTTACGCAGTATCGCTCAGTATCTTAATAAGCTTCCGATAAAGGACATCGGTGTATATTATTTCACAAATGCGATTTTTATGCTTAATCTGCCTGATTGCACGGACGATGAGGCGAAAAATCTTGCCGAAATGCTGATATACCGCTTTTCAAAGCCGTGGAAATTCGGCGAGGACGAACACTCTATCCATTGCAGTCTTGGTGTTGCGTTCTACCCCGAAAACGGCGACGACGCAGAGGAACTGTGCAAGGCGGCAAGTACCGCAATGTACCGTGCAAGAGAGTTCAAGCAGAACAGCTATGCTTTCTATTCCGGCTCGCTTGAACGAACAAGAATGTTTGCCGCAAGTCTTGAACAGCATATAAGAGAGTGCATAAACGACGGCATGAGAGGCTTTTCTCTGCGTTTTCAGCCGTGTTTCAGTGCTCATGACGGCAGTATAACGGGCTCAGAGAGTTTTGTACGCTGGCACGATGACCAGTACGGAAATATACCGAACTCAACACTGTTCCCGATGGCTGAGAACCTCGGATTATCCCACGTTATTGACGGGTGGGTAATGGAGCGTTCTTGCGAGTTCTGCAAAGAGATGCAGGACGCAGGGTTTGAGAACTTCTCGATAAGTGTAAATCTGACCGCAGGAGAGCCGCAGTCGGCGGAAATTGTAACTCAGGTACGCCATGCGCTTGAGGTGAGCGGACTTCCGCCGCAGTCACTGATACTCGAAATTCCCGTAAAGGCGAATATTTTCTACAGCGACAGCACCCATATCCTGCATGATTTGCGTTCGCTCGGTGTTAATATTGCAATCGACAAATACGGTACGGAGAACATTTCGCTGAAAGTGCTCAAAAACTCGTATGTAAGTCTTGTTAATATACCGGCTAAGCTTTTCATGAACCACGAGGACGAGTTCGACAGCGAACTTGTAAGCTCGGTTATACACCTTGCAAAATGCCGTGACCTTACTGTGTGCGTAAAGGGTATTGAGGATAAGGAACAGCTTGACACGGTGGAGAAATTCAGCATCGACAAGGTGCAGGGCTACTACTGTTCACGTCCTCTGTCACTTGATGAAGCAAAGCAGACATTTCTTGAAAGGCTGTCGGTAAAGTAACGTTTTTTCACGGATATAGCCGTTTTTCAAGGGCTGTGCAGGCGGTCAGCCAAATTTCAAATTGTTAAAAAAGTCGAAGAATTATAGATAATTCTCCGGCTTTTTGTATTTAATTTGCAAAATTGATGTAAAGACCTCTTTTATTTGCATTTTGCTTGAAAAGAGCGCTTTTTTCGAGTATAATATACTTATCTGTAATTGTAAAATCGACTGCGGTAAAACCGCATTTATATTAAAAGGAACACAGCTTTATGAAACTGATTCTAAGCAAAATTAAAACCTATTTCGGAAAACTAGATAAACTGCTGCTGTTCATGTGCATAGGCATTGCGGGATTTGCGGTGTTTATCCAGTATACGCTTTATGAAAACGATATAAGTTCGGCTGTAACCGCAACGCAGTACAAAACACAGCTTATAGCCTTTATCGGCGGACTTGTTATCGCACTTGTACTGGCGGCGATAAACTACAAGTTCATCGCAAAACTGTGGTTTATCTATGTGCCGGTGGGTCTTGGACTTACACTGCTTTTATTTACTCCGCTCGGACTTCAGCGAGAGGGTGCGGACGATATAGGCTGGCTTGATCTCGGAATTGCGACCATTCAGCCGTCGGAGATACTGAAACTTGCGTTTATACTGTCGCTTGCTTTTCATCTGTCAAAAGTCGAGGACAGAATGAACGAGCCGATACACTTTATACTGCTGTGTATACACGGGGCGATCCCCACACTGCTTATAAGGCAGACGGGCGACGACGGCTCGGCTATAGTATTCCTGTTTATCTTCCTGTGTATGATGTTTGCGGCAGGGCTTTCATGGAAATATCTTGTTATGATAGCGGTGGCTATTCCGCCGGCTGTATATGTGCTGTGGAATTATCTGATGCAACCGCATCAGCAGAAACGTTTTCAGGTACTGTGGGATGCACAGATGCAGGAGGACGAGGCGCTGGGAATATATATGCAACAGCGTATCGGAAAGATAGCACTGGGCTCGGGCGGACTTACGGGACAGGGACTTTCGGGCGGCGAATATACCTATGTCCCCGAAATACACAACGACTTCATTTTTTCGTATATAGGAATGACTATGGGACTGCTCGGCTGTCTGCTTGTTGTGGGACTGCTTGCGGCGCTGTCGCTGAAAATTCTGTCGAATGCAAGCGGAGCAAAGGATACGCTCGGCAGACTTATCTGTATCGGCGTATTTGCACTCATAGTATTTCATACAACAGTCAATATCGGAATGGTGCTCGGCGTTGCGCCTGTTATCGGTATACCGCTCCCGTTCTTCAGTGCAGGCGGTACATCGGGAATATGTCTTTTTGTGGCGATAGGGCTTGTACTGAGCGTAAGTTATCATAACTCGACAAAGTACAGAATGTTCTATACCGAAAAGGAATAAAAGGATTTAACTCCACATGGGAGAAAAGATAAAGCAGATAAAGCAAAATGAAAGGAAACGATCATGGCAAAAAAGACAATCCACACACTCGAGGAGATATACTCAGAGGGTGCAGTAAAGGCTCAGAAAGAAAGATATGAGAAGTCGGCGGAAGAGTTCAAGAGCATTTTCGGCGAATGCGATTCGCTCCGTTATTTCTCGGCTCCCGGACGTACCGAGGTCGGAGGCAACCACACAGACCACAATCACGGCAAGGTGCTTGCGGCAAGTGTAAACCTTGACGTTATCGCTGTTGTTGAGCCTACAGATGACAACATCATCACAGTAAAGAGCGAGGGATTTCCTCAGGATACGGTTGACATATCGGATCTTTCCGTTCATGAAAACGAAAAGAATACATCGGCTTCTCTCATAAGAGGCGTTGCCGCAGGATTTAAGAACAACGGTTTCAACATAGGCGGTTTCAAGGCTTATACGACTTCAAACGTTATGAAGGGTTCGGGTCTTTCAAGCTCTGCCGCTTTTGAAGTGCTTATCGGAAATATCCTTTCGGGCATTTACAATGCAGGCGGTATCAGTGCCGTAAAGATCGCTCAGATCGCACAGTATGCCGAGAATGAATATTTCGGCAAGCCCAGCGGTCTTATGGATCAGATGGCAAGCTCGGTAGGCGGCTTCGTTGCTATTGACTTCAAGAATACACAGGCACCTATCATTGAGAATATCCCCGTTGATTTTTCTTCATACGGACACGCACTGTGCATAATCGATACAAAGGCAGACCACGCCGACCTTACAGACGAATATGCGGCTATACCCCGTGAGATGAAGGCTATAGCAGGATATTTCTCAACAGAATGTCTGCGTGAGATCTCCCGTGCGGACGTTATTCTCAATATGGATATTTTAAGACAGAAGTTCGGCGACCGTGCAGTTCTGCGTGCGCTCCACTTCTTTGAGGAAAACGAGCGTGTGGATAAGCTTGTTCACTCACTCAAGCACGGACATTTCGATGATTTTTTAAGCTCTATAAACGAGAGCGGCAACTCAAGCTACAAGTATTTACAGAATATTTTCGCTGTTTCCGACTACACACACCAGGCTGTCGGCATTGCGCTGAACGTTGCTGAACACGCTCTTACAAGAAAGGGTGCTTGCAGAGTTCACGGCGGCGGTTTTGCAGGTACTATCCAGGCATTTGTTCCGCAGGATATTTTAAAGGAATTTATAGTTGATATAGAAAAGGTATTCGGTGCAGGAAGCTGTCACGTTCTTTCTATTCGTCCCGTCGGAGGTACCGAGGTACAGCTCTGATTGTGGCGGGTAAAACAAAACAGCCCTTTCGGGCTGTAATGTATATCGTCAGATGACAAACTCCTCATACTCATACTTATGCAACTTGTCCACAAGGGCGGTTACGGCGATGCCGTTTTCGAGGTATTCCTCGCTCAGCACCTTTCCGTGTGAGTGGAGAGCCGCCGCAAGTCCCGACTTGTCATACGGTATCAGCATTTCCATACGGCTTACCTTGTCGGTAAGATTGTCCGATATGGCTTTGAGCAGTTCGTCAAACCCTGTGCCGTTCTTTGCGGAAATCATTACGGTATTTTCTGCGGGCGGCAGTTCATAATCGAGCTTGTCGCACTTGTTCAGGACGGTTATTACGGGTATTTCGCCGCAACCGAGTTCTGACAGCAGTGAAAGTGTCGTTTCGGCTTTCTCTTTTGCTTCGGGGTCGGATACATCGCAGACGTGCAGGATTATATCGGCACTAGCCGCCTCTTCAAGCGTTGACTTGAACGCTTCTACAAGGTGGTGAGGAAGCCGTCTTATAAGCCCTACGGTATCTACAAGCGTAAGACTTCTTCCGTCGGGCAGTTCTATTGCCCTTGATGTAAGATCCAGCGTTGCGAACAGCTTGTCCTCCGCAAGAACACCTGCACCTGTAAGGGCGTTGAGCAGGGTGGATTTTCCTGCGTTTGTATAACCTACGATAGCACCGACGCACACGCTGTCTTTCTTACGGCGGCGACGTGACAGTTCACGGCGTTTTTCGAGTTCTTTAAGCTCATCGCTGAGCTTTTCAATTCTGCGTCTTATATGACGGCGGTCTGTTTCAAGCTGGGTTTCACCCGGACCTCTCGTACCGATACCGCCGCCGAGACGTGATAACGATGTACCGATTCCCATAAGGCGTGGCAAACGGTATTTAAGCTGAGCCAGCTCAACTTGTAGTTTACCCTCGTTTGTGACCGCTCTGCCTGCGAATATATCGAGTATCAGCATGGTACGGTCGATGACACGCACCGAGGTTATATCCTCTATATTGCGTATCTGGCTGGAGCTGAGCTCCATATCAAAGATAATAAGCTGTGCGTCAAGATCCTTTGCGGCAACGCTTAGTTCTTCTATCTTGCCTTCGCCGAGGATAGTCGCACTTTCGATAGCAGGACGTTTCTGAATAATACGGCACACTGTCACCGCACCTGCGGTTTCAGCCAGTTCTTCGAGCTCGTCCATAGATATTTCCGCATCATATTCGCCTGTATCTACTCCTGCGAGTATGGCACGGGTCGATTCGTTTTCCTTTAAGATCGGATTGTTTACGGTTGATTCGTTCATAATGTTCCTTTCCGGTTTATAAATAATCAATAATAAAGTAAATTTATGCGGTAATCCGCAAAAGGTGGTAATCTTTATGAAGTTCAAAGAATACGACGTAATAATTGTCGGCACAGGCGTTTCAGGTCTTTATGCCGCACTCAACCTTGACAGCAGTATGCAGATACTTATGCTCTCAAAGCGTGAGCTGACGCTGTGCAACTCGGCTCTCGCACAGGGCGGTGTTGCCGCTGTAATGGACACGTCAAACGACAACTACGAACTGCACATCAAGGATACTCTTATAGCCGGCGGCTACAAGAACAATATTGACAATGTACGCATACTTGTCGAGCAGGGTCCGAAGGACGTTAAGAATCTGCTCAATTACGGAGTTGACTTTGACAGAAAGCAGGACGGCTCTATCGACCTTACCCTTGAGGGTGGTCACTGCCGTCACAGAATCGCTCACCACAAGGACAGCACCGGCTTTGAGATAGTTACTTCGCTTATCGAGGGTGTAAAGAAGCTGTCCAATGTCACAATTCTTGAAAACTCGCACCTGCTCGGTCTTACAAAGCGTGGCGACAACTTTCTGTTCGATGTACTCCACGAGGGAAAGCACAGCTATTATACCACAAAGAACACCGTTCTTGCAACAGGCGGTATAGGAAGAGTTTATGATTATACCACAAACTCGGCAATTGCTACCGGTGACGGAATACAGTTTGCTTATAATATGGGTGCTGATATTCAGCATTTAAGCTATATACAGTTTCACCCCACAGCGTTCGCAGATCACGAGAACCGTGAATGTTTCCTCGTTTCCGAGGCGGTAAGAGGAGAGGGCGCATACCTGCTCAACTGCCACAAGGAGCGTTTCATGCACAAGTATGAACCTGAACGTAAGGAACTTGCTCCCCGTGATGTAGTTTCAAAGGATATGCTGAAAGAACAGAAAGAAACGGGCAGTGACAAGTTCTATCTTGATATTTCGTACAAGGATCCCGAATTTGTCAGAAACCGTTTCCCGATGATATATAACAAGGTTCTTGAAAAGGGCTATGATATGACCAAGGAGCCTATCCCGATATATCCCTGCCAGCATTATCTTATGGGCGGTATCGGCGTAAACGGACACGGTGCGACCAATGTAAAGGGCTTATATGCCGCAGGCGAATGTGCACATACGGGTGTACACGGTATCAACCGTCTTGCAAGTAACTCACTGCTTGAGGCGCTGGTATTCAGCCGTCTTATCGCCGAGGATATCAACAAGAACAATGTTCACCATGAACTGGGAACGGTTGAGATAGATTATCCGTCACCCGAGGGTAAGCCGCTCCCTAAGGGAATACGCACCGAGATAAGACACATAATGCAACGTTCATATTTCGTAGTACCTGACTATGTTGAGGCGGCAAGGGATATAAAGCGTGTAACGGAGCTGAAGGATCTGCTTGATAACGGCGGATTTGAGGTAACTCCAGACTATATTGAGGCTAAGTCGCTGACGACAGTTGCTTATATAATCCTCAGCGAAGTTGTCGCAGAGGGAAAGGAAAAGGGTATTATCGAATGAAATTATTACAGTTTTACGTTGACGACCTGATAAAAAGAGCGATAACAGAGGATATAAACTACATAGACAGCACTACCGACCTGCTTATTGACGAGGACGATATTTCGGAGGCATATTTTGTATCAAAGGCTGACGGCGTACTCGCAGGTATAGATGTTGCTATGCGTGTGTTCACTTTACTTGACGATACGATTGAGATGAACATTCATTTCAAGGACGGCGACGCTATAAAGAAAGGCGACGTTATAGCCGAGTTCAAAGGTCACACCTGTGCTATGCTGAAAGCCGAGCGTACAGCGCTCAATCTGTTACAGCACATGAGCGGAATTGCAAGCTATACAAACAAGTGTGTAAAGGCGGTCGAGGGTACTAACGCATCTATAGCAGATACAAGAAAGACGTTACCCGGTTTACGTCCTTTACAGAAATATTCTGTAGTTGCAGGCGGCGGAAGAAACCACCGTTACAACCTTACAGATGCGGCTATGCTGAAAGACAACCACATTGACGCTTACGGCGGAATAACGCAGGCTGTTACGGCACTGCGTAAAAAAGCGGGACACATGCTCCAGATCGAAGTTGAAGTGCGTAACTTTGACGAGCTGAACGAGGCTCTCGCTGTAAATGCTGACGTTATCATGCTTGATAATATGAGCTGTGAGGATATGAAGAAAGCGGTTGAGATAAACGCAGGCAGGGCAAAGCTTGAAGCCAGCGGAAACGTAACGCTTGATAATATCCGTGACGTTGCGCTGACGGGCGTTGACATAATCAGTCTCGGTGCTCTTACGCACAGTGTGACCGCATTTGATATTTCGATGAAGTGGAAGAAGAAAGCATGACAAACTGCGACTGTTGTGTAAACTACGTCTATGACGATGAGTACGACTGCTACACCTGTCTTGTAAATCTTGACGAGGACGAAATGCGCCGTTTTATAACGGGCGACAACTACAACTGTCCGTATTTCAGAAACGATGATGAGTACGAGCTTGCAAGAAAGCAGTAACGCAGAAAGGAAAAGATATGACACAGATACCGAGAGGTGACAAATCATATATCGGAAAGACTGTCACGGTGACAGTCGACCGACCGATAGGCGCACATCACCCCAAGCACCCGGAGATAATCTATCCGATAAACTACGGCTATGTTGAGGGTCTTCTCGGCGGTGACGGTGAGGAACAGGACGTATATATTCTCGGCGTTGATAAGCCTGTAGACAAAGCGGAATGTGTGATTGTTGCAACTATTATGCGTACAGACGATAACGAGGACAAGTGGGTCGGAGTACCTGCCGGGCTTGTCGGCTCGGAGCTTTGCTGTGAGTGTAATATAGTAAATGCCGTTCGTTTCCAGGAGCAGTTCCATACCGCTGAGATATTTGCGTTATACGAAAAGACTTGTGGTGCGGTAATGTACACGGGTGACGGCGATAACCGCAGATATTTCCTTATCAAGAACAACAGCGGACATATCGGCTTTCCGAAAGGTCATATCGAATACGGCGAAAATGAGCGTGAGACCGCTCTGCGTGAGGTTTTTGAGGAATGCGGACTTAAAGCAGAGCTTGACGAAAATTTTCGTGCGGAGTATACGTTCTACACGCTTGACAACACTGAAAAGACAAGTGTGTTCTTTGCAGGAAGATTTGACAGGGACGCCGCTGTTACCATTCAGCAGGAGGAAGTCATAGGCGACTGGTTGTTAAGCTATGAGGACGCTATGAATAAGCTGAACTGGGAGCAGGATAAGGGCATACTGAAAGCCTGTGAGGAGTATCTGAACGGGAAAAGTAAGTAAGGCTCGGATTTTAATATTGATATGAAATGACCGCAGTATCGGGTTGATACTGCGGTTTTTCTAATTTGGTGATAGTGTAGTTTTATCGGTGGGAGTACGGATAGATTGATTTTTGAGATTGGGAAAGAGTGCAGAAATATAGTGCTTTTATCGGATATTAACGTGGTTGGCAGTGATAGTGAAAGCTATTGCGGAATTTGTAGGGGAGGGGCTTGCTCCTCCCGGAAAATCAAATTCGATATTGCAAACTTGAGGTGATGGTGTGTGGCGAGGAATTGTGTGGAGTGACGGTGATAGTGCGGTTGTATCGGTTGGGTCATGAAAATATTAATTGCATGGTTGTGTAGAATTTGATTTGGATATATTGAAAATACCCTTATGCGAAGAAGTCGCATAAGGGTATTTTTATTCGCCGTTGTAGAGGTCGTAGTAGGTGAGGGCATCTTTCATGAAATGCTCGGTTACATTGAAATAATCGGCTAACTGCCATATCTCAGTAAGACCGCTTTTTATTGCCTTGATAAGCGTTCTTCTGGTAAATGTGTGCGTTACTGCCCACGCAGTAGCACGGTGTTCGCATCTGCCACGGGGAATGACGGGACAGCTTGCGTCATAGAACGCACCTGTCATGCAGTGACCGAGCTCATGCACGGTTTTCTCTTTGCGGTCGGCTATGCTTTTCACCTTGTGAGGATCTATTGCTATTATACACATACCGTCGGTGCACTGGCTCATTGCGCCTTGCCTGCCTTTCATACGCATATCGACTATAAGTATATCATTTTCTTCTGCTACTTTTGAAACCCATTCCAACTGTCATTGCCCTCCCTTCAGGCTATTAACTGTTTTGTGCTTTACGTTACTTCTTTCCGTCCTTTTCCTTACTGCGACGAAGTTCAAGCTGGAGCTTCGCAAGACGTTTTACATCGTCGAGTACATCGTCGTCGATTTCGGTATCGCCGAAAAGGGCAAATTTAAGACGGGGGTCGGATACTTTTGCGGTATCTCCGCCCATAAGAAGTGTATCGGTGTCGGTGCCGAAATATTCTGCTATCTTCAGTAATGTGGCGAATGGCGGTTCACGCTTTCCCGTTTCGTAAAGGCTGTAGGCTTGTTTTGTAACGCCGAGATAAGCGGCTACATCTGCCTGTGACGCTCCTTTTGCTTTTCGGAGCGTTCTTATCCTTTCGGAAAATGCGCCTGAAACTGTGCCGGAGTTTGTATTCATATAGGCTCATCCTTTCATATTGACATTCTGTTGTCTGAGATTATTATAACAACATTGTGTTGAATTGTCAAGAAAAGAAACAAACTGTTGCCATATTTTGTTGCGATTTCACGAAAATGCTGAATTATAGCTACAAACAGTTGACAAACGGCTATCCTTGTGGTATTATTATGACAACGAAAGGTTGAAAAGACTTTTACGGGTAACATCTGAAACAGGTGTAAGAAGCCTTTTACAGAGTATTATAGCTTATTTTGTGTACCGAAAAACGTACAGGTATACGAATTCGTGGGGAAATTTTGAAAAACGGAGGGGATTTATGTACAGATGTTTAAGATGCGGTAGGAAATATAACTACGATGAGTTGACAAGAGTGCAGGAGTACAGGGGAGAATATCAGGGCAGTCCTGCATTTGAAACGGTGAGGTGCTGTCCCGATTGCAATTATGACGTTGAGTACTGCGGTGAAGCGGACGATGAATGTGATTGCGGCTGTGACGGTGGGGACTGATAAAAAAGGGGGGAGATCTACGGATAAAAAACAGGGAATAGTTATCACGAAGAGAATCGTTGATACGATCGAGCACTGCGTGAATATGGGGTACAGCGACGCAAAAACGGCTGAGGTACTCGGTATACACAGAAATACGCTGAGAAACTGGAAAAAGCACAACGAAGTTATCAAGATGCTGTATGAGTATAACGAAGCCGATACCGAAGAGGAAAAGAAAAGACAGGTCGAGGACGCTTTACTGAAACGTGCAATCGGGTATACGCAGACAGAAGTTACACGGCAGGTCGGAAAGGACGGAAAACTCGACGTTGTGAAAACCGTTGAGAAGCAGATCATGCCGAGTACCACGGCACAGATCTTCTGGCTGAAGAACAGGTGCGGTTATGAGTGGGACGGTGGAATCGTTGATGATGAGAATGAGAGCGGCGTTGTGGTGATGCCGGAGGCGAGGGAGGAAGAGGAATGAATAATGAAGAATGAATAATGAAGAATTGAGGTTACCGCCGTTGGCGGTGAATTTTAAATTTGGGGTGGTACAGAACAATGGGAGTAGATAAAAAGGAAGAGAAGAGCGCACGACAGTTGGTACGGCGGGTGATATGGTCGCCGCAGGAGCGGCAGGCGGAGTTTATGCGTCGGGGTGAATATGAGGCGCTGTACGGCGGTGCGGCAGGCGGCGGTAAATCAGACGCTCTTCTGGCGGAGGCATTAAGGCAGGTCGATAAGGCTTGCTACAGGGGGATAATTTTCAGAAAGACTTATCCGCAACTGACGGAGCTTGAGGACAGGTCGCAGGCTATATACAAGAGTGCGTATCCTATGGCAAAGTACAATAAAACGAAGCACTGCTGGAGCTTTCCGTCGGGGGCGAAAATCTATTTCGGGGCTATGCAACACAAGAAGGACAGATTGAACTATCAGGGTAAGCATTTCGACTTTGTGGGGTTTGATGAGCTGACTCAGTTTTCCTTTGAGGAATACAGCTATATGTTTTCAAGAAACAGACCCGGAGGAAATGGCACGAGGGTGTATATCAGGGCAACGGCAAACCCGGGCGGACCCGGACATTCATGGGTGAAACAGCGTTTTATTACTGCCGGTGAGCCGATGAAACCGATAACCGAGGAACATAAGGTGAAAAAGCCTGACGGGTCGGAAATCGTCATTAAAAAATCGAGGGTGTTTATCCCTGCGAGCGTGTTTGACAATAAGGAGTTACTACGGAATGACCCGGAGTATCTGGCAAGCTTGTCAATGCTTCCTACGGCTGAAAGAAAGGCACTTCTGTACGGGGACTGGAACAGTTTCACGGGGCAGGTTTTCACGGAATGGAGAGATGACCCCGAGCATTATCTTGACAGGAGATGGACGCACGTTATTGCACCGTTTGAGATACCGAAACACTGGGAGATAGTGAGAGGGTTCGACTTCGGATATACACGGCCGTTCTCGGTAGGGTGGTATGCGGTCGATACCAAGGGGTGCATCTACAGAATCAAGGAGTATTATGGGTGTACGGACAAGGCGAACGAGGGGGTTCGGCTTGAGCCGTCGGTGATTGCGGAGAATATAAGGAAAATCGAGCGTGACGAGCCGAATATCAGAGGGAGAAACGTGTTCGGTGTGGCGGATCCGTCGATTTTCGACAAAAGCCGTGGGGAAAGCGTCGCCGACCTTATGGCACGGTCGCCTAACTTTATAATCTGGTCGCCGGGGGATAATGCGAGAATATCGGGGAAGATGCAATACCACAACCGTCTTGCTTTCAACAAGGACGGGGAGGCGATGTTCTATTGTTTCAACACCTGTAAGGAGTTCATACGGACTGTACCTGCGCTTATGTATGACGAGAAGAACGTTGAAGATATTGACACGGCGATGGAGGATCATATATACGATGAATGTCGTTATGTACTTATGGAACACCCGATTGCTGCACCTGTAAAGCGAGGAGAGATACCTGTGGGTGATGATCCTCTGGAACAGAGAACGCCTAAGAGTACGGAATCATTCTATATGATGTGATCTTATTTTTGAAAGGAGAAATATGAAGAAAATCGGTAAGGAGCAGATACGAAAGGCAAGGCAGATACTCGGGAAATACAAAGAGGGTAAGGCGGTGCTGGACAGGAAAATCGTGTCTAATGAGCAGTGGTGGAAATTAAGACACTGGGGGGAGATCGGGTATGACAGGGACGATACGAGGCCTATGCCTGCATCGGCGTGGCTGTTCAACTCGCTTGCAAACAAGCACGCTGACGCTATGGACAATATACCCGAGCCTGCGGTTCTTCCGAGGGAGAAAAGCGACGAAGAGGTCGCAAAGCAGTTATCGCTGATACTTCCCGCAATACTGGAGCGGTGCGGATATGAAAAGCTGTACAGTGACGGCTGGTGGTACAAGCTCAAGAATGGCAGTATGTGTATGGCGGTAGTGTGGGACCCGGACGCAGATGACGGCAGAGGAGATATAGCGATAAGAAATGCTGATATACTTAATCTCTTCTGGGAGCCGGGAGTAAATGACATTGAAGAGAGTGCAAATCTTTTCTATGTGACGCTTGTTGACCGTGAAAGGCTTAATCAGATGTACCCGGGGCTTTGTGAAGATATGTCGGACAGCGTATCGGGCGGTACGGAAAATGTGGAAAAGTACAAAACGGACGATAAGACGGACGACAGCGGTAAGATCGAGGTTGTTGACTGGTACTACAAGAAGATCATGAACGGCAGAAAACGGCTGTGCTACTGTAAATTCTGCGGTGACAGGGTTATATATTCAAGCGAGGATGATGAAAGCTGTGCTGACGGATTTTACCTGCACGGACGTTATCCGTTCGTGATAGATACGCTGTTCATGCAGGAGGGGACACCGTGCGGATTCGGCTACATAGATGTCATGCGTGACGCACAGATGTATATAGACAAGCTGTCGCAGGTGGTGCTTGAACACACTGTAATGATGAGCAGAAAGAGATATTTCATCAGACAGAACAGTGCGGTGAACGAGGCGGAATTTGCCGACCAGACTAACAGGTTTGTTCATGTTGCGGGAAATCTCGGTGATGAGGATATAAGGGAGATAAAATCAGAGCCGCTTGACAGTGCGGTGATGAGCGCACTCAGCTTCAAGATAGACGAACTCAAGGAAACAAGCGGCAACAGGGATTTTTCGCAGGGCTCTGTATCAAACGGAGTGACGGCGGCGAGCGCAATTGCGGCACTTCAGGAGGCAGGAAGTAAGCTGTCGAGGGATATGATAAAGGGAACGTATTTTGCGTTTCAGCAGGTGTGCTATCTTATCATAGAGCTTATAAGGCAGTTCTACGATACGCCCAGAAGTTTCAGAATTACGGGTGGATATGATACTTTTGACAACTCGGCTATAAGGGAGCAGAAAACGGAGATGTTCGGCGTGGAGCTCGGCACCAAAAAGCCTGTTTTCGATATAGTTTGCACGGCATCAAAGAAATCGCCGTTTTCAAAGGCTTCACAGAATGAGCTTGCAAAGCAGCTTTTCCAGCTGGGATTTTTTAATCCCGAAACGGCGGTGCAGGCACTGGGCTGTCTTACGATGATGGACTTTGAGGGAAAAGAAGAGATTGAGCGTGTGATAAGGGAACACGCAGGAATGAACGGGGTGAACGTATGACGAGAGTAAGAATAGACAAGTCACAGCTTGGCAGGGATATCTATATCACGGGGCATTGTGCAAATGAGGGTAAAGGAACGGCTGAGGCTACGCTTGTATGTGCGGCGATGACTGCTCTGGCACAGACGATAGCACAGAATGTTTTTGACAGCGAGGACACGGGGGATACGGATATAATTGATGTAACTCTGAGGAGCGGTCAGGCGGTCATAAGCTATGTCACGGACGATGACGGGTTGAACACAGCGGTGGACGGTATATGCAAGGGGTTTGATATGCTGGAAGAGAACTATCCGGAATATGTATCGTGCCACAGAAATGAGGGGTGAATATGGAAGAAATCGAAAACGTGCAGGCGGCGGATAACAATGCGGAAAACTGCGTGGAAAATGTCGGTATGAAAGAGGAGAAGCTCGGCGAAGAGCCGGGGAGAAGCGGAGAAGCTGACGAGGGCGGAAATGTTTCCCCTGAAGATGAGGCACAGCAGTTCAGACAGGCGGTGATGAGAGCAAAGCAGGAAAGAGCGGCAAGGGCAGAGGGGATAATAAGCCTTGTGGCAGGACTTTGCGGTGCGGATAAGAGTGACTATGACGGGATAGAAAGTGCGGTTTCAGAGAGAAATTTCGAGCATTGCAGAAAAAACGACATGGAGTACAGGCTCGGACGCTGGCAGGAGGAAAGCGAGGAAGTAAAGCAGATATATCCCGAATTTGACCTTGCACATGAAATGAGCGACAGAAAGTTCTTTTCGCTGTGCTATAAGGGGGTTGGACTTGCGGAAGCATATCTTATTGTGCATAAGGACGAGCTTTTCTCGGCGGCGATGGAATATGCGGCGGCGGAAATTATGAGGAGCGGCGTTTTCGGTAAGCCGATAATGGTGAAAGAGGGAGCACTGTCGGCGGTGAGCGAGATATCTAAACCCGAGAAAAAGCTGTCTAAGAGTGAGAGAAAGGAGCTTATAAGACGGACGGAGAGAGGGGAAAGGGTGGTGCTGTGATAGGTTTAATGAATAATGAATGATGAATAATGAAGAATGAAGAATTGTGGAGCGTCTGCGGCGGAGATTTGAATTCTGGGTAGTGCGTAGCAAGGGTTACAGCGTGAAGCATAATGGTGGTGCTGTGGGAAAACAATCCCCACCATAGTTGGCTGAGCTTGACTCAGCAACAGAACCTCCCCCTTTTTCGAGGGCGGGCATGGATGCCCGAAGTTGAACGCCCAGAGGCTTTGCAGGACGCAAAGCCAACAGAGCGTTCGTTGAAAGGCAAGAAATGGGATAGTGCAGGGCGAGGAATAGTGCAGAAATGGCATTGTGCAGTGAAAGATTGTTGAAAGGAATTTTCAAATATGCGCTGTAAGCGCAACCACAATTATTCACTATTCATCATTCAATATTCATTATTCATTTAAATAAAAAAGAGGGTGGTGATATATGAAGAACGTAATGGGTGGGTCGGCGAGAATGTGAGAATAAGAAGTGCAGTCAGGAAAATGCAAGGGAAAATATATTTGCTGTGACAAAACGCTACAGGAGAAGCTTATTTAAGCTGTAAAAAACACGAAATGGCGGCAAAGAGCCGACCGGAAAGGAATTTTATATGAAGATGAGAGAAGTAAAGTTAAATCTGTTTGATGTGCAGACAACGGGAACACCCGGTCTGTCACCCGAAATGAAAACGTTCTATGAGAACACGCTGATTGATATGGCAGAGCCGAAGCTGGTGCATGACCGTTTTGCCGACAAGTATCCCATACCCAAGAACAACGGTAAGACTATAGAGCTCAGAAAGTACAGCTCGCTTGCAAAGGCGACAACACCGCTTGTCGAGGGTGTTACACCTGCCGGAAATATGCTGTCGGTAACGGCAAAGACGGCTGCCGTAAATCAGTACGGCGACTATATCAAGCTGTCGGATATGCTTGAGCTTACCGCAATTGACAACAACGTGGTGCAGTCAACAAAGCTCCTCGGCAGTCAGTCGGGAAGAACGCTTGACACTATAACCAGAGAGATAGTGAACGCAGGCACAAACGTAATATATGCACCCGATAAGGACGGCAACGAGGTGCTTTCAAGAGATGAACTGAAGAAGGACTGCGTGCTGTCGGTGGACACTGTATTCCGTGCCGCCGCTCAGCTTGAAAGCATGAATGCGGACGGTATTGACGGGGAGAATTATGTTGCGATAATACACCCTTATGCCGCTTATGACCTTATGAGAAGTGCGGAGTGGGTGGACGTACATAAGTACGCTGATCCCGAAAGTATATTCAAGGGTGAGATAGGATCACTCGGCAATGTGAGATTTGTAAAGAGTACAGAGGCTAAGATATTCGCTGACGAGAGCTGTCCGCAGTTCTATCAGCCGACCGCTGACGCTAACTTCCTTGATGGCAAGGATTATTACACAAAGTCGGGCAACAACTATCAGAAGGCAAGTGTTTCGGCAGGCGGACAGGTCACTGCGTCAACATACTATGAGAAGAAAGCTCTTGCAGTGTTCTCTACGCTCGTTATCGGAGCGCACGCTTATGCGGTAACGGATGTTACCGGCGGTGGTCTTCAGCACATAGTAAAACAGCTCGGTTACGGCGATGACCCTCTGAACCAGAGAGCAAGTGTCGGCTGGAAGGCAGTACGCACGGCGGAAATTCTTACAGATGAGTATATGGTGAGAATAGAGAGCTGTTCGCCGGTTTACTCGGAGAAGACGAGCGAGAACTGATAGAGAAAATGCGGATCTAATGATTAGCATGAACATCTGCGGCGGTGTGAAAGGGGGCAATGAATAATTGTGGTGGCACCTTTGGTGCGGAATTTGAAATTGGGGTAGTGCGGGGCGAGAGATAGTACGGGGTTGGTGATGATAGTGCGGACGGGGGACAATCCCCACCGTCTTGCAGACAGAAAGGCTTGAGATATACCGATGTTTGATATATCGCATAGCATAGCGGGATTTTAAGGATTTTTGCTTGTCTGCAATCCACGAGGCAAGGGTGATGGTGGTTTGCTAAGGTTTTGCAAAGAACATAAGGCGTTCATTAAAAGGCAAGTTTGGAGCTTGACGAGTGATAATGTAGAAATGACATTGGGTAGCGAACGATTGTTGAAAGGAATTTTCTGATATGCGCTGTAAGCGCAACCACAATTATTCACTATTCATCATTCATTATTCATTAATAAAAGAACGGGTGGGTTAGTGGGAAAGTTATTTATGAAAGGGAAGAAGAAATGAAAGAGAATTTAAAGGAACTTGTGGCTGTAAGGCTGTTCAAGGACAATGACAAGTATAATGCCGACGTTTTTGTATCGGTGAACTGTAACAATTATCTTATACGCAGAGGTGAAACTGTAATGGTGCCGCTGTTTATAAAGAAGGAGCTTGACAGGGCGGAAACGCAGAGAAAGAGAGCGGAGTATTACCGTGATGAAGGTTGGAAGCAGTCGCTTATAGTTCAGGAGGGCAAGTAATGACGGTAAAGCAGGTCATATCTGCGACGGACACACTGCGTCCGAACGAGATAACAGCCGATGATAAGAAGAGGTGGCTTTGTGAGCTTGAAAGCAGGATATATGAGGATCTGTACGTTACGCATGAGCATGAGAAAATTGATTTTACCGATACGGATAAGATAGTGAGTGATGACAGCACGGAGCTTTTTGTAAAACAGCCCTATGATGAGATGTATATCCTTTATCTGTGCTCACTGGTTGATTTTTATCATGCGGAGTATGAAAGATATCAGAATGATGTTACGCTGTTTGATACGCTGTATGAAAGCTATTGCCGTTTCTGGAACAGCAGACATAAATCGTGCGTCAGGACAATAATTACGGGATAGGGGGATTTTTACGGTAAGAGAAATAACCGGCGGTACGGAAAGTGCCGTGAAATTCGGCGGAATAGACTGCTCGAACGGAACTCCGCTCGGGTACTGGCAGGAGCTGTGCGGTATGGATTTTACCGCATTTCCTGCACTGAAAACGGTAAAGCCGTTTGCGTATAAAGCACTTGCGGACGGGATAACGGGGTATCTTGTAAAGAACGGGGAGATCGTATACACAAAATCGGACGGGATTTATATTTCGGGGAAGAAAACACAGCTGACGCTGAGCTACGGTAAGAAACAGATTGTGTCACTGGGGGCGTACATACTGATAATGCCTGATGAAGTGCTTATCAATACGGCGGACGACCCGGTGAGTGTGGAGTATACGGCAAAGCCGAAAGTGTGCGGAACGCTGTTTGAATATAACAGTAATGTGACAAGACCGAGCGTTTCAATCTTCAAAAGGCTGTATCTTGATGTGGCTGAGAACAGCGAGGAGCTTTCAAAGTACAAGGTAGGGGATATGGTGACGGTAACGTATGAGTACGGCGGCAAGGGGAGATATCTCACTGCGGCGATAAGCTCGATCGGTAAGGAAAACTACAGCATGAGCGGTTGTGTGTCGGTGAATTTCGACACAACGGCTTACAGCGATACTTACTATTTCTACACGGAAAAGCGGAAGATGGACGCTTTCAGGATAGTGAATATCAAGAATGCGTATATAAGCTGTCCGATACCGCAGATGGATTTTATAACCGAGTACAACAACAGACTGTGGGGGTGCAGTTCGTCACGGCATGAAATATACTGTTCAAAGCTCGGAAGTGCTGTGGAATGGGGCAGTTTTGACGGGATATCGACTGACGCATGGACGGTAAGCGTGGGAACAGACGGGGATTTCACGGGTGTTTGTGTGTATGGGGGAAGTGTGCTTTTCTTCAAGGAAAACTGCGTCCATGTTGTCTATGGAACCAAAGCGTCTAATTTCACGCTGAGCACAATAAAGCTCAGAGGGGTGCAGAAAGGCAGTGACGGCTCGCTGTGCATATCGGACGGGTTGCTGTATTTCAAGGCACCCGAGGGAATATTCAGCTTCAACGGTTCTGCATCGGTGCGAATTGACGCAAAGCTCGGCGATGATATTACCGATACAGCGGTCATGACGGCGAACGGAAGATACGTTGTTATGTGTGCGGCTGACGGGACAGTGTATTATTATGATAAACGCTACTCGGCGTGGTACACAAGGCGGCTTGCGGACGTGATTTCGGCACATGAGATAAACGGCAGGTTGTATGCTGTGACCAGTGACAAGAACGGAAAAATGAAACTTGTGACACTTGTAGGGAATGACGGAAATTCCGACAGCGAGGAAAAGAATGAATTTACTGCGATAAGCGGAGAGCTTGGAAGAGGGAGTGCTTTCAGGTTTTATAAAAAGCTCAGAATGTCGCTGTGTCACGAAAAGCAGGACGGCGAAACGTTGAAAATCAACGCTTATATAAGTGCTGACGGCGGAGAATGGAAAAAGGTGTATGAATATGACGGCACGGGTACAGAGGAGATAGCAACTGCTCCGATCATACCGCTGAGATGCAGAAAGATAAAAATCAAGATATGCGGTGAAACAAGCGGTAATGCTTATGCACAGCTGTACGGAATATATCTTGACAGTGAAAAGGGAAGTGAGATAGGTGGATAATCTTGATATCAGCTTTGCGGCTGACAAGTCGGCAGAGGACAAAGGACGTATAAATGCGGTTGAGGACTATCTTACTCTCCTTACGGAAAGAATAAAATTCTGTCTGTCCGGAATAAGCGATGATGTGGCTGAAAAATCTGACGGTGAAGAGGAAAAACGGCTTATTTACAGTGCGATTTCGGACGAGGTGGGCGAATTTTCAAATGCAGACAAAAACTGCGAGATTTTCAATGATTATGAGAACAATACCGCAAGCTCGTATTATGCTCACGCTGAGGGATATAAAACTAAGGCAACCGCACCGTACAGCCATGCGGAAGGCAGAGAAACGGTTGCTTACAATATGCACTCTCATGCAGAGGGGTACAAGACGGTGGCAGGCGGTCAGAGTTCGCACGCTGAGGGAGAGGATTGCCGTGCAATAGGGAGCTATTCTCATGCAGAAGGATACAAGACAGTTGCGAGCGGTACCGGTTCCCATGCTTCCGGCTGGGGTACTGTGGCAGGAGATACGACGTTTGCGATAGGACGGTGGAATAAAACAAGCGACGGATTGTTTGTTGTCGGTAACGGATGGAATTCCGGTTCGGACGAAAGCGATGCATCGAGGTCGGACGCACTGGTGCTTGACGGTAGCGGCAATCTGCGTATTGCCGGCAAGCTGACGGCAGACGGGGGTGTGGAGTATAGTATGCCCACAGCAACACGGTATACGCTCGGCGGCGTTGTGATCGGCGACAATATGTCGGTGACGGCTGACGGGATTATTTCGGTAGATTTGTCGGAGTATCTGAAATCAGGTGACATATCGGACTGGGCGAAAGCTGACAATAAACCCACATACACGGCTGAAGAAATCGGAGCGGCAGAGAAAAATCATACGCATGGTGTTACGGATATTACGGATATGCCTGCATGGGCAAAATCGGAAAACAAACCGACATACACGGCAAAGGAAGTCGGTGCGGCAACAAGTGCGGATATTACAGCGGCGATCACAGCTGTTAAAATCGGCGGAAGAAACCTGCTGTATGACAGCACGGGAAATCTTAAAAAAGGCTGGAGCGGTAACACTGTAATAACTGTTGACGGCGGAATATCCGGAAACAGTCTTGCAATATCGAGGACGGGATACTCGGGTAATGCACGATATTTCGGCACAAGTAAAAAATGTTATCTGACGGATTTTGAGGTCGGAATAAGTTATACGCTGTCAGCGTGGATAAAAGTCAGAAGTGACATTGAGCTTGACGGCAACGGTTATGTAATGGCAAGATTCCGTTCGGCTGATAATGCAAAACTGCACATTTTATCGCTTACTGTTAACAGTAAAACGGAAAAGGATAAGTGGGTCTATTACGAAAACACGTGGACGATAAACGACAGCGACATATCAAAGCTTGAGTGTGTGGCACTGGCGCTTGATAAAAACGGTATGATAGAGGCTTGTAATATAAAGCTTGAGAAAGGAAACAAGGCTACGGGTTGGGTGCCTGCAATCGAGGAAGATACAGAGAGAATAGCGAGTCTTGAAGAGAGAATTGCGGTGCTTGAAGCTATGGCGGTATCGGGAGGTGAGGTATAATGCCGGATTTCGGAAAATGGATCGTCGAGGTTGCGGTGAACGGCGTTAAGAGCGGAAGCTTTGACAGAGCGTGGGCGGCTATGCAGCTTGGCAACCATTACAGCCGTGACAGAATTACGGCGGAGGATATTGCTAGGTTTGATGAAGAGATGAACGAGTATGAGGCGGAGGAGAGCGGCACTTCTGACGGGGAAATGATATATGAGGAGGTTATATGAGCGAAAAGCAGAAAAATAAGGACAGTGCGCCCGTATATAAAAGCGGATATGCGGACGCTTTGAAAAGTAATCTTGCAAAGGTCATGGAAAAGAAGAATTTCAGTTATGACGCAAACAAGGACAAGCTTTTTTCACAGTACAAGGACAGCTATGAGAAGTCGGGTAAGACGGCTATGCAGGACACTATGGGTAATGCGGCAACGCTTACGGGCGGATACGGTAACAGTTATGCGGTGACGGCAGGACAGCAGGCGTACAACAGTTATATGTCAAAGTTGAATGACAAAATCCCGGAGCTTGAACAGAGGGCTTATGAGCGTTATAAGGACGAGGAGGACAGCGCTTACAAAAGACTGAATACGCTTATCGGGCTTGAAAATACGGATTATGACAGATACCGTGACAGTGTGGGAGATTATAACACAAACAGGGAGTTTGAATATAATAAGAGTAAGGACGCTCTGGCACAGCGTAATTTACAGGCTCAGTTTGAAAGGGATAATTACGAGAATGACAGGGACTACAACCGCAGGGTGTATGAAAACGACAGGGATTATGCCAGGAACGTATATGATAGCGACCGTAACTATCAGATAAAACTGAACAACTCACTGAAAGACGCTGTGAAGAATGAGGAAAATGATGAAACTGAATTTTCGCCGAGTGACGCTTACGATTTTATCAGCAAGTACGGAGATAAAATCTATTCGGACGAAGAATATATCGAGGCACTGTATCAGCTTTACGGGGATAAAGACGGATTCTATGACTGGGTAAAGCAGATGCAGATACCCGGTGACATTGAGGGCATGACTTATCTTGAGCTCCTTTATAAACTGCACCCTGAGCTGAAACCCACAACATCGCAGAAAATGGGAATGTCGGACGATGAGCTTATAAGAAGAACGGCAACAAACGGCGGTGCAACGCCGCCTCATTCGCAGAGCTTCTGGTGGATCAATCAGGGAATGACCAAAAAGTAAAATACGCAAAACAAAGGAGGGGGAAATATGAGCAAAATACAGATAACAATTGACGGCATAGCAGGTGCTATCGGAGCGGTTTTAGGGTTTATGTACGGCGAGGTTTCCGGAGTGTTCTGGGCGCTTGTCGCATTTATGGCGCTGGATTATATCAGCGGAGTGCTTGTGGCAATATCGGGTAAAAAACTTTCGAGCAAGGTAGGCTTCAAAGGGATAGCTAAAAAGCTGTTGATACTTGTGTTTGTGTCGGTGGGGCATATAACTGACACTTATGTGCTCGGCGGTGTTCCAGTGGCGATGACGGCGGTGACGCTTTTTTATATTGCAAACGAGGGAATCAGCATTGTAGAGAACGCTTCGGCTCTGGGACTGCCTGTACCGCAGAAGATAAAGAATGTACTGGAGCAGATCAAAAGTAAGAGCGAGGAGGACGACAGTGAGAATAAAGGGCATTGATATAAGCAGGGCACAGGAGAAGTTCGACTTCACATCGGCTATGTCGGCAGGTGCAGAGTTTGTTATTATCCGTGCGGGAATCGGCAGGGATGAGGACACTTATTTCAGGCGTAACACCGAGCAGTGCAGAAAGCTCGGAATAGACGTCGGGTATTACTGGTATGTTACGGCGACAGACAGCGGGGAGCTTGATAAGCAGATAAATGCGTGCATAAAGACGATAGGTAATGTAAAGCCGTGCTATCCCGTGTTCTGTGACATGGAAGAACAGCGTCAGATCGACAACCTTACAAGCAAGGTGAGAACCGATATGGCGCTTGAGTTCTGCGAAAGACTGAACAAGGCAGGTCTGCCGTCGGGAGTGTATGCAAATCCCGCATGGCTTGAAAACTACTATCAGAAAGAACGTATTGTAGGAAAGCGTGATATATGGCTGGCGCACTGGACCGAAAGCCCGGATTATCCGAGCAAGTATGATTACGGGCAGAAAATGTGGCAGTGGGGTATCGACAATATCGGCGGCAAGGACGTTGACGGTGATATATGTTTTATAGACTATCCTGCGGTGACGGCTAAGTGGTATGAAGAAAACTGCGGTGATAAGCCTGAAAATCCCGAAAAGCCGGGGAATGTATTTGACAAGGGCGACAGCGTGAGAGTAAAGCGTGGTGCAAAGTTTACAAACGGTGTCGAGCCGTATTCTTATGTGTATGATACGGTTTATACCGTTCAGCAGGTATCGGCAAGCGGCAAGGAAACGCTTGTCGGTATCGGCTCGGTGCCTACGGGTTGGTTTTATACCGAGGAGCTTTACAAGGCTGAAAGTGACGAGGTAACGCAGAAATTCGCTGTTGGCGATAAGGTCAAGGTGAATTACGGAGCTAAGACGTATAACGGCGGTTCGCTTGCGCTGTTCGTGTATACGAATGTGTACGAGGTAATGCAGGTCGGCTCGGGTGACAGAAAGGATTATATCGTTATCGGACAGAATGGCGAGATCACTGCGGCGGTAAGAGCGGAAGATTTAAAGAAAATATAGCATAAAAATAACGCACGGGGTAAAACCTGTGCGTTATCTGTTTTTTATTTATCTGTAGGTTGTGAACTCCTGTACCCAGTAGTACTTGTAGGCATCGTTGTATGTATCAAATGCGACTGCCATATTCTCAAACTTTGAACTGAGTATATTTTCACGGTGTCCCTTGGTGGAAGCCATCCAGCTGTCAACTACCTTTTGTGCGGAGGACTGACCTGAACCGAGATTTTCACCGACGTAATGGAACTTATACCATATCTCATCTTCACTGTATCCGTAGATTGCCTTGAAATTGGAGCCGTCCGGTCTTGTGTGGGAGAATACCTGTTCGATTTCACCGCAACGTGCCTTGGCGGCTTTATATGCGTTGGTGTCCCACTTGTATGGTGTAAGCCCGTATGAAACACGGATCTCATTTACAATGCGGAATACCTCGGCTTCTTCGGCAGTACAGTTAACGGGACTGTCGGTAATACCGGACGCTGACGGGGTAGTGTTTTCTGTTTTCGGTTTTGTGGTTGTGGTTGCCGTTGTTGTTTCGGCAGGTTTTGTCTTTGAAAGATAATCACTGTGGACGTATGTACCGTCGTCAAGCTTGTAATATCCTGTGTCGGTGAGGGCGGTTACCTTTACCGCATCGCCGTAGTATTTATAGGAAACGACTTCTGAGCCCTGTAAGCCCTCTTTTCTTGCAGAACAACTTGAGATGTTTATGTACATTGTACCGCTGCACTTTTGTTCTGTCCAGGCGGGCTTTGGTGCGGCTGTGGTTGCAGGGGTCGTTTTCGATGTTGCTTTTGTTGTCTTTGATGTTGCTGTTGTGGCTTTTGCTGTTGTCGTTGTTGTAACGGCAGTCGTTGTAACAACCGGGGTTGTGACGGCGGTGGTTTCTGAAGTTGCATCGGGCTTGTTTGCCTTTGTGGGAGTGTTTTCGCTCTCAGTAGGCACAGTCGATGAATATGACGAGTCGGAGCCGCTGTAGCTTACGCCTTCATTGTCAGCCTGTACTCCGAACCATGAGAAACGGCTTGATAAAATACAAAGAGCGACTACTGCGACAAATCCGCCCGATGCGCAGGCAATTTTAAGAACATTGCTGTGCGGCTTTTTATCTGAAGCGGGAGTGTCTTTAAGTTCGTCAGTCTTTTTTTCTTCGGTCTGTAAGCTCATGGTTATCACCTGCCTTTAATCTGTTAAAAAACATATTTTCACAGTTACATTTTAACACAAATACGCTCTGTATGTCAACCGATTAACAGAAATGGCAGTGATTTTCGGTAGGGTTGCACAAAATATCGTGTAACGTTTAGGCTAAATCACAATAAAGCTGCTCTATTAAATAAGCAACGTAAAAGTATACGGTTTTAAAACCGAGAATAGTTATATTTTTGTGCAAAAAGTCGAAATGGTTACAAAACGGTAACAAAACGGTTACAATTTGTTGCAGTATTGTAACCGTTTATGTTATAATAACAGCGACGGAAAAGAATTGCTGTCTTTCATGCGGAAGGAAAAGCAACCTTAAAGGTATGGAGCGGGTATATCCCGTTCCGACTTTTAACGGAATATGCGTTAATTTGTCACCTGTCGTTCACAGCGGCAGGCTATTATATTATAGTACTTTATTTTGGGCAAATTTGTTTTGTTGCCCTTATTTATTTGTTTAAACGGAAAAGGAAAGAATATGGGAAACCTTAAAATACCCGATTACCGTGACGAGATCGAGGAAACCGTAATTCCCGACAACGACAGCGAAAAGGAAGAACTCAGGCAGAGTACCGCTCAGCCTGAAAGTGATAACGGTTCGGGTCAGACGGAAGAAAAAAGCGAAGAGGAAGAAAACAAAAAATCTTACGTTGCTGTAGTAACGGATAAGGTTTTTGAGTTTCTTGTAATGGCAGGACAGTATTTCTGCCATATAATTGCGGACGTATTTTCAAAGCCTGCGATCTATGTAGCTCACGGTGCAAAATTTATATGGAAACATACGGCACTGTTCAGGGACGCTGTAAAGAGGACTTTCTGCGAGATAGGAAGCTTTTTCTTTGCACCGCTTCTTAAATCCAAACGTGTACTTCAGCGTACAAACAAACAGATAAAAGCGGCTAAGGAACAGGGCGACAACAAGAAAGCCGCAAAGCTGTACGGAAGCATAGCGAAAAATGCGGTATTCGGCAAGCAGGGACTTGCGGTAACGCTGTTCAACTATGCGGCACCGATCATTGCAATTGTGTTCCTTATGAGCGTTGTGGGATATGCTACCGGAACAAACTATGCGATAAAGCTGACGGTAGACGGAAAATTTGTCGGTTATGTTGAAAGCGAGCAGGTGTTCAATGACGCAGAACGCATTATGCAGGAACGTATAACCTACATCGGAAATGAGAAGAAGATAACCATGGAACCGAGTTATTCACTTGAAATGCTCGGCGACCAGGAATATCTCACAAAATATCAGCTTGCAAACAAGCTCCTCGAGATGAGCGATACGCCGATTGAATATGCTTACGGAATGTACATAGGCGGTAAGTTCTACGGAGCGCTTGTTGACAATACCGCAGTTGAGGCGGAACTTGAAAAAATTCTTGACAGCTACCGTACCGATGCAAAGGACGAGGATGTAGCGTTTGAAAAGGATATAGAATATGTTCCCGGACTGTATCTGTCTGACAGTATAGTATCAAGCGATGAGATCATAAAACTTGTAAACTCCAAAAAGGAAGAGGCTTCATATTATACCGTGGTTGACGGCGACAGCCATTCGGGAATATGCACAAAACTCGGAATAAGCATGGATGAGCTTGAGGCACTGAATCCGGGCATCATGGACGACGATTATGTGCTGAGAGCAGGCGAAAAACTGCTCAAGACGCAGGAAGTGCCGTTCCTCTCGGTATGTATATCGAGAACCGAAACGTACAACGTAGATGTTCCTTACGAAACCGAATATCAGGATGATGATACCCGATATGAAGGTGTTGAAACCGTATATCAAGGCGAAAAGGGAACGAATAAGATAACAGCAAAGGTTTATTATGTAAACGGAGAAGAAGTAAAGCGTACTATACAGAAAACCGAGAGAGTAAAAGATCCTGTTACCGAGATAATTCTCCAGGGTACACTTCCTCCGCAGTCATCTCATTACTCCGACGCATCTGCCGATGCAGGCAAGAAGTATATCTGGCCCGTTGACGGCGGCACGTTCTGGGAATGGGGTTGGTGGGACGGCGGTTATGCCGGACACCGTGGCGTTGATATCGGCGCACCCTACGGAACAGACGTATATGCGGCGGCAACCGGAACGGTAATATTTGCAGGTTGGGACAACGGCGGACTCGGAAACTGTGTAATGATACTTCACCCCGACGGTTATACGACTGTATATGCACACAACAGTGAAATATTTGTAAGTGCAGGACAGGCAGTAAACCAGGGTGAATGTATAGCCGCAGTAGGTGAAACAGGTCTTGCTTACGGCTGTCACTGCCACTTTGAAGTAAGATACGGCTCGGAAAGACTTAATCCGAGGTATTATCTGAGTGGATTGCCGGATCTGGGGTATTGATTTTAAATTTAACTGATAACAGGAAAAACAACCGCTGTGCTGAGGGCATAGCGGTTGTATTTTATTGCAACATGGTTATAAATACTCTTCCCATTTCATAGATTTACTGTAGAGTACCCTAAAAGAAAGGACGTGCAGTATGAACGAGATTATGTCAAGGGAAGAATTTTTAAGAGAACGCAATGCGGTGTATGAACCTGACGCTGTTGCCGCAGATACGGACGACAAAGAAGAGAATAGCGGCGGTCCGAGGGTGGTCATTTCCAGAACGGGTTACGGCGAAGAGGACGGGTCGGAAATTCCGGACAGAATAACCGTATCGGAAATAGTGATAAAAAATAAGCAACACGGAAAATACACGGGGCTTATTCTGTTTCTGACAGCGGTTGTCGGGGCGGTTGTCGGGGCGGTGTTTTACGGAGATATGACGGTGACAGTGCCTGAAGATATGCTTGGGAACTTCCTCTCAGGCAGAATACACGGGGGATTTTTCGGCAATGCGGCATCGTCTTTCATATCTGCTCTGATATGGTGCCTGGTGCCGTTTTTATCGGGACTGTGCGCTGTGGGACAACCTGTAGGCATAATTATTCCGGTACTCAAAGGAACGGGTATCGGTATGGCTTTTGCGGCTCTTATGAATACATACGGTGCAAACGGTGTGCCGGCGTTTGCGGTGTTTGTTCTGCCGTCCGCTTTCATAGGAACGGTTATATGCTGTTATCAGTGCCGTCTTTCCGTGTCGTGCTCAAACAGCGTACTTGCAGTGCTGAGGGGCAGACGTGAAACTGCTCCGCATTATTACAAAATATATCTTGAGCGGTTTGCGGTGTGCTGTATAGGGTGTTTTCTGCTCGGTATTGCAGATGCGGCACTGTCATTTCTGCTCGGTCCGATATTCGTTATATGAACCTCTTGAAATTTTTGTTTTATGGGTGTATAATGTTATCAGTAAAAATTGCCTTTGGCATGAAAGAAGGATAACATTATGGAAAAAATGGAAGTATTACTGGAAACCTCTGCACGTCATATCCACGTTACACAGGAGGCTCTCGAAGCATTATTCGGTAAGGGTCATGAGCTGACAAAGAAGAAGGATCTCTCTCAGCCCGGTCAGTTTGCCTGCGAAGAAAGAGTTACTATCACAGGTCCTAAGAGATCACTTGCAAACGTTTCAATTTTAGGTCCTGTACGTCCTGCTACACAGGTTGAGCTTTCAGCTACAGACGCACGTTCTATCGGATGTCCCATATTCGTAAGAGAATCAGGCGATATCGCAGGTACACCCGGTTGCAAGATCACAGGTCCCGAGGGCGAGATCGAGATCAGCGAGGGCGTTATCGTTGCAAAGCGTCATATCCACCTTGTTCCCGAAACTGCTGAAAAGTGGGGCGTTAAGAACAAGGACGTTGTAAGCGTTAAGGTAAACTCTGACGGCAGAAGTGCAGTTCTCGGCGACGTTGTTATCAGAGTGAGCGAGAAGTTTGCTGACGCTATGCACATTGATACCGATGAGTCAAACGCTGTAATGGCTACTCCCGGTATGATGGTTGAAATTATCAAGTAAGATACATAAAAATTTATAATCAGGTTCCCGTATCTGTGAAAAGATACGGGAATTTTTTTGTATAACGGGTTGGCTTTTTCTTTTGTTTGTGGTAAAATATAAGCAGTAAGCGTATGTTAACTATAAGAGATGTGACAGAGGTGAGAACTTTGAATATATTTATAATACTTATGATACCGTTTGTCGGAACAACGCTTGGCTCGCTTATGGTGTTCCTTATGCGTGACAAGGTGAGCGGTAAGACGGAAAAGCTGTTGCTTGGTTTTGCATCGGGGGTTATGATAGCGGCGTCGGTGTGGTCGCTGCTTATACCGTCAATGGAAATGTCCGAGCAGGCTTACGGAAAGATGAACTGGGTGCCTGCGGTAGTCGGATTTGCGGTGGGATTACTGTTTTTGCTCGGAATTGACAGCCTTGTTCCGCACCTGCATCTTGACAGCGATAAGCCCGAAGGCGTTCATTCAAGGCTTTCAAAGACAACTATGATGCTGCTTGCGGTAACTATCCACAATGTGCCTGAGGGAATGGCTGTCGGTGCGGCTGTTGCAGGAGCAGTTGGGACGGGTAACGACAGTGTTACTCTTGCAAGCACATTTGCGTTGGCGCTGGGTATTGCAATACAGAACTTTCCCGAAGGAGCGGTGGTTTCAATGCCGCTTAAAAGTGAAGGAATGAGGAAGGGAAAAGCGTTCCTCATGGGAGTGCTGTCCGGAGTTGTTGAACCGATAGGTGCGGTAGTGATGATACTGCTTGCGTCTTTTATTTCTCCGCTTCTGCCTTATATGCTGTCGTTTGCGGCGGGGGCTATGATGTATGTTGTAATAGAAGAGCTGATACCCGAGGCACAGGGTGGAGAGCACAGCAATATAGGGACAATCGGTGCGGCGGCAGGGTTTGTTGTTATGATGGTGCTTGACTGTACGTTGGGGTGAAAAATTGCCCGTCTGGGAAGGACGGGCATTAGTTATAAGCGGTTTATTTTCTCTCAATTATCTTCAGATAAATTCCCGATGTTATTTTGTAAGCGAAGATGTAGAACAGGGCAAATACCGCAAAGCAGATAAGATTTGCGACAAGCAACAGCGTGCTGTCGGCAAAGCCGAGCATTCTGACGGTTTTCAGAATTATCGGGAAAGCAAATGTAAGATGTATTCCTGCAAAGATAAGAGGAGCGAAGAATACGGTCAGGACTTGTGAGTTTATGCTCTTCTTTATTTCTTTTTCGGTCATGCCGACGCTTCTCATTGTGGCGAAGCGTTCTCTGTCTTCATAGCCCTCAGATACCTGCTTGTAGTAGATGATGAGCACGGTGGCAAATACAAATACAAGTCCTAAGAATATGCCGAGGAAGAGCAGTCCGCCGTAGGTGGCAACAAGAACATCAAGGTTTTCGCTTCTGCCCTCGGCTGAGGGGAGAATGTTTTCGGAATATTGACACTTTACCGCAAGGGTATTTGAAATATCTTCACACAGCGTCTGTTCATCTGCGGCATTTCCGTCAACATCAAAGCCGTAATAACGGTTGAGCCACGATGCGTTTTCGCCGTAGACCTGCTTGTTTAATAAGAACATATCGTACAGTGCGTTATTGTCGGGAAGAATTACGAAGAATACGCTGTAGATCGTTTCACCGTAGGAAATGTTTTTCGGCATGGGAACGTTTTTTACTTTATATTTCTTATCGTTTATTGATATTTCACTTCCTGTTTTGTCTGAAGCGGCTATCAGTATTTCTCCGTCTGAGAGAGTTTCGTTCATGTCGGTGGTATTGTTGTAGTCGGCAAGGGTGATAAAGTAGAAATCTCTTATATCTGCCGAACTGTTATCGCCTTTTTCGGAAGCAGGCGTTAAGTGTATGGCGTTGTCGGAATAATAGCCGCCGAGTTCGAGATAATCGTAAGACAGAGGGTTTACGGGGTTGTAGTTATTGTTTTTCGCCGTTTCAAAGGCGGTGTCGCAATAGTCCGAGAGAGCGTGTGTCACGCTTTCGCTGTTGCTGTCGTATTTCAGTATTACCGATATGTCACGACTGCGTACAAGCGTACTTGTCTGTATACCTGAAAAAAGGCTTATTGTGGACGATAGCATGACAAGGACCATAGTAGACAGTATGCAGATCGATGCAAGTCCTGCGCCGTTCCTTTTCATGCGGTACGCCATGCCCGATACGGAAACAAAGTGATTTGCCTTGTAGTAGTACCTGTGGTTTTTCATAAGCAGTCTGCAAAGTGCCACTGAACCGCTGACAAACAGCATATAAGTGCCGATTATTACAAGCAGTACCGCTAAAAAGAACATTGGGATAACTTCAAGCCCCGACTGAGTGGTAACGGCTATATAATATGCGAGTGCGAGAAGTATCACACCGATCAGTGCAAATACAAAATTTGCACGGGGAGGTTTTTCGCCCTCTTTTTCGCTGTGCAACAGTTTTATTGCGCTGAGTTTTCCTATACGGACAAATGAGTAGAGCAGAAGAATTATTGCTATTGTTACGAAAACGGCAACTGTAATTGCTATAGCTCCCGGGTCGATCAGAAGGCTTCCGGCAGGGTCGATGCTGAGCAGCCTGAACATACAGAGTTCTGCAAGACGGGAAAGAAGTATGCCTGTTGCAAGTCCGCCGAGGAGCGAGATAATCAGTGTAAAAGTACTTTCCAATATCAGTATGCGAGCTATGTTACGTTTGTTCATGCCGAGAATGTTATAGATACCGAATTCTTTGCCACGGTTTTTAATCAGCACGGAATAGCTGTAGAAAAGGAAAATCAACGAGAAAACGCTCATTACGATTATTCCGAGCCATAAGCACCACTGAGCGTCAACACCACGGCTTGTATTTGCTATGCTTTCACTTCTTGCAAGGTATGCCGTAATGTATATCATCATCACCATTGCAACTAAGGTTAGGATATACGGCAGATAAAGCCGTTTGTTTTTCTTCATGCCGTTCACGGCGAGCTTCGGGTAGAACAGTGTTTTCATCTGCGGTCACCGCCTGCCACAAGCACTGTAAGGGTGTCGTTTATCTTGGCGTAAAATTCTTCCGTGGTGGAAATGCCTTTATATATCTGGTGGTAAACCTCTCCGTCCTTTATGAAAAGTACCCTTGACGCACTGCTTGCCGCCTTTACGGAATGAGTTACCATGAGTATTGTCTGACCGTCACGGTTGATTTCACCGAACAGATTGAGAAGCTCCTCCGACGCTTTTGAATCGAGTGCGCCTGTAGGCTCGTCCGCAAGCAGAATATCTGGATCTGTAATAAGCGCACGGGCTACCGCAACACGTTGTTTCTGACCGCCGGATATTTCATAGGGGTATCGGTCAAGCAAATCGCTTATGCCGAGTTTTGATGCAAGTGGGAGAAGCCGTGAATTCATCTCATCGTAGCTTTTGCCCATAAGCACGAGCGGCAGAAAAATATTGTCACGCACGGAGAATGTATCGAGCAGGTTGAAGTCCTGAAACACAAATCCGAGATGCTCACGTCTGAAAAGCGCAGAGTCGCTGTCCTTTATCTTTGTTA
>CABUEI010000023.1 GCA_902490585.1 uncultured Oscillospiraceae bacterium
CCGGAAGAAGATATGTCTCCCGAAGATGTAAAGGACGCACAGCTCTTTACCCTTATGAAACGTGCGTATGACAAGATGAACGATAACTATGAGGATTTCGAGGAGATGAGCTTCGACGAAAAGGTTGACAGCATAATGAAAGAATTTGAGCGTGTCAACGAAAACGAAAGAACGCATACTGTTGCAAAGAGCAATGAACTTATCCCGGAAGGTACAGAAAAACTTGAAGAAAGATGTTTCTCGGACCGTAAGAATATATCCGATGTAGTAATCCCCGGAAGTATCCGTGAAATACCGTATATGGCTTTCGCAAGCTCATCAGTGAAAACCGCTGTAATCGAGCCGGGCGTTGAAAGCATCAGCTCCTGTGCTTTTGCGGCTACTGACCTTGAGAGTATATCAATCCCAAATACAGTTAAGCATATCGGTGAACAGGCATTTGCTATGACCGACATAACCTCGATAGAAATCCCTGCAAGCGTAAAGGCTATCGGTTATCTTGCTTTCAACGGTTGCAGAAACTTGAAAGAAGTTACTATGTCAAAGGGTACGATATTTGATAAGGACACTTTCCCGGAAGGCGTCAACATCAGATACAGAGAAAACGAGCAGGAACAGAGTGAACCCGAAGAAGAGGAAGGATTTGAACCTGAGATTTAACGCAAAAGGCGTTAAACATATATCAATAGGTGCGACCGGAGCGTCCGGTGCGACACCGTGTCGCACCTGTAAATGCAGAAAGGAATGAAAACAATGTTAAACGTAAAAGTAACAAGATTTCACCCGGTTGTATCGCAGAATGCAAACAACCTCAGGGCAATCGCCGATATTGAAATCGGCAACGGACTTATGATCTATGGACTGCTGTATAAGCTGAACAAGGATAATGAATTCTATGTACAGATGCCACAGCATATGGGTCGTGACGGTGATTATCACTCCACGGTTGAGCCGCTGTCTAAGGAATTTGCGGCGAGAATAAAGGCTGAAATTGAAAAAGCTAATATCGAGGGCAAGAATTATACACCCACAAGCGAGGAAAGTGAACCGCTCAGATTTACTTTCAATATGAGAAACGGTGCAAACGGTAGCGTATACGGAAATATGCGTGTCAATGATGATCTGCTTGTACATAACATAAGTGTTAAGGATAGGCTGGATGCAGAAACCGGCAAGGTCGTGAAGTTTATTTCTCTGCCGTCAAAGCAGGCTGACAACGGTCAGTGGTGGAGCGTTGTAAGAGCGTCAAACGATACGGTTAAGGAAGCCATAAACCGTTACGGCGTTTCTGCAATCGGCAGAATTGCCGTAGAAACCGTCGGCAATATCAAGTTCCAGGATTTAAAGGAAAACTCCGATGAGCTTTCCTATTATCGTCATCAGAACGTGAATTACGGCAAGGCTGTCGGAGAAGAATTATCTAAAGCAGGCATACAGTGGAGTGGAAAGGTTGAAAAGACCGGTATGGTAATTACGATATCAGCAGATGAAGCTGACTCGTATTCCAGGATAATCGCTGAAATGCGTGAACGTAACAAGGCTCAGACCGCAGAGCAGGCACAGACAGCGGGAAAGGTTGACGAAAGTACATTCTTTGATATGAATGCACCTGAGCCTTTCTGAAACAAATAATATGTAATTTACCGGGATTGTGAAAGCAGTCCCGGCTTTTACATTACAGGAGGCAAAATGAAACTTTTCAAAATCATTGCAACTCTTGTCGGATGTGTGGTTGCACCTGTTGTATCTTTGTTTTTATCATACAGTCTTGATGTTATGCTGACAACACAGAAGCTGAAACTGTTTGACTTCAACACCTGCCTTGAAGGTCTGAAAGTCAATCAGAAGCAACAGCAGCTCTTTATGATATTTACAGCACTGCTTATAGGTCTGATAATCTTCGTTGTGTTTGTTGCGATGAACAACAAGTACAAGGCTGATACAATAACGGTCACGCCGAAAATCAAGATACCCGTTCCTGCAGGCGAAGGTCAGAACGGCTCGGCACGGTTTATGAACGACAGCGAAAAGCATAGTGTTTTCGCTACATACAAGCTGAAACAGTCAAGTGATTTATGCCGTGTACTGAACAAAAACGGTGAAGATTATTACAATGCTGTTTCGCAAAAAGGTAAATATCTGCCGTTCATCCCGGTGCCGCTTGATAAGATAAATAAAAAAGAGTTTCCATCCAAAGGCGGACTTGTTGTCGGAATGAAAAAACACGGCACTTACGAAGAAATCTCATACATAGCGAAAGACTATCACTCGTTGATTTTCGGTGCAACAGGTTCCGGTAAGACAAGAACACTTGTTTTACAGTCGATTATATTCACTGCTATGGCGGGTGAAGGCATTGTAGTAAATGATCCGAAAGGTGAAATCTACTACTACACTCATCGTGTTTTACAGTCGCTCGGCTATGAAGTGATAGTAATGGACTTACAGAATCCCGAAAAATCGTGCGGCAAGAACTTATTGCAACCGATAATCGATGCTGTAAACGAGAACAAGACTGATAAGGCACAGAGAGCAACGTGGGACTTGATTGAAATGCTTGTCCCGAAGTCAGACAAGGGCGAGCCGATATGGACAAACGGTGAAAAAGCTATCATCGGTGCCTGTGTGCTTGCTGTAGTTTGCGACAACACGGATAAGCCGCAATATCAGAATCTCACGAATGTGTATTACTTCCTTGCAAATATGGTTAAACCCGGTGCAGATAATAAGACACCGCTTGAAGGCTATATCGCAAAACTGGACGATACACACCCGGCAAAGTCTTTGCTGGGTATTACAGATGTTGCACCGAGCCGAACAAGATCGAGCTTCTACACATCGGCACTGACAACATTAAGATTGTTTGCGACAAACGATATTGCCAGTGTAACCGGCACGTCAGATTTTGATTTTACTACGATTGCTCAGAAGAAACAGGCAATATTCTACATCCTGCCGGATCAGAAAACGAGTTACTATCCTATAGTTACCTTGCTTGTCAATCAGCAGTATGAACTGCTTGTAGACTATGCAAAGGAACACGGTAACAGATTGCCGATAAGGGTAAACTTCTTCCTGGACGAGTTTGGTAACTTCACTGCGATAAGCGATATACAGGCAAAACTCACTGTCGCAAGAGGTTACGGAATACGTTTCAATCTGTTCATACAGGATATGGCACAGCTTGAAGATAAGTATGACAAGAATGTTGCAAATATCATAATGGGTAACTGTACCGTATGGGTATATCTTGCGGCGGCGGGCAAGGAAACGAACGAACTTATAAGCAGTAAGCTCGGTAAGTACACAACGCTGAAATACAGCTCATCGGGAAATAAAACAAGATACTCAAATCCCTCATCGGGATTTTCTTCACAGCTTGAGGGACGAGAACTTCTTACGGCAGATGAACTTGCAAGATTCGCACGTCCATATCAGCTTGTAATGGTACTTGGTGAATATCCGGCTGTAATGGTGTCATACGACCTGCACAAGTGGCAGTTTAACCGCTTTATGGGACTTGGCAACGAGAGCCATAACAAGAAGTACATTCAGATCGTCACTGACAGCAGACAGGATAAGCGTGATACAAACGCTAAAATTCCGTTATGGGAGGTCTGGAAAGAGCAGACACCGCAAGCACCGCAGGAAACCGAGTACAATTACTTGTTAAGGCGAAAAGAAGCAAAAGAAAACAATGAAAAATCCGAAACCTATGATATTACCAAAAACGCATTCTATATTGCGGAAGATGAGGTAATTGACAAGGGAGAGGACTTATTCCGGAGGAAAGAACAATGAACAAGTTAAAGAAAATCAGAAACCGCATTTATAACGCCATATCATCGTTTATGGCAGTGACATTTCTTACAATGTCGGTATTTGCAGAGGGTAACATTGCAAACAGCGTAATTGCGACCGGCACAAAAAAGCTGATAGCTGATGTAAGCTCCTGGCTTACAGGTATAGCGATAGCTGTTACAGCTGTTGTATGCGTGTATCTGTTTATACGACGTGCAATGTCGGATGAGCAGGACAAGAAGCAGTGGGATAACAGATTAAAGATAACCGCTGTTTCGGGTATCGGTGCAATAACCGCAACTGCTCTGATAGGTGTAATTGCAGGATATTTCGGAGGCTGATTTGAATGCTACACAAAATGCGTTCAAGGGCATATCTGACCGGCAACAACAGCGTATTAGCTGTTGCTGATGTAAATATTGATGATACGGTAATAATCCGTGATTGCCGGCTGATAAAAAGTGCAGACGGCAAAATTGAAGCACAGTTACCGCAAATCAAAAACAAAGACGGAACATACACACAGACAGTACAGCTGATAAATTATCAGTCTGTACTGCTGAAAAAACTTAGAGCAAGCATCATCGAAGCGTATACAAATGCTCTCAAAGGGAATCCGCCTGTTTCAAAAGAAAAAACTTTTGAAATGGAAAAAGAGCAGTTTGAGTTACAGCGGCAGGGTGTTAGGGCGGAAATCCGGCGGATAAACTTACCGGATTGTCCGTCACTTAAAGCAATAGCCGATGTAACAATTGACAACTGGCTTGTTATCAGAAATATACGGCTTGTTGCCGAAAAGGACGGAAAAATAAAGCCGGTAATGCCGCAGAAATCATTGCCGGACGGTACACGATGTGATCGGGTGGCGATAAAAGATGATACGTTGCTCGAAAAAATACAAACTGCGACAACGCAACTATATATGCGGCACGATGTGCCACAGCAATCGGCAATAGCAAAAGCAGACGATATGTATATGTTTCCGTAATGGAGGTGATTATTGAATGGCGGCTTTGTTATGTATTCTGTTTTCCGTCATACTGAGCAGTATGACACCGCTTGTATTTGAAGCAAGCGACCAGCTGATACCGATAGTCTTTCAGGTCGATAAGACGCTCGGACAGTATCTCTCAACAGCGTCATCAACGATATATAATATAGGTATTTCGCTGATGATACTGAAATTTCTTAAAAAGGGATTTGAAATATACGTTATGGGAACAGACGGAGATCCGGATATGGATCCGTTACAGCTTGTAACGAATTTTATAAAAGCAATGGCTGTCGCTATAGGTTTCAGACCTATTTACGATATTTTCGTACAGATACTTAAAGAAACAGTAAACGCAATAACGACAAGTATGAACATCTACAAGGAAGTAACCGACTTTACCGGCATAGGTATAATCAACGGCGTATTCTTCCTCATAGCACTTGTAATATTTATGATACTGTTCTGTAAGGCTTTCGGGCTTGGTATCAATATGATGATATTGAATATCGGAATGCCGCTTGCCTGTACCGGACTACTCGATAATGACAAAGGAATGTTCAAAAATTACTTTATGACCTATGTCAAGACATTTCTGACCGTACTTATACAAGTAGTTCTGAGCAAGCTCGGACTTTATATCATAGTCACATCTGCCGGTATAGGAAACATTGTATCGGGCAACTTTGACCTTGTAAAAATGTTCCTGGGCTTGGCTTGTCTTACTACGGCACTCAGTACGCCTAAACTGCTTGCAGAGTTTCTTGTGCCTTCCGGTCCGGGCGGTGGTGTTATGAGCAAAATATATGCGGTAAACACGATTAAGACAGCGATAAAGGGTGTTACAAAATAGGAGGGATAAATGACTACAATTGACCAGCTCAGTCTGATAATACAGGGCTTACTCATAGCAGGAGTAGCACTCAGAGTAATTATCCTGCTGATAAAAATTGTTCTCAATCCCGATGATAAGCCACAACTGGTACCGAAAATAAGAAATGCACTTATATTTATGGTTTTTGGTATCATAATTTTTCAGATAAAAGACCTTATCGTCCGATACTATTCATAAGGAGGACAGACAGATGAACAATGAACGTTTATACATCCCGTATGGCTTGATAATAGAAAAGCAATGGTGGGACGGTTGCGGACCGAAGCAGAAGCCACAGCTGATAATCGGCGGGCTTATATCACTCGGACTTGCGGTTTTTATTTCTCTGCTGATACATATAATCATCGGACTTGCAGTAGGGATATTCGGTATTTTTGCTACAGTAGCACTGATTACAAAGCAGGACAAGACAAATCTTTCGATAATCGACTACATCGGGCTGATGATCCGGAAAAACAAGGAGCAGCAGAATTTTCTTTACAAGTATAAAGATGATTATGGGATTATGTGACAAAGATACACAACAGGTGCGTCACAGTGACGCACCTATACATCGGAGCGTAAGCGTATACGGGTGCAACTCCCGTAGCTCTGAAAGTAAAAGTGTGACCGGAGCGTCCGGTGCGACACCGTGTCGCACTTGAAATTGACATAAGTTAATGCAACGTGATAGAATAGGAGTAGAAATGAAAAACAACTACTATTGCCAAGCGTGGTACAAAGGCAAAAAACGTAAAAATCTTGAGCAGGCAGTGTCTTTATTAAAGCAATTTGACTGGTGTGACTGCAATGAATTATCACAGGACAAGCAGAATACTGCAAGAAAAGTATTGAATAACCTCTCTGCGATTATGGCTGTTACACCGTATGATAAGAAGAAAGTGGAAGTGATCGACGAACAGCGTTACATAGAAATTCTGATGAGAGCGTTCAAATATCTTTTGAAAAACGATTATTGGAATTGCTGTCACGAATTATCGGATTTTTTCGAGCTTGAGCCTGTTTTTCAGCCACACATAGCATACGCAACACAAAAATTACTTGGAATGGCGGTAAACTAATGTTTATAAAGAAGAAAATCAAAAAACGTTTTATTGATAATAAGCATCAATTCAATTGTGTCTATGAATATGTCAGAAATACTGCTGATGAAGTTGACAAAAAGACAGCAATAAAGTTTTGCGATTATGTTATCGACATTCTGTGCAAAAACATAGAGAGTAATATGCAATTGAATTTTATAAATCATAATGTTGATGATTTTGTTCTCCCATTTCACGAAAATGAATACGAAAATGAAAATCCATATTCTTCATTCATTTGGTTTCCTGTCAGCGTAACAGTAAAAGGGAAACCTATTAATATTGAAACTGATTCTATGATCGACATAGATTTAGCCAAATGTCACTTATTTTGTAATACTCGTAAAACTAACTCGTTGTTGAAGTTATTAAAATATATAAGTGATTCCGGATTTTATTTTGATAAAGACAGTCACCGTGCTATGTATATAGAATATCTGAATGTTTGTACTTTTGTGAGCGATGGCGTGCATTCTCTCTCAATAGCACATCATCTCAAGCAGGGAAAGATAACGGCAAAATTAGTTGATATAACTACAATATTCCCGTATGTCGATACGGACGGCGATTATTGGTATGTAAATGGCGATACTTATAATGAGTACCTTGCTGAAGATTATAGGTTTTGCTTGATTTATGAGATAGCAAAATTCAAGTACGGACTTGAACACGAATAAAATAATCAATTCCCGTAGCCCTGAAAGTAAAGGTGCGACATCGTGTCGCACCTCGAATAAGCCGCAGAAAAAAGAAATCCCGCCCAAAAGGCTGTAATCGTGTAACATTTGGCAGAAAGCAACAAAAAGCGATACTATACTTTGTCAATGTTTTTGTCGCTGTCGGCTGGACTTTTTGCCGTAAGTGTGTTACAATATACTTGAGGAAATAGTACCAAATCCCACAAAGGAGGACCCCAAAATGAAACGTAAACGTACCCACACCATACTCGCAACAATAACCCTTATCAGCGTAATACTGACCAGTGCTTGCACGGCAGGCAATGCAAGCAGCACAACGTCCTCTGCACCCGAAACGGCAGTTACCACAACTACCGCTCCGGCAGTAACGGGAACAGTAATGGATAGGATTGACGAGCCGAAAGCAGAAACAACTACTGCTCAGACCGCCGCTACCACAGCTACCACAGCAGTGACCACTACAAAGCCACAGGAAACAAAAAGTGCTGAAACTACCGCCGCTCAGGCAACTACAGCGACTACAACGGCAAAGCCAAAGCCGGCAACGACAACAACCACCGCTACAACAAAGCCTGCACCCGAATGGACCGAAAGCAAGGCAAGCGGTACTAAGTATGTCAACACCGACTGCTACAGCCGTAAAAAAGCTGTACTCGGCGCAGAAACCGTAAAGCTGTACAGCGTGAACGATAAAGTCACGGTAATAGCCAAGACCGATACAGGCTACTTCAAACTTTCTGACGGTAGCTTTATACACAGCGACTATCTGAGCGACAGCAAGATTGTTATACAGACTACAACAACCACAAAGAAAGCTGAAGCACCTAAGCCTTCACAGACAACAACGAAGAAACAGGAAAGCAAGCCGAAGTCGATATATGAATATCCGTTCGACCTTGAAGCAATAAAACAGGTTATAGTAAATGACGCTGTAAACAATTACGGATTAAAAAACCTTGAAGATCCAACCTGGACTCCCGAAGGTAGTACTTGGAATGCACCTCTTGTTATCTCTTACGATTTGCACCCCAATGTAATCAAAAGAAATGTTACCGAAGAAGCTGGAGCTAATTTTAGAGTTGCACAGATGAAAAAAGGTGACTATTTCAAAGTGTACATTCAGGACATATCTGAAGATTTGGATGTGCGAGATGAAAACGGAAAGCTGACAAAAGCATATGCTATATACTTTTTAAGAGGTTAAACTGCTGATGTAGTTTATTCATAAATTTAAACGCATTTCGTATTTGTGAACAATTAAATATGTAAGAGCTTTGAGAGTATAAAATTCAAAGCTCTTTTTCTTTTTCTGAAAGCAAATATTCAAAGCAGTCCGCACCCATAGGACTGCTTTTTTATATATACAAATACAAATCAAGAAAGGAAATCAGTATGAAAAACAAATTCAAAAAGCTGACAAGCTTGCTTTTGGCAAGCATTATGATGTTGGTAGCACTTCCTATTCAGACATTAGCGGCTGAGTGGGGTAAGGGCGATACCGTGTATGCGGCAATGATAGGTGATTTTGTCGGTTCTGACGGTAAGACTTATGCCGATAAGTACAATTACGACTACATCTACTATAAGTCGGACGGTAGCATAGGAAAAGCTACTCGTTATGCTTCAACACACGCTAAGTTAGGTGTAAGTAAAAACGGCATTGTTCAACCTGCTATATGCATTGAAGCCGGTGTTGCATATAACACAGGAAGTTCTTATGTAGGCGAAGGTAACAATAATACCTATCTAAGAAATCTCCCTCGTGATATACAGCAAATGTTAAAATATGTTTTACTTTGCGGTTTTAACAGCGATACAAAATCATCGCCTGTAGCGAATACAAATCTTGACGATTTTTGGTTTGCTACACAGGTAGTATCGTGGGAAATTCAGCAAGGTCTGCGTACAGGATATGGCAAAAGTGATCTGGCTGTTAATTCAAGTATTCCTAAGACACCAAAAACAGCATACTATGACCAGTTAAAAGGCAGACCTGCTGAAAAGTGCTATGAATATATCCTGAACAAGATGAAAGCGTATTCACTTGTACCGAGTTTTACCGGAAGAGCGAAAGCTACTGCTCCTACTCATACAATGAAATATAATTCATCAACTAAGAAATATTCCATTACGCTGACTGATGAAAATAACAGTAATATGCCTGCAAGTGCTTTCAACATTTCGGGAGTTACTGTTACAAAGAGCAGTAATAAGTACACCTTCAGCACAACGACCAAAATTAGCGGTACAAAGGCTTGTACATATAAAGCTAACCGCACAAGCGGAGATCAGCTCGTTATATGGAAATCGGGCAATGGTTCTCAGACTATGGCGGCGGGTATTGATGACCCTGTGCAGTTCTATGCCAACTTCAAGACATCTGACTTAGGCACAGCTCAGATCAAAAAAGTCTGGAATCATAAGAACGACAGCTCCAGCACACAGGCAAGCAACAGCGACATTTATTTTACAATCAAGAATAGTTCGGGTACTACAATCAAGGGTACAGGCAGTGCCGGTAGCTATACCTACTCAACAAGCGGCTCCGTAACTCAGTTCAAGCTCAACAGCAGTAACACTTTCTCGGTAAAGTCGTTACCTGCAGGAACATATACCGTTACAGAGTACGGTAAGAATTCAGACGGTACTATCCCTTATTACACCCGTACAGGCGGTGTCAGCAAGACGGTAACCGTTACAGCAGGTGGCACAGGAACGGTAACGTTCACCAATACCCGTAACACAGGTACAGGCGAGGTTATAAAGACTTGGGTAGACACCAACGGTAACGCAATAGAAGCAAGTAACTGCATTTCGAATAATCAGCAGATCTATTTTTACCTCAAGAACGCTGATAACAAGTATGTTGACATAACAGGTATAATGCACAGCGGTACATATACGTTTGCCGGAACATCTGACACGGCAATAAAGTTATATGTTAATCCGAGTACGGGTAAATTCGCAGTTTCCGACCTTCCGACCGGAAAGTACACCGTGTATGAATATGGCTCGCCGGAGGGCTATACTGTCAACAAAGCATCTCAGACAATTACCATCTCAAGAGATAAAACGTCGTCCGTTTCTTTCGTAAACAGCGAGGACAGCGGTACGGCTCAGATAAAGAAGGTATGGCTGTCCGATACAACACTGTCAGCTTCAGAAATAGCAAATCTTGAGAAAAACGTTTACTTTACTGTCAAGGACGCTAATGGTAAGTATATCAAGGTTACAGGCTCGGCAGGAGCGTATGTGTACACAGGCACTCAGACTTCCGCAAATAATATGAAACTCAGCGGCAGTAAGTTTAATGTAAGCAAGCTCCCTATGGGAACATACACTGTAACAGAGATAAACAACGCAAGCGGTTATACTCCCAAATCACAGACAAAGACAGTCACTATCGCCAATAAGGGCGAAACAAAAAGCGTATCTTTTACAAACAAATCAACACCTGTTGTTGTTATAAGAAAACATTTCTCTGATGAGGACAATCTGACAGAAGCACAGCTCAAAGAACAGTATGCTAAAGTTACCGTAAATCTGCAGGTGCTTGGCTACAGCGGAAGTGTTTCCTCGAATCCGCCAGCAGGATACTATGTAGAATTTACCGGTTCTAACGGTAATTATACATACAAAGGGCTTTCGTCAACCAAAACATCAGCAACAAATCTCAAGCTGAATGACAATGGCGAAATGACTATCTCATTCGGTACCAACACAGCTCCGTACTACTTAGCTGTTATTGAAACCTACAGCGGAACAGAGTACGATATTGATAACCGTGATCAGCGTATTGACCTGGGCAACGGTGATCCGAATGCTGTAATCGACCTTGATGACATTGAGCTTGACAATCAGCTTAAGACAGGTTCTGTGCAGATTGACAAGCAGTTCCTTGACACTGACGGCTCAGTCATAAAGATACCTGATGATAAACTTGCCGAAGTTGCTTTCAAGGTTATGCACAACGGCAAGTATCTGACCTTTACAGGTAGCGATGGCATATACACTTATAAAGGCGAGAACAATACGGGTACTACATTAAAGCTTAACAAAAGCACATATAACTTTGTTGCAAATGAGCTTCCCGCAAGAGAAGAATACACTGTGTACGAAGTAAGCGGTACAACAGGTTACAGTTTCTCGATTGATCCCGTAACATTCACGATCACACCTGCAGGCTCGGTAAAGAAAGTGTTTACCAACAAGGCTATGACAGGTACGATAAGTATTGTCAAGAGAAGTGCTGACGGTGTATTAAGCGGTTGGCAGTTCCGAGTAACCGGCACAGCCAAGACCGGTCAGAGCTATGATCAGACCTTTACTACCGACGCAAATGGTAATATCACGATTTCTAATTTAAGAATCGGTGATTACAAGGTTACAGAGGTCAAGACAGGTAAAACGGTTGGTTACATTACCGAGGAAAGCAAAGACATTGAAGTCAAGACCGATACTGTAACAACCGTCAACTTCGAGAACAAGCCGTATGCGAATATCGTTATCAACAAGGTTGACAGCGTAAAAGGCACTGCTCTGAGCGGTGCGACATTCGGCATTTACACAGATGCTGAATGTGAAATTCCTGCACAGGCATATACATCGGCTACAGATGATACTCTGACATCCGCTGTAATCACAGAAAGTGCGACAGGCAAGTATACTTGCAATTTCCTGCCGGTTGAGAGCAAGAACGGCACAACTTACTATGTAAAGGAGCTTACAGCTCCCGACCATTACGCTATTGACACAGACGTACACCCGGTAACGCTTAAAACCGCAAATTCAACTGTAGCAGTTTCTAACAACGGAACATCTCAGTTTGTTGAAACGCCTTTAGGCTCGGTCAGAACGACAAAGGTTGACGCAGATCATTCCGATGTACTTCTGAGCGGTGCTGAATTTACTATATACAATTCCGACAAGGCTACTGTATACGGCAAACTTGCAGAAACATCAAAGGGTACATATCAGCTTGACGAAATCCCGGCAGGCACATACTACCTCAAGGAAACAAAAGCACCGAAGTATTACAATATTGACAACACATTCTATCAGTTCACAATTTCTGACGCAGGCAAGGTTGTCGATGTGTCAATCAACGGCAACGACAAGTTCCCCAATGCTCCGCAGAAGGGCGATATAAAGATAGTCAAGAGAAGTGCAGACGGTGTTCTTTCCGGTTGGAAGTTTGAAGTTTCCGGCACGGCTCTTAACGGAACGCCCGTAGCAACCAAGACATACACAACAGACGCAAAGGGCGAAATCAATATTTCGGACCTCCTTATCGGTACTTATACTGTAAAGGAAGTCAAGGACGGCAAGACAGTCGGATATATCACGCCTGCAAATCAGACGATTGAAGTAAAGAGCAATGCAACTACTACTGCAACGTTTGAAAACAAGCCTTTCGGTCACATTGTTATCAACAAGGTTGACGCAAAGACCGGCGAAAAGGTAACAGGTGCTACATTCGGCATCTTTACCGACAGCACTTGCAAGACAGTAGCAAAGGCATATAAGTCTGACACTGACAGCACACTTGTAAATGCAGAGATTACTGAAACAGCTACAGGAGTGTATACTTGCAATAACTTACCTATAAGCAGTGCAACAGGTACAACATACTATGTCAAGGAGCTTACAGCTCCCGAAGGCTACTACCTTGATACAAACGTACACGCAGTAACACTTAAAACAGCAAACGCTACTGTATCGGTATGCAATGAAATCGGAAAATCCGACTTCAACGAATATCCTTACGGTCACGGTGCTGTAATCAAGGAATGGAAACTTGACAATAGTACAGCAGATATGACAGCCGATGAAATCGCACAGATGAAAGCGGAGCTTGAAAAGAGCCTGTATTTCACTGTAAAGGACAGCAACGGCAAGTACATCACAGCTACAGGTGCAGACGGAGTATACACATATAACGGCGAAAGCACAACAGAATTCAAGTATGTTCTGAAGAACAGCACATTTACAATCGCAGAACTGCCTACAGGTGACTATACAATTACAGAGTATAGCACACTTCTTGACTACACAATCAAGTCGGAAAATCCCGTGAAGATAACTGTAGCAAGAAATCAGACAGCAACGGCAACGTTTGTAAACGAGCGTGACACAGGCACAGGCAAGGTTGTAAAGGTATGGAAGCAGTTTGACACGATGACAGCCGCTGAACAGGCTGAAATCGAAAAAAATGTATACTTTACCGTAACCGACAGCACCGGTGCTTATCTCAAGGTTAAGGAAAGCAACGGTAGCTACATCTACTGTGGCACACAGAAAACAGAAACAAAATTTGCTCTGAAAAACGGTGCATTTGTAATCGCAGAACTGCCTACAGGTGACTACACTGTGACTGAGTTTAACAATGCAAAGGACTACAGCCCGAAGCAGCAGACTCAGAAAATAAAAATCACCAAGAATACAGCGGCAGTGCTGACATTTACAAACATCCGTGACACAGGCAACGCAAGTATCGTGAAGAAATGGACAAACCCCAATGGGCTGACAACAACTCAGAAGGCAGAGCTTGAAAAGAATGTATACTTCACTGTAAAGAACGCTGACGGTGCATACTTAAAGGCTGTATCAAAGAACGGCAAGTATGTATATAACGGCAGTCAGACAGCAGAAGCACGTTTTATGCTAACAAACAGCAAGTTTGAACTTACAGAACTGCCGACCGGCAAGTACACGATAATCGAAATCAACAATGCTGAAGGTTATCTGCCTAAGACACAAGTCAAGACGATCACGGTAACAAAGGACGCAACTGCAAGTGCAGAGTTTGTCAATAAGGTTATTGTCGGAAATGTCACATTGACAAAGGTCGATGAGGACTATCCCGAAAATAAATTGACAGGTGCTGTATTTACAGTTTACAAGAGTGATAAGAAAACCGTAGTCGGCACATTAAAGGAAACCGAAACAGGCGTGTACAGCCTTGAGGGACTTGTATACGGCGAATACTATGTACAGGAAACAAAGGCTCCCGAATATTTCGTCCGTGATGTGAATTTCTACTATTTCCAGATTGTAAATGACGGCGAAACCGTAGAAGTTTCCAACGATGAGCTTGGCAAGGGTACGTTTATCAACTCGCCTCAGAAGGGTGAAATCAAGATTGTAAAGACTTCATACGACAATAAGGTCGAAGGAATACATTTTGAGGTAACCGGAAAGACATACACAGGTCAGACTTTCAAGAAAACATACACAACCGACAAGAACGGTATAATCCGCATTAACGATTTAAGAGCCGGCGAGTACAACATTCACGAAGTCAATGATGAAGCGTCAGCAGGCTATCTTTTACCCGAAGACAAGCAGTTAACGATTGACCGTGACGGTGCAATGCTTGTTGCCAATATGCACAACAGCAAGCTACCGGACAATCCCCCGACAGGTGCAAGCGAGGACAGCTTTACGCAGACGGCGGTTATTATCATATCAATGGTAATGATGAGTGCGGCTGTTGTGCTTGTGTTCCCGTTATCGAAGCGTAAGAGAAAACGCTAAGCAGCATTAATATTTTATTGTCACCGGGCGGCAGAAAAGCTCTGCCGCCTTTGTGGTGGCGATTACCGGAGGTGCAATATGAAAAGAAATCTACTATCCAATTCTCATTTTAAATTGCTGTTTTCAAATTGCGATAATGCCAAAAATGAGAAAAGAACGAAACCCTACTATTCTCAAAACGAGATACGACTTACTAACTTAGATACCGGAGAGGTTTATTCAACGAAAATAAGGCAAGAGTATTCGGACGAAAGAACAACTTGTTCCTTTGCTATAAATCAATATCTCAAAGAGGGGAATTATTTGATAGAGTATTTATAAGTTTGAAAACGTGCTGCCGGTAGTACGGCATAGGCTTATAAATATGATTATGAATAATTGACAAGCACTATCAGATGTGATAGAATGGAGGAAAATATATGTTGCTTTACATTCTAATTACGGCTACAGCATATTTGATTTATTGGATTATATATTTGATGTGCAGCGAGGTGTTTATGATGGAGTCGATTGTAGGCGCTATAATCGGAGCAGGAGGAGCTATACTTGTAGGCATTTTAGGGCTTATCGGTACTTGCATTTACAACGGCAGAAAAACTAAAAAATTGAATGACAATCTTTTGAAATTGCAAGACAGCTATATAGGAGTAAAGGACGGCGAAATGTCGCTGTCAAAACAAATAGGCGTAATCAGCGGAACTGATAGTAGTTTAAGCAACCAACATAAAGATATTGAAAAATTTCTGAAGGAAGATATAGAATTTAAACTGAAGCAGACAATGACATATTCTTCCGATGCTTATAGGCTCATAGAAACCGAAAGGCAACTGCGTGAACAGAGAGAAAAACTGCTTAATTGTGATGAAAGTAAGCTATCACAAGCGATAGATGATATTTCTGCATTTAAAAATCTATGGGTAGAAAAAAACTACCGTATTCAACAATTGAGCGAACAAGTAATACAATTGCAGGAAAAAAGGCAGTCACTTGAACGTACGATAAATGAGAAGAATAATGAAATTAACAAGCTAAAGGAACAAATTGAAAAATATCGTTATTCAAGAGATGACAAACAAACTTTATATAGATAGCGTGGATAGCACAAAGCGACTGATTTCAGCCGCTTTTTCTTTTTCTGATAGCAAAAACACAAAGCTGTGCCGACGGGTACGGCTTTTTTATATACAATAAAACAGGTGCGACATCGTGACGCACCTATAAAACAAGGAGGATAAAATGCAACAGCTTATAATTTTAATCGTGGCACTTGCTCTTGCAGGCGGAGTATATCTGTTTCTGACAATCAGCAAGAAGAAAAACAAGGAACAGACAGAAGAAAACGCAGTCGAGATGATGACTGCAAACGAAATGATAAACGTAAAGGATATTCGCAACAATTGCTTACACACGAATGACGGGTACACATTTACCTTTATCGAAATCGGCGGTATGAGTATGGAACTTTTCTCGGAAAGTGAAAAGCTGGCGTACTGTAAAAAAATAACTTCCATCGTTTCACGTTTTCAGTTTCCGTATAAATATATGGCTATTTCCTCGCCGTATGTAATCAAGCATATGGTGACGGCAGACAGCAACAGGCTTAAAAATGCAAGCGGTCTGTGTAAGCAAATGCTTGAGGACGATATAAATTTCGCCACCAAAATGGTAATTGACGATAACAAGATTGACCGCAGATTTTTCTTTATGCTGTTCTCGAAGGACGAGGACGAGAAAACTATCCTCAAGCGTACAGAGGATACAATAAACGCTTTCAACAGTGAGGTGGACGGAATGTCCTGCGAACTTGTGAAAGACAAGGATATTATAAAAATGTATAACCTTTTCACAAATCCCGCATACATAGCTTACGAAAGAACAGATGATGTATATTTGTCTATGTCACAGATTATTGCGACAAATTCTTAAAGGAGGAAAAAATGAAAAACAAGAAGTACCAGTTTGAAATTGAAGAAAACAATGTAATCCGTGCCGCAATAGCCCCGATGGGCATTGATTTCAGACCGAATACCCGTTTTTATATGGGTGACTACATCTGCCGTATCTATGCGATAATGCAATATCCGCCTACGCAGGAATACGGCTGGGTATCAAAGATAAATAACATAGCAGGAACTATAGTAAACTTTACAAGCACACCGATTACAGAAACGAATATCGTAGAACAGCTATCGAAAATAATCAATGCTTCCCGTGCCGAAGCTGAGAATACCCGTGACGCATTACAGCGACAGAGAAAAACAAAAACAGCGGACGATACAACACGTCTTATGGCTCGAATGGAAGAAAACAACGAAAAGATAGCTAAATTCTGCTGTACTGTGATGGTTATGGGCAACGATGAAATCGACTTTGAGCAGAAATGCAACAGAGTTGAAAGCATAATCAGCGGTGTCGGCTGTAAACTGCGGTGTTTATCCCGTATGCAAAAGGACGCCTGGAAACACATATCCCCGTCCTACGCTCCTGTAGAGCTTATCGGTGATGTCGGTAACCGTCCTATGCCGGTTAATGCTTTCTACGGCGGTTTCCCGTTTCAGAACAGCGGCTTTAACGACGGGGTAGGTTATTATCTTGGTGTGGATAATGACGGTACGCCGATTATTTTCGACCTTTGGAAGCGTGACGGAGCGAGGACAAACAGCAATATCAGTATAATAGGCGGCTCCGGTAAGGGTAAAACTACACTCATAAAGCACATTATCGTATCAGAACTGATACGGGGAACAAAAGTAATTGTCATAGATCCCGAAACAGAGTACAAGGCTATCTGCGATATGTTCCGTGAAGATGGCATATCACGGTGGATAGACGCTTGCGGTGGCAGAAACGGAATGATAAATCCATTACAGGTACGTCCTAAACCACTTTCGGACGAGGAGGAAGAAGAAGCCGAGAGCAAGGGTATCAGTGAGCTTGCATTACATCTTAAAACGCTTGAAATTTTCTTTGAACTGTATCTTCCCGAACTTACTCAGATACAGAAAGCGTTACTTACGAAAGGGCTTATCGCTATGTATGAGAAATTCAATATAACCTGGGATACAAGCGTAACCTTTATGAAGAATACCGACTTCCCGGTTATGACGGATTTGTATAACACTTTGCTTGAACAGAGAAAAACAGCCGAAAAAGGTGTAACCGATGATATGGACAAGCTGATACTGCTGCTTGAAAATATCACAACCGGTGCGGACAGCTTCCTTTGGAACGGTCACACGACAATGCAGTCAAATGCACAGTTTATCGTGTTCGATACGCAGAATATGAAAATTATGAGCGATGCAATGAAATCAACGCAGTATTTTAATCTTCTGTCGTGGTGCTGGCAACAGATGAGTGCAGACAGAAGCGAAAAGGTGATGGTTGTATGCGACGAAGCGTGGCTCCTTATAAATCCCGATGTTCCGCAGGCGATGAGCTATCTTAGAGATACCGAGAAAAGAGCAAGAAAGTACAGCGGCGCACTTGCCGTTGCGACGCAGAATGTTGTAGACTTCCTTGATCCTAAAGTCAAGCTGTATGCACAGCCAGTACTGGATCTGCCGTCTACAAAGTTTATTTTCGGCTGTGAGGGCGATGACCTTAAAGCCGTATCGACACTATACAATTTTACCGATGCACAAAGAGAGCTTGTTACCGCAGGCAATCGTGCAGAGTGCCTTATGAAAGCCGGCGGACGGTCACTCAAACTCAAGGTACAGTTACCCAAAAAGCGTCTGAAACAGTTAGGATTGGGAGGTAATTAATATGACTGTATCGACGGCTATTTTAAAAGTAGTCGCTACATTATCATCAAGTGAAAAGGGACGGAAAGCAATCGGTGTAGCATTACTTACTCCCGTTGTAATACTTCTTCTTGTTGTGGGTGTATTCGTTGCACTGCTCACGGGTTTGTTCAGTTTGCTTTACGGTGCAGTGCGTGATACAAGCGTCAGCCAGTCGTGGAATGATATACGAAAAAATGTGGAATCCGCTCTGAGCGGTGTTAACTCCTCAATCAATACACAGGTCAAGAACGATACATACAGTTTTATGCCGGACTTTTCGATAAACCTGTCAAAGTCTGTTCTGCAGAAAACTTTTTCAGAGGGTAACAACTCGTTTTTGTTGCTGTACGATACAAAGGAGGTCAATGACAGCGTTGCAAAAGCGAAGAAGTATATAGATAAGCTGAAAAAGGTAAAATCACAGAAAGAGCTTGAACAGCTTAACGAAGAAATTGATTTAAGCGGCTACAAATATTCTGACCTTGCGAAAGATAAGGAATTCCGGGACGATAAATCGTATGATATGAGCAAATACAGTCAGAGTACGGTACAGCTTATAAACACACTCGTCAAGCCCGAAATGCCGACATACGACTATGACGAGGAAACCGTAACAATTGACGGCGTAAAAGCAAAAAAGCAGATACTTACTGTTCATAAGGACAGTAAAACTCAGATAGTGGAGTACACCTGTTACGGCGAAGGTGACATATATCTTCCGAGATTGCTTGCGTTATATCAAGCGGAAACATTCAGCCGCTTTGAAGATATGGCAGAAAGTGACGCAAGCGGACTTGATAACGATATAGCAAGTGCTATCGAGAACGTCAGCTCAGACGAAAGCGGCGGTGCAACAGCAGATGGTTTTGACGTTGCGTGTCTTAACGTGTTCCAGGCACAGGAGATAGGACAGATATTCGAGAGAGCGGCTCTTGAGGGTAAGTTTTCCGCAAAAGTCAGTACGGAAAAGACCGGTACTACAGAAAAACTGTCAATAACGGTAAAAACACCGTCTGAAGATGACTGGTACGAAATGTTCAATGTAGACGAGAAGTACATGGATTACACCAAAGAAAATACGCAGATAATCGAGCGTATCTTATCCGACGCACAGATAAATGACTTGTACATATCGGTAGACAGCACAGCTCAACGTGCGTTGTTCGTGTACTTTCAGGGCTTTTTCAATCTCCCGGTCGAAGCCGATGATTTAAAGGAAAACACAAACGGTATCCTTACAACGCTGAATGACTTTGAAACAATACACAGCCGTGGATCGAGTACGATCGGCAAGGCATACGAATCGGGTATAACACTGTATCTGAATGACGAGGATACCGAGGTCAGAGCGGAGATACTTCCCGATGTAGGCGAGTGCATACAGGATGTGTATATCTATGACGTTTATGACGCAGAAAAACGCAAGGTAGTAAAAGATAAGCCAAATTATACATACAACTGTTCGGCGGTACAGCTTGCGTACATAATTGATACGGACGTGTTTGCAGAGGAATACGGCTTTGATTTTCCGACTATCGTAACAACCACAGGTACGGAGATAAAGCACGATGACGGTGTTCTGACGCTGATGATAGAATACAGCTGTCTTGACAGGCTTGAAACTATTTCGGAGCAGGACATAGGATTGTCGCTGTATGACGTATACGACAAAGACGAGAAGATAGTAATAGGCTATGCTCACTCCGGCAAACACAGCAAGGAAAAGGACGAGGGCTTATCAGCGACAGGCTGGAGCCATACATTCGGAAGTGAGATAATACCGCATTTGTGCGTCAAAACTGCGTTTGTAGACGGAGAGGTAACGCCTCCGGAGCTTGATAATCCGCATATCTATGATGGCTTATCGGTGCGTTTTGTCGGAGCAAAGGTAAATCCTTTGCTTTGGTTTAAGGCTTACAGGACGGACGTTAACAAGGACCTGCTTGACAGCATAAGTGCGATACAGGTGAAAAAATAAAAGGAGAATTTGATTATGGAAAATGAAGAAAAGCTGTTTGATACATTCGGTGAATATCTTGACAAATGCGGTGACGTGGAATTTGATTTTTTCTGCGATGACCTGTATTGTGACCATACCGTAGTATGGAACAGCTATAATGATAAGCTGACAGAAAAAGCAAAGGAAAAATGGAACAAACTGCTCGGCTCAAAATATGAAGTTACTTACTCCGATGATAAGTATCGTATCAGACAGATAAACATACCCGATGAAAATCTGCGTAAATCCTGCCTTGATTTTGCGTATGCACAGGCGGGATATATTCCGGCATCAGAGTACGATGAGCTGTTTTGTAGCGAAAACCGCATTTGCATAGGTAATTGTTATGTGAATTTTGGAATCAAAACAACATCGCTGTCCGGAGAAACAAGACAGGATTGCGAAAATCTGAATATGACGGACTGTATGACGCTGTACGGACGAATAGCAATGAACAATCCTGTCAGCTGTGAAACAGCACTGACTGTCAATGCAGTGAGCGTAACAGGAAATACAACCGTACCGCTGATAGTATGCAGAAAAGGCACTTTCAGCTATGTGAACAATTGGCAGACTGATAAATTACTCGGTAATGAGAAAATGTTTAAGATGATAGCTGATAAGGCGAAGATCGAAGCTAAATCCTACAACAAATTTGAAGAAGAAGAACCGGAGGTATAAAAATGTTTTTATTCCCGCTTTTAATGGTAGAAAAGAAGCGTCAGACAATGCTCAGCGAGATACGCAAGGAGCTTGAGATGAATCAGAAGATAACAACAGTGAACAATCTTTCGTATTTCATCAAGGAAGAGCTGAAATATTATGAGTACATCACTCATATCATAATCGACCTTGAATTTATCGATGAAAAGGGCGATGAATTTCTGACGAGCTTAAAGGCTCTTGTGATGGCAACGGACGTGCCGATAATCATATACGCCGAAGGAGTATATCCCGGTGATATGCTGCTGTCGGAAATAGCAAGACAGGGACTTGCAAATATCATAGGCGAAACGCCCAAAACGTTGAAGCAGATAAGCCGCAACAAAATGCAGAAAGACCTGCGTGAAGCACTGATAAAGTCAACCGCAGACCGCAGAATAGGACTCAGAGAAGAACGTCAGAGAAGATTTGACGTTACATATATCCCGGTACAGAAAGGCAATAACAATGCAATACCGAATTACAACAACTGCGACCTGCATTTATCAATCGGTTTATTCGGAGCAATGCGTCGTGTCGGTACTACAACATACGCAATACAGCTTGCAGAGTATTTCACAGCAAGAGGAGCAAAGGTAGCGTTCTTCAGCAAGAACGAACTTACTGACGGCGATCTGAACATTCTCCAGGAAACATACAAGGAAGAAACGGTGTCAAAGGGAACGTATTTCACATATCGTAACATCGACTTCTATTTCTTCGGCAGAGTACCGGAGAACTGGGGTATCTACAATGTCGTAATAAATGATTATGGCACAGACACCGAGCAGATTGACAACTGGCTGTCCTGCCACTACAGATATATCGTAAGCGGTTTCAACGAAACCGATATAATACAGCTTATGTCACTGCTCGAAACTGACAAGAATGGAGCAAAGCGGCTTATAGGCAGAGATTACAGAATAGCGTTCAACTTCGGAGAGCCGTCAATGTGTGGCGAACAGTACAGGTATCTTTGTTCCGAGCTTGCACCTACAGCAAGAATTACGATGAACGGCTTTCTGCCGTACAAGTTTAATTTGCCGCAGTGGTTTTTGCAGACGTGCGACACGGAGTTCGAGAACTACAGAATGTATATCTCAAACATAAAGAGATAACGGAGGTGGCAGTATGGCACATCTTGAAGAAGATATAATTGAACGAGCAAAAAATACCGATATGATAGCCCTTCTCGAAAGCGAGGAGGGCTTTTCCTTTAAAAGCACATACGGTGAACGTGAATTCAAATGTATCGAGCATAACAGCCTTGTTGTAAACGGCAACCGACGCAGATGGTACTGGAACAGCCGACAGGTCGGCGGAAACAATGCCATTGATTACCTTGTAAAGATACGAGGTATGAATTTCAGAGATGCCGTATTACATCTTGTCGGAGATAGGGAGCAAACGGCATATACGCCGATAAGGAAGGCGGTAACGGAAAATGTATCTGTATCAAAACCTGTACGGTTTGTTCTGCCGGAACAGGCTCACTTTCCGGACGGCAGACGAAATTACAGTAATATCATTGCTTATCTTAACAAGGGCAGAGGAATTGATATGAACATCATCAATACACTGATAGCTTCCGGTAAGATCTATCAGGGAGTGCAGTACAACGGTTTGCATATAGTCGGATACAACGATGAGGGAATGGCTTTTTATCGCTTTAATGATAACCGTGACTGGATTGATTATAGATTGCAAACGCTGAGAGCTTCACCGACAGCAACAGATACATATCAAGCTGAAGCTGTTTCTTCAAAATATGTTGATAAAATTCTTCTGAAGGATAACACAAAAATATTTAAGAATAATCTTGTTGTATCGACCGGGAAAAACGCTCAAGGTGAAATATCCTATGCAGCATTCCGCATAGCAAGCACAAATTACAGATTCCGGGGAGAAGTAGCCGGGAGCGATAAAGCAAGTGGCTTTCTGATTGAGAGCGAGGGTATGAACGATTGTGTGTATGTTTTTGAATCGTTCATCGACGCTATGAGCCACGCCAACCTGTATAATATAAAGTACGGAAATAAGGACGCCTGGAAACTGCACAACAGGCTTGCTCTCGGCGGAACAGCCGATACGGCTCTGATGGAGCTGTTGAAGCGTAAACCGAATATCCGTAATATTTGTCTGTGCCTGGATAATGATACTGCAGGACGCACTGCGGCAAAGGAAATAGCAGGTAAGCTCAGAAGTATGGGATATGTGAATATCTATGAACGTTATTCCAATGAAAAAGATTACAACGATGAGCTTAAAAAGATTAAATCAATTATAAACGAACAGGCAGAAGAAAACGAACAGTAAAATTTAATAAAGGAGGATAACCCAATGCAGAAAAGCTACTTTGTATTGCCTAATACAGCATTCGGCTTATCCTCCGAAGAATTTTCTATCCTTGCTTATCTGCTGTCAATTCCAACGGCAAAAAAGCGTGTCAGACAGCAGACCATAGCAGAGAAGTGCAATATAGGCAGTCGCAATACTGTAACAAAAGCAATAAACAGCCTGCTTGCAAAAGGATATATATTTACAAAAATCCGCACAAGACGTGTTAATTACTGGTATGGCACAAATATCTATTATCTTAACGAGGACGCAGTATGCGATTTTTCAAAAGGATACACATTGATACAGCGGAGCGTTTTTGAATACGGCTTATCGCCGGCACAGCTGAAGGTATATGCTTTCATTGCAAAGTCAATCAACTCAAAGCTCGGCTACTGCTGGAACAGCTATACCGATATATCCAAAGGCACAGGTATGTCCCGTAGCACTGTAATTGCTCTAATATATCAGTTAGAATACAGAGGGCTTATAAGCAAAATCAGAAAAATGAGATACGGCTGTCCTAAAGTTTATGCCGACAATGTTTACTGCATAAAACTGAAAAGAAAAAAGCGGATAAAAAAAGAAGTACAGCCCCGCAAAGACTGTACCTCTCAAAAATCCAATGTAAATTATAACTTACAGCTTGATAATAACACAGAGCCTGCATTTTGTCAAGTCCTGCTGAGCGATTTTTTTCAAACGAGGGGTAGTCCGAAATATGAGCATCTATATATTACCCAGCAAGTTAGCCACAGAAAAAGAAAAGTAAGTAAATTAAATTTACTATATAGCAGTATATATAGGATACTTAGGACCGTTTACGCTCATTTTTCTTCAAAAAAGTCCTGCGGAAAACGAATAATGAGTAAAAATAAGGCTCCGCCTTGATATTTTTCGACTTTTCTTTTCTGCGGCTAAACGGTAAGCCGAAGAATATTGCCGAGCATAAGATAGGATTTGAGGGTTAGGTGCGACACGGTGTCGCACCCTTATGCTTTTAATCTTGCAAAACAGGGAAAAATATGATATGATTTAATAGAATTGATAGATGCAGAAAGGGGAGGGCAGTATGGAATATATTTTAATGCAAAAGTCGTATCCTGTTGTGAAAATAACAATAGACGAGAATTCGGATAAATGCAAGATTGACAAAATAACTGAACTATATATGCCTGAACGTGTTCCTTTAGGTATATCGGTAAGAAATGGCGTAGTAAATAAAGAAGAATTGAACGAGTGGTGGAGAGGCAGAGCAATTCCGCTTAGCAGAGATGGTATTGATAATGTTCTTGCTGAACTTGAAATAGCAATACCTCAAGCATTATTGAAAAAATCACTTGGTTTATCGCTTTCTGACCAGTATTGGATCTGTCCTGTCGGCAGTGAATACAGATGGGAAAAAGTAAATTTCTTTGATAATGATTTTTCTGCGGATATGGGAAATTTGTTGTTTGGCAATCGTTCATCTGCACAACTCAATCTGATGTCGCCGGATAATACTTCAGACGGATGGCTCAAGAAAAAATGGAAGATAATAAACGGTAAACGTTGCCTCGTCAAAGGCGGAAGCGGCCAATCGTTGCAAGAGCCTTATAATGAAGCCATTGCCTGTGCATTGATGAGAAGACTCAACATACCTCATACTGAATATTCAGTTTTTATTGAGGAAAGAAAACCGTATTGCGTTTGTGATGACTTTATTGACAGGGATACCGAGCTTATATCAGCGTGGTATATAATGAATACAGAGAAAAAGCCAAATCACATACCTGTGTATCAGCATTTTCTTAATTGTTGTGAACACCTCGGAATTTGCGGAGCAAGTGATTTTCTTGATAGAATGTTAACCGTGGATTATATCATCGCAAATGAGGACAGACATCAGAATAATTTTGGCGTTATTCGTAATGCGGACACTCTTGAATTTATCGGATTTGCTCCTATTTATGACAGTGGAACGTCGTTGTGGCTCGATACACCTACAGTGCTTATACCGGATCACAATGTAAAAAGTAAACCGTTTAAACCTGTTCATTCAGAGCAAATCAAGCTCGTTAAATCGTTCAGTTGGTTAGATCTAAGCAAACTTGACGGCTTTACAGATGAATGTTATGATATTCTTAAAACAGCGAATTACATTGATGAGCAAAGAAGAAGCAATATATGTAAAGGTGTTGCTGAAAGAATACAAATGCTTATTGCTGAAATCACCAATCGTAAAGCGAATTATTTAGATACTGCTTCAAACGATTTAAAACAAGATGTTTCTTATTCCGGTAATTCAGAAGAGAACGAAGATTTAGAACTATAAGCAGGTGCGACACGGTGTCGCACCTAATACACGATTAACAAACACAAAAACGCCCTCTGTCATAGCAACCGCTACGGCAAGGTAAGCAGGTTTCCTACCTACAATGCCGTGGCCCGCAACGGCCTGATCTTGTTACTGCGCCGCTCTCCTCGGAATAGCTTTCATAAAAAAGAAGTCAGAAAGCGTTTTGTATATGTTTTGCACAATATAGCTACTAAAAAATCAGCATTTTTACTATAATTTTTTGTGCCTTTACCATTGACAAAATTACCAAAACACGGTATAATTATCAGTAAGGAGTGATATATAAAAACACTCCGCAGGAGCAAGGCTTTGGCGAGCCGTTACTCTTTTCCTCAGACGATGAGTACAACATCTACTGATATAGCGAAGTGGCTTCATCTGTGTCCTATATGTATATTATAGCACAGATTAAATACATTATGCAAGAGCTTTCAGAGATTTTTGGGTATTCGTCTGAAGGCTCTTGTTTTTTGTTATTGTCCAAATAAGTATTTGGAATCAAAATTGCCGGTTGCTAAATCAATTCCTATAGCAAGTACAGCAAGCAATACCATAACAACTGAAAATCCTATCATAACCTTAGTTAATTTATTTTCAAGCAATTTGAAAGGGTATGAAACGATTTGTGATAATTTAAGATATTGCCCGGCGATGCTGTGTTCAAATCGTTCTTGTTCTTGATAATATTTTTCATCGTGAACTTTACGATTTGAAAAAAACTTTTTGATATTATTCATTGTGGTTTTTTCTCCTTTCTTTCGGATTAACCATAATGAATGATATATATAACAATTGAATGCCGACCATTGTCAGAGATGACCTACAGCCGAGATAACTACGCATTAGTTCTGAGAACATCGTGTAAGCAACACGGGAGAGGAACAGTAAACGCCGGTTTACTGCAAACCACCGACTAACAAGTCACAGTTCAGAAACGCCGCATTCTGAGGAGCGAGTATACATACTGTACTACCAATACAGTTGAGCTACATCGGACCGGGTAGGTGTTAAGCTACGGAGAGATGCGAAAGCGTTAATCGAAACAGTGAGTCGGAACGCAAAATGTATAATATATCATGGCGGAGTAGTTACCGCTATTCCGCTGTGATTTTTATATTTATACCTTTAGGGACACTGGTGTACAGTATCCCTAAAAGTGTAAATATTGTTGGCGCAGAAAGAGGGATTTGAACCCTCGCGCCGGTTTCCCGACCTACTCCCTTAGCAGGGGAGCCCCTTCACCACTTGGGTATTTCTGCATGGCGAATTATAAAATATTTAAATGGTGCCGCTGATCGGACTTGAACCGATACGGTATTGCTACCGAGGGATTTTAAGTCCCTTGTGTCTGCCGATTCCACCACAGCGGCATATTTTGTTGTGCGGTGATTAACCTTGATATATTATACACTCATTTTGTGTGCTTGTCAAGAGCTTTTTGAAAATTTTATTAAATTATTTTCTGCTTTTTCGTCTTGTATTTTGTTCCGAAATAGTGTAAAATATTATTAGGAATATACCCAAAAAACAGGATACAATTTCCAATAATTTATAAGTTATCATGAAAGGGGAATACCAATGAGGATAGCTCTGTTTACAGAAACATACCTGCCGAGCATCAACGGTGTAGTTACCCACGTTAAAACATTAAAGGAAGGTCTTGAAGCACTCGGACATACCGTTATGGTAGTTACAGCCGATTCAAGAGTAAATAATCACGTCATTGCTGACGATGTAATGTATTGTCCTGCCGTAAAGCTCAAAAAAATCTACAATTACGATATAGCTCCTCCTATAAGCAAGGAGCGTCTTGATAAAATAAAAAGCTTCGCCCCCGATATAATCCATATACACAACGAATTCGGTGTCGGAATTTCAGGTGTACTTATTGCCAGAACTCTTAAAGTACCTCTTGTGTACACTCTTCATACTATGTATGACGATTATGTTTACTATGTAGCAAAGACAAAGGGTTTCGGCAAGATCGTAACTTCAGCAAGCCACATTTACGCAAAGATGCTGGCATCCACAGCGTCGGCTATCACAGGTCCGTCTCCTAAGGTTTCGGAGTATTTCAAAGCCTGCGGCGTAAAAAAGCCTGTGCACGTTATACCGAACTCTGTTGAGCTCGATGTATTCAAGCCTGAAAATGTTGATAAGAACGCCGCTCTGGAAATGAGAAGAAAGTTCGGTTTTGCCGATGATGATATGGTTTTCTGTTTCTGCGGACGACTCGGTAAGGAAAAGAACGTTACACTTTTACTTCAGTACTGGGCAAAGAATGTAAAATCGGAAGACAAGATAAAATTATTCATTCTCGGTGACGGTCCTTTACATGAACAGCATTGCAAAGAAGCCGAGGAGTTCGGTATAGCCGATATGGTAAAGTTTGCAGGCAGAGTAGAACATCCTGATTTGCCCGTATATTATGCCTGCTGTGACGCATACATTACAGCATCGCTTTCTGATACCTGCTCGATATCCATGCTCGAAGGTATGGCTATGCACCTGCCCGTTTTAAGCCTTAAAGATGACCTCAATGTCGGACAGGTCAAGGACGGAATAAACGGCTATAACTTTACCGATGCGGACAGTATGTACGAGCTTCTCAAAAAACTCCGTGATATGCCAAAGGACGAGCTTGCTCAGTTTGGCAGACAGACAAGAGAATCAATCAAAACTTCAGGTGCTATACGCCTTGCAAATGACTTGCTTGATGTATATAAAGAGGCTATGGATGTCTATAAAAAGAAGGGCAGAAAGCGCAAACTCAAGAAGCGTTACCGTGTTATCAGACACAGATATGTTAAACATTCCAAGAGTGAAAATAAGTAAAAATCAACGGCGGATTTATAGGTCAATCCGCCGTTTTTGTATGCATAATAAACTGCGTACAGGATACGCAGTTAAGATGTTTTTATTTATTCGTGACGACTTTCAAAACAGGGTAGTCGTCAACATAAGGCTTTATTGTATATGGGTGCTTGTTCGCATAATCAAGCATTATATCTGCAAGCGAACCATGTTCGTTATATTTCTTGTTTATGAACGAAGACAATTTTGAAACCGGCAGAGCGGACACTGTTTCACATACGGGAGAAACAGTTATCCCGAGAATGTTATCGTTAATTCTGTTTACTCTGAAAGGCCATACCTTGCAGTCAAACGGCTTTTTATCGCCTAGAACACAACCTTTATCGGTGAGCATCGGGCAGTAGGTAAGCTCTTCGCTGTCCTTGAAGTGCATTACAAATCTGTATCCGTCCTCATAGGGCTCGAGTTCGGCGTTTTTATCTATGTTCTTCTTTATATAATCAGCCGTTTCGGGTAAAACTACGGGAATTTCCCATACATCGTCCCTGTCAAATACACAACATACACGGCACTTTGCACAGGATTCACGGCTCAGAATTTCAGTCAGCATATTATCATTCCTTTCGTTTATATCTTAACACAACTTCTGAAAATGTGCAACCATTATTTATATGGCACGGTTTCTGAAATTATGTCAAATTGGTTACAATTTGCAAAAACTATTGATTTTAACACGTTGTTTTGGTATAATTATTAATAACTCTTACTGTGTTTACAGCAAGAAATTCAGGAGTAGCGATTAAGGATTATTATATGGAAAACAATAGCTCAGTAAATTTCACAGAATACGAATTTATACCAAATCTTTTAGCACAGATTGAAAAGGTAATTATCGGCAAGAGAGATGTCGTAAAGATGCTTGTTGCGGCTTTGCTGTCGGGCGGTCATGTGTTGATTGAGGACGTTCCCGGAACCGGTAAGACCACGCTTGCAATGACGCTTGCAAAAGCAACTTCACTTTCATGCAGACGAGTACAGTTTACTCCCGATGTTATGGCATCGGATATAACAGGCTTTACTATGTACAATAAGGAAAGCGAACGCTTTGAATACCGTAACGGACTTGTCATGAGCAATATATTCATCGCCGATGAAATAAATAGAACTTCACCGAAAACCCAGTCGGCTCTTCTTGAGGCAATGGAAGAAAAGAAGGTAACTGTTGACGGTGTTGCACATACACTTCCCGAGCCGTTTATGGTTATTGCAACCGAGAATGAGTTCGGTTATGTCGGAACTTACCCTCTTCCTGAGGCACAGCTTGACCGTTTTCTTATAAAGCTTTCTGTAGGTTATCCTACTGCCGAGGATGAAGCGATGATTCTTTACAGAAGAAAAAACGGAGACCCTATGGAAACCGTTGAACCCGTATGCAGTGCAGATGATATCAAACGTTGCATTGCGGCTGTAAAGGAAACTCATATAGATGCCGCTATATATAAGTATATAGTTGACATAGTTTCGGCTACAAGAACACATCCATTTACAGCACTCGGCGCAAGTCCCCGTGCTTCTATCGCTCTTATGAGAGCGTCACAGAGTGCCGCTTTTATGGACGGACGCAATTATGTTACTCCCGAAGATGTAGCACTTATGGTTAATTACGTTCTTCCTCACAGAATACATCTTACCCAGGAAGCAAAGGTAAAGCGTATCAGTGTCAACCTTGTTATTTCCGAGATAATGAAAGCAATAAAACCGCCTTTCAAAAGCAACGAATAAGGCGGAAGGTCAGTTCGTATGGCTAAATACAGATTTTATTATATACTGTTTGCCGTTGTCAGCACTGTGCTCATGTTCTCTTACAAAAGCAAACTGACATCGGTACTGTTTGTGATTGCGGTAGCAATTCCGATAATTTCACTTATTCTTCTGATTTTCTCGAAGCTACTTACGAAAGTCAGGATTGAATACCGCACACTCACATCGGAAAAATTTGAAAATACCGATATTTCGGTCACAGTGACAAACCGTTTTATTGTGCCTTTGTCCCCGGCTGAGCTTATCGGATATTTTCCGTACAGAAACAGTGAAAAATTTGAGTACCAGAAGATAATGGTGAGCGTACCTCCGTTTTCTTCCGTCACCGTTAATTTCAATTCTCCCGTCAAGTACCGTGGAGTATATAAATCGGGTGTTGAAAAATTTGTTATGTACGACCTTTTCAAGCTGTTTCGTGCAAACAAAAAGCTTGAACGTTACGAAGA
>CABUEI010000024.1 GCA_902490585.1 uncultured Oscillospiraceae bacterium
TATAGAATCAAAACTGCTGTTCACGGGATTTTTCGGCTACTACCCCGTTATCCGTGATCTGCTTACAAAAGTAAAGCCGACGGTTCTGTCAATCTTACTGAGATTTCTCTGTTTCAACATTCCCGTTATTGCAATATACGCACTGCTCTTAAACGTACTCGGTATGGGACAGCTTATTGAGGACTTTGCCGGATTCGGACAGTTTGCGGTGCTTGCTTTCTGGCTTATCGGAAACTTTACGTTTGTCTGCTATGACGTATGTCTGAGCCAGTTATCCTATGTTTATGAAAAATGGCTGAGGAAGAAAGTCCACAGACTTATACGGTAAATACACTGTTATCCCACTTAAAACGTGGGATAAATCAGCTTTTATAGAAAAAGTTTATTTTTTCAAAAAAGTGCTTATTCACTATCCCTAACCCCAAACCCCTTCCCCGTGGGAAGGGGCTGAGTGTGGGGCTGCCGCCCTCACCCCGCTTGGGGCTACGCCCCAAACCCCAATTTTAAAAAGTTATATAATTTTTTCTACAGATTGGCTTATCCCACTTAAAACGTGGGATAAATTTAGTTCGGAAAGGATAAAAACATGAAAGTAGCTCTTATATACCAGGCTCACGAACCGCCTGTAATCAGCGGTATCAGAAAGCCGATGAAACCCGGCGGATACAGCGACGGTTGTGCCGATATCGCATACTGCCTCAAAAACGGCGGTGTTGATGTGATAACGCCTGTCGAAAATCCCGATGTATACAAAGACACCGACTGGTGTTTTCCCGATACGCATGAGGGAATACAGTCTGCTATTGACAAAGGTGCAGACACGCTCTGGCTGAACACGGTACTCTACAAGGGTCACCCGATAGATGATTTCAGCGGAATATACGTTGTCGGACACCGAACCGAAGATGTTGAAATGTACGACGATAAGTTCAGTACAAACACTCTGCTTTTACAGAATGAACTGCCTGCGGTGACGGATTATCTCGTTACTGCCGATACAGTCTACAACGGTGAATACCCTTGCGTATTGAAGCCGATCCGTGGCAGAGGAAGCCAGGGTGTTATAAAGTGCGATACTCCCGAAGAATTTATCAATGCCCGTGACGAAGCGTTTGCATCGGGCAGATACGGCGACACTATGATGGTTGAGGAATATCTATGCGGTACGGAAGTTACGCTCACGGTTTTCCCTGGCGGCACTTCTCTGCCGTTTATAGAGCGTTTTGACCAGAAAGACGGTATTGCTCCGTATAACGGTGATGTTCCTGTTGTAAAGAACAGCCGTGTAATTGATGATAATCCTCAGCTTACCGCTCTGAGAAAGAGCTGTGAGCTTGCGGTGTGGTTACTCGGACTTAAAGCAATGGTGCGTATCGACTGCCGTGCGGATAAAAACGGTAATTACAAAATGTTTGACTTCAACCCCAAACCCAATCTTACAGGTGCGTCACGTCCGCACCGTCCCGATCTCAATTGTCTGTCGCTTATGGCGGCTGAGGCGGCGGGAATGGACTACTTCGGACTGCTCTCAAAAATGCTCGGAACAAGATATATGCTGAATTAAGTCACATTTACATACAATATGTTGTTGACAATCCCGTACTGTTCGGGTATAATAGTGATATTAAACCGCATGGCTTTCGGCTTATGCGGTTTTAAGCGTTAAAGCGCTTATAGAAAGGTATGAAACTTATGCAAAACAAAATACTGTTTACAGCTCCCGGAGAATTTGACAAATGGGAGCAGCAATGCCAGCCTATCGGAAACGGATACATGGGCGCAAGCTTTTTCGGCGGCATTTCAAAGGAAAAAATAGTGCTGAATGAAAAGACGCTGTGGGCAGGCGGTCCTTCCGAAAGTCGTCCCGACTACAACAGCGGTATTATAGACGGCAGTTATGAGTATGTAAAGCAGGTTCAGAAGTTACTGTATGACGGTAAGTATGATGAGGCTGTAGCTCTTCTTCCGCACCTCACGGGAGCAACTGACGGCTTCGGTGCTTATCAGCTGTTATGCGACCTCATGCTCACTTTCTCAAATATAGACGAAACACTTGCTACCGATTATACAAGAACACTCGACCTTGATAATTCGATATTCACGACACAGTTTACCTATCAGGGAGCTGTACATAAGAGAGAAGCGTTTGCAAACTATCCCTCGAACGTTATCTGTCTGAAATTAAGCTCGGACAAGCCCAGAAGAATATGTGTAAGACTGTCGCTTGACAATCTTCAGTGCGGAACGGTAACTGCCGACGGCGATACTCTTACTTATGAGGGTGCATTATGGGACAACGGTCTGCGTTATTGCACCGTATTCAAGGTAGTCAACAAGGGCGGCGAGCTCATTGACGCCAAGGACTGCATAATGGTCGAACACGCAGACGAGGTATATATTTATCTTACGGCGTCAACCGACTATTCGGACAAGTACCCGACATTCAGAACGGGAATAAACCCGAGGATTGCGGTAAAACAGCGTATTGAAAATGCCGTAAACAAGGGATTTGACGCACTTTACGAAGAACATCTTGCAGACTACAAGGCACTGTTTGACAGAGTAACGCTCAGAATAAACGAAGATACAAATGATGTTATACCCTGCGACAAGCTGATAAGCGACTATAAGGAGAGCGGCACAAGAAGCATAGCAAACCGCCTCGAAACGCTTTACTTCCAGTTCGGCAGATATATGCTGATAAGCTCGTCAAGAACCGGTTCGCTCCCTGCAAACCTCCAGGGCGTCTGGAATGAGAGCAACTGCCCTCCGTGGTGCTGTGACTATCATATAAACGTTAACTTACAGATGAACTACTGGGGTGCGTATAACACTAACCTCAGCGAAACGGTTCCTCCTCTGGTTGATTTTCTTGACAGTATGCGTCCGTCCGGCAGAAAGTCAGCAGAGGCATATTACGGTATAAAGTCAGATGAAGAACACCCCGAAAACGGTTGGTGTGCTCATACACAGAGTACGCCTTTCGGCTGGACAGCTCCCGGCTGGGACTTCTACTGGGGCTGGTCAACTGCGGCTGTCGCATGGCTTATGCAGAACATTTATGAATACTATGAGTTCACGGGCGACAAGAAGTATTTTGAAGAACGTATCTATCCGATAATGCGTGAGAGCGTAAGATTCTATACGCAGTGGCTGATATATGATGGCAAGCAGAAACGTCTTGTTTCTTCGCCTACATACTCGCCCGAGCACGGACCTGTTACGATAGGCAATACTTATGAGCAGAGCCTTATCGAACAGCTGTACAGCGACTTTATCACCGCAAGCGAGGCACTCGGAGAAGATGAAGAACTTCGCAATATCGTAAAAAATCAGATAGTTCAGTTAAAGCCGTACAGCGTAAGCAAAAAGACGGGACTTTTAAAGGAATGGTTTGAAGAGGACGATGATAACTTCGACCACAGCAAGACACAGAAGAACCACCGTCATATCTCGCACCTGCTCGGTCTTTATCCCGGTAAGGCAATCAATTCAAATACGCCCGAGCTTATGAAAGCGGCAATAAACACACTCAACGACCGTGGTGATGAATCAACCGGCTGGGCAAGAGCGTACAAGCTCAATCTGTGGGCAAGAGTAAAGGACGGCAACCGTGCTTACTCTATTTTACAGGGTCTGCTGAGAGGTTGCACGTTCGACAATCTGTTTGACTTCCACCCTCCGTTCCAGCTTGACGGAAACTTCGGCGGAAGTGCCGGCATTGCAGAAATGCTGATACAGAGCCACGAGGGATATATTGAACTCCTCCCTGCTACTCCTGACGCATGGAGAAACGGATGCTTCAAGGGACTTTGCGCAAGACACGGATTTATAGTTGACGTGAAGTGGGAGAACTTCAACCCCACGGCAGTTACGATAAAGTCAACTATAGGCGGCACCTGCCGTATCAAGTCGGACTGCGAGGCTATCCTCTGCGACGGTAAGTCGGTTCCTATGCTGTCAAGCGACGGTATTGTTTCATTTGAGACATTACCCGACAGCACATACACTTTTGTGTTCTGATTGCACAAAAGTGGCGGAAAACTGTCGATATAATTGTACAAGTTGTTGATATGCAAAAATTTTTCATAAATTTATCAAAAAACACTTGCAATTTGTTCGGGTTTCTGTTAAAATATTAATGTTGTATCGCTATATGTTAAATAGTGAATGGCGGACTCGTTATCCGCCGCAAGATAAAAGCAAGTATTGAAGGAGGTGCAAACCCCATGGCAAAATGTGATATCTGCGGAAAGGGCGTAACTTTCGGCATTAAGGTTTCTCACTCACACAGACGTACAAACAGAGCTTTTAAGCCCAACGTTCAGAAGGTTAAGGCTATAGTTAACGGTACTCCTTGCAGAGTACACGCTTGCTCTCGTTGCCTTCGTTCAGGTAAGGTTGAGCGTGCTAACTGATTTAAGTTAAAGCTACGATAAAGATTGCTCCCGATAATACGGGAGCTTTTTTTATTTGTTTTACTTAAATTTTCCTGTCCGTTAGCTTCAGGCTATTGACATAAAAGCCGATTTATAGTAAAATTAATGGGTAAGGCTTTGCTTTGCAACTAAGATAAAGCATTTTTTGGAGGAAATATAATGGTAACTGACGTACTGTTACGTTTAAAGCCCGAACTGGCGTTAAGTCTTGACGCAGACGACCATGCCTGCGGAACTTATGTCGGCTATGGCTTTACACTCAAGGCTCTGAATGATAAAAGCTGTATTATTTTCAACTCGTGGGTAAGAAAGAGCGCTCTTACAACAAAGGTTGCGGACGACTTTTTCAAGGAATATATGTCAAAGCCTGAGAACAGTTTTGTAAAGGCATACAAGGCGGGCGAGCCGAATATATCTGCTGTACTTTTCGCAGGAAACGATGACGCTCAGGCAGTGCTTGACATAAAGCGTTTCATTACCGATATGGTAAAGTATTATTCCGCAAACTACTACAGCAATGCCTGTGCCAGATGCAATTCATCAATCGGTCTTAGCTTTGCAAAGGCGGCCGACGGCAATTTAAAACAGCTTTGTAAAATGTGCGTTCAAAGCGAAGAAGATGCCGCAGAAAAAGCGGCTGTAACGCAGAGTGCAAAGCCTATTGATTCTCAGCCTGTACCGCAGCCTATGCAGCAGCCTGATATAAATCAGACACAGCAAACAGCAAATAGTGCCGTTGGAATTTACGGAATACCCGTTCCTGTGACTCAGCCGATAGCCGATGATCAGGTTGTCGTTACGCCGACAACGGTTCTTCCCCCTGCGACGAGCAACAATTCAATGGACTCTGTCGACCCTGCAACAGCACCCGAAAGCACTGGATATTCAACCGCTCAGTCGCTGGCTGAACTCAAGCCTCCGTCAAACAGCAATCTTCCTCCGATAAACGGCGGTTTCTCACAGCCGTCACCTATGCCGATGAACAACGGCGGTTTTGTTCAGCAGCCGATGAATTCGTTCGGTAACGACAACCGTTTTGTTGCAGGCAGACCTACAGCTATACAGCAGCCTGCAAATCCTGTAATGGGCATACTCGGTGCGATACTCTTCTCGCTTATCGGATGTGCTGTATGGATCCTTATCGGAAAGCTCGGATATGTATCTTATCTCGGCGGTATCGCAATGGCGTTCTCGACAATATTCGGTTATCATCTGTTCGGCAAAAAATATGATGTTCTCGGATTTATCGTAAGTATCGTAATAGTGTTGCTTATGGTTCTTTTCAGCAACATGGTTATAGCCGCATGGAACATTGTAAGCGAACCCGGAATTGATGAAGCACTTTCACTGCTTGGATATGAAGGATTCTTTGGCGTTTTCTTCGGACTGTTTGACCTGATGAAAGACATAGACCTTATTTCCGGTCTTGAGGGTACCGACTCGATGACAGGCGCTTTTATAAGCGACCTTGTAATCGGTTATGTAATATCAATCATAGCTACAATTTCAATCGGCGTATCAATGCTCAAAAAAGACAGATAAAATTACATACTAAAAACTCAACCCCCGTTCGTCAAAAACGATGAACGGGGGATTTGTTATATCCTTATTACTCTTTTATAAGCATTTCTGCAAAGTATTCACACAGCTGAGGGTTTCTTATAAGCACAGGACCTATAAGGTGTGTACCGTAGAAATTGCCGTAATGTACACCCTCTTTGCTGTCGTCCTTGCCGTTGCCGCTACCCTGCTTTACATCAAACAGCGGTGATGTAAAGCCTGCGGTCAGGCTTGCCTTGTTTACAAATCCTATTATATCTCCGCCGCACAGCGAAGTAACGCAAAGGCTGTCGGTGACAATTCTTTCTTTGCCCTCGGCAGTTTCATACGGGAAGAACATCAGTCCGTCATGCTTTACGCTGTCACAGTCGGTAACGCTCTGTCCGAACATTTCAAAGGAATTGCCTGTTGCAAGAATAACCGTGCCGTTATCAAGGGCAGATTTAATATTATCCTTGTAATTTTGCAGATAATTGAGAGCTACTTTCTGGTTTCTCTCGGTAGCCGAACCTATAAACACAAAATCCGCACCCGAAATATCAATCGTATCGTCTATCGACTGATATTCAACCTCTACAGTCTGTCCCTTATTTTCAAGCGCTCTTTTCAGAGCGCATACATTTCCATAATCTCCGTAAAGATTGCATAAATCCGCAAATAAATGAATTATTCTCATATGTCCTCCTCCGCAGGTGTAAGCTCTACCTTTGACAAGAACTTTTCCTTATCGGAAAAGCAAGTAACTGTATACAGCTTGCCGAGAGGTTTTGCCGCAATTTCATCAAGTGCCGCAGGGATATCCTCGTTTACCGTGACCTTGTTCATGTCAACATCTGCGTAGGACAGTCTTGTTTCAAGATCCTTTGCGTGTCTGCCGAGCAGGTACAGATGCTGTATGCAGTCGGCTTTAAGAACACCGTAATCAATATCCCACAGCCAGCTGGTTTCGCCTGTTGAATAACGTCTGCTGACGGAATCAATTATTATAATTACCGAGCAGGGCTGATTTTTTCTTATTATATAGTCATATACACGGTCGCTTGCAACGGAGTTTTCGTGCTTTGCGATAAGGAATGTTCCCTTGTTCACACCGAGCTTGTACTGTAAAATACGTCCGTTTTTAAGGAAGTAGTGTGACAGCTCGTCCGCTATCATATCACCGTCTATTCCGACGATCGAGCAGGCGGCAAAGCAGGCAAGAATATTGTATACATTATAAACGCTCTTGAACAGAAGTTTTATCTTGTACTTATCGTTAATTGTCACGATACCGCTGTCATAATCGACATTCGTTACGGTGTACTGCGTATCGTGTTTTTTATGTCCGCAGTTGTCGCAGTGATAGCTTCCGATATGTGCATAGTGATAATAATCATAACTCATTCTGTGCTTACATTCGGGGCAGAACGCACCGTCATTATATACTCCTGTAGCTTGGTCTGTGCTGAAATCCTGCTTATCCATACCGAACCACACAACGTTCTCCCTGTCCCTGCCGTATCTCGAAACAAGCGGATCATCAGCATTGAGAATAAGCTGTGATTCGGGTCTGATGCTCTCCTTTACCGATTCATAGACCCATTCGGGATGACCGTTTCTCGTAAGCTGGTCACGGTAGAGATTTGTAATTATATAGTGCGTAGGCGCAAAGAATTTGAACGAATATTTAGCATATCTTTCGTCAGACTCAAGTAAAAGAACATCGCCCTTTACCTTGCCGCCGAATGTACATTCGGATAATATTATCGCAGTAACACCTGCTATCTGGTTTGAACCCTCTTTATTCCATATAACTTTTTTACCCGATTTACGCATTACCTGTGCTATCATTTCAACGGTCGAAGTCTTGCCGTTGCTTCCCGTAACCGCAATTACCTGCTCGGGCAGCTTCACCCTTGACAGTACATCGGGACAGATTTTCAGTGCTATATCACCCGGCAGACTGCTTCCTCTGCCGATAAGTTTAAGTAAACATTTCGATACTTTACAAGCAAGTATCGCTAAGAACATTCTCATACTCTTTATCTCCTTAATGAAACTAAATCTAATTATAACATAATTTGACGTGCTGTCAAGCACTACGGCGGTCACGCCGTAGTTTTGTGTCACAAAACAAATTATGTTAAAACGTTCTCAGACGGGTGCGTAAGCACACACCGCATATTATGCGGTAAAATCGTCTTATGACGATTTTTAGTCTGAGGTTGTTATAACATAATTTGACGTGCTGTCAAGCACTACGGCGGTCACGCCGTAGTTTTGTGTCACAAAACAAATTATGTTAAAACGTTCTCAGACGGGTGCGTAAGCACACACCGCATATTATGCGGTAAAATCGTCTTATGACGATTTTTAGTCTGAGGTTGTTATAACATAATTTGACGTGCTGTCAAGCACTACGGCGGTCACGCCGTAGTTTTGTGTCACAAAACAAATTATGTTAAAACGTTCTCAGACGGGTGCGTAAGCACACACCGCATATTATGCGGTAAAATCGTCTTATGACGATTTTTAGTCTGAGGTTGTTATATCATAAAAGTGAGCTCTTTTAAAGCAATTTTATAAAATTTTAGTCTGCTCTTCAAAAATGTCAATATTGTCATATAATTTCTGAGAATAAAACGAGACGAAAAGTGCATAGAAGTGCTAAAATAAAGGCAACGGTGCAAAGCACCAAAAACGTTTTCTATTTTACAGAAAGGAAATATTTTATCATGAGTGAAAACAGACTTATAGGCGATTATCCCGTAATAGGCATACGTCCCACGATCGACGGAAGAAGAGGTGTTCTCAAAGTAAGAGAATCTCTTGAAGAGCAGACAATGAACATGGCTAAATCCGCCGCAAAGCTGTTCGAAGAAAATTTAAGATATTCAAACGGCGAACCCGTAAAGGTAGTAATCGCCGACACTACTATAGGCAGAGTTGCGGAAGCCGCCGCCTGTGCAGACAAGTTCAAGAAGTGCGGTGTTGACATCACACTCACAGTTACACCCTGCTGGTGCTACGGCGCAGAAACAATGGATATGGATCCTATGACAATAAAGGGCGTATGGGGCTTCAACGGAACAGAGCGTCCCGGTGCGGTTTACCTTGCATCTGTACTTGCAACACACGCACAGAAAGGTCTTCCCGCCTTTGGAATCTACGGTCATGACGTATGTGAAGCAGACGACACTTCTATCCCCGAGGACGTAAAGGAAAAGCTCCTGCGTTTCGGCAGAGCGGCTGTTGCCTGTGCTACAATGAGAGGTAAGTCATACTTACAGATAGGCTCTATCACAATGGGTATCGGCGGTTCGATCATTGACCCCGCATTTATAGAAGAATACCTCGGTATGCGTGTTGAATCAGTTGACGAGGTTGAAATAATCCGCCGAATGACAGAGGGTATCTATGACGAGGCTGAATATCAGAAGGCTCTCAAGTGGACCCGTGAAAAGTGCAAGGAAGGCTTTGACAAGAACCCCGAGCAGTTCCGCCGCACCCGTGAGCAGAAAGACGGGGACTGGGAATTTGTCGTTAAGATGATGTGTATCATAAAGGATCTGATGAACGGCAATAAAAATCTTCCCGCAGGCTGTGAGGAAGAATCTGTAGGTCACAATGCGATTGCCGCAGGTTTCCAGGGTCAGCGTCAGTGGACAGACTTCTATCCCAACTGTGACTTCCCCGAGGCTATGCTCAACACCTCATTCGACTGGAACGGTGCAAGAGAGCCATACGTTCTCGCTACAGAAAACGATGTTCTCAACGGTCTTGGAATGTTATTCATGAAACTCCTTACAAACCGTGCTCAGATATTCGCCGATGTGCGTACATACTGGAGTCCCGAAGCCGTAAAGAAAGCTACAGGCTATGAACTTGAGGGCGTTGCAAAGCAGAGCGGCGGATTTATCCACCTTATAAACTCAGGCGCGGCTTGCCTTGACGCCTGCGGTAAAGCTACAGACGAAAACGGCAACGGCGTAATGAAGCCCTGGTACGATGTTACGGACAAGGATATCGACAACATACTTGACGCTACTACATGGAACTATGCCGATCTCGGCTATTTCAGAGGCGGCGGATACTCTTCAAGATTTGTAACAGAAGCAGAAATGCCCTGCACAATGATAAGACTGAACCTCGTAAAAGGTCTTGGTCCCGTACTTCAGATAGCTGAGGGCTGGACGGTTCATCTTCCCGATGAAGTCAGCGACAAACTGTGGAAGCGCACCGACTACACATGGCCTTGCACATGGTTCGCTCCGAGAACAACAGGCGAGGGCGCATTCAAAACAGCCTACGATGTAATGAACAACTGGGGCGCAAACCACGGTGCTATAAGCTACGGTCACATAGGCGCAGACCTTATCACACTCTGCTCTATGCTGAGAATACCCGTTGCTATGCACAACGTACCCGAAAAGGATATATTCCGTCCTGCCGCTTGGAACGCATTCGGTATGGATAAGGAAGGTCAGGACTTCAGAGCTTGCAACGCTTACGGTCCTATGTACCGCAACATAAGATAAGGCGGCAGTATGAAAAACGTACTCGCCATTGACTTCGGTGCGTCAAGCGGAAGAGCCGTTATCGGCTCTTTTGACGGCACTGTAATAAAGCTCACCGAAATCCACCGCTTTTCAAACGATCCCGTAACACTCGGCGGAACGATGTACTGGGATTTTCTCCGTCTGTTCCATGAGATAAAACAGGCACTTATAAAATCAAAGGAATACGGCGAGATAGACAGCATTGCGATAGATACATGGGGCGTTGACTTCGGAATTATCGACAAGTCGGGCAGACTGCTTGAAAACCCCGTACACTACCGTGACGGCAGAACAGCGGGCACTGCGGACTACAGCAAGCGTTTCATCGACCATAAAAGGCTGTATGAAAAGACCGGTATTCAGATAATGGAGATAAACACGGCGTTCCAGCTTCTGAGCATAATAAGGGATCGTGCGGAACTGCTTGACAGAGCCGATAAGATACTTATGATGCCCGATTTGTTCGCATATTATCTAGGTGCAAAACCCGTTGCGGAAATGTCAATAGCGTCAACCACACAGCTGTTTGACGCAGAGAAGAAAAACTGGTCGGAAGAATGTACAGAGCGTCTTAAAATAAAACATTCTCTCCTGCCGAAAATCGTTAACAGCGGAACGGTAGTCGGAACACTGTCCGATGAGATCTGCAAAGAGCTTGATATAAAGCCTGCAAAAATAATCGCCGCCTGCGGTCACGATACGCAAAGTGCGATGGTCGCAGTACCAGCAGTCGAAAAGGACTTTGCGTTCCTGTCGTGCGGTACATGGTCGCTTCTCGGCACAGAGCTTGACGCTCCCGTAATAAATGAAAAATCCGCAAAGCTCAACGTTTCAAACGAAACCGGCTACGGTGCAAAGACTTCGTTCCTTAAAAATATAATCGGCTTATGGCTCATTCAGGAGAGCCGCCGTCAGTGGATAAGAGAGGGCAGGCAGTACAGCTTTGCCGAACTTGAGGATATGGCGAGAAAAGCCGAGCCGTTCAGGTGCTTTATAGATGTTGACGCTCCCGAATTTACCCCTGCAGGCAACATTCCCGAAAGAATAAAGGAATATTGCAAAAAAACAGGACAGTATGTTCCCGAAAATGACGGCGAGGTTATGCGCTGTATCTATGAGAGCCTTGCGATGAAGTACCGCACAGCCGTGAACGAGCTTGAGGACTGCACCGACAAGAAGTTTTCAAGGCTGTATATGGTCGGCGGCGGAACAAAGGATAAATTCCTGTCGGAGCTTACCGCAGATTCGCTCGGCATAGAGGTTTCAAGCGGACCTGTCGAGGCGACCTCTTACGGCAATATAGCAATTCAGCTGATGGCAAGCGGAGAGATAGCGGATATAAAAACGTCTAGAAAGATAATAGCCGCTTCGGAAAAGCTCTGTACATTTGCTCCCGAAAATACAGCCGAATGGAACAAATACTATAAAATCTATCTTGAGAAGGTGAAATAATGCTTAAAAATATTCCTGCGATATTATCGCCCGAACTGCTCAAAACACTTTGTGAAATGGGACACAGTGACAGAATAATCATTGCGGACGGCAACTTCCCTGCCGAGAGTATGGGTAAAAACTGCAAGGTTATCCGTGCGGACGGTCACGGCGTACCTGAACTGCTTGACGCAATACTGACGCTCTTCCCTCTTGACACCTATGTTGACAAGCCTGTAAATCTTATGCAGGTAATGCCCGGCGACACCGCAAAAACTCCTATATGGGACGAATACAAAGCGATAGTTTCAAAGCACGACGAAAGAGGAAACGATGCTATTGGTCAGATAGAACGCTTTGAATTTTACGAGCAGGCAAAGACAGCCTATGCTATAATCGCAACTGGCGAAAAGGCGGTATACGCAAACATAATGCTACAGAAAGGCGTTGTATAAACGCAGATAAAATAAAATACCGAAAGGATATAAATATGTACGAAGAAATTAAAGAACAAATGGTAGACATCTGCCACAAGCTCTGGCAGAAGGGCTGGGTTGCCGCAAATGACGGCAACGTAACGGTAAAGGTTGGCGAGGGTAAGTATCTTGCTACGCAGACAGGCGTCAGCAAGGCGTTCATCACTCCCGAAAAGATAGGTCTTATAGATGATGATTTCAACGTGCTTGAAGCCGCAGAGGGCTTCCGTCCCTCATCGGAAGTAAAGATGCACCTGAGATGCTATAAGGAGCGTCCCGACGTTGGTGCTGTTGTTCACGCTCACCCTCCTGTTTCAACAGGATTTGCGTGTGCTCATCTGCCTATGGACGATTACTGCATGATCGAAACAGTAATTGCAGTAGGTTCAATACCGCTGACTCCTTACGGCACACCCTCAACCTACGAGGTACCCGAAGCAATCGCACCTTACTTAAAGGATCACGATTGTATGCTCCTTGAAAACCACGGTGCTCTGACTGTAGGTGCCGACCTTATCACAGCATACTACAGAATGGAAACAATGGAGCTTCAGGCTCACATCTCGCTCGTTGCAAGACTGCTCGGTGGCGTAAAGGATATTACCCCCGACAACATCGAAAGACTTATCGGTATGAGAGAACAGTATGGAGTAACAGGCAAGCACCCCGGTTATAAGAAGTATCTTTAATGTAATTTTTGCATATATTTCCCGTGATAAATGTAAAACTTTTGTGAAAAGTATTGCATTTTCTATCCAAAGGTAGTATAATAAATACAGCAAACGGAAATATATATATTCCGTGCTTTAAATTAAAAGAACAGGATGGTAAAAACCAATGGCTAATCGTTTTATACTTAACGAAACTTCATATTTCGGCGCAGGCGCAAGAGAAAACCTCGTTCCCGAGCTTACAGGCAGAGGACTTAAAAAGGTAATGTTCGTTACCGATAAGGTACTGCTTGAATGCGGAGTAGCTACAAAGGTTACGGCAGAGCTTGACAAGGCAGGAATCGACTATGAAATATACAGTGACGTTAAGGCAAACCCCACAGTTGCAAATGTTCAGACAGGTGTTGCAAAGTTCAAGGAGATGGGCGCTGACTCACTTGTAGCTGTAGGCGGCGGTTCAGTTATGGATACAGCTAAGGCTGTAGGCATCATTATAGCTAACCCCGACTTTGCGGATGTTGTATCGCTTGAGGGCGTTGCAGATACAAAGAATAAGAGCGTTCCGCTGATTGCACTTCCCACAACATCGGGTACAGCGGCAGAGGTTACTATCAACTACGTTATCACAGACGAAGCAAACAAGAAGAAGATGGTTTGCGTAGATCCCAAGGATATTCCCGTAGTAGCTATCGTAGACAGCGATCTTATGATGGGTATGCCCAAGGGTCTGTGCGCATCTACAGGTATGGACGCACTGACACACGCAATTGAGGGCTACATCACAAAGGGCGCATGGGAGCTGTCCGATATGGTTGAACTCCGTGCTATCGAGCTTATCGCAGGCTCGCTGTACGACAGCGTTCAGGGCGATCCCAAGGCAAGAGAAACAATGGCGCTTGCTCAGTACATAGCAGGTATGGGCTTCTCGAACGTAGGTCTTGGTATCGTTCACTCAATGGCTCACCCTCTCGGTGCATTCTATGATACACCTCACGGTGTTGCAAACGCACTTCTGCTTCCCTACGTTATGGAATATAACGCAGAGAGCCCTGCAAAGCCCAAGTACAAGGCAATAGCAAAAGCTATGGGCGTACAGGGTACAGAGAATATGACTGACGAAGAGGGTGTAAAGGCTGCTGTTGAAGCTGTCCGCAAGCTTTCACTGTCTATCAATATTCCTCAGAAGCTCCACGAGATCAATGTCAAGGAAGAGGATCTCAAGGATCTGTCTGTAGCCGCATTCAACGATGTTTGCACAGGCGGTAATCCCAGAGAAACCAACTCCGACGAGATACTCGAAATCTACAAGAAGGCATTCTGATAAAACGGTTTTTAGAGCATAGCATCAGACCCCTCCGTGAAAACGGAGGGGTCAAGTTTGTCATAAACGTTTATTATTAAGACTGTGTGTTGCACTTGATTTGATAATCCGACTACTCAAGATTCGAATAAGATGACGATTTTCCCAATACAAAAAGCCCTGAGCGTTTGCTCAGGGCTTTCATTATATCGGTATAATTACTTAACCATTGAAGCAACTTCTGCTGCGAAGTCGTCTTCCTTCTTCTGAATACCTTCGCCCTTTTCAAAACGAACGAATTCAACAACCTTGATGTTCTTGCCAACAGATGCGATGAACTTAGCAACTGTGAGGTTAGGATCCTTAACGTAAGGCTGATCAAGTAAGCAGATCTCCTCTGCGAACTTTCTCATTCTACCGTCAACGATCTTCTCAAGAACGTTCTGGGGCTTGGGCTTAGCAGACTGCTCATTTTCGTTCTGAACGAGCTTGAGCTGTACTTCCTTTTCAGCTTCGATAACAGAAGCGGGAACGTCAGCCTGTGAAACGAACTGAGGAGCACTCGCTGTGATCTGGAGAAGAAGATCCTTAGCGCAAGCCTTAACTGCATCGTCGTTTACATCGTCAGCTTCGATCTTGATCATAGAACCGATGATCGAACCGCCGCCGTTGTGTGTGTAAGCGAAGAGGTCGCCTGTCATTCTCTTGAAACGACGGATCTGAATGTTTTCGCCGATTGTAGCGATTCTCTCTGTAAGGATATCGCCGATCTTTTCTGTCTGACCTGCGGGAACAACTTCCTTGAGAGCGTCAACATCAGCAACATCGTTCTCGATGATTGTGTTAGCAACGAGCTCAACGAACTCGATGAATCTGTCTGTCTTAGCGGCGAAGTCTGTTTCAACGTTGATTTCAACTACAACGCCGACCTTCTTAGCTTCGTCAATCTTTGTATATACAAGACCTTCCGCAGCGATTCTGCCTGACTTCTTAGCAGCCTTAGCAAGACCCTTTTCACGAAGATTCTTGATAGCGGCATCTACATCGCCATTTGTTTCTTCAAGTGCTCTCTTGCAGTCCATCATACCGCAGTTTGTGAGCTCTTTTAACTGCTTTACTGCCTGTGCTGAAATAGCCATTGTAATTCTCCTTTATGTTTATATTCGTATTTTAATTATTCTTCTGTAGCTTCTGCCTCAGCTTCTGCAACTTCTTCAGTTACGTCAGCCTGACCCTGTCTAGCTTCGATGATAGCGTCAGCCATAGCACCTGCAATGAGCTTAACTGCACGGATAGCGTCATCGTTACCGGGGATTACATAGTCGATCTCATCAGGATCGCAGTTTGTATCTACGATAGCTACTACGGGGATACCGAGCTTCTTAGCTTCTGATACTGCAATCTTTTCCTTGCGGGGATCTACAACGAACAGAGCGCTGGGGAGCTTCTTCATGTTCTTGATACCGCCGAGGAACTTCTCAAGCTTTTCGATCTCGAGGTTGAGCTTAACAACTTCCTTCTTGGGAAGAAGATCGAATGTACCGTCGTTCTCCATTGTGTGAAGCTGTTCAAGTCTCTTGATTCTCTTCTCGATGGTCTTGAAGTTTGTCATCATACCGCCGAGCCATCTTGCGTTTACATAGTGAGCGTTTGCTCTGAGTGCTTCTTCCTTTATTGAATCAGCAGCCTGCTTCTTTGTACCTACGAACAGAACTTCGCCGCCGTTAGCTGCAACTTCGTGAATGAAGTTGTAAGCTTCGTCAAGCTTCTTTACTGTCTTCTGGAGATCGATAATATAGATACCGTTTCTCTCTGTGAAAATGTAGGGTGCCATTTTGGGGTTCCATCTTCTTGTCTGGTGACCGAAGTGAACGCCTGCTTCTAAGAGCTGCTTCATTGATACTACTGCCATGGTAGTGTCCTCCTTGATTTTTGGTTTTTTCCTCCGCTATGATGACACGTTCAAGCCCGTGAGCACCGCAGAACGCTATACATAACGTGTGGATTTGCTGTTCAACAGCCTTTTTATTATATCACAATAAGGATTTCAAATCAATATTCAGGCTGAAAATTTTTATTGTGCTATTTAAACAAATTTTTGAGCAATCCGCCTTTTCGTTTTGGCTGATGTGGAAAATCACAGCCGACAAGTATCGTATCTTCACCGATTATCTCGATATCCGTCCAGTTGATGAATATATCTTCCTCCCTGCCGAAAATGCCGAAGCAACGGCTTTTCCCGTAAACGATGATACGGCATATCTTCGCCGTGCAGGAGTCGATCTCAACATCATCGACAAAGCCTATACGACAACCCGATTTTATGCTGATAACTTCTTTACATCTTATATCACTGAAATGGCACATCATAACGCATCACCGCCTTGTTTCCGGTATGTTTTATGATATGCCGAAAGGTTTATTCATATACCTTTATGATATACACAAATATAACGCCGACTGTGCGGCGTTACTGACTTTATTCAGCCTTTGAGGGAATATGCCTTTTGATAGCCTCGAAGCTCTCATCGCTTATAACATGCTCAATACGACAGGCATCTTCAACCGCTATCTTCTCGTCAACTCCGAGTGCTGTCAGCCATTTTGTAAGAAGCGTATGGCGCTCGTACATCTTGTTCGCTATTTCACTGCCCTTTTCGGTAAGCTCGATATATCCCTTTGAATCAACGGTAACGTAACCGTTCATACGGAGATTTTTCATAGCAACGCTGATGCTGGGTTTTGAATAGTCGAAATAGTTAACTACATCAATTGACCTTACATTGCCAAGCTGTTTACTTAATATAAGTACGGATTCGAGGTAGTCCTCTGCCGATTCGTGTATCTGCATAACGAATTCCTTTCCTGCCTTTTGCAAGCATTAACATATTTTTATAAGTATAACACGTTTCCTCGGGATTTTCAAGTATAATGTTCAACTTTTACAGCGGATATTTCAGCCGGAATTTGCCGTAACGATGAACTTATTCAAGACAATCCGATGAAAAACGGCTGAAAATGCACTTAAAACAGCCTGTAATTTACTAATTGACAACAATAAAGTAAAAATGCAAGTTTATTTTTGTGAATTTTCACCTTGACAAACTTGCAAAACCGTGTTAATATAAGCGAGTAAAGATAAATGTGTATGTTCAAAAGCATACAAATCAGTACAAAGGAGAGATTCAAAATGAAGAATTTTAAAAGAGTTCTTGCAATGGCAACTGCCGCAACAATGGCAGTTACAGCATTTGCGGGTTGTTCATCAAACAATGCAACCAGCGGCGATGTAGGCGGTTCTACAAGCGTAGCTGAAAATGGTGGAAAAACTATCGTTATCGGCGGTAGCGGTCCTCTTACAGGTGATGCCGCACAGTACGGCGTAGGCGTTAAGAACGCTATCCAGCTTGCAGTTGACGAAGTAAACGCTGCAGGCGGTGTAAACGGCAACAAGCTGAAGCTCGTATTTGAAGACGATGAGGCTGACTCGGGCGATAAGGCAGTTAATGCTTACAACACACTGAAGGATCAGGGTATGCAGATATTACTCGGCACAGTTACAACAGGTTCATGCCTTGCTGTAGTTGACAAGTCAAAGCAGGATAACATATTCCTGTTCACACCCTCTGCATCTGCACAGGACGTTATCGCTAACGACAACTGCTTCCAGATCTGCTTTACAGATCCTAACCAGGGTAAAGCATCTGCTGACTATATAGCAGACAACAAGGTTGCTACAAAGATCGGCGTTATCTACGACAGTTCAGACGCTTATTCTTCCGGTATCTACAACGCATTCAAGACTGAGGCCGCTGCAAAGGGTCTTGAGCTTGTTTCCGAACAGTCATTCACAAAGGACAGCAAGACAGACTTCTCTGCTCAGATAGCTGACTGCAAGAACAAGGGCGCAGAGCTTGTGTTCCTTCCCATCTACTATCAGCAGGCTTCTCTTATCCTCACACAGAGCAAGAACGCAGGCTTCGCACCCAAGTTCTTCGGTTGTGACGGTCTTGACGGTCTTACATCTATCAAGAACTTCGATACTTCACTTGCAGAAGGCGTTATGCTCTTAACACCTTTCGCAGCAGATTCAAAGGATCAGGCTACGCAGGACTTCGTTAAGGCTTATAAGGCAGCTTACAATGACGAAACCCCCAACCAGTTCGCAGCAGACGCTTATGATGGCGTAAAGATTCTTGCAAAGCTCATCGAAAGCCAGAAAATCACAGGCGATATGAGCGCATCTGACATCTGCGAAAAACTCAAGGCTGGTATCACAGCAGCTGATTTCAGCTATGACGGTCTTACAGGTACAGGCATGAAGTGGAATGCCAACGGCGAAGTTTCAAAGTCACCTAAGGCTGTTGTTATCAAGGACGGCAACTACGCTGCTCTTGACAACTGATAACCGGTATACAACATAAATCAGTTTAAGACCCGACAGGCTCCGGCCTGTCGGGTTTTGAATTTTATGCAAAAAAATGTTGCAAACGGTTATGCCGTGTGATATAATAAATAGTATTAGAACTTCACTAAGGAAGGATGTTATAAATGGGTTTTCTCAATAACCTCATAAACGGCATAAGCCTTGGCAGCATATATGCCGTAATCGCACTCGGCTATACGCTGGTATACGGCATAGCCAAAATGCTTAACTTTGCTCACGGCGATGTAATCATGGTCGGCGGATATGTAATTTTCTATTCGATGACCTCTTTCAGTATCAATCCGTACCTTTCCGTACTTATTGCGGTTATCGTATGTACCGTGCTTGGTATCGTGATTGAAAAGATTGCGTACAAGCCCTTAAGACAGGCGACCTCGCTGTCTGTACTTATCACTGCAATAGGCGTAAGCTATTTCCTTCAGAATTCTGCGTTGCTCCTGTTCGGTGAAAAGCCTGTTAACTTCACCTCGGTAGTAAATGTTCCGAGCATATCGCTCTTTGACGGACAGGTGGTCATCACAGGTGAAGCGATAGTCGCTATCGTCGTTTCGATACTTATCGTTATCGGTCTTTCGCTCTTCATAAACAAGACGAAAAGCGGTCGTGCGATGCTTGCGGTATCGGAAGATAAGGATGCGGCACAGCTTATGGGCATAAACATAAACAGAACCATCTCACTTACTTTTGCCATCGGTTCGGGACTTGCAGCGATTGCCGGCGCACTTCTCTGCTCGGCTTATCCGACGCTTCAGAACACAACAGGTGCAATGCCCGGTATCAAGGCTTTCGTTGCGGCGGTATTCGGCGGTATCGGTTCGGTACCAGGAGCTATGATCGGCGGTATCCTGATCGGTGTTATCGAAATACTCGGCAGAGCATACATTTCACCTCAGCTCTCCGACGCTATCGTTTTTGCAGTGCTTATTCTCGTTCTTATCATAAAGCCTACGGGAATACTTGGCAAGAAGGTAAGAGAAAAAGTATAATTACAGAAGGGATTGGTTTTTGTGAATAATAAAACAGCCTTGGCAAAAACGAAAATGCTGAAGCCACAGACGAAAAAGAGCTTCACGACATATATCATGGTTACGGTTGTCTTTGTCATTATGATGATACTTTCATCGACAGGCAACGTTTCAAGTCAGATAGACGGACTTTTAGTTCCGCTTTGCGTATACTCGATACTCGCAGTATCGCTCAACCTCACTGTAGGTATACTCGGTGAGCTTAGCTTAGGACAGGCAGGCTTTATGTGCGTAGGTGCCTATGCCAGCGCACTGTTCTCTATAGCTACAAAAGAAACGATACTTGTCGAATGGGTGCGTTTTCCGCTCGCTATACTTGTCGGCGGTATCTTCGCCGCTATATTCGGCATACTGATAGGAATTCCCGTATTAAGACTCAACGGCGACTATCTTGCTATCGTAACGCTTGCATTCGGCGAAATAATCAAGAATGTATTTGCGGCGCTCTATGTAGGTATAGACAGCAAGGGTCTTCATATTGCGCTCAATCAGGCTGATATGAATCTGGAAGCAGACGGCACCGAAATAATAAGAGGAGCGCTCGGTGTAAAGGGCGTGCCGAATGATTCTTCATTCGTTGTAGGCTTCATCCTGCTTCTGATAACGCTCATCATCTCTTATAACTACATCAACTCAAGAACAGGCAGAGCGGTAAAGGCTATCCGTGACAACTCAATAGCCGCAGAATCCGTAGGCCTTAACATAACGAAGTACAAGCTGATAACATTTGCACTCACTGCTTTCCTTGCAGGTATAGCCGGTGCTCTGTACTCACACAACTACTCTACATTACAGGCCTCAAAGTTCGACTACAACCTGTCGATACTGATTCTGGTATTCGTTGTTCTCGGCGGTATCGGTAATATCAGAGGCAGTGTAATTGCAGCAATCATCTTAACGCTTATCCCCGAGCTTCTCAGAAGCATCAACAGCTACAGAATGCTCATCTACTCAATCGTTCTTATCGTTATGATGATACTCACATCAAACGAAAAGGCAAGAACATTTATCGTAACGAATTTTGGAAAGCTCAAAGGTATGGTGCTGAAGATTTTCAAACGTAAAGACACGGCTGAAAAGGAGGTCAAGTAATTATGGCACTTCTTGAAGTAAAGAATTTAGGAATATCATTCGGCGGTCTGAGAGCTGTTGACGAATTCAATGTTTCAATCGAAAAGGGCGAGCTTTACGGACTTATCGGTCCTAACGGCGCAGGTAAGACTACCGTGTTCAATATGCTGACAGGAGTATACAAGCCCTCTAAGGGTGTTATCACTCTTGACGGTGAAAACATAACAGGAAAATCTACAATAGATATAAACCGTGCAGGTATCGCCCGTACATTCCAGAATATAAGACTGTTCAAGGAAATGAGCGTACTTGATAACGTTAAGGTAGGTCTTCACAACCACTACAAGTACAGCACGGCAGAGGGCGTATTCAGACTTCCCCGTTTCTTCTCGACTGAAAAGGAAATGGATAAGAAGGCGATGGAACTTCTCCACGTTTTCGAGCTTGATGACAAGGCTGACTTCTTAGCGTCAAATCTTCCTTACGGCGATCAGCGAAAGCTGGAAATCGCAAGAGCGCTTGCTACAGAGCCGAAACTGTTACTGCTTGACGAGCCTGCCGCAGGTATGAACCCCAACGAAACGGTTGAGCTTATGAATACTATCCGTTTTGTAAGAGATAACTTTGATATGACCGTTCTTCTTATCGAGCACGATATGACGCTTGTATCGGGTATATGCGAGAAGCTGTCGGTACTCAACTTCGGACAGCTGTTATGCCAGGGTAAGACTTCCGATGTACTCAACAATCCGGAAGTTATCACGGCATATCTCGGAGAATAAGGAGGGGCGTCAAAATGGCAATGCTTGAGATCAAGGATCTTTATGTAAACTACGGAATGATAGCCGCTCTCAAGGGCATATCATTTGAAGTAAACGAGGGCGAGGTAATTGCTCTTATCGGTGCTAACGGTGCAGGTAAGACTACCACGCTTCATACAATAACGGGACTGCTCCACGCAAAGAGCGGTTCGATAAAATTCAACGGCGTTGAGCTTACAAAAACACCTGCTCATAAGATCGTTGAAATGGGTATAGCCCATGTTCCCGAGGGCAGACGTATTTTCCAGAACCTCACCGTTCTTGATAACTTAAAGCTCGGCGCTTTCACACGCAAGGACAAGGAGAATATAAGCAAGGATATCCAGATGGTATACGAGCGTTTCCCCCGTCTTGCAGAAAGAAAGACGCAGATAGCAGGTACTCTTTCGGGCGGTGAACAGCAGATGCTTGCTATGGGCAGAGCGCTTATGTCTAAGCCCAAGATCATCGTAATGGACGAACCCTCAATGGGTCTGTCACCTATCTTTGTAAGCAATATTTTCGATATAATCCAGACTATAAGAGAAACGGGAACTACTGTTCTGCTGGTTGAACAGAACGCAAAAAAAGCACTTTCAATCGCTGACAGAGCGTATGTTCTCGAAACGGGTAAGATCTCACTTTCGGGTAAGGCATCAGACCTTATAAACGATGCCTCGGTAAAGAAAGCTTATCTCGGCGAATAAGGAGGAGCTTATGGGACGTATTATTACAATCGCAAGAGGAATGGGAAGCGGCGGCAAGACTATCGGTAAGATGCTTGCCAAAGAGCTTGATATTCCGTACTACGATAAAGAGATAATCAGAATGGCAAGTGATGAAAGCGGCATCAACGAGGAGCTTTTCGGCAGAGTTGATGAGAAGGTAAAGAGCACGATTTTCAATCGTGAAAAAGTATATGACGGCGAGCTTTTAGAGCCTGACCACAAGGATTTCACTTCCGACCGTAACCTGTTCAACTATACAGCTAAGATAATCACCGATATTGCCGACAGCGGAAAATCTGCTGTTATTGTCGGCAGATGTGCGGACTTTGTACTAAAGGGTCGCAAGGATGTTGTAAAGCTGTTCATCTATTCCGATACCGAAACCGCCATCAAGAATGTATACGACAGATACGGACTTGACGGCAAGGACGCTATGAGGCTTATCGAAAAGAAAGACAAGGAACGTAGCGAGTATTATCGCCACTATACAGGCCGTGACTGGACTGACGCAAGAAATTATAATCTCTGTCTTGATACAAGCAGTATGAACTACGATAAGTGCGTTGAGATAGTAAAGGCTTATATGGCTGTGCTTGACAAGTAAGCATGGATAATGTACTGCAACTTTTACAGACGGTTATAGTTATCTGCATTGTACTTTCAGCTTTGTTGCTTATTTCTCTCTATATATTCTATAAAGGCAGAAAAAAACATATACGGGTGATATTCAAACGGATAACAAAGCACGGAGGACTTAATTCCAACCGTTCAAAATGGACATACAGCAACAATTATACTGTTGACTGCAAATATCCCGACAGTGAAAAGCTGCACACATTCAGATGTGAAAAAACTGTCTTTGACTTATTGAATGAAGGCAAAAGCTACTGTGTGAGAGTAAAACTCAGACAGATAATAAAAATCTATAAGAAGTAAAGCAGGCTGTTGCGTTTTCGCAACAGCCTCATTATTTTTATCTTTTTCTTGCATATCCCCTTTCGCTGTGATACAATAATCATAGGACGAAAGGAAAAGGACTATGAGCAATATTACATACGAATATATAAGACGCAACAAGGACATAAGGACATATATAAGCAGTGCGGACGATGCACTGAGCAGTATCGGATATACCGAACATTCGCTCGCCCACGTTGAGCGTGCGGCAGACACGGCATATATGATACTAAGCACTCTCGGCTACCCCGAAAGAGATTGTGAGCTGGCACAGATAGCGGCATATATGCACGATATAGGCAATGTTGTAAACCGCAACGACCACGCACACAGCGGTGCGATAATGGCATTCAGACTGCTCGACAAACTCGGAATGCCTGCAAGTGAAATCGCACTTATAATCTCCGCTATCGGAAACCACGATGAGAGCACGGCAAGCCCCGTCAATGCGGTTGCGGCGGCACTTATAATTGCGGACAAGTCCGATGTAAGACGTTCAAGAGTACGTCCTGCCGAACAGGAAAAACAGAGCCACGGCGAAGTATTATCCGATATTCACGACAGAGTGAATTATGCTGTTGAAAAGTCCGAGGTTTATTTCTCAGAGGACAAGAAAAATCTGATACTAGACCTCACCATTGACCTGGCGATAAGTTCGGTAATGGAGTATTTCGAGATTTTTCTGACACGAATGGCTCTGTGCCGAAAAGCCGCAGAAGCGCTTGGTGTCAAATTCAGCGTAGTTATAAACAAAAACAGGATTCTTTAAGGAGTAGATATGGCATACGATAATTCAAATGTAAAGCCGCCTATAGTTGACCTGCTTTATCCGAGTGAGGAACAGCGCAGAGCCTGCCTTAAACGCAAGGCACAGATTGAACAGCTGCCGACCGAATTTGAGAAAGATTTAATGTTAGCGCAACTGTCGGAACAGCTGACACCGCATAATCAGTACAAAATGACGGCGATACTCGGTGAGCTGTGCGACGATATTTCGGTTGCAGAATACAGGCTTGACATAATAGACGATCTGCTTGCGGATTCCGCACTTACAACCACTTTGCGCAAGGTAGTTGACAAAATGCTTGTAAACGACAGGACAAATATATATAAGCTGACAACACCCGACAGCTTTACTGTGCTTGACACTGCCCTTACAGCCTTTGAATCATATTGCGAATGTATGGAGATACTGCATAAGCTGTATGAAGAAAAATCATCGGGCATCAGATCCGCCGGTCTTAAAAAGCTGTTTGATTTCTTTGAGGGTCATTACAACAGCAAGCATTATAAGAAGCTGAAAGCCGAGTCGGAGGAACTGCGAAGTGCTATGACCGGCAAGATTCGCAGTGCAACTATCGGCATAAACTTTGATGAAAACCTTGTTCCGATCTCAATGGGTCTTGTCGGCTTTTCCGATAAGATGTACGAGGACAGCGGAACTGTGATAGACAGAATTTTAAGCTTCGGCTCAAAAAACAACGATCATAAAGTTATGCGTGACCTGCACGAACGTTTTGACGATCCTCAATCCGCAAAGCGTGAAGAAATAGTAAATAATCTCGATAAAGCATTGTTTGCCGAGCTTGACAAGGTGACTAAGAAATATGTCAAATCAATTGACGATATCCTTAATGAATACCGTGCGATAGGCTTTGAGGATATGTACGCCATTGAATATCAGCTTGATTTCTACAGCGGTGCGGTCATGATGATTGAAAATGTACGCTCAAAGGGTCTTGAAATGTGCCGCCCGACGCTTCTCCCCGAAAGCCAGAGGAAAGCGGATATAAAAGGCCTTTTCGACCCGATATATTTCAAGGAGGCTAATGTCTGGAACTTATCCAACAAGCCGCAGAAACAGGTTGTAACAAACGATATAACCTTTGATAACAATGCAGGCTTCTACATACTGACAGGTGCGAACAACGGCGGTAAAACAACATTTGTGCGTGCGGTGGGAATATGTCAGGTCATGGCTCAGGCAGGGCTTTACGTTCCGGCAAGCAGTTGCGAAATATCGCTTGTAGACTGTGTATACACACATTTCCCGAAAGAAGAACAGGTCGGCATTGACGCAAGCCGTTTTACTACGGAAGTAAAGGAATTCAAGGCGATAAGCAACAGCATAACAAATCACAGCCTGCTTTTGATGAATGAATCAATACAGAGCACCACTCCGCAGGAATGTACGGATATTGCCGCACAGCTTATGCGTATTTTCTGCATTATAGGCGTAAGAGGCGTATTCGCAACGCATCTGACACCGCTTGCGAAGATTGCGCTTGATCTTAATTCCGAACCGAAACTGAATACAAAAACAGAAAGTATAATCGTTACGGTTGACGAAGCTACAGGAGAACGAAGATACAAGATAAAGAAGGGTCTGCCCGGAGCTAACAGCTATGCCGCAACGATATTTGAAAAGTACGGACTTGATATTAAAGCACTTGAAAAGAAAGCGGAAAAAATGAATCATTGACACAAAAATGCGTGTGTGGATATCCACACACGCATTGATTATTATATAGGGATAAATTAAAGAGTCGAACCGAAATCGCTTACGAGTATCTGACCGTTGATGGGCTTTGCTTCATCAGATGCCATAAAGAGAATGATGCCTGCAACCTGTTCGGCTGTGCATGAACCTACTCTTAAATCGTTATGCTTTGACATAGCTGTGATCATGTCAACGTCAAGGTCGTTGGATGCGTTTGCTGTCATGGGAGTGAGTATATTTCCCGGGCAAACCGCATTGCAACGGATATGCTTATCTGCATAACGCATTGCTGTGTGCTTTGTGATGCCGACAATAGCCGCCTTTGACGCAACATAAGCCGCACCGCCGCAGCCCATTACACCTGCTACAGATGCAACGTTTACGATAGATGCCCATTCCTTCATGTATTTAAGTGCGGCACGCATACAGTACATTGTGCCCTTTTCGTTTGTATTTACAATTCTGTCGAGGTCGTCATCATTGAAACGGTCGATAGGCTTCAGTCCGCTCTCAAGAACACCTGCATTGTTTACAAGAATATCAATCTTTCCGAATGCTTCTACAGCCTTATCCATAAGGTTTTCACAAGCCGCCTTATCGGAAATATCGGTGGGAACTGCAAGAACTGTACCGCCCTCTGCCTTTATTTTATCGGCAACTGCATTAAGCGGTTCAATACGGCGTGCGGATATAACTACCGTAGCGCCCTCTTTTGCAAACGCAAGAGCCGTCGCTTCGCCGACACCTGAATTTGCACCCGTGATAACAGCAACTTTTCCTTTTAAACGATCCATATTCTTATCCTCCTGAGATTTAAGTATTTGCTTATTGCAGTAAGCAATTATACTACTATTTTAACAAAAAATCAAGAGTTTTTATAAAACTTTCAGAGATATTACACAAACAAAAATAATTATGTTGCTGTTGTCGGTATTTACTTATTTTTAATATCGTTAAGAAGTGCTATGATTTTTCCGAATCCGAACAGGAACAACGAGCCTGTCAGAAATGCGCCCCAGCAAATAATTGCAGAAACCCAATTGAATTCACGCATTCCGGTATTCCCAAGTTGCGCCCCTACAAATATTCCGGCTAAAATCACTATAAATCCCAACACATAAAAGCATATCGAAATTCCCGGCATTCCACCGGAGATTGACGTATACTGTTTGTTTTTGACATTATTCTTGTACGCCTTTAAAAATTCTTCATATTCTTCTTCGGTAAGCTCCTCTGCGTACCTTGTAAAATAATGATATTCATTATCTTTCGGGTCAATTCCGTAAATGGAACTCTCGGTAGGGTTTTCATTTTCAGGCAAACGAACATCATAATACAAACCCTCGCTTATAAGTAACTGATTTCTGCTCTCTTGTTCATCTGCTTTACTTTTTGCAATATATTCTTCCAACTTTTCATTCATAATATCATCCCTCCACCATCTTTGCTATTTCAGAAAAATAAGCGTCTGTCCGTCATTAGCAAGCACAGGCTGTATATAGTCTATTCTCGGCGATTTAAACTCTCTGCGAACCATCTGCTGAAGCACGTTTCCGTTATTGCAACCGTGCGTCACACGCAGTTCAACACTTCCCTGCGGTGCGTTACGGATCGTCATAACAAGCTTGTTGCGTGCTTCGTCCTTTGTCATTCCGTGCAAGTCTACAGTAATCAGTTTCATGATTTGCTTGTTGACTCAGCGGTTGAGGAGTTCTTCTTTTCCTTTTCGGCTTTAGATTCCGCAATCAGTGTTTCGCAGTCATATTCACCGTTAGCCGCAGAAATAAGAGCGTCAACAACGGCAGGATATTTCCATGTGAGCAGATATCTGTCAAGCAGACCGAAACATTCTCCGCTTCCGATAAACGAGCCGTTGTCCCACCATAAGCAAGGAACGCCTATGCTCTTCATCTTTGTGACATAGTATCTTGCCCACTGTGCACGGTAATCCTCATTATCCTTTGAAGTTCTTGCTCTTGCACCGAATTCGCCGATAATTACAGCCTGACCCTTGTCAACAAACATGGTCTTGAGCAGATCGGCAAGGCTGTCAATATCTCTTATGCAACCCTCAGATGCGGCTATCCATTTAGTAGAACCTTTATCGGCAAGTGCGAATAAATACGGGATATATGCGTGTACCGAAACGATAATCTTATCGTCGTTTTCGGGAATCTTCAGTGCCTTTAACGCAACTTCCGATGAAGATGCGGCATAAGCAGGTATCATGAGGTGACGGAGCTTATTGTTTCCGCCGAGGCTTCTTATAGTTTCAACGAAATCGGCATCGAGCTTGTTTACAACTTCTCTTGTTGCTTCGCTTCCGCCGTTCCATTCCTCGTCAGAGCCGATCACACGGGGCTCGTTAAGACCCTCAAAGATAAGATGCTCGTCATAGTCTTCAAAATAGTTGCCTATCTGCGTCCATACCTTTTTTAACCTGTCACTTGCCGCCTCATAGTTGTCCTCTGTAGGATAATGCCATGTTTCGTGGTGTAAGTTAAGTATAACGTACATATCGTTTTCCATGCCGTAGTCCACTACTTCTTTTACTCTTGCGAGCCACTCTTCACTTATGGTATATTCTTCTGTGCGTGCGGTGCTCCAGTCCCATGTTGTAGGAATACGCAGAACGTTGAAACCGGCTTTCTTTACCTCGTCAATCATTTCCTTGGTTGTGACGGGATTTCCCCACGACTTTTCAATCGCTCCCGGATCCTGTCCCCTGTTGCTTTCGTTTCCTGCGTCAAGCGTGTTGCCAAGGCTCCAGCCGATTTTCATATCCTTTACAAGCTCAACCGAGCTTATATCCTTGATTTCTCCCTGATGAGCCGTTGACGAGCCGTTGCTCGTATTGTCTGCGGATTGCGTTCCTGATGTATTGCTGTCACTGCATCCGCTTATTACAAGTGAACCAAGCAGCATTGTACACGATAACACTCCTGCTGCCGCCTTTTTTAATGAAAACATAATAACACTCCTTATGATAACTTGTCAGTTGTATGGAACTGCTTTAAATTGCCTATCTTTTCGTTGCGTTCGTTCAGCACTTCTTCGACCTCAGACCATTCAAGTCCTCTGTCAGCGCAAAGCACCATAACGTGATATAAAAGATCGTTTATTTCGTTTTTAAGTTCGTCATTGTCTGCGTTCTTTGCGGCGATGATTGTTTCTGCGGCTTCCTCGCCTACCTTCTTGCATATCTTGTCTACGCCCTTGTCAAAAAGATAGCAGGTGTATGACTTTTCAGGTGCGTTTCCTGCGTCATACTGTGCTTTTCTTGCCTTGATTACTTCAAAAATTTCTTCATAAACTGTCATTTTCATACCTCATCATTTTTGTATATTTCTTTAAAGAAGCAGGTATAGCTTCCTGTGTGGCAGGCAGGACCCGCAGGTTTTACTCTTACGAGCAGTGTATCGTCGTCGCAGTCGGCGTGGATATCAACCACTTTCTGAAGATTGCCCGATGTAGCGCCCTTGTTCCAGAGCTCCTGTCTTGAACGGCTCCAGAACCATGTATATCCTGTTTCAAGGGTGAGTTTAAGACTCTCCTTGTTCATATATGCGAGCATAAGCACTGCGCCTGTGTCGATATCGGTGACAATTGCAGGGATAAGCTCGGCTTTCTTGAAATATTTATCAAGATCCATCTGATTTCTCCTTTGAAAAGTAATAATCTTATTATAATACCGATTGCCGTAAAAAGCAATAGTAAACAGGAAAAACGAGAGGTTATAAGCCTCACGGAATTGCTTTTAATCTACACGGCGGACAGGAATGTTGTTCTCTTCAAGGTGTTCCTTTACCTGCGAAACCGTAAGTTCTTTATAGTGGAACAGCGATGCCGCCAGTGCCGCAGACGCTTTTGTCTTTTGGAACACCTCCGAGAAATGTTCAAGCGTACCGCAACCGCCGCTAGCAATTACCGGTATCTTAACAACATCGCATACAGCATTCAGAAGTTCTATATCAAAGCCTGTTTTCATTCCGTCT
>CABUEI010000025.1 GCA_902490585.1 uncultured Oscillospiraceae bacterium
TCGGCGTTCATGTAAAGCCCGATTATGCGGTATTCATCGAAGGTACAGACGATCAGGCGGCAAAGTATGCGTCAATACTCGCAATCTCGCTGTCGAGCATCAAACAGTACTATGACGAGAAATATGACAGAAACAATTTCGTTAAGAATATTATCCTTGATAACGTTCTACCCGGTGATATCACTCTCAAGGCAAGAGAACTTCATTTCAATGCTGATATCAGCCGTGTTGTATTCCTTATAAGCATTGTTTCGGCAAACGAAGTTTCGGCTTATGACGTTATACAGAATCTGTTCCCTGACAAGAACAAGGACTTTGTATTCAATATCACCGAAACGGAAATCGTTCTTGTTAAGGAAATCAAGGCAGGAATAGACAACAAGGACCTTGAAAAGCTTGCACGTTCTATCTCCGATACGCTTTCCGGTGAGTTCTTCACAAAGGTAAATGTAGGTATCGGTACTCCCGTTACAGGTATCAAGGATCTTGCACGTTCATTTAAGGAAGCTCAGATCGCTATTGAAGTAGGTAAGGTATTCGATACAGACAAGACTATCGTAAGCTATGATAACCTCGGTATTGCACGTCTTATCTATCACCTTCCCACAACCCTCTGTGAAACATTCCTGAAGGAAGTTTTCAAGAAGGGTTCTATCGAGTCACTTGACCACGAAACATTATTCACGATCCAGAGATTCTTCGAGAATAACCTCAACGTTTCGGAAACGTCAAGAAAGCTCTTCGTACACAGAAATACACTGGTTTACAGACTGGATAAGATAAAGAAACTCACAGGTCTTGATTTAAGAGAGTTCGACCACGCTATCATCTTCAAAATTGCTCTCATGGTCAAGAAATACCTCGCCGCAGACCCTGCCAAATTCTAAGCCGAGTACCTCGGCTGGTAATTCCGACCTTTTTAAACGTTACGTGTATATATGTAACGCGGCGAAACGGTCGGGACTAAATGTCAGTGCAAGGTATAACGCTGTATAAGCGGTGCCGCCGGACAGTTCCGACCTTTTAAAATGTTGCGTGTATGTGTAACGCAACGAAACGGTCGGGGTTAAATGTCAGTGCAAGGCATAACGTTGTATAAGCGGTGCCGCCGGACAGTTCCGACCTTTTAAAATGTTGCGTGTATGCGTGACACAGCAAAACGGTCGGGAAAACAACAAATCAATAAACCTTACTATTCAGACAGTTGCACAATGTGCTTGTCTGAATATTTGGTGTATAGCGGCATTATATGGAAATGCAAAATCATAGTCGGGTATGCCATACGGATCGCATATAATAGCGTACCCTGACACAGACGGTCATCAGCACTATCGGAGTTATCGGCATTATCGGCTGATACAAGCGGCTGAATTACAGGAGAGAGAAATTAAGTTACGCCACCGTACTTTGAAGTATATGGAACAAGTATTTGAAAAGTATTGTGGGTGCAGAAGGGGATAGCTTTGTGATTCCCCCGGTTACGCCATAACCGGACTGCATCACTGTGTGCCGTACTGCACGGCAGGTAATCAGGAAGGAATGGTAAAATGGTTGAATTAAAGAATGTCGACGTTCATTTCAAGGACGGCGGCGGTGTTGACGCTTTAAACGGCGTCAATTTGCGTATAGAGGACGGCGAGTTCGTATTCATAGTAGGCGACAGCGGCGCAGGTAAATCCACACTGCTGAAGCTCCTCACAAGAGAGATCGCTCCCACCTCGGGCAGAGTATTCGTAAACGGATACAATCTTGCCAAGATAAAAAATAAGAAAATTCCGTATTTCAGACGTTCTATAGGAATGATATTCCAGGACTTCCGTCTGATCCCGGACCTCAACGTTTATGACAATGTAGCATTTGTACTGCGTGTCACTAACAAATCGAAAAAGACAATAAGACACAGAGTTCCTTACGTTCTGAACCTCGTCAAGCTTGCCGACAGGGCAAAATCCTATCCCGACAAACTTTCCGGCGGTGAAAAGCAGAGAGTTGCCATAGCAAGAGCTTTTGCGAGCGATCCTAAGCTTATCATAGCGGACGAGCCGACAGCAAACATCGACCCTGCTCTGTCTTACGATATAGTAAAACTGCTCAAGGAAATCAACAAGTGCGGTACAACCGTAATAATGGTTACACATGAGCACAGCCTTGTCGAATATTTCGGCGGAAGAATAGTCAGCCTGAAAAACGGTGAAGTTATTTTCGACGAATATGTAGAAGGTGAGGCGCAGGATGAATAATTTCAGTTACTTAATCAAGCAGGGCATACGTTCGGTATGGAAAAACCGTTTTATGTCATTTGCCAGCCTTTGCATTATGACGGTCAGCCTTATCTTAGTCGGAATGTCGGCTATAGTGATGCTTGACTGCGGAATAATTCTCGACAATGTTTCGGACAAGAACGAAATCAGCGTTTATCTGAATGACGACGCAGATATAAAGCATATAGGCGAGGTGCTCAAAAGCAACACGCTGACCGAAAATGTGGATTTTGTTTCTTCTGAAGAGGGACTTCAGAAGATGATAGAGCAGTACAGCGAGCAGAAGGAACTGTTTGAAAATCTGCCCTACAATCCCGTTCCTGCGACCTATATGGTTACGATAAACGACCTTGATAAGATGAGTACAGCGGTACAGCAGTTCAAGGCAATAGACGGCGTTTATAAAGTTAATGCACCTATGGACTTTGCAAGCTTTATCAAGGATTTAAGAACGACATTCACAATTATCGGAATAGTGCTTATTGCGGCACTCGGTACGGTAAGTGTAATCATAATATCGAATACGACACGACTCAGCGTTTTTGCAAGACGCAAGGAAATTGCCATTATGAGAATAGTCGGTGCAACAAATTCGTTTATAAAGACTCCGTTCTTTGTAGAGGGACTGTTCATCGGACTTCTTTCGGGACTGCTTTCGTGGTTTGTGACAAAACTGATATACGAAAATCTGTATAACCTCTTCACACAGAGCCTCGGAATGTGGAATGCTCTCGGAATGGGCGATATACTTCAGTTCTCACAGATCGAATGGTATGTGCTGGCGGCTTGTTGCGGTGCCGGAGCAATCCTCGGAGCAATAGGTACAGTGCTGAGTACGGGTAAATACCTCAAGGTATAACGGCGAAAGGATAAAAGATGAAGCTGAAAAAAATTCTGCACTCTCTGACTTCATTCGTCACGATATTTGCATTGACATCGGGTATAATCGTAACGTATGCTCCCGTCGGAGCCGAAGACCTTACGGTTGACGATATAAAGAACAGAATAGAGCAGATCAAACAGGACAACGAACAAAGACGTGAACAGATAGATCAGATCGAAGGCGACATAACCGATAAGCAGGAAGAGCTTGACAATGCCGCAAAGCTTCTTTCTGAGCAGAAAGAGCTTGTCGATTACTACTACAATCTTGTTTATTACAAGAATCAGGACATTGATTCTTTACAGAGTGATATTGATACGCTGACCGATGAGATAGCTAAAAAAGATGAGGCAATCGCAACGGCGGAAGCAAATATTGCTGAGCTTGACAAGGAAAACAAACAGAACCTTGAAAAGTTTGCACAGATAGTAAGAACCATGTACACATCGGGTTCGGCTGATATGTTCGGTGTGCTTGCAGGCTCTGCCGATTTCTATGACCTTATGATAAACAGCGAGGTTGTGGGAAAGATAAGCGAGCAGAACTTGAAGTTCATGAACGACCTTACGGCAGACATGAAAAAGCTCGATTCCGACAAGAAACTTCTTGAAACGGACAAGGCTGACCTTGAACAGTCAAAGAAAAACCTTGACGCTCAGATGACAAAACTTCTCAGCGAAAAGCAGGAACTTGACGGACTTGTATCCGATGCCGAAAGTGCAAAGAGCGCTTATGAATCGGATTACGACAAGTATTCAGCGGCTGTAAGCGACCTTGAAAATCAGAAGAGCAATTTACAGTATGAGATAAGCGTCAGCGAGGCTGATATCGAAGCGTATGAAGAGCAGATAAAAGAGCTCATCAAACAGCAGACAAATCCCGACAAGGTATATCAGGAGGGCGAGTGGTACTGGCCCGTGCCGGGACGTTCATACATATCCTGCGGATTCGGCTGGGACGCCGATTTCGGCAGATGGCACAAAGGTGTCGATATAGGTGACGGCGGTATATACGGTGACAATGTACTTGCTTCAAAGGCAGGAACGGTTATCGTTGCGGAAACAAGCTACATACCCGGTTACAGCTACGGAATGTACGTTGTAGTAGACCACGGCGGCGGATATACAACCACTTATGCTCATCTGAGCGACGTATATGTATATGTCGGTCAGGAGGTAGCACAGGGAGAATATATCGGTGCGGTAGGAAGCACGGGTTATTCTACAGGTCCTCATCTTCATTTTGAGATAAGACTGAACGGCGAACCTGAAAATCCGTTCAACTATGTTACTATGGCATAACGGCAGAAAAAGTTACAGATAAACGAACAAAGAAAGGGTGAATCCCGTATGAATAAAAAAGTATCGCTCGGCGTTACAATAAGTCTTATAGCCGTAGCGTGTGCCATTACGTTTGTACTGACTATGACGGTATCGCTCAATATGTACAACTCAATGGTTGCAGGCATACAGGAACGGGAAACCATAAACGCAAAAGTAAAAGAAATAGATACATTCGTAAGAAGCTCATCTATATACAAGCTTGACGAAAACGACCTGATAACAGGTATCGCAAACGGCTATATCAGCGGTACTGATGACAAATACGCAAGGTACTACACCGCCGATGAATACTATAAGTTACAGCAGATACAGAGCGGCGTTATTATCGGAACAGGTGTTGAAACCGTTGTAAACGGTGACTATCTTGAGGTTACCAATGTCTATGAGGGTTCATCGGCAGAGGTCGAAGAAATAACCAAGGGCTGTATGATTACCGCAATTGACGGAAAGAGTATTCTTGAAACGGGAGCCGAGACGGCACAGTCAATGCTTGACGGCGATGAGGGAACAAAGCTTTCCGTAACCTACAGTAAACCCGACGGCACCGAAAAAACGGTTACTCTTGTAAGACAGAGTATAAAGCTGACATCGGTAAAGAGCGAGCTTATAGACGGTTATGCCTATATCAAGATATACACGTTCAACGATACTACCGATGACAAGTTCATACAGCTCATAGACGAGTATGAGGCACAGTCGGTTCTCGGTTATGTATTCGACGTCAGAGATGTATCGGACGGCATCACAGAGCCTATGAAAGCAATGCTAAACCGTGTTCTTCCGAAAGCTCTTGTGGCAAATCAGATAGACGCTAACGGTAAGGATACAACCTTTATCGAAACAGAGGGAAGCATGACGATAGATAAGCCGATAGCAGTTCTGACAAACGGCAACACAGCTTGCCTTGCGGAAGTATTTGCGATAGGTATGCGTGACTTTGCCAAAGCATCGGTTGTAGGCTCTGTAACAGCAGGAAAGGCACAGCTCCAGACAACCCAGAGTTTCAAGGACGGCAGTGCGGTTTCAATTTCAGCCGCAACGATCGTTCCTGTTGAATCAGACGATTTCGACGGTACGGGAATAAAGCCCGATTACACTGTAGACATTACTGCACAGCAGGCAGGGCAGATAAAGTTTGCCGATAAGTCAAGCGACTATCAGTTGCAGAAAGCACTCGAAACGGTAGCTACAAAGTAAAGATAACCATGCGGTATGCACCGCTTTCAAAAATTTATTTACGGAGGTCATTTATAATGGCAACACAGACAACTTTAACATCGAAAGGTCTTAAAGATCTTGAGGAAAGACTTGAACACTTAAAATCAGTCACAAGAAAAGAAATAGCAGAAAAAATCAAGGTAGCTCTTTCATTCGGCGACTTATCCGAGAACTCGGAGTACGATGAAGCTAAAAACGAACAGGGTATCGTTGAGGCTGAAATTGCTGAAATCGAAGCTACACTGAAAAACGCAAAGGTAGTTGACGAAGACGAGCTTTCTACAGAGCACGTGAACATCGGTAATACAGTAGTAATCGAGGACGAGAGCGGAAAGACAATCAAGTTCTTCTTAGTAGGTTCAAAGGAAGTTGACATGAAGGCTATGAAGATATCCGACGAATCCCCTATCGGCAAGGCTTGCATAGGCAAGAAGCTCGGCGAGGAAGTTGAAGTTGAAGCTCCCGCAGGAATCAAGAAGTACAAGATCGTAGAAATAGACAAGTAATCTGAGAGGAAAAAAGAACAATGGAAAACAACAACGCAGAGCAGACAGTTGAGCTCACAGACGAAGAGCTTTTAGCTCAACTCGACGAACAGCACCGCATAAGAATAGAAAAGCTGAATGACTTAAAGGCAAACGGCAAGAATCCTTATGAGATCACAAAGTTTGATTTTACACACAAGGCTCAGCAGATAAGAGATAACTTTGAAGAGCTTGAAGAAAAGGATGTAATGATCGCAGGACGTATCACAAGCTGGCGTGATATGGGTAAGGCCAACTTTATTGATATCCGTGACGACAGCGGAAGAATGCAGGTTTATGTCCGCATAGACGATATAGGCGAGGATAACTTCAAGGAATTCAAGAAGTGGGACCTTGGCGATATCGTAGGCGTAAGCGGTTTTGTGTTCAAGACAAGACGAGGAGAGATAAGCGTACACGCAAAGTCGATAAAGCTCCTTTCAAAGTCGCTCCTTCCCCTGCCTGAAAAGTGGCACGGACTGAAGGATAAGGAAGAGCGTTACAGAAAGCGTTATCTTGACCTTATCGCAAATCCCGAAATCAAGGATACCTTCGTCAAGCGTTCAATGATACTGCGTGAGATACGCAGCTTCCTTGACAGCAAGGGTTATCTTGAGGTTGACACACCCGTACTGCACACACTTGAGATCGGTGCGGCTGCAAGACCCTTCGTAACACACCACAACGCTCTTGACATTGATATGTATCTGCGTATCGAAACGGAGCTTTACTTAAAGCGTCTTATCGTAGGCGGATTTGACAGGGTATATGAAGTAGGCCGTATCTTCAGAAACGAGGGTATGGACGCTACTCACAACCCCGAGTTTACATCAATCGAAATGTATCAGGCATACACAGACTACTACGGCATGATGGACTTAATAGAAGAAATGTACCGTACAGTAGCGATCAAGGTTTGCGGCACAGATACAGTTCCTTATCAGGGTAAGGAAATTGAGATCGGCAAGCCCTGGAAGCGTATGACCATGAAGGAAGCCGTTAAGGAATACACAGGTCTTGACTATGACAGCTGGACAAGCGACGCAGACGCAGTGGCTCAGGCTAAGACAAAGCACGCTGAGATAGCCGACACAGCTACAAAGGGCGAGGTTCTTATCGAGCTGTTTGAGGAATTTGTAGAGGACAAGCTGATTCAGCCTACGATCATTTATGATTACCCTGTTGAGAACTCACCTCTTGCAAAGAGAAAGCCCACCGACCCCGCATTCACAGAGCGTTTTGAGTACTTTATAAATGCGTGCGAATTCGGCAACGCATTCTCAGAACTTAACGACCCCATCGACCAGCGTGAGCGTTTCACAAAGCAGGTTATGGAGAAGAGAAAGCAGGGCGCAAACGCTCAGATAGACGAGGACTTCTTAACAGCCCTCGAATACGGCTTACCTCCTACGGGCGGTCTCGGCATGGGTCTTGACAGATTTGTAATGCTGCTTACAGATAGTGCGAGCATAAGAGATGTACTGCTGTTCCCGACAATGAAGTCCTTACCGAACGACAAGTAAGAAAACCCCAGTATTTATGCGGGTTTCGGGACTTTCCAAACCGAATAAATTTACCTCTTTACACCAAATTTACACCAATCGGTGCTAAAAACGGTGCAGAGACTAAAAAATCGCATAATTTACGGAATGAATGGGCAGTCCCATAGTGGGATTGCCCATTTCTAATAAAGGATACATTCGTATCTGAGTGCAAAAGGAATGTTTATTATGGAATTAAGTGAAAAATTACAAGAGTTGAGGAAAGAAAAAGGACTCACGCAGGAAGAACTTGCGGAAGCGTTATTTGTGTCTCGCACTGCAATTTCTAAGTGGGAATCCGGCAGAGGAGTTCCCAATATCGAGTCATTAAAAGCAATTTCAAAGTTTTTTTCAGTGTCAATAGATGAGTTATTGTCCGATGAAGAAATACTTAAAATTGCTGACGAGGATAATAAGCAAAAGGAAAAACATACAAGAGACTTAGTGTTTGGTTTACTCGATTGCAGTTTGATTATGTTTCTGTTTCTGCCTTTCTTTGGACAAAAGGGTGATGAGATTATAAAAGAGGTATCTTTACTTTCGCTGACAGGTACCCCGCAGTATATCAAAATACCGTATTTAATTATTGTATTTGGAATTGTACTTACAGGTGTTTTGCTTCTCGCTCTACAAAATTATGAAGCAGTGTTTTGGTTGAAACACAAACATCAAATATCCATTGTGTTAAGCACAGTTGCTACAATAGAATTTATGATAACACTTCAACCTTATGCAGCCTTTTTCACTTTTGTTTTCTTGGCGATAAAGTCTCTGATGCTGATAAAATGGCGATGATACGAAGCGTGTCGTCAATGTGACGGTGAAATTCTTTTCATTTTTATTCATTCCGCCTATATTGTAAACAGGCGAAAGCCAAATAATTATGGCAAAGGATTGATAAAAATGAAAAAAGAAAAAAGTCAAAAAGTATTGCTTTCAGGAATAGCAATGGTAGTGTTATTTATTTTGTGGACAGTGGCAATAAGCCTTATTGATGTTCAGCCCATCGGGCCACAAAACTCTTCTGTTGGATTTGCAACCTTGAACGGCTTTATCCACAGCCTGACAGGTGTGCATATGGCAATATATACCGTTACGGACTGGTTAGGACTGATACCGCTTTGCTTTATTTTGGGATTTGCGTTGCTTGGACTTATACAGCTTATTAAAAGAAAAAGCTTATTCAAGGTCGATTCCAGTATTTTGGTGTTGGGAGCATTCTATATTGTTGTAATGGCGGCATATTTGTTTTTTGAATTTTATGTTGTCAATTACCGCCCGGTATTGATTAACGGTTTTCTTGAAGCTTCGTATCCATCATCGACAACCTTGCTTGTTATGTGTGTTATGCCGACAGCTGTTATGCAGCTAAACAGTAGAATTAGAAATACAAAAATGAAAAGAGCATTTGCCTTTGCTTTAATTGCATTTACTGCTTTTATGGTAATTGGCAGGTTGATATCCGGTGTTCATTGGATTACTGATATTATTGGCGGGGCAATTTTAAGTGCGGGTTTAGTGATGATTTATTATAGTGTAACCACTCTTATTGCCCGACAGGAAAGATAAAATTCTAACTGAGGAATCACTTATTGACCTTGAGAGATATTTTCTCCCAAGGTCTTTCTTATTATTCGCAAACTACACCAATCCCGATTTTCTCAATATAATTGGGATAATCACAAAGGAAGGGGTGGTTGTACTATGACGGGCAGTTTAGCAAGCGTTCATCCGGAGCTTATTCCTGAATGGTCAGAGAAGAACTTACCGCTAACGCCGGATAAGATAACCTTCGGTTCAAATAAAAGAGTGTGGTGGAAAGGTGCTTGCGGACACGAGTGGGAAACGAGCGTCAAAGCTCGTTCAAAGGGCGAGAAATGCCCGATATGCTCAGGAGCGAGAGTAATAGAGGGTATCAATGATTTAGCCACATTGAAGCCCCTGTTGGCTCAGGAGTGGTCTAAAAAGAACAAATTAAAGCCTACCGAGGTATCTGTCGCTTCTCATAAGAAGATTATTTGGAAATGTAAACACGGACACGAATGGGAAGCAAGCGTTAAAAGCAGAACGGTAAACGGCACAGGCTGTCCATACTGCTCACATAATAAAGTCCTTGCCGGATTCAATGACCTTGCTTCACAGTATCCCGATATTGCTGCTGAATGGTCTGACAGAAATCTTCCGTTGCTGCCTACAATGGTAACAGCATTATTCGATTCTCCGTTTATGGTCAAAAAACATAAAAACAAAAAATGCACCCTGTTCACAGACAAAGTGCAGGATAAAAAGCTTGCCGAGAGCAAAGCGAGCCATTCGTCAAAGTATGAGCTCGACTGGGAATTTGTATATGAAAAGGGCAAGGACGAGTTTTATAATACATATACTCAGTGCGGTATCTGCAAGCTAGGCAAGAGAGAAAACTGCTTTGAATTTGTTCCCTGCCTTTGCAATATGGACGAACGGAATTATCGCAACGAAGGCGGACAGCTCCACCGCACCAAAACGCTCGCACAGGGCGATGATTGTTGCGATTTCCATGTTACAAGGATAGTACGCAAATAAGTTGATTCATCGTCTTGCATATTTATATGTGAAAATCCGAAAAAGTAAACAGACCGAAAAGCGACTTGATCACAAAGTCGCTTTTCTTGACGTTTATCCAATATTCTGTTACAATTAAGCTATAACAAGAAAGCGGTGACGCAATGAACAACATAACACTCCGCCAATACTCACCCACCGATATTACAGCCATTGCCGAGCTGTTCTATAATACCGTCCACACGGTAAACCGCCGTGACTATACCAACATACAACTTGACGCATGGGCAGACGGGAACATAGATCCTGAAAAATGGAACAACTCGTTTATTAGCAACATAACGGTAATAGCCGAAACTGACGGAATAATTGTCGGCTTCGGGGATATAACACATGACGGCTATCTTGATAGGCTTTATGTCCACAAGGATTATCAGCATATCGGAATTGCAACGGCAATTTGCGATTACCTCGAAAGCAAAACAAATACAGATAAGATAACCACCCACGCTTCAATCACCGCAAGACCGTTCTTTGAAAAGCGTGGTTATGTAACAGTTAAGGAACAACAGGTTATATGTCACGATGTCGCACTGACTAATTTTGTAATGGAAAAGCAGATACCAAAACACCCCTGCAAAGCATAATGCTAAGCAGGGGCACTTTTTTGTTCTCAGATGATATCCCTGAACTTTTCGTATTCCTCAATCTTTATCGGATATCCGTTCTTGATCTGATAATATTTTTCCGTATCTGTATCATACATCAGCACGGGAATCTGACCGTTTGTCAGCACATCTCCGTCAATGTAATAATGACTTTTTCCGTCAAAGTAAATGTCGCAGAACGTTCTGTCATCGGCAATCTTCCCGGAGTAAATGTGTCCGGCAATAATATCTGCGCAGAACTCTCCTGTTTCGGCAGGGAATTTTTCAACGTATGTATGATCATCGGTATAGCTTTCCCAGCCCTCACCGTATTCTTCGCTTACTCCTGCGTGGCAGAAAATCTGTGTGTCGGTGGTGTAATACAGCGGCAACCCCGATATGAAATCATAATATCTGTCGGTATCACAGCTTTCATCATCGTGTTCAAAAAGAGAATTGATACCGCAGTGTCCTTCAAGGTAGAATATTTCATGATTTCCCGCAAGAGCCACCACTTTGTCATAACCGTATTCCGCCTGTAAGTCCATGATTCGCTCCAGCACCTCTCGGCTTTCATCTCCGCCGTGAATATAATCCCCCAACAGAATCAGCATATTGTCACCAGACAGGTCAACATTTTCAAGTGCCTGCTCGAAAGCGTCAAGGCAACCGTGAATATCAGACATAGCATAGATTTTCATAATTTTCTCCTTTGGCAAAAGGGTTTGTTATGTTTTATGGGATAGGAATTGATATTATATCACGGCACATTTGAAAATGCAAGTGTTTATAAAAAATAAAGTCACACGAAAATCGTGTGACTTTATCTGGCGCAGACGGTGAGATTCGAACTCACGTGCGGTTGCCCGCAAACTGATTTCGAGTCAGCCCCGTTATGACCACTTCGATACGTCTGCATATATCATGCAATATCTTCCGATATCGCAACGTAAATATTATACACTAAAACCGCCGCTTTGTCAATCACTTTTTACGCTTTCATGAACCGAAAGCTCTTACGATCATAATCAGCAACTTAAATACTGCCATTATATTAAGAGCACCGAGCAGTATGCTTACTACAGGCATATCCTGTATACAGATTACCGCAACTATAGCCAGTATCGCAATTATTACGATAAAAGCAAGTGATGTCAGCACGCAGCAGATAATTCTTAAAGGCTTCGGCAGTCTGTGGCTTGTGCTTGCCGCCATTCCCGCATCGAAAAGTATATCGCATAACAGCTCTATAATGAGATCCATACTACTTTCCTCCTGCGATTTCCGATAGCTTCAGCGTTGCGTCAACGCTTATCTCACGGCTTTTGTAAATGCCTTTGTCTGCAAGTTCAAGCGCCTGCTTTGCATATTTTATCGCCGTTGTTTTGTTACCATCGTTCATAGCCTTGTCGGATAACGCAATACAGCAACGTGCAAGAATTGCCTGACCTTCGTCCTCAAATTCGCTTCCGATGAGCTTTTCCGTTTCACTTACACAGGCAAGATAATCGCATTGTGTGTACAGTCGTTTTGCGTTTATAAGCTGTTCGGCATTTTTGCCGGACTTTTCGGTATCCGGGATATCCGGCGTTTCGTCCGAAATCAGACTTCCTGCCGGCAGATCAAGCCGTCCTGCCAGATATTCAAGCGTTTTTACCGACGGGCAGGCGTTACCGCTTTCTATACGGCTGAGCATATTTCTTGTGATAAATGTACCCACAAGTTCCGACTGCGTCATCTTTTTCGCAAGCCGTGCCGCTTTTATTCTTTTGCCGAGTTCTTCAGCGTTCATACTTTCACTCCTTCCGTATTAAAAATAATTTATACGGTTACGGATAATTACCTTTATGTAACTGCTGTAAATTTAATTTACCTTTTTTATATTGATAGTTTAGCAGATACTCACAAAAAAATCAAGTATATTTACTGTGAAAATTCAATCTGCCGTCAATATTCGGTCGCATTTCTGCGTGTTACACAAAACAAGTGCCGACTTATTGTGCAAAATGCTTATTTTAAGTAAACGCAAAGATTGATATTGACATTTCGTTCAAATGTGCTATAATTAAGGTAAATTAAATTTACATAGCGAAATCTGCTATAAGCAGAAAGGACTAAACAAATTGAAATTTTCATATATAAAAATGAAGAAAACCGCTTTAAGAGCAGTAGCCGTTATATGTACCGTTGCAGTAGCGATTGCAATGACTGCTTGCGGCAGTAAGGAAGAAACCTCGGTTGAACATCTTTCTCCGAAACAGACGGTAGAGAGAATATTTACCCTCGCAAAGAACAAGGATTATGATACCCTTGCCGAGTATTGCCGCAGTTTCTCAAAAATGAGCATGGAGCTGTATTTCACAGATACAAATACAGATTATGATGCAAAGTGGCTCCCACGGTACTCTGATACATTAGCCTCTATATTTGAAAATTATGTCACATACGACAACCTCACCGAAGAAGCTGATACAGTCGGCAGAACCGGTAGCGTTACAGGTACGTTTACCGCTCTTGATATGGAAAAGTTCAACGAAAAAACCGACTCGAAAATCAACGCCGAATTCAAGAACGATTTCAACGCACAGATGGATTATATAGACAGTATCATCGGTGACAAGGAATTCAAGTCTAAAGAGTTCGAATACACAATCGAGTTCAAGTACATAAACGACCAATGGACACTGACCGACAAGAATTTTCTTATCCTTCTGACGCTCGGATATTACAATAAATGATATACGATTTGTAAAACGGTGTCGAAATATACTGATTGTTATCGGGGATTTAAAGAAAATGTCGCAAATCCGCATTATTCCGTAGCATTTGCATAGAATAACAATTCCGCATAACAAAGCGGAATAACAGAAAAGTAAATATACAAATCGTAAATTGCGCGGTTGTTTCAACGAATAGTAAACGTAAAAACGACGATATAACGATATATTGTTCATAAAAATAGTTTTATATGAAATTGAAAGGGTGAAAGATATGTTTGAATGGTGGAATTCGCTCGGTATTACAATGCAGGTCTTTTACTGCATAGCCATACCCGCAACGCTTATTATAGTGATACAGACTATCCTGCTTATGATAGGTATAGGTCACGGAGGAGAGGGCGTTGAGTTCAGCGACACGAGCGGAATAGACGGTCTTGGAGATGTTCCCGATATGCCTGCGGATATACCGACGGATATGCCGGGAGCACACGCAATAGACGGTTGTGAACATACTGCAATCGGCGATGGCTCGAATCCGGCGGACTTCGGCACAATGCAGCTTTTCACATTGCAGGGAATTATGACATTCCTGTGCGTATTCGGCTGGACGGGTGTTATATGTACCTCGCTCGGACTTCACGTTGCGATAGCTATACTAATTGCGCTTGTGCTGGGATTCCTTGCAATGCTCGGAGTTGCAAAGGTGCTTCAGCTTACAAGAAAGCTCACTCAGGACGGAAGCCTTGACGTGCGCAGACTGCTCGGTGAAAAGGGCAGGGTATATATCCCGATTCCCGCAAATGAAAGCGGAGAGGGAAAGGTGACAATAGCGGCAGGAGAGCGTTTCATAGAGCTTTCGGCTGTCACCGATGAACAGGAAGCAATCCCCACGGGAACGCAGGTGCGGATAATAGACGTGCGTGGCGATGTCGTGGCGGTTGAAAAGGATAAATAAGCAATAAAGCAATTTCTAAGTTACAGGAGGAAATATTCATGCAGCCCGAAATTTTAATTGCAATATGCGTAGCGGTAGTCATCGTATTCGCATTATTGATGGGTATCTTATCAAGATACCGTAAGTGTCCCTCAGATAAGATACTTGTTATCTACGGTAAAGTCGGAAGCGACAAGAACGGTCAGGCAAGAAGCGCAAAGTGCGTACACGGCGGTGCGGCATTCATTATGCCCATCATCCAGTCGTATCAGTTTATGGACTTAACGCCCATATCTATCAATGTAGACTTGAAGAACGCACTTTCAAAGCAGAATATCCGTGTTGATGTACCCTCAAGATTCACAGTAGGTATTTCGACAGAGCCGGGTATAATGCAGAATGCCGCTGAGCGTCTGCTCGGTCTGAGAATGAACGAGATACAGGAGCTTGCAAAGGACATTATATTCGGTCAGTTGCGTCTTGTAGTTGCTACTATGGAGATTGAGGAAATAAACAACGACCGTGACAAGTTCCTTGTTGCCGTATCAAACAACGTTGAGATTGAGCTTAAGAAGATAGGCTTACGTCTTATCAACGTTAACGTAACAGATATTAACGATGAGTCGGGATATATCGAAGCGCTCGGTAAGGAAGCTGCCGCAAAGGCTATCAACGATGCGAAGAAATCCGTTGCCGAAAAGGATCGTGACGGTGAGATCGGTCAGGCTAACGCACAGCGTGACCAGCGTATACAGGTCGCTGCCGCAAACGCTCTTGCTATCAAGGGTGAGAACGAGTCCAAGATTGAGGTCGCTCAGTCTGAGGCTTTAAGACGTGAAAAGGAAGCGGAATCAATGCGTCTTGCTACAGCCGCAGAAGCTGTTCAGGCAGCTAAGGCAAAGGAAGAAGCCTACATAGCACAGCAGCAGGCAGAACAGACCCGTGCCGCCCTCGAAACCGCAACTCAGCAGGCGGATATAATCGTTAAGGCTAAGATTGCCAAGGAGCAGGCTGAGATTGAGGCCGAGGCTCAGGCAGAGGTTGCACGCCGCACCGCAAAGGGTGAGGCTGACGCTCTGTTTGCAAAGATGGAAGCACAGGCACGAGGCGCTCAGGAGATACTCGTAAAGCAGGCTGACGGTATGAGAGAGCTTGTAAATGCCGCAGGCGGAAACGCAGACAGCGCAATCAAGCTGATTCTTGCAAACAATATGGAAGAACTGATGAAGATACAGGTGGAAGCTATCAAGAACATCAAGATAGACAAGGTAACCGTTTGGGACGGCGGCTCAAAGGGCGAAAACGGCAAGACTGCCACAGCCGACTTTATCAGCGGTATAATGAAAGCTATTCCGCCTATGGGTGAAATGTTCAACCAGGCAGGTATGGAGCTTCCCAAGTTCTTAGGCGAAAAAATCGACGGTCCCAAAACCCTCGACAGCTAAGCGGGCGGCTGTGAGCTGCTTCAAATTCCGCCTTTGGAAATGACTGCGTTCAGCTAAGATTAGCAGAACGGCGGGGTTACACAAAGCAATTATCAATATAAAGTGGATGGCAATTTGCTGCTGACAATTCCACCTGCTCCAAATTCCGCCTGCGGCAATGTGCCGCACCAAATTCCGCCTTTGGAAATGACGGCGGTTAGCTAAGGCTGGCGAAACGGCGGAATCAAACAAAGCGTTAATTAATAAAAGCGGTCACGGCGGCAAGCTGTGACCGCTTTTAAATATATTGTTTTCGGCGTTATATTCACTATGAAAAAATGATTAACTGCATGCACTCTCACTATAGTTGAATTTTTCTCAACAAACGTGCTATAGACAAATCCGTTGTAATCGAATACTATTACTGTTCTTGAGAAAATCGGGAGATATTGTTGACGCCGGAACAAAGAAGTAAAATATAACGGGTATCGGCATTTTACCGATACCCGTTTTCTATGCTTATTGCCTGTCAATCCTCACATCATACCGCCTGAGCCAATATTCTATCTGCAAGAGATATGCGAAGATCTGCGGCGATGTCATAAGCTGACCGTACCAGTTGCCCTCAAACAGTGTCGGATCGTCGCACAGCCGTAACAGCTTTTCACGGCTGACGATCTCGGTAAGGCGGCAATCCTTGTCTGCAAGCACCGTCCTCATCCTGCGGATAACCTCGGCAAGATAGGTCGGGTTGTGGGTCTTGGGATACGGCGATTTCTTGCGCCAAAGCACATCGTCGGGCAGTATGCCTTTCATCGCACGGCGGACAATGCCTTTCTCCCTGCCGCCTACCGCCTTTATCTCCCAGGGAATGTTGAAAGCGTAACGTGCGATTCTGTGGTCGCAGAACGGCACCCTGACCTCAAGCCCGTGAGCCATGCTCATTCTGTCTTTGCGGTCAAGCAGGCATTGCATAAACCAATAGAAGTTCAGCATGAACATCTCACGCATACGTCTGTCCTTGCGGCTGTCGGTGTCGAGATATTCGGTGTTCTTAAGCGTTTCGTTACAGCAGAAGTTGACATAATCATTCGGGTCGATGTCGCCCAGTATCCCGTCGCAGAGCAGACCCGCACGGGATGCGGTCGAGCAAGCCCACGGAAATCCCGGTTTGTAGAGAATTTCCTCGTTGTGATACCACGGATAGCCGCCGAAAATTTCATCGGCACATTCGCCGCTCAGCGCAACGGTGAAATTGCCCTTGATAGCCTTGCAGAACAGGTACAGAGAACTGTCCACGTCTGCCATTCCGGGCAGGTCACGGGCATAGGTTGACAGCTCCAGAGCGTCGGTCAGAGCGGGCGTATCGACCTCGACATTTATGTGCTTAGAGCCGATGAACGCTGACATTTCCCGTATCCACGGTGCGTCCATATCGGGCTGGAATTTACTGCTGTGGAAGTTCTTGTCGTTGTCCTTATAGTCGATCGAATAGGTGGTGAGCTGCCTGCCGCTTTGCTCAAACTCACGGGCGGCAACGGCGCTTATGATACTGCTGTCAAGACCGCCCGAAAGCATGGTGCAAAGCGGAACATCGCTGACAAGCTGGCGCTTTATGGCATCGGTCAGAAGGTAGGCTATGTGCTGTTCGGTCTCCTCGGCGGTTTCCTTATGGGGAAGGGCGTGGAACGACCAGTAGGTGCGCTTTCTGAGGCCGCATCGGCAGTACATTGCGCACTCGGCAGGGCGAAGCTCCCTGATTCCTTTGAAGATGCCGCTTCCCGGCTTTCTCGCAGGACCTAAGAGCATTATCTGAGCGATGCCGTCACGGTCGACCACCGGCTCTATCATAGGGTGGGCGAGGAGCGTTTTTATCTCGGACGCAAAGATAAGGCCACCTGCGTATTCGTAGTAAAACAGCGGCTTCACGCCGATTCTGTCACGGGCGAGGAAGAGCTGTTTTTCCTTTTCCTGCCACACGGCAAAGGCGTATATTCCGTTGAGCTTGTCGAGGCAGGCTTCGCCCCAGGTAATGTAGGCGTTCAGAAGTACCTCGGTGTCACTGGCAGAGGTGAACGAAATGCCCGTAGATTCAAGCTCAGAGCGGATCTCGGCGGTGTTGTAAAGCTCGCCGTTATAGACGATAGTGTAGCTGTCGAGGGGTGTTTTGCGGGTCATCGGCTGAGCGCCGCCGGCGGGGTCTATGACGCTAAGGCGGCGGTGGGCGAGGGCGCAGTTATCATCTGTGTAGAAGCCGCCGCTATCGGGACCTCTCGGAACCATTGTCTGAGCCATTCTACGCATTATTGCGGCGCTGTCGCACAGTCTGCGGCAATCTATCCAACCTGCTATTCCACACATTAAAAATCACCTCATTATGTAAATTTATGGTATATTATGGTTGATACAAGAGTAGTATATGCTCTGTAAATAATTTCCGTGAATGGAAATGTCAAGGCGCACATTCGTTTTTCGGGAAAAAGTGAAGTTTTCCGCATGGTTATGGGATTTTCGGGGGATTGTGCAAGTGTTGTGCAGTGTGCACATTTGCGGGTGAAATGCGCACAAGGATAAAATTGGTAATTGTGAGTGTGAAACAAGGTGAAAATCGGTCTTTTTTAATTCAAATATAATTTTTTAGTTTTCGATATAACACTCTGTTAATATAAATACTAACTATAGCTATATGTGCTGTGGAAACACAATTTGTTTTTCTGCGTGTTAATTTTGTCGAAAATATTGACATTTCGGCAAATAGTGGTATCATTAAAATGAACAGTTATAAGCATTATACTTGCTATTGCAATATGACGAGGAGAGTGTATTATGAAACTTAAAAGATTTGCGGCAGGGTTTGTTGCGGCGGTGATGGCACTTGCAGTTATGGGTACGCCTTTGGGCGATATTTTGCCGTTTGTAAGGGAGAGCGTGGCGACGACGGCAGGAGCGGAGACGTACGGAGATTATAAGTACAGTGTGCTTGCGGACGGTACGGTGGAAATAACCGGATATACCGGAAGTGCGACTGAAATTGAAATTCCGGCAGCCATTGATGGTAAAAGTGTGACAAGTATAGGAAATTCTGCATTTGACTCTTGCACCGATCTTACATCAATCACCATACCGGACGGTGTGACAAGTATAGGCAATTCTGCATTTTACTGGTGCAAAGGTCTTACATCAATCACTATACCGGACAGTGTGACAAGTATAGGTAATAATGCATTTTTGTTTTGCACTAATCTTACATCGATTACAGTTTCGGAAAACAATAAAAACTATATTTCGGATAATGGAATACTGTTTAATAAGAATAAATCCGAGCTTATCTGTTATCCTGCCGGCAAAACCGACGAATCGTATTCAATCCCCGACAGTGTTACAAGCATAGTCGCTTATGCATTTCATCGGTGCGAAAAACTTACATCAATCACTATACCGAGTAGCATAACAAGCATAAGTTATAGAGCATTTTCCGAGTGCACCGGTCTTAAATCAATCACTATACCGGGCAGTGTGACAAGTATAGGCAGTTACGCATTTTCCGATTGTCTCAATCTTACATCAATCACTATACCGGACAGCGTGACAAGTATAGGCAATAATGCATTTTGCAATTGCCCCAGTCTTACATCAATCACTATACCGGACAGTGTGACAAGTATAGGCAATGGGGCATTTGACAGCTGCTCCGGTCTTACATCAATCACTATACCGGACAGCGTGACTTATATCAGCAGTAATGCTTTTTTAGATTGTACTTCTCTTTCCTCGATTACTATACCCGACAGTGTGACAAGTATAGGCAGTTACGCATTTTCCGATTGTCTCAATCTTACATCAATCACTATACCGGACAGCGTGACAAGTATAGGCAATAATGCATTTTGCAATTGCCCCAGTCTTACATCAATCACTATACCGGACAGTGTGACAAGTATAGGCAATGGGGCATTTGACAGCTGCTCCGGTCTTACATCAATCACTATACCGGACAGCGTGACGAGTATAGGCGACAGTGCATTTTCCGATTGCACCGGTCTTTCATCAATCACTATACCGGGCAGTGTGACAAGTATAGGCAGTTATGCATTTTACGGTTGCTCCGGTCTTAAATCAGTCACTATACAGGATGGCGTGACAAGTATAGGCGATGATGCATTCCGTGGCAGCGGTCTTACCTCAATCAAAATACCGAGCAGTGTGAAAAGAATAAATACTGGTGCATTTGCAGGAACACCTATTCTTACGAAACAGAAAAATTATAATTTAAAATATGTAGAAAAATGGCTTGTTAGCTGTAAAACGAGCGCAAGTACCGCAAAAATACAAGCTGGTACTGTTGGTATTGCAGATTCTGGATTTTACAATTGCGCCTCTCTTACATCAATCACTATACCGGACAGCGTGACAAGTATAGGCTATGAGGCATTTTCCGGCTGCTCCAAACTTAATTCGATTACAGTCGCGGGAAATAATAAACACTACATTTCGGATAACGGAATATTGTTTAATAAGAATAAATCCGAGCTTATATGTTATCCTGCCGGCAAGACAGATGAATCTTACGCAGTACCTGACGGCGTGACAAGTATAGGCAATGGGGCATTCGAAGAATGCACCGGTCTTACATCAATCACTATACCTGACAGCGTGACAAGCATAGGCATTTATGCATTTTACAACTGCTCCGGTCTTACATCAATCACTATACCGGGCAGTGTGACAAGCATAGGCCGTTTGGCATTTGAACAGTGCACCGGTCTTACATCAATCACTATACAGGACGGTGTGAAAAGTATAGGCAAACAGGCATTTTCGGATTGCACCGGTCTTACATCAATCACCATACCGGACAGTGTTACGAATATAGAAAATTGGGCATTTTCTAATACACCTTTCCTTAATGAACAGACCACGACAGTTAAATATGTAGGAAAGTGGGCTGTTAGCTGTGATTATGGGGCAGAATCTGCAGTTATAGAAAGCGGTACTGTCGGTATTGCAGATATGGCATTTTATAATTGCTCCGCTCTTACATCAATCACTATACCTGACAGTGTAACGAGTATAGGAAATGGCGCATTTCTACGCTGCTCCGGTCTTGAAGTGATAAGTGTTTCCGAAAATAACGAATATTACACATCAGTTGACGGCGTACTGTTCAATAAGAATAAGACAAAGCTTATCTGCTGTCCTGCGAGCAGAAAAGACAAATCATACATAATACCCGACAGCGTGACAAGTATAGAAGATTACGCATTTTACGGCTGCTCCAGTCTTGCATCGGTTACTATACCCGACAGCGTGACTTATATCGGCAGCAAGGCTTTTTACGGTTGTACTTCTCTTACCTCGGTTACTATACCCGAAGGTGTAACAAGTATAGGCGAATGTGCATTTGGTTACGATGGTGGCGGAAATAAAATCTCCGACTTCAAAATCAACTGCTACACCGGCACGGCAGGCGAAGCCTACGCAATGGACAACGACTTTCTCTTTGACGCTCACACTCACGTTTTCGGTGACTGGGAGGTAACCAAAGCCGCAACCTGCACAGAAGATGGCTCACAGACAAGAACCTGCTCTGATTGCGGAGCTGTTAAAACAGAAGCTATCCCTGCAACCGGTCACAGCTTCGGCGAATGGAATATCACAGAAGCTCCAACCTGCACAGCAGATGGCTCACAGACAAGAACCTGCTCTGATTGCGGAGCTGTTAAAACAGAAGCTATCCCTGCGACCGGTCACACAACTGCCACCGACCCTGCAGTAGCTCCTACCTGCACCGAAACCGGTCTTACAGAAGGCTCGCATTGCTCGGTATGTAATGAAGTAATAACGGCGCAGGAAACTGTTCCTGCAACCGGTCACAGCTTCGGCGAATGGACTATTATACAAGCCGCAACCTGCACAGGAGATGGCTCAAAGACAAGAACCTGCTCTATTTGCAAAAAATCTGAAACTGAAACAATTGCAAAGACCGGACACACAGAAGTAATTGACAAGGCGGTAGAAGCTACCTGCACAAAGACAGGACTTACAGAGGGCAGTCATTGCTCAGTATGCGGTACTGTAATCAAGGCGCAGGAAGTTGTACCTGCTCACGGACACACAGAAGTAATCGACAAGGCAGTAGAAGCAACCTGCACCAAGACAGGACTTACAGAGGGCAGTCATTGCTCAGTATGCGGTACTGTAATCAAGGCGCAGGAAGTTGTACCTGCTCACGGACACACAGAAGTAATCGACAAGGCAGTAGAAGCAACCTGCACCAAGACAGGACTTACAGAGGGCAGTCATTGCTCAGTATGCGGTACTGTAATCAAGGCACAGGAAAAAATAGCGGCTACGGGGCATAAATATGTTGAAACCGTGGTTGAACCAAGCTACAGCAACAGAGGGTATACATTGTATGAATGCTCGGTGTGCGGTTACAGCTATAAGGATAATTATGAGGAACAGCTTATAGTTCCTGCGGTTACGGGTTTTGCTTCCGGCTCGCAGACAAAATCATCGGCGGTACTCGGCTGGGATAAGGTTTCCGATGCGGACGGATATGCGGTCGAACTGTACACGGGCGGAAAGTGGAACGAGGTGTTCAGGACTTCCGACAGCAGTGTTACAAGCTGTACTGTAGGTTCTCTCAAGGCGGATTCAATCTATTCGCTCAGGATAAGGGCATTCAAAGATACCGATGACGGCACTGTCTACAGCGACTACACAAGACTTGCGGTAAAGACAAAACTTGCAGGTGTTACCGGGCTGAAGGCACAGGGCGTTACGGCTACGGCGGTAAAGCTGGACTGGGCAAGAAATGCAGGTGCTACGGGCTACATAATCGAGCAGTACAAGGGCGGAAAGTGGACGCAGATCGCAGTTACCAAAAACAACTATACTCTTACCTTTACTGTCAAGGGGCTTGCGGAGTGCACACCGTATTCATTCCGTGTAAAAGCGTATAAGAATGACGGCGGCAAGACAAATTACAGTGACTATGTGACTGTCAAAGCGTCAACGCTTTTAGGTACGGTGAAGAACGCTAAGGTCACATTGACCACGGGTACATGGATCACGCTCGGCTGGGACAGAAATACCGGTGCTACCGGTTATGTCCTCGAACAGTATAAGGGCGGAAAATGGACTGAGATTGCTGTCACAAAGAACAACACAACGCTTTCCTTTACGGTAAAGGGGCTGAGAAACGATACCACATATTCGTTCAGAATAAAAGCGTATAAAACGGTCGGAGATACAACAACTTACGGTAGCTATGTAAGAATAGTCGGAACGACTGATATACCGAATGTTGCAGGGTTCACAGGCTCGGCGGTTTCGCAGTCGGCGGTAAAACTCAGCTGGAGCAGGAACGACAAGGCAGAGGGCTATATTATCGAGCAGTATAAGGGTGGACGGTGGACTGAAATCAAGGCTGTGGATAGTGATGTTACCGAAATCACGGTTGAGAAACTTGCAAAGGGTACGCCCTATACGTTCAGAATAAAATCGGTCAGAACGGTTGACGGTGCGGACAAGAGCAGTGATTATGCAAGCGTCAGGGTTACGACCGGAATGTAAAAGAAAACAGCAATCCGGGTATTGTGCGATACTGCGGGTAGACTGACATAATGCAGTGAGATTATAATTTTTGGGCACCGCTGTGGGAGAGATCCTGCGGCGGTGCTTTTATATTTTCCGCCGATAATGAGGCTCAAATTAGGCAATTATGGCTATTGACGGTGTTGTACGGCGGTGATATAATTATAGTATTACTGCTATTTTTGCGGATAATGTGTTAATTTTAACAGAATGATTGATAACGGAGAGGTTTTTATGAAAAAAGGATTTATGAGAGTCGGGGCTTTTGCTACGGCGCTTGTTATGACGGCGAGCGCACTGTCGGTGTCTGTCTATGCGGCGCCTGCGTACTATAATTCCAGGGATTACGGATATGTTACATCGGTAAAGGATCAGGGAAACTGGGGAACTTGCTGGGCTTTTGCCGGAACATCTGTCAGCGAAACAAGTCTGATAAAGAAATATCCCGAGAGATTCACAGCCGGAACGCTTGACCTTTCGGAAAATATATATACATATATGATCGCACACCCGGCACTGTTCGGACCTCTGAACTTATCGGGTGATACGGCAACTTATACGGGAAGTTCGCCTACCCATTATCTTGATATTGGCGGTAACGCATGGTGCGCCGCTTTTGCGATAATGAACGGGGTCGGTCCGTACTATGAGAGTGCCGCTTATCCGTATGACGCATTCGGTACGCCAGGCATTGCGGACAAGAATTTCACAGAGGCAGAGTATAACGAGCTGAGAGATTCGGGCATGGCGAAAATGACCGGATTCTATCTTGCAAGAATGGGTGACGGCAGCGGCAACGAAGAGCTCAAACAGCTCATACTCGATTACGGCTCGGCGGTAATTACATATTGTGAAACATACACCGACGGTCAGTTCGGCACAAACGGCGGTTACTATTATTACTGCCCGACAGCTTATACTATCAATCATGCGGTTACGGTAGTAGGCTGGGATGATAATATACCTGCATCGGCTTTCAAGACAGCGCCCGAGGGAAACGGAGCATGGCTCGTAAAGAACAGCTGGGGTGAAAGCCAGAGGGACGGCGGTTATTTCTGGATTTCATACTATGATAAAACTATCGGCGACAAATGCGTAACGTACGATTATACGATCGAAGGCGAGGACGATTATTACGATAAGCGTTACAGCTATGACAGCGGTAACAACTTCACATATTTCTATAACAATTCCTTTGAAGAACTGTATTGGGGCGATATTTTTACCGCAGAGGAAGACTCGTATATAAACGGTGCGTCATTCTATATCAATAAGGGCGTAACGGTAGAGGCGAGTGTCTATACAGATCTGAAAGACGCAAACGATCCTTCTTCGGGAACAAAAGCGGCAACCGCAACAATTGTTCCGCAGTATGAGGGATATAATGCGGTAACGTTTGATAATCCGCCTAAGGTGACAAACGGCAGTAAATTCTCGATAGTACTCAAGCTGAACGACAGCGTAAAAAGCCCGAGAATCTACACGGAAAATGCTATCTCGATGACCGATGTAACATATTCTCTTCAGTCGAAGGCGGGAGAAAGTTTCTATGCGATTGATCCTGCTGACGGCTGGCATGATATGTATTCCGAGGGATTCAAAAATCTGCTGTTGAAGGCGTATGCAACGGTGAACAAGAGAGCGTGTCAGCATACATACGGCAACTGGATCACAGATAAGGCACCTACCTGTACGGCAGAGGGAACAAAACACAGGGTATGCTCAAAGTGCGGCGAGAGCGAAACCGGAACCATAGCGGCAACGGGACACAAGTATGTTGATACTGTGGTAAAGCCGAGTTATACGGCAAAGGGCTATACTCTGCATAAGTGCTCGGTCTGCGGTGACAGCTATAAGGATAATTACACCGATATGCTTGTTATCAGCGGTGTTTCATCGCTTACGGCAAAGGAAGTTACTTGTTCATCGGTTACGCTGGGCTGGAATACGGTTTCAACGGTCAGCGGTTATATAATCGAGCAGAATAGCGGCGGTAAGTGGTCGCAGATTACAAAGATTCCAAACAATAAGGCAAGTTCATATACGGTGAATAATCTCTCCGAGGGAACAACGTATCCTTTCAGAATCAAGGCGTATGTTACTGACAGCGGAAAAGAGTATTACAGCAGTTATACTAACCTTAATGTAAATACGCTGATGAAAACTCCTGCTAATATTAAGGGCAGTGCTACGGCTGACAGCGTAACTATTCAGTGGGATAAGAATGCTAACGCTACCGGTTATATTGTAGAGCAGTATAAGAGCGGCGCATGGACTAAGCTCGGAGTTATTAGCAGTAATGCTACTGTAAAGTATACGGTTAAGGGGCTTGTCGAGGGTACGACTTATTCGTTCAGAGTAAAGAGCTACAAGAACGCTGATAGCAAAACAGACTACAGTACTTATGCGAATATCAATGTAAGAACATTGATGAAAACTCCTGCTAATATCAAGGGTTCGTCTACGGCTGACAGCGTGACTATCCAGTGGGATAAGAATGCTAACGCTACGGGATATATAGTTGAACAGTATAAGAGCGGTGCGTGGACTAAGCTCGGGGTAATCAGCAATAACGCTACTGTAAAGTATACGGTTAAGGGGCTTGTCGAGGGTACGACTTATTCGTTCAGAGTAAAGAGCTACAAGAACGCTGATAGCAAAACAGACTACAGTACTTATGCGAATATCAATGTAAGAACATTGATGAAAACTCCTGCTAATATCAAGGGTTCGTCTACGGCTGACAGCGTGACTATCCAGTGGGATAAGAATGCTAACGCTACGGGATATATAGTTGAACAGTATAAGAGCGGTGCGTGGACTAAGCTCGGAGTTATTAGCAGTAATGCTACTGTAAAGTATACGGTTAAGGGGCTTGCCGAGGGTACGACTTACTCATTCAGAGTGAAGTCGTATAAGAATGCTGACGGTAAGACGGATTACAGCACTTATGCGAATATCAATGTAAGAACGTTGATGAAAACTCCTGCTAATATCAAGGGTTCGTCTACAGCGGACAGCGTAACTATTCAGTGGGATAAGAATGCTAATGCTACGGGATATATTGTAGAGCAGTACAAGAGCGGTGCATGGACTAAGCTCGGGGTAATCAGCAATAATGCTACTGTAAAGTATACGGTTAAGGGGCTTGCCGAGGGTACGACTTACTCATTCAGAGTGAAGTCGTATAAGAATGCTGACGGTAAGACGGATTACAGCACTTATGCGAATATCAATGTAAGAACGTTGATGAAAACTCCTGCTAATATCAAGGGTTCGTCTACAGCGGACAGCGTAACTATTCAGTGGGATAAGAATGCTAATGCTACGGGATATATTGTAGAGCAGTACAAGAGCGGTGCATGGACAAAGCTCGGAGTTATAAGTGACAACACGGTTACTAAGTATACTGTAAAGGGTCTGAACTCCGAAACTACTTATACTTTCAGAGTAAAAGCTTATAAGAACGTCGGAAGTGTTACTGTTTACAGCGAATATGCAAGAGCTGCGGTTACTACAAGAATCGTGAATGTTTCAAAGTTTACCGCTACGGCTGTTTCAAATACCGCAATAAAACTCGGTTGGAGCAAGAATGACAGAGCTACGGGCTATATCATTGAGCAGTACAAGGGCGGCAAGTGGACACAGATTGCTGTCACAAAGAACAACACAACACTTGAATTTACCGTCAAGGGACTGGCATCGGGCACGGCTTATTCGTTCAGAATAAAATCGTTCAGAACGGTGAACGGTGCGACAAGCTACAGTGAGTACGCAAGTGCTAAGGCAACAACGGCAAAATAACCGAATATTGTAAATGAACGTCGGCTGTGGGGTAGACTGAGATAATGTAGTGAACTTATAGTTTGGGGGCACCGCTGTGGGAGAGATCCTGCGGCGGTGCTTTTATGTCAGGCTGTAGAAAATGCAGGCAGAGAGTGTGATGGTACAGATATGGTTCGTGCAGAAAATGCCGCAACGACTTTTTCATGGCCGATCGTTGTATATAGCTTGCGATCATGCAAGACGGATACAGGTACCCGTTGTTAATAGTTGTTTACATACTTGACAGTAGTTGACAAAAGTGATATAATTATCTCCGATATAGGTGTTTGTTTGCAAATTATGAGGGGAAACGGAAATGTACATATCTGCAACATTGGTTATAACAGATATCGTGTGTGAAGCTGTAATTGTTACATATAACACGGCAAGCGGTTTTGGGTGTGCCGATGGCGGTTACGGCGGTGCATTTTGTGGTTTTGGCGGTTTTGCAGATAGCTCCGACAGTGGAAATAAGGAAAATAAGGATAAACAAAGGCTAAGAAAGTCATAGTATGCAAGGGGCGTTCTGCTTGTCCAGCGCGGCTTGTCCCTTTTTCTGCGCCCAATACTCCCGGTCGGTGATGCGGTTCTTGCTGCCGT
>CABUEI010000026.1 GCA_902490585.1 uncultured Oscillospiraceae bacterium
ACGAATACGGAGCAACATAATGCGTTGCTCCGTATCGGATATTTAAGTTTTATCCGGATTAATCCTTATTGCCCATAAGCAGTACCATTACTGCCTTCTGTGCGTGGAGTCTGTTTTCAGCCTCGTCAAAGATTTCATTTGCGTGCTCTTCAAATACCTTGGCTGTGATTTCTTCTTCTCTGTGTGCGGGCAGGCAGTGCTGAACCATAGCGTCGGGCTTTGCAACAGCCATAACCTCATCGTTTATCTGGAAGCCCTTGAATGCTTTCTTTCTGATTTCGGCTTCGCCTTCCTGTCCCATAGATGCCCATACATCTGTGAAGATAACATCTGCGTCCTTTGCAGCCTTTATGGGATCGTCGGTAAGCTCGAAGCAATCGTACTTCTCTGCAAATGCAAGAGTTGTAGCGGCAGGGTGGTAGTTCTCAGGGCAGGCAACAGATACACTCATACCCGTCTTTAAGCCGCCTACGATAAGTGAGTTTGCCATGTTGTTGCCATCGCCTATGTAGCACATCTTGAGTCCGTCAAGCTTGCCCTTGTACTCACGGATTGTCATAAGATCTGCAAGTACCTGGCAGGGATGTGAAAGGTCTGTAAGACCGTTGATTATCGGGATATTACCGTATTCTGCAAGGTTTTCAACTTCTGCCTGATCAAATGTTCTTATCATAATACCGTCAATGTAGCGTGAAAGAACTCTTGCAGTATCCTGGATAGGCTCGCCTCTTCCTATCTGCATATCGCTTGCAGAGAGGTAAAGGGGGTTACCGCCGAGCTGATACATACCTGTTTCAAAAGAAACTCTTGTTCTTGTAGAAGCCTTGCGGAAGATCATTCCGAGCGTCTTGCCCTTTAAATGATCGTGGGGTATTCCGTGCTTGAGCTCATACTTGAGCTGATCTGCGAGATTGAGAATCTCTATAATTTCCTCGGTGCTGAGGTCCATCATTTTAAGTAAGTGTTTCATAAGTTTTTCCTTTCGGTTTTAGTTTTTATTTTATTTTAAAAGTTCTGCGAGTATTTCAAGTCCCTTGTCGATATCTTCATACGAGATAGTAAGCGGAGGAAGAAGTCTTAACTTTTCCTTTGCGGTAAGGATAAGCAGACCGTGTTCAAGAGCGGCATTAAGGATATCCTTTGCGTTCTTGGTTTTAAGCTTAATACCTATCATAAGTCCCATACCGGTAACAGATTCTACCTCGGGGATCGCTTTCAGCTTTTCAGCTATATATCTTCCCTTATCTGCAACCTGTGATAAGAAAATCGGATCTGCCGCTTTCTTCAGCACCTCAATTGCACCTGCACAAGCGATAGGATTTCCGCCGAATGTTGAACCGTGTGTTCCCGGAGTTAGTACACCTGCGCACTTGTCGCCGCTGAGGCACGCACCCATCGGGATACCGCCTGCAATGCCCTTTGCAAGTGTGATTATATCGGCTTTCTTACCGAAGTTGTCGCCTGCAAGGAATTTACCCGTTCTGCCGACACCTGTCTGCACTTCATCGGAAATTGTCAGAACGTCACGTTCACCGCAAAGCTCAAATATTGCGTCAACGAACTTCTGTTCGAGCGGCACAACACCGCCCTCGCCCTGTATATATTCGAACATTACCGCACATACAGTATCGTCAAGCTTTGCCTTGAGGTCTTCTATGTTGTTTGCTTCAACGTTTATAAATCCGTCGACGAACGGGAAGAAGTAGTTGTGGAATACGTCCTGTCCTGTTGCTGACAGTGTGCAGAGTGTTCTGCCGTGGAATGAATTTACAAGGGTTATAATATTGTGTCTGCCCTTGCCGTATTTGTCGAAGCTGTACTTTCTTGCTATCTTGATAGCACATTCATTTGCCTCAGCACCGCTGTTGCAAAGGAACATATTCTTCATGCCGGTAGCTTCTGATAATCTTTCTGCAAACTCAGCCTGTACCTTTGTGTAGTAGTAGTTTGAGGTATGCTGTATACTGCGTACCTGATTGCACACAGCGTCAGCCCACTCCTTGTTGCAGTAGCCGAGTGAGTTTGTGCCGATACCGCTGCCGAAATCTATATATGTCTTGCCGTTTTCGTCAACAGCCTTGTCATCTTCACCCTTGTCGAGTACAACGTTCAGTCTGCCGTATGAACCCATTATATGCGAGTTGAATTTGTCTATAGTATTCATCATCTGTCCTTTCCGCTTATCTAAAAAGCTGATAAATCAGACAATCATCGTGCCTGCGCCTTCGTTTGTAAGCAGTTCTATAAGTATTGAATGAGGTATTCTTCCGTCGATTATATTTGCTTTCTTTACACCTCTTCGGACAGCCTCAACACAGCAGTCAATCTTAGGTATCATGCCGCCTGAGATTATGCCCTGCTTTTTGAGATAAGGCACTTCTGAAACGCCGACAGTCTGGATAAGTGTGCTGTCGTCGTCCTTGTCTTCAAGCAGTCCCTTGATATCGGTCATAAGAATAAGGTTTTCAGCCTTCATCTCAGCCGCAATTCTTGCCGCCGCCGTATCTGCGTTGATGTTATAAACAGTGCCGTCCTTGCCTGCCGCAACTGTAGAGATTACGGGGATATATCCCTTTTCAAGCACGTCATTTATAAGGCTTACGTTTACCTGAGTGATCTCACCGACAAGTCCAAGCTCGGGATCAAGCTGTTCTGCTTCGATCATGTGGTCGTCAAGACCGCAAAGTCCTACCGCTCTGCCCTTGTGGCTGTAAAGTAAATCAACCAGATCCTTGTTTACCTTACCGCAAAGTACCATCTGTACAATATTTATTGTTTCTTCATCGGTATAGCGCAGTCCGTTTACAAACTTGCTCTCCTTGCCGACTTTTTTAAGCATTGCGTTTATTTCAGGTCCGCCGCCGTGTACAAGTACGATCTTGATACCGCAGAGCGACAGCAGAACGAGGTCGGACATAACCGCCTGCTTCAGCTTATCGTTTGTCATTGCGTTACCGCCGTACTTTACTACTACGACCTTGTTTGAATACTGCTGTATATAAGGAAGAGCATCACTTAATATACTTGCTCTCTTTTCGTTTTCAAGTTCCATTTTCTTTTGTCCTTTCGGTGTCAGCTTCTGTATTCTGCGTTTATCTTTACATATTCGTAAGTCAGATCACAACCCCATGCTACCGACTTATCCGCACCGTCGTGCATATCTATTCTGATAACAATTTCATCTTCAGACAGTATCTTGAACGCTTCGTCCTCTGAGAAGTCAACGCCTGCGCCGTTTTCGCAAACCTTTACGCTGCCCTTTGAAGATGACAGAACGACCTCGACCTTTGATATATCAAAGTCACCCTCTGCATAGCCTATTGCACAGAGAATACGTCCCCAGTTGGCATCTGCCGCAAATATAGCCGCCTTTAAAAGACTGCTGTTGATAACTGACAATGCAACGCTCTTTGCAACAGCTTCTGCAGGTGCATGGTCAACCACACATTCCATAAGCTTTGTTGCACCCTCGCCGTCACGGGCTGTTTCTCTGGCAAGGTTCATCATTACAGCGTAAAGACCGTTTATGAACACTTCATAATCCTTGTCCTCTGCTGTTATTTCCTTGTTGCCTGCAAGTCCGGACGCCATTATGCACAGCGTATCATTAGTAGATGTATCTCCGTCAACACTTACCATATTGTAAGTTATATCGGCTGTTCTTTTCAGTGCCTTGTGCAGAAGTTCTGCGTTTATCTTTACATCGGTTGTGATGAATGCAAGCATTGTAGCCATATTTGGATTAATCATACCGCTACCCTTGCTTATACCGCCGATATGGCAGGTCTTACCGTCAAGAGTAAATTCAACTGCAAGCTCCTTTTTGCGTGTATCGGTTGTCATTATAGCCTCGCACGCAAGAGAACTGCCGTCCTCGCTGATGCTGTCAACGAGCGTTTTAATATTGTTCTTTACAGGGTCGATTGACAGCTTCTGTCCGATAACGCCTGTAGAGCCTACTATCATATCGTTCTTGTCAATGCCGAGCTCATTTGCACAAAGCTCGCACATCTGCTCGGCAATCTCGATACCGTTTGAGTTGCAGGTATTTGCGTTACCGCTGTTTACGATAACTGCCTGAGCAACACCGTTTTTAAGATGTTCCTTTGTAACGATGATCGGGGCTCCCTTTACCTTGTTCTGTGTGTAGATTGCCGCCGCCGTGCACTTTGTATCACAGCTTATCACAGCAAGGTCACGTTTTTTCGAACCGGGCTTTATACCGACATTTATACCGCCTGCCTTGAAACCCTTGGCGGCGCATACGCCCTTATCGACTAATTTATAGTTATCAAATTCAACCATTGTTATTACCTCGCTTATTATACAAGACCAGTTGTTTCGTCAATACCCATCATTATGTTAAGGCACTGAACAGCAGCACCGCTTGCGCCCTTGCCTAAGTTATCAAGTCTTGAGCAAAGCACTATACGGTCATCGTTTCCGCAAACGAATATCTCCATATTGTTCTTGCCCGATAATGTGTTTGCGGCAAGGAAACCGTTTTCAAGAAGGCCCTCGCCCATAACAGGCATCACCTTTACAAGATTTGCGTCTGCATAATGCTCAGTGAAAGCCTTATGAATATCGGCAAGCGTATATTTCTTCGGCAGAAGTCTTGTGAGAACCGGAACAGTTACGACCATACCGCTGAAATAATCGCATATCAGAGGATTAAATACAGGCTTGTAATCAAGTCCGCTTATCTTCATCATTTCGGGTAAGTGTTTGTGTTCCTGCGGAAGAGCATACTGTCTGGGACTGTAGAACTCTTCGGGCTTTTCATCGCTTTCGTATACTGCGATAGCTTTCTTTCCCGCTCCGCTGTAGCCCGATACCGCATGAGCTACTACAGGATAATCGCTCGGCATGATACCTGCCTTTACAAGCGGATAAACAAGTGATATGAAACCGCTTGCATAGCAACCGGGAACTGCCACTCTTGAAGAAGACGCTATCTTTTCTCTGTGCTCCTTTGAAAGCTCCGGGAAACCGTAAGCCCAGTCGGGATTTGTACGGTGAGCTGTGGACGCATCTATTATACGGACGTTACTACCCTTTGCAAGCTCGACTGCCTCTCTTGCGGCGGCATCAGGCAAGCAAAGGAAAGTGAAATCGGACGAGCATATAAACTTTTTACGCTCATCGTTGTCCTTTCTCTTGTCCTCATCTATCTTCATTATTTCGATATCTTTTCTGTCCTTGAAACGCTCAAGAATTTTAAGTCCGGTCGTTCCTTCCTGACCGTCAATATACACCTTTACGCTCATATAAGCACCTCTTATTTTTTAAGAAATCTTGTCATTCCGCAACCACGTTCATCGTTCGGTCTGCGCATAAATCCGAGTTTTTCGTAAAACGGCTCTTTATCCTTTGCGGACATGAGGTTTATCATAATCGTTTCACCCTCATCGGCAACCGATAAAGCCTTGTCCATAAGTCTTGTAAGCATTTCTCTGCCTATTCCCTGTCCCTGATATTCGGGACGGACAATAACATCGCTTATAAAGAACTGATAACCGCCGTCACCGACAACTCGTGCCGAGCTTACTTCCTTATCACCGTCAAGTGCTGTTATTGCAAATACGGAACGTGAAAGTGCACATTCAAGCTGTCTTGGAGAAAGCTCATACCAGCCTACGCTTCGTCTGAACGAATTTATATCGTGCGGTAATCTGTATTCATAAGTTATCATCAGATATTGATACCGCCCAGTCTGTTTTCAAGTTCTGCTATCTGACGCTTCACAGCATCGGGAGCAGGACCGCCGTCAACACCTCTCTGCATAACGCAGGTATCAAGGCTTATTGCGTCATATACATCTGTGTCGAATGTTTCGCACAGCTTCTTGTATTCTTCAATCGGGAGCTGTTCAAGCGTTGTATTCTTCTCTATGCAAAGTGCAACGAGTGTACCGGTTATCTTATATGCCGTTCTGAAAGGAAGTCCCTTCTTTACAAGATAGTCAGCACAGTCTGTAGCGTTGATAAAGCCCTTTGCGGCGGCAGTACGCATATTGTCTTTAAGTACCGTCATAGTCGCAAGCATAGGAGTAAATGTCGAGATACATAGCTTTACTGTATCTACAGCATCAAATATTGCTTCCTTATCCTCCTGCATATCCTTGTTATATGCAAGCGGAAGTCCCTTCATCATTGTGAGCAGTGTCTGTAGATCGCCGTATACTCTTGCTGTCTTACCTCTTATAAGCTCTGTAACATCTGGGTTCTTTTTCTGCGGCATTATTGAACTGCCTGTAGAATAAGCATCGTCAAGCTCAATGAACTTGAACTCCCACGAGCACCACATGATTATTTCCTCGGAAAATCTTGAAAGGTGCATCATAAGCATCGAAATATCGGAGCACAGTTCGATGCAGAAATCTCTGTCCGACACGCCGTCAAGGCTGTTCATTGTAATATCCTTAAAGCCGAGAAGTTCAGCGGTTCTCTTTCTGTTCAAAGGATATGTAGTACCTGCAAGTGCACATGAGCCGAGCGGCATTACATCCATTCTTTCCTTGCAGTCGGCAAGTCTGGTCAGATCTCTTGTCAGCATCTGTGCATAAGCCATAAGATGATGAGCAAAAGTAACAGGCTGAGCACGCTGTAAGTGGGTGTACCCCGGCATTACGGTTTCTGTGTGCTGTTTTGCAATATCAATAATAGTATTTATAAGTTCACGGACAAGCTTTGCAATTTCATCAACCTCATCTTTAAGATAAAGCTTGATATCAAGTGCGACCTGGTCGTTTCTGCTCCTAGCAGTGTGAAGACGCTTTCCCGCATCGCCTATACGGGCTGTAAGCTCAGCCTCAACGAACATGTGGATATCTTCCGCATTGGGATCGAAATGGAGCTTTCCGCTTTCGATATCACTTAATATGCCGTTCAGACCCTCTATAATCACTTTGCTGTCAGCAGGGTCGATAATACCGCACTCGCCGAGCATTGTAGCGTGTGCTATAGAGCCTTTTATATCATGCTTGTACATTCTTGCGTCAAATGAGATAGAAGAATTGAAATCGTTGACCTTTGAGTCAACCTCCTTTGAAAATCTTCCCGCCCACATCATTTTAGACATACTGTTATTTCCTTTCAGATTTATGCTTTTATGTTCATAACGCAAAAAGCGTCTTGTTTTTTCCGTTATAAATATAAAAGTAATAAATAAAACACAATACCGTACCGACTGAAAAAGCCGGTACGAATCGTATCTTATAAAACCGTAAAAGCCGCAAGGCATAGTTTTACACCTTGCGGGATTTACCGTAACGCTTTTAAAGCTTACTTATTGTTTCTCTCAGCATCAAGCAGAGCCTTAACCTTTATCGGCAGACCGAACAGGTTGATAAAGCCCTTTGAATCTGTCTGGTCGTAAACATCATCCTCACCGAATGAAGCAAAGTCTTCACTGTACAGTGTGTAGGGTGATGTAACGCCTGCGTTGATGATATTACCCTTGTAGAGCTTGAGCTTAACGTCGCCTGTAACAGTTTCCTGTGTCTTGTCAACAAAAGCATCCATAGCTTCTCTTAAAGGTGTGTACCACTGACCGTTGTATACGATGTCTGCATACTTCTGAGCAAGACCGTACTTGTAGTGCTGTGTTTCCTTATCAAGACAGATAGTTTCGAGAACTTCGTGAGCGTGGTAAAGGATCGTTCCGCCGGGAGTTTCGTAAACACCTCTCGACTTCATACCTACAAGTCTGTTTTCAACAACGTCGAACAGACCGATGCCGTTCTCGCCGCCGAGCTTGTTAAGAGTCTTGATGAGCTTTACGCCGTCCATCTCTTCACCGTTAAGTGCTGTGGGGATACCCTTTTCAAAGTGTATTGTAACATAAGTAGGCTTGTCGGGAGCCTGCTCGGGTGAAACGCCAAGTTCAAGGAAGCCTTTCTTATTGTACTGAGGCTCGTTTGCGGGGTCTTCAAGGTCAAGACCTTCGTGTGATAAGTGCCAGAGGTTCATATCCTTTGAGTAGTTTGTTTCACGAGTGATCTTTATCGGAACATTGTGAGCCTCAGCGTACTCGATTTCCTGTTCTCTTGACTTGATATCCCAGATTCTCCAGGGAGCAATGATTTCAAGCTCGGGTGCGAGAGCCTTGATTGTAAGCTCAAAACGTACCTGGTCATTACCCTTACCTGTGCAACCGTGGCAGATAGCGTCAGCGCCTTCCTTCTTAGCTATCTCAACGAGTCTCTTGGCTATAGGAGGACGAGCGAACGATGTACCGAGCAGATAGCCCTCATACTTAGCGCCTGCCTTGAGTGTGGGGAATATGAAGTCGTTTACGAATTCATCCTGTATATCTTCTATGTAGAGCTTTGATGCGCCTGTCTTCTTAGCTCTTTCTTCAAGTCCTACGATTTCGGAATCCTGTCCTACGTTACCTGCAACGCAGATTACCTCGCAACCGGGGTAGTTTTCGTGTAACCACGGAATGATGATAGAAGTATCAAGTCCGCCTGAATAAGCAAGTATGATCTTTTTGATTTCTTTAGCCATTTTATTATTTCCTTTCTATCTCACAGACACCTCACGGCGTTCTGCTTACTGATTTAACTCACATTGAATATTATACACCTTTTCGTATCAAAGTCAAGTGTTTTTATACAGCAAACTGCATATTATACTGTATATCGTGAATATTTGTTGAATTTTAGCGAATTTTTATGTATTTTTTTGATTGACAAGGCGTAAATGTAAGGATATAATAATAGTAAAAGGAAAACGGTCGGAGGAATTATGGAACTAAAAGACAAGCTGGAGATACTTATTAAAAGAAACGGCTATAAGAAAACGGATTTTGCGTCTGCCGTATCCATAACCTACAGGGCGCTTGCGAACTACATAAGCGGAGCAAGAACGCCGAGAGCAAAAACACTTTCGGATATGGCGGTACTGCTCGGGGTAAGTGAGGAACTGCTTACCGACGACACGGTGGATCTAATCCTGTCAAGCGATGAAAAGCTGTATTTCAACGGTACTTCCCCGTCGGAAACGAGAGAGAAAGCCGATGAAATATTATCCGAGGTTTCGGAACTTCTCAACGATAAGGATTTTACGGAAAGCGATAAGACAGCGTTCTTTTCCTGCGTTGCAGAAAAATATTTTGCAGGAAAAGCAAAAAATCATAAAGAAACTATTGACAATGCAGTATGACGGTGTTATAATACAAACAGTTGAACAAACGTTCAAATGAAATGAGGTTAAAATGGCGGTCAGCAAATCAGAAAAGTCGGAAAATATCACTGCAAAAGATGAAAATGAATTCTGTAACTGTAATGTGATACACGAGGACGTAGTAAACTATGTGCGTGAGAGGATGCTTGAACAGATGCAGTTTGAAAAGCTGTCAATGTTCTTCAAGGCTATAAGCGATGAAACAAGGATAAAAATCCTCTACTCGCTGTCACGCTCTAAAATGTGCGTGTGCGACCTCGCCGCCCTGCTCGGAATGACAGCATCGGCAATCTCTCACCAGCTGAGAGTATTACGGCAGGCAGAGCTTGTTCGCAGTGAAAAGCAAGGCAAAGTCGTTTACTATATGCTCAGCGACAACCATGTAAACACGGTGTTCAGCAATGCGCTTGAACATATTATGGAGTAAAACGGGAAAAATCAAAGGAGATAGCATCTCCTGTTTTTTCGGGCAATACATTTGAACAGTTACTCAATTGTTCAAAACTTCAACCATATCAAAGGTGGTAGCTTATGAAAAGAATCTATATTTTAGAAGGTCTTGACTGCGCTCACTGTGCAGAGGAGATTCGTGCGGAAGTCGAAAAGGACGAACGTGTGAAATCGGCGGGAATGAACTTTATGAAGCAGGAACTTACCGTTGAAGCGGAAAATTCGTGTTCGCCCGATGAGCTTATGACAACGGTCACCGAAGTTGCAGCAAAGCACGAACCCGATATAACAGTCAGGGAAAGACAGACTTTTAAAGAAAAGAAATATATAATAGACGGCCTTGACTGCGCACAGTGTGCGGAAGAAGTAAGAGAGGCAGTTGAAAAGTCGGATTATGCGAACGGCGCAAAGATGAATTTCATCAAAAAGGAGCTTACCGTAACACCGTCAAAGATAATTTCCGACAAGGAGTTGTTAAAGCAGGTAACAGCAACGGTAACTGCCATTGAATCGGATGTAACGGTCAGCGAAAAGGAAAACCACGTTGAGAAAAAAGTAAGCTATACAAAGGACATCATCAAAATGATAAGCGCAGGCGTTCTATTCATCATTGCACTTGTCCTTGAAAAGACTATCGGTATGGAACAGCTTGCTCCCAAGATTGCAATACTTTCAATGTATCTTGTAGCTTACTTTATCTGCGGACTTGAAGTTGCGATTACTTCAATCAAAGCAATCGCAAAGAAGAATTTCTTCAATGAAAACACGCTTATGCTTATAGCAAGCATCGGCGCTATCGTACTCGGAGAATACGAAGAAGCGGTCGCCGTTATGCTGTTCTACACTGTCGGAGAATTCTTCCAGTCAATAGCCGTGAACAAGTCAAGAAGAAGCATATCTTCTCTTATCAAGACAAAGCCGGAAACAGCCGATGTTCTGATTGACGGCGAATATATAACAGTCGATCCCGAAAACGTTGAAACCGGCAGTATAATAAGAGTAAAGCCCGGCGAAAAGATACCGCTGGACGGCATTATCGAAAGCGGTAACACATCAATAGATACATCAGCCCTTACAGGCGAGAGCTTACCAAGAGATATTACGGTAGGTGATGAAGTTCCGGCAGGCGCTATCAATATGTCAGGTGTTATCACTCTTAAAACAACACGTCAGTTTACTGACAGTACAGTATATAAAATGCTCCAGATGGTTGAGTCCGCTGTAGAGAAAAAGACAAAGACGGAAAACTTCATCTCGGTATTTGCAAAGTACTATACTCCTATAGTCGTACTTGCGGCTGTTATAATTTCACTTATCCCTCCCCTGTTCACAGGATTTGACTTCGGTACTTGGGTACAGAGAGGTCTTATCTTCCTCGTAATCTCATGCCCCTGCGCACTGGTTATTTCGGTACCGCTCGGATATTTTGCAGGTATCGGCAAGGCTTCGTCAAAGGGTATACTTGTTAAAGGCAGTAACTACCTCGAAGCAATTTCAAAGGCAAAGGTCGTACTATTCGATAAGACAGGTACACTTACAAAAGGTCAGTTTGAAGTTACAAAGACAGAACCTGTAGATATGAGCAAAGAAGAGCTGTTAAGATATGCGGCTTATGCCGAGAGCAACTCCAACCACCCTATAGCCGTTTCGGTAAGAAAGGCATACGGTGCGGATATTGACCAGTCGCAGATTACAGAGTGCAGTGAGATTGCCGGTAAGGGTATCAAGGCTGTAATTTCGGGTGCAACAGTTCTCTGCGGTAACAGCAGACTTATGGCTGACTACAGCATAGACTGCCCCGAAGCTAACGGCACAGTGCTTTATGTAGCTGTAGACAGTAAATATGCAGGCTCTATAGAAATTGCCGATATGCCCAAGGAACACTCGGCAGAAGCTGTAAAGATGCTGAAGAGCCACGGTGTAAAGGTTGTAATGCTTACAGGCGATAACAAATCAGCGGCGGCTGTAGCGGCTGAAAAGCTCGGCATTACCGACTACTATGCAGAACTTCTCCCCGAAAACAAGAGCGAAATTACATTAAAGATGAAATCTGAACTTTCGGACAAGGAAAAGGTTATGTTCGTCGGCGACGGAATAAACGACGCTCCCGTTATTGCATCTGCCGATATAGGCGTTGCAATGGGCGGCACAGGTGCGGACAGCGCAATCGAAACTGCTGACTGTGTTCTCATGAAGGACGACCCGATGCAGCTTGCCGATGCATTTGCAATCAGCAAAAAAACAAACCGCATAGTTCTCCAGAATATCATATTCGCACTCGGCGTAAAGCTGATAATCCAGGTGCTCGGTGTTCTCGGCCTTGCTAATATGTGGGCGGCTGTTTTTGCAGACGTAGGCGTTTCGATAATCGCTATCTTCAATTCGTTAAGACTTATGAGAAAGTAAATCTGAAATCAACACCTTCTGTATCCTGAAATGTAAGCACGGATACAGGAGGTGTTCTTTTAAATATATTGTCCGTTTTATCGTACAATCAGCCGGTTATAATTAATGTAACATCAAGAGATGATACGTTCTCTTGAAAATGAAATCAAACGTCTGACGGAGGTATAATTATGAGTGTATCAGTGGAAAAGAAAAAAATATCCGACATTCTGGATCTGATAAAGACAGGATTTGAAACGGGTGATTTTTCAGCATTTTTTTCTTCGTTTACTTTAGACGAAAACAATTCGGATGTAAACGAAAATTGTTTCTTCTCTCCCGAGAAAGACAAATACTACGAAGGCATCGATTCCGTAAAGTCGGCTTTCAAGGAAATAAGTGAGAATATAAAAAGCGGAAAGACGGTTTATTCCTGTAAAAAAATCGCAACAAGCGGATTTGCCGGAGTAAGAAGAAAGACCGATAAGACGCATTTGTATGATTCGCTTATTCATACATCTTTGTTCTTCCCTGCAGATAAACCCGCACTGCTTCTTTCAACCAAAAAAGACGGCAAAAAATCAGAGCTGATACTTGACTTCTTCCCTTCCTTTCTTGACAGCGACGAAGAATATAGTTGGTACGGCGACGAAACAGATTGGGACGCAGACGCATTCAAAATATATTTACGCAAATCTACGGTTTTCAATTATTCCCTGCCCGATGATGACTTCCTTGAAGAGAAAAAGCTCAGCGACGAACAGATTGAAAACGCAGTAAACCGCTTTTTTGACGGAGAACCTTATGAAGAAATGTTTTACCCGCTTGATGATTACTTCAGAGAGAAGTATTCAAGACAGTACTCGGGAGATCTTGAGATATTTTCATTTGTGTCCGCTCTCCGCCATAACAACTTTGATTATGTGGACAAAAACATCTCGTACATCGACATAAACGATAAAGGAAGCTACAGCTCCTATCTGTACGAAACAACAGATAATGATATAAAAGATTTTCTTTTTGAAAACGGTGCAATTCGTAACGAGGACGATTATTGCAACGAAAAATACAAATTTGTTTACGATAACGATGCCGATGAAGTTCTGGTATTCAATGAAGATTTCCAGAAAAAAGTATACAACAAGTACAAAAAAGTACATAAGCTGAACGATAAACTGATTTCCCGCATACTTGAATCAGAAGGCGACATGGATGACGAAGACGATGACATCGACCACTGTACAATCTATGACGAACTTGACACACTCGGAATCTCGTCGGATGACGGAGAAATAGTATTCGGCGACGCCAACGGCGATCCGAGAGATATACTCGAAGAGCTGGGCTGGGAATGCGACTTTGAAGGCGAAACCAACCATTTTGGCTCATACGGTGTATATTTTATAAAATAACATAAAACATTTACCGCCCGTGTTTGCTCACTGCATTCACAGGCGGTATTCTTTACTTATTTTTTCTGAGCTTTTTCTTTGTCAGCTCATAACTCATATCGACAAGCATCCTTAGTTTTTCATCGGGTACTCTTTCATCAAGGACAACCGTTATCCAGTTTTCCTTATTCATATGATACGCAGGATAAAAGCCCTGCTCAAGCCTCAGCGATCCGATGAGGATAGGGTCGCACTTGAGATTGACGACATCTATAATTTTCTGCCCGTCAAGTCCGAGCCTGCTTTCAGGCAGATCCATTATCATAGCGAACCACTTTTTCGTACCATTATGACGATAAACCTGAAAACCGGGATTCTTTTCAAACAATCTTTCGGCTCTGACGCCGTAATAGTCGGTTATGTATTTGTCAAGCTGTGAACGATTCATTACCGCTCCTTCTTTACCGTGTATATTCCGCCCGCACCGCAGGATACAGCACCTCTTATTTCAAGGTCGGCAAGTATTTCACTGAGTTCACCAAAAGATATATCACAGGTCGAAAGCAAAGTATCAAGAGTTACACCGTCACTTTGTGCGATAATTCCAAGAACATCTGCAGCTTTAGGTGTGTTTTCGATAACGTTTTCAGATTGTCTGCTCTGCTCTTTCTTTATATCAGGCTCGTTTTTATCTTCACTCTGTATTTGCTTTACGGTTTCAGCTACAGGTTGAACGGGCGTCTGCTGTTCTTCGGTTAATGTCTTGTCCGGCACAGCAGGTTTTGCCGCTCTTTTCCTCTTTTTCAGAACGCTTTCAGGCGTTACTTTGAAATAATCAATTTCTTTTTCCTTATCGGTAACGCTTGTGATTTTAAAGCGTGGCGCATCTGACGCCTTTACTTTGGGCAAAGGTTCTTTCGCTTTAGGCAACGGTTTCTTTTCTTCCGTTATTTCAGCAATCGCTTTCTCTTGTTTTTCAACCGGTAAAGCCTTTTCAACAGGTGACGGTTCTTTTGGTTCTTCATGAATTACAAAGCTTGTTAATTGCTCTTTATCAAGATATGTATCGTCTATTCTGTCACGGTAAGTAGGATAAAATTCGTTTACGATATCATAGAAATCATAAACCGGGTGAGCACCGTCACGCAGGAATCTGATAACCTTGCTGTTCTGCCTGTCAAGTGTGTCTTCAGGTATTGTAAAGAACACTTCCCTGTCCTGTTCAAATGCGTGGTTTGCCGTAATCAGACTTCCGCTTCCGTTATGTCCGCCAATTACGACAGTACCCTTTGAAAGACCGGATATTATACGGTTTCTGAATTTGAAATAATCGGGATTACACGGCGTATCGGGGAGAAGTTCAGATACGATAAGTCCGCCGTTATCCGTAATTTCTTTTCTGAGTCCGAAAGAATTACTCGGATAATCAACAGTTATGCCACAAGCAAGCACAGCAACAGTAGGCTTTTTATGACGTATGCTGTTATTATGCGCTATCCTGTCTATTCCGTATGCAAAACCGCTTACAAGAACTATGTCGCATCTTGCAAGGTTGTAGCAGACATTTTCAGCCAGTCTTATTGCGTTATCAGACGGTTTTCTCGGACCTACTACCGACACCGCAAGCTTATTTTTTAGGCAGTTTATATTGCCTGCCGTGAAAAGCAGAACGGGCGGATTGTATATATTTTTAAGCTCATCGGGATAGCACTTGTCGTCAAGAGTGATAATCCCTATGCCGTTCTTGTTACAGTAATCGGTTATCACCTTTGAACGTTCAAGCGATGCTCTGCGAACATTTTCATGACGGTTTGGCGGTATATGTGACATATCGCCACCGCTTATACGCTCATAAGCATTTCTTGCATTTCCGTAAGCGTTTATCACTTCGTGAATTTTCGGATTTCCGCCGCCGAATATCTGCAACAGATAGATGTAATATTCCATAAATTCCTCTAAAACTATCGCCGCAAGAATTACCTGCGGCGAATTTTTCATTAACTGTTTTTCTTATTGTCCTCGTTACGAATCTGAACCCTTCTTATCTTGCCGCTGATAGTTTTCGGAAGTTCGTCTACAAACTCAACTATTCTCGGATATTTGTAAGGAGCAGTATTTTTCTTAACAAAGGTCTGCAACTCTTTTTTAAGCTCTTCCGACGGCTCATAACCTCTGGCAAGAACCACGGTTGCCTTTACAACCTGACCTCTTATGGGATCGGGAGCACCTGTTATAGCACATTCAAGCACAGACGGGTGAGCTATCAGCACACTCTCAATCTCGAAAGGTCCTATACGATAACCACTGGACTTTATAACATCATCGTTTCTGCCGACATACCAGAAGTAACCATCCTCATCTTTCCACGCCGTATCACCTGTGTGATAAAGTCCGTCATGCCATGCCTGATTTGTAAGTTCTTCATCACGGTAATAGCCTTCAAACAATCCGTCCTTACCACGCTCGGCACGTACAACGATTTCTCCGACCTCTCCGGCAGGAACGGGATTTCCGTTATCATCCACAACATCAACATCATAGAGCGGTGTAGGCTTACCCATAGAACCCGGCTTCGGTGTCATACCGACAAGGTTAGCAAGCAGTGCAGTAGACTCGGTCTGACCGAAAGCTTCCATAAGTTTAAGGCCCGTGTATTCAAGCCACTTGTTATAAACTTCGGGGTTCAGCGCCTCACCTGCGATAGCTGAATATTTCAGACTTGAAAGATCGTAGTTTTCAAGCCCCTCCTTTATAAAGAAGCGGAACATTGTCGGAGGAGCACAGAATGAAGTTATCTTATAATTCTGCATTATTCTAAGCATATCGGTCGGAATGAACTTATCAAAGTCGTAAACAAATACGCAAGCTCCGACTGACATCTGACCGAACAGCTTGCCCCATGCAGCTTTACCCCAACCTGTATCCGATATTGTAAGATGAACGCCGTCGGGGTCAACATTCTGCCAGTGTGCCGCTGTCTGAATATGTGCAAGAGCATATCTGTGATTATGCACAACCATCTTGGGATAACCCGTAGTTCCCGATGTGAAGTAAAGGAGCATGTGCTCTCTTGTATCAGTCTGCACACGTTCCATAGTTTCGGGCATTTTCTTTATCTCATCATCAAATGACACCCAACCGTCCTTATGACCGTTAGCCATGAACTTTATAAGTCCGTCGGCATGAATTTCTTCCTGTGCCTCATCGACGTACACGGCGATATCGGGATTATAACCGGTACATACTATAGCTTTTACACTTGCACGTTCAAAGCGATATGTGAAGTCGTGGGTCGTAAGCAGGTGTGTTGCGGGAATAGCGACCGCACCGAGTTTGATAAGACCTATTATCGCTATCCAGAACTGATAGTTTCTTTTCAGTACAAGCATTACCTTATCGCCTTTTTTTATGCCGTATGAAGCAAAAAGGTTAGCCGCCTGTGTAGATAATTTCGACAGCTGAGAATAAGAAAAATCATGACGATTTTCCTGTAAATCAATATGGATAAGTGCTCTTCTGTCGGGGTCGATTTCTCCGAATTTATCTATGATATCATAACCGAAATTGTAATTATCGGGGCAATCTATCTCAAACTTATTCAGTATTCCATTCTCGTCAAAGCCCTCTTTTACAAATCTTTTGTAGTAATTTTTAACCTGTTCCATTTATTTTTCCCGTTTCTAATTTATTCAGATGAGTATGGCAAGGAACTTGCAATCCTTGCCGTCAATTGCAATCATACCGTGAGGATTCATGCTGTCATAATAAATGCAGTCACCCTCGTTGACAATTTCTATATGTTCGCCTATCTGGAACTTCAGCGTTCCCGATATTATGTAGTCCATTTCCTGACCGTCATGAACGGAAAGGTGTATAGGCTTATTCTGTTCTTCTTCAATATAAGGAGCTGTTACAAGCAGTGGCTCGATCTTCTTGTTCTTGAAAAGATATGCAAGGTGCTGATACGCAAATCTCTCACGGCGCTCAATAGGAAGTCCTTTATCCTTACGGACAATCGAATAGGTATTGAGTTTAGGAGTAACTCCGGTGAGCAGTTCGATAAGCTCTACTCCCAGAGCATCTGCCGCTTCGTTAAGAAATGAAAGCGAAAAATCCTTTTCGCCGTTTTCAAGTGAAATATATTCGTCTGTTGTGACATTTGTCTTTTTTGCCATCTCGCCGACAGATATATCAAGGTATTCTCTTGTGCTTTTCAGTCTGCCGGAAACGTCTTTAATGTTGTAATCCATAATGACCTCCGTAATGCCTTGTATTCCTTGTTTCAAATAAAGCCGTTTGCTTTATTAATTAAGTATAACAAATTGTAACAGTAAAATCAATAGTTTTTGGCAATTTCAACGAAAATCATACAGTGAATTTATCCGAAATCTCGTTGTAAAGTACTATTGTTATACCGTCTGTGTCAAGAAGTTCTCTTACCGAGGTGTAGTCGCCGTGATCTTTGCGACGCAATATGATATTCTCGGCTATCTGTTGCGTTACGCCTTCAACGCTCATGAGTTTATTTACCGATGCGGTATTGAGATTGACTTTCGCCACACCGTAAGATTCATTACTTTGGTAATAACCCGAACCGGATTTAACAGTAAAATGTTCGCATAAAATCAGGTACACTTCATTATTGACGGAATTTATTTCTTTTAACTGTGACATATCGGTAAATTTTCCGAGTTTATCACGATAATTTATGATATCATGTGCTATTTTTCTGCCGATGCCCTTCACCTGCATCAGCGTATCAAAATCAACCTTGTTGATATCAGATTTCTCAACATAACCGCTGTACTCCGAGGAAACGTCATCAGCCGAATAAATCCAAGCGTTGTCACGCTTTACCTTGTCGTTATAGTAATATAAAACAACAGTGAGTATTACTGCCGTAATCAGTACGCCTGCGGTAATAATTACTGCCTTGCGTGCCTTTTCTTTCATAATACTCACTCCAAGCTGTTATTTTATTTTGCCCCCGAACCGAATTTGCAAAAAGCGTTGAGTTTACATTCGTTGCACTGCGGCGCTCTTGCACTGCAAACAAGCCGTCCGTGCCATACAAGCCTGTGGCACATCATAAGTCTGTCATCGGGAGGAATTATGGACGCCAGCTGTTTTTCCACTTTCAATGCGTCTTTGGTGCCGTCTGTAAGACCGATTCTGCCGCTGAGCCGTATAACGTGTGTATCACACACAAGCGCAGGTTTTCCGTACAAATCTCCTACTATCAGGTTAGCGGTTTTCCTGCCTACACCGGGAAGTTTCACAAGCTCTTCTATAGTATCGGGGACTTTACCGCCGAACTCGTCACGGAGCATCCGGCACATCATTACTATATCGACTGCTTTTGTCTTATAAAGTCCGCAGGAACGTATATATTCAGCAATCTCATCGGGTTCAGCCGCCGCAAAGCTGTCTATATCGGGAAATTTCTCAAACAGCACCTGTGTAACCATATTAACACGTTTATCGGTGCACTGCGCCGAAAGCCTTGTCGCTATCAGAAGTTCATGCGGCTTTTCGTAAACAAGGGCGCATTTTACATCCGGATAACACTCTGCAAGACCGTCTATTACAAGCCGTGCTCTTTCCTTTTTGGTCATACGAATCTCTTTTCTGAAAGTTATAACTATATAATATACGATATTAATGCGGATGTCAAGTTTTGTCGAGAATTTTTTTGCGAACGACGTAAAAAAATTGAAAAATCCGTCCTATTAATTACATATTATCTATAAAAAGCAAAAAGTCCTTTAACATTTATGCTAAAGGACTTTGGTGAGCCACCCGGGAATCGAACCCGGGACACCCTGCTTAAAAGGCAGGTGCTCTGCCGCCTGAGCTAGTGGCTCGGAAGATATTGAAAACATCAGTTGTTTTCACAACGTGATTTATTATAACAAATCTTAACTTCTTTGTCAAGACTTTTTTTGATTTTTATTTCAATATTATAAAAATTTGAACGGATAGCTGTAATTTTTGCTGTTTCAATGCACTTTTATAAGGCAAGCCGTAATGCGTTTTATGGTTGACACAGTTTTGAGTATGTGATAAAATATCATTAGGTTAGTTTAGATTAACCTCACTTTTTGTGTTTTATACGGAGTTAATATGGAAGAAAAGAAAATCAATCCTCTGCTTACCGGCTCTGCTGAAACCATGTTACAGAGTTTCTATGCAAGAGCTAAGTATTCTAGAAAAAAGAACGCTAAATTTTACGATGCAAAGGCGATAGAGCTTGTCGAGAAAATCGACTACGATTTCTCAAAAGCGGAAAAGGATTCTACGATGAGCAACGGTGTAATCGCACGAACCATCGTATTTGACGAATTGGTCAAAGACTTTATAAACAAAAATCCCGATTGCACAGTTGTAAACATAGCCTGCGGTCTTGATACAAGATTTTACCGCATGGATAACGGCAGAATAACATGGTACAATGTCGATCTGCCCGAAACGATAGAAGTGCGTGACGCTATATATCACGAATCAGGCAGGGTGTCTACAATCGGTATTTCCGCAACCGATCCCTCATGGGCTGACAAGGTAACAAAAAGAGGTAAATTGCTGTTTATAATAGAGGGGCTTTCAATGTACCTCACTCCTGATGAAAACGCTCAGATGCTGTCAATCATCAGGGATAAATTCGATAACGCAACTGTGTTCATGGAGTGCCTGGCGAAAAAATGGGTAAACAAGGAGCACACCGAAAAGTCAATTCAGGACACGGGTGCGAAATTCGTTTTCGGAGCTGATACTTTTGAGGATTTAGGAAAAGCGGCGGACGGTTTCAGATGCGTGAAAAATGACAATATTGTTCGTGGCATGGCGGTTATAATGCCGATATTAAAGCCGTTCCAAAAGCTTCCTCTGCTTAAAAAAATCGCACAGAAAATTCTGATATTCGAAAAAGCATAACTGGATATCGTCAGCCGACCCTGTATTATGGGGCGGCTTTTTTCATGCTAAGTGTTGCACATTAAATCACAAAATGTTACATTATCGACAAATCTGTGACATTGTGAAGATTTCTATTGCATTTGAGCGGATTTTGTGATATTATTAATATAAGAAAATATGCCAACAATACGGCAAATAAATTTACGCACAGCAAAAGTGCGGTTAGGAAGAGAAATATGCCAAAAAGACAGGACATTAACAAAATCATGATAATAGGTTCAGGTCCTATTATCATCGGTCAGGCTTGCGAGTTCGACTATTCGGGTACACAGGCTTGTAAAGCGCTCAAGAAGCTCGGTTATGAGATAGTTCTTGTAAACTCCAACCCTGCAACTATCATGACAGACCCTGATGTTGCAGATATCACTTACATCGAACCGCTCAACCTCGACAGACTTACACAGATCATAGACCAGGAACGCCCCGATGCGCTTCTGCCCAATCTCGGCGGTCAGTCAGGTCTTAACCTCTGCTCTGAGCTTGACAAAGCAGGTGTGCTGAAAAAGTACAACGTTCAGGTAATCGGTGTTCAGGTTGACGCTATCGAGCGTGGCGAGGACCGTATCGAGTTTAAGAACGCTATGAAAGACCTCGGTATCGGTATGCCGAGAAGCGAAGTTGCTTACACCGTTGATGAAGCTGTGAAGATAGCAGAAGAACTTAAATATCCTGTTGTTCTTCGTCCTGCCTATACAATGGGCGGTGCCGGCGGCGGTATGGTATACAATGTTGACGAACTCAAGGTTGTATGTGAAAGAGGTTTACAGGCTTCACTTGTACATCAGGTTCTTGTTGAAGAATGTATCTTCGGCTGGGAAGAACTTGAGCTTGAAGTTGTCCGTGACGCTGACAACAACAAGATCACAGTTTGCTTTATCGAAAATATCGACCCCATAGGCGTGCATACAGGCGACTCATTCTGCTCTGCTCCTATGCTGACTATACCCGAAGATGTTCAGAAAGAACTCCAGGATATGTCCTACCGCATTATCGAATCTATCGAAGTTATCGGCGGTTGCAACTGCCAGTTTGCCCGTGACCCCGAAACAGGACGTATTGTTGTTATCGAAATAAACCCCAGAACATCACGTTCTTCAGCTCTTGCATCAAAGGCTACAGGTTTCCCGATTGCCTTTGTTTCCGCTCTTCTTGCCTGCGGTCTGACACTCAAGGATATTCCTTGCGGCAAGTACGGCACACTCGACAAGTACTATCCCGACGGCGATTATGTAGTAATCAAGTTTGCTCGTTGGGCATTCGAGAAGTTCAAGGGTGCTGAGGACAAGCTCGGAACACAGATGAGAGCTGTCGGTGAAGTTATGAGCATCGGTAAGACATATAAAGAAGCTTTCCAGAAGGCTATCCGTTCACTTGAAAAGGACAGATACGGTCTCGGATTTGTAAAGAACTTCCACGATATGACAAAGGAAGAGCTTTTAGCACAGCTCAGATACCCCACAAGCGAAAGACAGTTTGTAATATATGAGGCTCTGCGTAAGGGTGCAACTATTGAAGAAATCCATGCCCTTACAAAGATCAAGGATTGGTTCTTACAGCAGATGAAGGAGCTTGTTGATGAAGAAGAAGCACTGCTCAAGATCAAGGGTTCTGTTCCCGAAAAGGCTGTACTAAAGCAGGCAAAGCTGGACGGTTTCTCCGACCGTTATTTAAGCTCACTTCTTGAGGTTACAGAGGAAGAGATCAGAAATGCCCGTATCGGCTTCGGCATAAAGGAAGCGTGGGAAGGCGTTCATGTAAGCGGTACCGAAAATGCGGCTTACTACTACTCCACCTATCATCTTGACGAGGATAAAAGCCCTGTCAGCGACAAGCCCAAGATAATGATTCTCGGCGGCGGTCCGAACAGAATAGGTCAGGGTATCGAATTTGACTACTGCTGCGTTCATGCGGCACTTGCACTCAAAAAGCTCGGCTTTGAATCTATCATCGTAAACTGCAACCCCGAAACAGTTTCAACCGACTACGATACATCGGATAAGCTCTACTTTGAGCCGCTCACCCTTGAAGATGTTCTTTCAATTCACGATAAAGAAAAGCCGCTCGGCGTTATTGCACAGTTTGGCGGACAGACACCGCTCAACCTCGCAAGCGACCTCAAGAAGTACGGCGTTAACATTCTCGGTACAACTCCCGAAACAATCGACCTTGCAGAAGACAGAGATCATTTCCGTGCAATGATGGACAAGCTCGGAATTCCAATGCCCGAATCAGGAATGGCTGTAAATGTTGACGAAGCGCTTGAAATAGCAAACCGCATCGGTTATCCCGTTATGGTTCGTCCCTCATACGTTCTCGGCGGCAGAGGTATGGAAATCGTTCACGATGACGAAATGATGAAGGTTTATATGTCTGCGGCAGTCGGCGTAACTCCCGACAGACCTATACTTATCGACCGTTTTCTGCACCACGCTACAGAGTGCGAGGCAGACGCAATTTCCGATGGCAAGAACTGCTTTGTTCCTGCTGTTATGGAGCATATCGAGCTTGCAGGCGTTCACTCCGGTGACTCTGCTTGTATCCTGCCCTCTATGAATCTTACGGAAAAGCAGGTTGCTACAATAAAGGATTACACAAAGAAGATTGCAGTTGAAATGAACGTATGCGGTCTTATGAATATGCAGTATGCAATTGAAGATGACACTGTTTATGTGCTTGAAGCTAACCCCAGAGCATCCCGTACAGTTCCGCTGGTATCAAAGGTATGCAACATCAACATGGTTCAGCTTGCTACTCAGATAATCACATCTTCACTGACAGGCAAGCCCTCACCTGTACCGGATCTTCATGACAAGGTAATCAACCACTACGGCGTAAAGGAAGCGGTATTCCCGTTCAATATGTTCCAGGAGGTTGACCCCGTGCTCGGTCCCGAGATGCGTTCAACAGGTGAAGTTCTCGGTATAGCTCCCACATTTGGCGAAGCTTACTACAAGGCACAGGAAGCCACACAAGTAAGACTTCCTCTTGAGGGAACTGTTCTCCTCAGCGTATGCGACAGGGATAAGCCCGAACTGCTCGACATTGCAAAGTCATTCAGCGAGCTTGGTTTCCGTATCCTTGCAACAGGCAAGAGCTACGAAATGATAAAGGAAGCAGGCATTGCGGCAGAACGTATCAATAAGATGTATGAGGGCAGACCCAATATCACCGATGCAATTGCAAACGGCGAAATACAGCTCATCATCAACACTCCTGCCGGCAAGACAAGTGCAAACGATGACAGCTATATCCGCAAGTCAGCTATCAGACATAAGGTTCCTTATATCACTACAATGGCAGCCGCTAAGGCAAGCATTGAGGGTATCAAGTCACTCAAGACAAATAAGCACTTCGGTGTAAAGTCAATTCAGGCACACCACGCCGATATTAAGTAAATATCGCAATAAATACTTTAACCCCCGTTGTCATGACGGGGGTTTTGCTTTACTGTAATCAGTACTTATAGTGAAACAACCTCTGTCGTGCTTGACAGAGGTTGTTTATTTATATGATTTACTTATTCACAAACTCCGCCAGCACACTGTAAAGCTCATGCGGATTAATAGGCTTTGATATATGATAATTCATGCCTGCGTCTATTGTACGTTTCTGCTCTTCTGCAAACGCATCGGCAGTCATAGCGATTATCGGTATTGTTTTTGCATCTGCACGGTCAAGTGCCCTTATCGTGCGTGTTGCTTCAAGTCCGTCCATTTCGGGCATTCTTACGTCCATAAGTATTGCACTGAATGTACCGGGCTGAGACTTTTCAAATGTTTCAACCGCAATTCTGCCGTTTTCTGCGGTAGTTATTATACAGCCTGCCTGCTCAAGAATTATCTTTGCGACAAATGTATTTATCTCATTGTCCTCAACGAGCAGTATCTTCTTATTCTGAAGTGACGTATCAGGCTTGTACTGTGCCAAATCATCAACCGGTGCCTCGGTAACAGGAAGATATAGATCTACAGTAAATTCTGTACCCTCGCCGAGCTTGCTCTTTACAGATATAGTTCCGCCCATAGCTTCTACAAGGCTCTTTACTATAGGTAAACCAAGGCCTGTACCTTTTGAACTGTTACTGAGCTTTGAGTGTTCCTGAGAAAACGGGTCATATATGTGTTCTAAAAACTCCTCGCTCATGCCGACACCGTTATCACGCACATAAAAACGCATACCGGCTTTATCATCAACAGTAGGAAGATTTTCAAGTATGATAGATACTTCTCCGCCCTCTGGTGTAAACTTTCCGGCATTGGAAAGCAGATTGAAGAATATCTGATTAAATCTCAGTTTATCTACAAGAATACATTCAGGACCTTCGTCCATCTGACATATAAAGTGTATATTCCGCTGATTCATAAGCGGACGTATTACAGTATTTATTGAAATTACAAATTCTTTTTTCGTTAAAGGCTCGGGATTGAGCGTAAGATTGCCGTTTTCTATTTTGCTCATATCAAGAATATCATTGATAAGTCCGAGCAAGAACTTGCTGGAGGCTGATATCTTTGCAAGATAATTGCGGACAGTTTCTATATCGTCCTCTTTCTGCGCAAGATGCGTAAGACCGATTATAGCGTTCATCGGGGTACGGATATCATGGCTCATTCGTGAAAGGAACTCACTCTTCGCCTTTGCGGCTGACTTGGCTGATTCGATAGCCGTTTCCAATTCTGCATTTTTAAGTTTAATTCTTCGGTAAGCCTTGCCCTGCGTTGTTCTTCGACTGTAATGTCGCACCACACATAAACTACCGCATAGCTGGCATTGATAATAAGCCAACCGGGATTTGCAAGCTGTACCCATATAAAACAACCTGTCGTAATAAAGAACGACGCTAATAAGAATACGTTAATTCTCGGAAAAATTTTCTTCCAGTGAGTAAGTACCATGATAAGTCCGAATACGGAATAATACATTATAATTCCTACTCCTAAAGGCATGAACAGAATACCTCTTTCATACTCTATATTTTCCGAAAGCTTGAAATACAGACCGGTAAACGGATTTGTAAGTGCACTTATAAAGAATATGATGTAAGGAATCATAACAATGAAAATATGCCGATTCATTCTTTTCGGCGTAAAATCTTTATGTATGATTACATAGGCATACGCTACCCACACCGCCGCCAGAAACGGCATACTTGCAACATACACCGTCATGAGTATCTGATATGCCCACCAGTTAGTTATATCATTCATTGCAACAGATGATACAATATCTATCACAACATTCACGATGCTTAAAATCAGTACAAGGTAAAATGTCCTCGACTGGATATCCTTTTCAGTCCTGTGCCCCGGGCGTTCCTTTATCAACATGATAAGGAAAATCGCAAGTGCAAAGAAGTCGGTTTCAACGTGCCACATATTTAGTTATATATTTCCTCCAAACGCCCGCAGGGAGCGACTCTCACAACATTGACATATATTGTAAGATAGCTGTTGTATAATAATATTACACAACCAAATTCAAATAATGTATATTATACCACCTTTTCCCATGCTTTTCAAGTAGTTTTACACTTTATCAGGATAAAATTTTGAATTTTGTGCAAAATTATTTGAACAAAATAAAAGCATTTCCTGATTGTAAAGGATTCAACGGATAATATTAAACGGGCATCGGAATTAAATCCGACACCCGTTTCAATTTATTATGTGTTGTAATAACCTCAGACATAAAATCCGCCAAAAGCGGATTTTGCCGTGCAAAAGCACGACTTGCGGCACACCGCCTGTCTGAGAACATTTTAACATAAAAACTTTTGCCCAAAAAGCATAAGACAGCGTACCGTCGTGTCGGCTGACACCGACTTATTTTATGTTATTATGATTCTGTCGCCGCCGCAAGTCTTGTGTAACCGCCGTATTCGGTAACACCGCCTGTTGTCTTATATGATGCTATTCTGAATGTATATGTAGTTGCAGCTTTAAGACCGCTGACATTGCAAGTAACTGCCGTATTGACATCTGTTTTAAGTATCTGTGTCCACTGACCGCCCTTGTACTGTTCTACAACATAACCGGTAGCGGAATTATTCTTTGCCCACTGTAAAGCGAGCGTTGTATTTGTACCGCTCTTCTTTACAAACGATGTAACATTTGACGGAATCGTGGTTGCCGCAAGTCTTGTATAATCGCTGTAAGAAGAACCGTTGAACGCTCTTATTCTGAACGTGTAGGTTGTTCCTGCCGCAAGACTGCTTACAGTGTGATTAACTGTCGTGTTATCGGTTGTTCTCAGAATTTCAACCCACTTACCTCCGGTGTACCTTTCAACAGAGTATCCTGTTGCATTTGCATTTTTATCCCACTGTAAAGTAAGCGTTGAACTTGTGGCTGATTTTCTTGCAAATGAAGTAACATTACCCAGCTTATCAGCCTTATCGGTTACTGCCGCAAGTCTTGTATAATCGCTGTACAGAACGGTTGTTCCTACTGTTTTATACGCTCTTATACGGAATGTATAGGTTGTTCCTGCCGCAAGACCGCTTACTGTATCAGTAACGGTAGAGTTATCGGTTGTTTTCAGAATTTCAACCCACTTACCGCCGGTGTATCTTTCAACAGAGTATCCTGTTGCACTTGTATTTCTATCCCACTGTAAAGTAAGCGTTGAAGCGGTTGACGCTTTCTTTGTGAATGAGGTTACATTCGCTACGGCTGTACCTGCCGCAAGTCTTGTATAATCACTGTATACAACCGCTGTTCCTTCATTCCTGTATGCTCTTATACGGAATGTGTATACACTGCCTGTTGCAAGGCTGCCAGCATTATATGTCACTGTAGTGTTATCGGATGTTTTCAGTAACTGAGTCCACTTACCGCCCTTGTATAT
>CABUEI010000027.1 GCA_902490585.1 uncultured Oscillospiraceae bacterium
CAGCACATGACATTTAAAATTATACTTTCCGCTCATATTATTTTTCCTCGCTTTCTTTCTTCAGCTGAGCCATTATATCCTTCAGCTTCTTCGGCACCGGAAGCCCCAGTGCGGCGGCATTCTCGATAATGCTGATACCCTCGTTTGCAATGTAGAACAACATCACGGCCGACATTGCGGCAGGAGTTCCGCCGAGTATGTATGTATCGGCAATATGGCCAACTGCTACAAAGACCAGTATCAGAAACTTCTTTGCCAGACCTCTGAAACCGACCTCTGATGATAAGCGCTTTTCTATGACCGCCACAATCACACCTGTGATATAGTCCAGTGCCATAAACGCAATCAGCGCCCAGAACAGCCCAGTAACCTCTCCGTACATAAAGCCTAAAACCGCTCCGACAGCACCTGCTATGCTGTCAATAATTATCTGTATCTTGCTCATTTTTTCGTCCTTTCCGCCTATTCGGCTAAAAATTCTTCTATTGCTATCATCTCGGCGGGTGTCAGAACGACATTCGTCGAGAGAATATCAATCTTTTCGGGTATGTCAACATCAATGTTGAGCAGCTCCTCAAGCTCCCCATTGCAGACATCTACATTTTCAGGGCGAATAACGTATTTATCACCGTCCTGTTCGCCGTATTTCTGCAAGAGCTTCTGTCTCTGCTCATTGTACAGCTTCGTTTCCTCATCTATTCTCCGTGCCAGCTTTGCCACAGCATACGACTGTATGACGGGCAGTTCCTTGCTCATCAGCTTGCTTATGACGGGGATTGCATTTACTACAGTTGATAACTTCATAGCTTCTCCTTACTCTGCGTCCTGGGCGGTATATACGGCAGTCTGGAACTCCGTATAATCCGCTCTGACTGTGGTTTTATTTTCTTCATACAACTCAGCGTTTGATACTGTCATGCTCATCGTTACGGTCTTGTCCGTCCTTATGGTAGCACTGAAATACGCTACGGTCTGTTCGTTGCCCTCTCCGTCAGTGATATAGCTTGTACCGTCAAACTGTGTTGTTTTGTTACTTCTAAGCATAATTAACTCCTTTCGCTTAGTGCTTTTCTTAATCTTTTTATCTCATTCCACATCAGCGGAATAAACTGCTCATACGCAAGTGCGTATTGACTGCCATCGCCGTTTATATCGCAGAATCCTGCAAAATCGTCTGTCGAAAGCCCGCATTTTTGTAAAGCGGATAAAACATCTTGTGCGATAAAGCCGTAGTTTTTAGCGGTTGAATTGCTACCGTTATAGAAAAATGATTTTCCGTCAAGATAGTCGAATAAATTTTCAGATCCGCTCGGCAGGTCGGCTATGTGATTTTTCACACGGGCATCAGACGAAACCGATATGGTGCTTGAAGATGTCAACGACGATCCGATCAAAGACAGTGCTAAGTTGGCGTTGCCAACCACAAATTTTGATGCTGAACACGCCAACAGCCTGTTTACCCCGTGATACAGTAGTGATGCGTTTGAAGAATCAAACACTACCCCTTTTTTGAACGCAACATAATCGTTAAATACCGGCAGCCATTTACTTGTGTTGAGGCTAGTTCCGCCTACTCCGCTGTAACCTGCAATACCAATTGAGCAAATAGTTTTATTTTCGTAACTGAAATAAATATCCGAAACATCTATACCACTTGAAAAGCGAGTTCTAACGTGAAATGTTGAATTAAATCCATCATTACTGCTTTTCCTTGAATCACAACACACGCTGTATGTCGGCTGATACGCACTGCTATCAAACTCATCTTGATATCCTAAATCTATTTGGCCGTATAATCCTGCTTTACCGATTTGATTAGTTGCCACTATGCCTATTCGTGTTTTACCATAGTTACTAAAATCAGTTGATGTCGGAGCAATGTATCCAAGCTCTCTGCCTAACGAATAAAACTCTATTTTTCCGTTGTTTATCTCAGTACCAAACTGACTATTATACACAGCCAACCCATTCAGCACATCAATATTGACACCGGACGTTTCATTTGTTCCCTCTTTGTGATTAATCGATGTCAATCCGTTATACAGCGAGTCATTACTTATCGTAAATCCGCCTATTGTCCCGCCTGTAGCTGTAATAGTTCCCGTGCTGCTGATTTTGAAATACTTGCTATCCCACACTCCTGTGGCCAGCGACAACTTCATACCGATATTGTTCGCTACATAGTTAGTGCTTTGAATTGTTCCTGCTTTAACGGTGCCGATATTTGTCGATATGGCAGATAGCGATATAACACTTAGCTTTTCCGCCGTTATGCTGTTATCAACTACCATAGATCCGTTCACCTTAACATCTGCATTCAGGCTTATGTGATCAGCAACTATCTGTAGTGACTCACTTGTCAGCTCCATACTACTTGCCGATGTCCCCGATTTTATGATCCACGATATTTTGTCGGCTTTCTGCTCTACGACGGATACCTTCTGTATTACGCTGTCGTTTGTCGCATAGGTACTCTCAACAGTTGTCTTAAATCCATCTACCGTTTGCTCAAGACTTGACTGCTTGCTTGATAACGATGTTATTTCGGCTGTGGTATCTTCGGGAGCAGGTGACCAGTCTGTAGCCTTAGTACCTTTTTCAAGTTTGATGTTGCAAGCCTCAATCATGCCGTTTTTATCAAGCGCAAGTGCCACGCATTCGAGCTTCGCTATGTCGCTGTCATTTATCGTCCACGTGTTTTCGTAATAGACCCACTTATCCTTTTCCGTTTTACTGTTAACAGTAAGCGATAAAATGTGCAGTTTTGCATTATCAGCCGAACGGAATCTTGCCATTACATAACCGTTGCCGTCAAGCTCAATGTCACTTCTGACTTTTATCCACGCTGACAGCGTATAACTTATTCCGACCTCAAAATCCGTCAGATAACATTTTTTACTTGTGCCGAAATATCGTGCATTACCCGAGTATCCCGTCCTCGATATTGCAAGACTGTTTCCGGATATTCCGCCGTCAACAGTTATTACAGTGTTACCGCTCCAGCCGTTTTTGATGTTTCCCGTGCTGTCATACAGCAGATTTCTTCCACCTATCTGTATACTGTCAACCGCTGACTTCGTGGCATATGTTTCCGACACTGTTGTCCGAAAGCCCGACAGGTCGCTTTCAAGAGCGGAAGTGCGGGTGCCGATACTGCCTATGCTTGCAGTCAGCTCCGTGAATTTTGCATTTATCGTCTGAGATGTTCCGTCTATGACGACCTTACTTGTATTAAGATAGGTGCTGTTATCGGCATTGATACCGTCAATAACGCTCGAAATATCCAGCTTACTGCCGCTGATATGTGCATCATCAGCTACCATATCATTTTTGATAATACCGCTCTTTATGCCGTCTTCGTGAAGTCCGTCATAAGAAGTAAACATTATCTTTCCGTTTGCATCGGTAACGTAAATGCCATAGTCGGATTTACCGTCCGCGCCTATCTGGACACGGACAGTATTGTTTTTATCCTTTATCTGTATTGTGTTTCCGACTATCTGCAATTTTCCGCTGCTTGATTTTATCGTAAAATCATCGGTTTCGATGGTCTTTGACCGGAAGTTTGCGGCTGTAAGGTCCTTTATCAGCGCAGTCGCTATTTCCGCATTTTCGGCAGTCAGCTTTATAGATGTCAGTTCACCCGTGCCGGCTTTGCCCGACAGCAGAACATCTATGTTTGCAACATTGGATTTCAGTGATTTAAGCGTTGCCGTATCGGCCACAAGCTCATCTATGTCCGCTTTCTTTGCATACAGCTGTTCAACATCTGCTTTCTTAGCCGTCAGATTGTCAATCGTGGCTATCTGTGCGGAAAGCTCGGTAATATCAGCCTTTGCGGCATATACGTTTTCGAGATTTGCAATCTGTGCATTAAGCTCTGTAATATCCGCTTTTTCGAGTAATGCTTGTTTTGCACTGATTATATCTGCGGTTATTCGTTCCGCCTGCTTCTGTGCAGGCGACTTATAGCTTTCGCCGCTGTCCGCGGACTGTTCTTCAGCCGGTGCTTCTATTGTCATAGACAGGCCGCCGTTATACGTCACAGAAATATTTGCGGCAGGAATTTTCACAGTTTCTCCGCCGTAGGTTATGCTCACCATATCCCACGCATCTATCAGCATATTGCCAAGCCTTAACGGAATTTCACCCGTGCGGTATTTAAATCCGTTTAATGACTTCTGTACTGCATTCAGTTGCGTCTGCGTCATAAACAGACAGTCGTATGTTATCGCAGTGCCTGTGCCGGCTGTAAAATCTCCGCACACCACACGTCCGACTGTAATATCGTCGGTAGCAACTGTGGGTGTATCATAGCAAAAATCGGACAATTGCACCGCCGTAGTATCAAACCACTTGAACGCTATCTTGCCGGTACGGTCACAAACGGCGAATTTGCCGTACAGCCCTGCGATATATCCGATTATTTCACGGCAGGTATAGCCCTCGGGCTTTTCCTTTACCGTTACCGCCGTAAGCCCCGAAGTATTAAAGGCAACGTCGCACTTTGTGGCAATCTCCGACAGCATTTTCAGCGTTGTAGACGGATATGCAAGGCTTGAGAAATAGCCTTTTTCCGTCTTTGCCATGTTATCCTCAAGCGTTACCGACAACCGTTCTCCGCTTTTCTCGATTTTCTTTACCGTAAGCACTCCCTGCGGTGCGTATTCGCCGTTCACGCCAAAATACAACGTGCAAGCGCTTCCCTTTCTGACCGTCGCAGGAAGTGCCGACAGCTCGACTTTTGCGTTTGCTATGACAGTTCCGCCCGGCACTATGCTCTCACTGCACGATCCGCCCGAATAGCTTACGCTGAACAGATCGTTCACCGTTACATTATTACCGAAATCCAGCTTGCAGCAGTAGACAGGCTCAGCACCATTAACGGCTGACAGAAAATCATCCGAAACATTTGTATACAAGCTATCACCTACCTTTCTATCAGATTTATCGATACGCTCTTGTAATAATATCCGCTACCTGCGTACAGCTTGCCTGTGGCGGAAAGATCTGTACTGTAAGCGGTTATCTCCTTATACTCGCCGTCATAATCAAATTTCACGGCGAAGTAATCGGGCTTGTTCTCAAACAGACTGCGCAGGCTCTTCACCTGTGCTTCTGTAAGAAAGGACCATTTAAGCTCTATCTTGTATTTCCAGCAAAGTATGCTTCCGACGGTTGTTCCTGCGGCATTTCTGCCGGTGTTGGGTTCCCACGTCTTACAGCGTGTGGCATTATAGCCATCAACATCAGGTGACGGGAGCAGAACACCCTTAACCCATATCAGATTTTTAGCCAAGTGCATTTACCCCCGTTCTGTATGTATTCTCCTTGTTCAGACGTACTATCAACCGGTAAAGCGTTTTACCGTCAACCTCACCCTTAGCGATAAGATTAAGACCTTTCAGAAACTCCAGTATCTCACGGAGCAGAAGTACGACTTCCGTCATATCTCCGCCTTCGCCGATTATGTCCTTGAGCTTTGACAGAGGCGCAATTACCTCTGGGTCTGTTCCTGCATTACGGTTATCACCGACCATTGCAAGCGTAGGCGCATACGCAAGACCGCCCTTTGCAAGTTTAGGTATCAGCGGAGGGTTTTCAGGCATTGAGAAATGCCAGTCCTGACCGAACAAATTGCCTATTGCGCCTGCCACACCGCCGATAGCGTCAACTATACCCTTTACTACAGTGTAGATACCCGTCCAGAGCATATTAATACCGTCGATTATCAGATTGATAACGCCCTTAATCACGCCCCAGATTGCGTCCCAGATACCGCCGAAAAAGTCGCATATTCCCTGCCATGCCTTATTCCAGTCACCTGAAAATGCTCCTGTGATGAAGTCAATCAGTCCGCCGAAAGTCTTAATGATACCGCCGATTATATCGCCAATAGCAATAAATACTGTATCGAAAACGCCCTTAATCGCCGCCAGCACATTTTTGATTGTGGGCCCCAGCGTTTTCACGAACCAATCGACAAACGGTTTGAGAAAATTCCATACCGCTTTTACGCAATCTACAATTTTTGCGACAACGGCAACAACCTTTTCATAAATGGGCTTAATTGCGTTATCCCAGAGGGATTTTATAAGATCGCATATCCACTGTATAACGGGCTGAATCCACTCTTTATAGACTGTCAGCACTGTATCTCCGACCGATGTTATAAGCGACTGAATCGCTTCCATCATCGGCTCGCCGTACTGTGCCCATAACTTTGCCGATGTTGCCCACAAGTCGCTCCATACGCCCTGCAAGGTTGTCAGTATCGGCATAACACCGGTTACAAAAACCTCGTCGAATATTGTCTTGACGGTTTCAAAGAGCGTCGTCATAACCTCTGCGGTCGCCGTCCACTGATCTGTCAGCAACGGTAACACGGTTGTTATCATTGTGTTCAGCGAAGGAAAAATAACGTTATCCCACAGCTGACCGAACACAAGATTAAACGTATCTCCAAGCCCCGAAGCTATCGTTCCGATTGACTTAAACGCTGTCTGAAGCGCCGGAGTCAGATTATTTGTAAAATAGTTCTTGAACGGCTCGGCAAGAGTTGCCATATCACTCCAGGCCTTGCTCATATTATTCTTGAAGCCCTCTATAACGGGTGCGAATTTTTTGCCTATCTCTGCAAATATTGGAGCAAAATTTGTATCGAAATACTTTTTGACGTTTGCAAACTGCTTTTTCAGCAGAGCGAAACCCTTTTTAATCTGCTCACGAATCTTATTTCCGATACCCTCGGCTGTCTTATCGCCCTCGCTGTCAAGTGCAGAGAGATCAGAGGAGGAGCTGTCGCTCTCGTCCTTTGAAGCAACATTCATCTCATCAAAACTTGCAAGGAAACGGCTGCTTTCCTTAGCCTTTTTTCCGACGGCTTCGACCTTTTTTGCCGCTTCAAGCGACTTTTTATACGTTGTGCCGAACAGCCCCGAAATAAAGCTCGCTATAGCTTTGGTTGCTGTGGCAAGTCCGGATGCCAATGTATTAAGCGCAGGCATGATAGCGTTTACTATAGGCGTAAACGCAACCTGAAGATTGCCTTTTATCTGCTTTACACTGTTGCCGAACTCCTCGTTTGCTCCGATAGCGTCCGACATTACCGACTTTATGCCACGAAACGCCGCATAAAGCCCTGCCATAAGAAACGTAGATTTAAGTGCGGATTTGACACTTTTACCAAGTCCGCCTATTGTCTTGCCGAATCCACCGGCAGAAGTTTTTGCTTTGCCGAGCGATTTTTCAGCGGAAGCACCTACTTTTTTGACCGACTTTTCAAGGTTATCAACAGGTTTTTCTGCTCTTTTGAAATGGCTTGCAAAAGAGGAAGCCAGTTTTTTCACAGGAGCAATGACCGAGTTATTTACCGCCGTGCCTACCGTTTTCAGCGTGTTTTTCACCTTTGAAACAGGCTGTGTTATCTTGCTTGCCGCCTTATCGGCCGTTTCCAACACCTGCTCAATCTTTTTACACCCCGAATCCAGTACGGCGGTAGTTTTTTCTACCGCACTCTGCACTTTTTCGTTTGATGCAGCAGCCTCTGTTACCGCTGTTTTAACCTGCAGCATTTTGTCTATCAGCATCGCTATGACAGGTAACGATTGCAGATTTATGTTGTTTGTGCTTTCAGGTATCTTGTTTACCGCTTCGGCAGCCTGCCGTGCGGCTTCAGCCAGCTTTTTGGCTTCTGCATCCGCCTGCATTGCCTTATCTATCTTGGCTTTAGTAGCTTCGGACTGCTGTTGCAGTTTCAGCATACTTGTTTCAACGGCGTTTATTTTTTCTATTACGGCATTGCCCTTTTCGCCTGTCATGTCTTTATCAGACAATGCCGCCATTTCTCTGTTAAGCTGTTTCCACTTTTCCTGTGCAAGCTCTATCTTTTCGTTAGTCAGCTCAAGACTTTTGTTCAGACGGTCGATAGGTTCGGAAGGAATTTCAAAACTGCCGACATCAATTTCGGGGAGCTCCTCTTTTTCTTTGGACTTCTTCTTATCGCTTTTCGGCTGATAGTTGTTCACGAAATCCATAGCTTCTTTGCTATAACCGGGTCCGAACTCATACTTGTTATTTATCGCTTTGCCAAGGCTTTCTGCTTCCTTTTCCGCTTCCTTTACAGGCTCAACAAGCGCCTTTTCCAGCGTTTCGGAAGCCTTTTCGGCACTTTCGGATATAGAGCTTTCAAGCGTCTTTCCTACCTCTTCGGCGGGCTTTTCGACCTTCTGCACAGCCTTTTCAACGCTCTGCGTCACGGTCTTTTCTACAGCCTTGCCGACTTCCTCAACAGGCTTTACAGCCTTATCGGCGGCTTTTGACACACTGTCGGTAAGTGCCTTTTCAGCGGTTTCACCGACCTTATCCCACTGCGACTGTATGCTTTTCTGTAAAGCCGAAAGCTGTTTGTCAAGCTCTGCGTCTATTATCAGCGACAGACTGATAGTGCCTACTGACGCACCGTTTCCGTCAGCCATTTACTCACCTCCCCCGAATGCCTTTTTTATCATCATTTCAAGAGCCGCAATATCGCTCTGTATCTGTTTTGGAGTTTTCTCCGCAAGCTGTTTCTTTGCACGGAATGCCGCCCACTCCCGCCGTATGCGGTTTTCATACGGCGAAAAGTGTTTGAGCATCTCCTTGTTATCCTCGCTTCGTATCCGCACTGTCTGACCGAGCGGAGTATCATTCATAATGCCGGATACAAGGCTCAGCCAGTCAGAATAGTGCAGATTGTCCTGCTCGGACGGCAGTATGTGATACTGTTTTGCTATCGACTGCCGTATCAGCTCACGGTCATACTCGATGTCGTACCAGACTTCATTACTCGTGAAATCGCTCGGTATCTTCCTGTCCCGTCATGGCGGATATTACTATCTCGGACAGCTTCTGATATGCCGCCCACGGCATATTCATTTCGCTTATCTCCTTAGCGGCGGCAGGCTCGAACGCCAGCTTGAACATCTCGTCAATCTTTTCAATGTCCTTCTTATCGCCGTTATTGTAAAGCGCCATTACCTTCTTGACCGTCTTTTCACGATCGTCTACCTTGTAGACCTTTTCTCCGATGCGTATTTCGGGAACGCCTGCGAGTAACTTTTCATCAAGTGTGTACATCTTAGCCATTGTATTTATCTCCTTTACTGTGCGTCTGTAAATGTGGGCTTGCCGTCCGACATAATATCAAATGCAAGAGGTGCAACTGCTGTAGAATCTCCTGATTCCCACTCGGTAACGTTTATAACGCACGGTATTGTCAGCGTTGCGCCGCTGGGGAACGTCCACACTACAGTTGTGTGGCTGTCTGCGCCTGTTTTAAGTGCAAGCCCTGCAACATAATCGTTGCCTGCGTCACCGATGTTTCTCTTGCCGGATACGCTGACGGTCAGTGCCTTACCTGTTACAAGTCTTCTTGTCCAGCCTTCCTGATCGAACGGCTTCCACTCCTCGACATTGCCGTCAATGGAAACCGAAAAGCTCTCCATATCGGCAATAGTTACAAGATTCTCGTCTGTCGCACCTGTTCCGCCTGTCTTGTCAATCTTGAACTGATTTTCATATACGGGATATACTCCTGTTTTTTTAGCCATTGTTAATTACTCCTTTCGTAATAAACCGTCACATCAATAACGTACTCGCAGATACCTCTTTCATCTCTGCCTGCGTTATGCGCCTCACTGCAACTCAAAAAGCCGACCGTGTGCCCCCCGGCAGTATAGCCGTGTACATCGGTCAGCTTATCAAGTATTTCGTTTGCCGCACTCTCGGCTGTTGTCGGATTGTCCGTCCAGTGTATCAGTACGCTGATGTGCTTTTCAAGTGTTTTCGTGCAAGGCTTACCGCCTATGCTGATTTTCTTAGGATAGGTGTTTTTTGACGCATACACGCCGATACACTTATCCTGATTTGCGTTTATACAGCCTGCGTATACATTCTCTATGCCGAGAACATCAGCAAGCATATCGGCTGTTTCAAGTAACGTCATACGCCTGTTCTCCTCTTGAGATCATATATAAACGCATCACGGGCAAGGTCTTTCTTTTCCCCGCTTACATAAGGTTCAAACCACCCTGCCCCTGCGTTTGCGTTCTTGCCCTGCTGGAAGTGATATTCAGGGTGATAATACAGCCGCCTTGCCTGAGGAGAACCGGTGACTATAGTTGCTCCATTCTGAGTTGTTGCAACGAAAGTCTGATTATTCTGCATATTGCCCGTGTCAAACGGCATTGTCTGTGAACTTACAAGGTCGGTATGTACCTGTTCCATTGCTACCTCAGCACTTTTTAACGCCGCCGCTTCCAGATTTGCTATTGCAGCCTTATCGAGCTTTACGGTTACTTTTATCACTATATCAGCTCCAGTCTTGTGTAATTTACAGTCCCGTCGGGGTTTTTAGCCTTTTCCGAGCCGTATATTTTGTACTCTCTGCCGTCTATCTCCACAGCTCCGTCAACTATCGGGCTGTCGGGGGCGATATCCCCGCAGAAAAGAGCCTCGCCAGACAGCGTTATAAGCTGTTTTTCTGCGGATAATTTCTGCCGTGCTTTCTCCGAATGAAAGCACTTACCCTCGAAAATGACCGTCCGTTTCTTTGAACCGTCACGGTTAAGCCCGTCTGTACGATACACGGTACAAGGCGTTGTACAAACCCTTTCGGGTACAAGTTTCGGATATTTCATTATAACCCCCTGTAGCAAAGGCCCGTCTGCAACAGCGTGTTATAAACCTGCCGTGTTGTAGTGACACCGCAGTAATTTATAACCTTCGAGCTGTCAAAGGACATTGACACACCGCTGATACTATAGGAACTGAGCGGGCTGTCAAGCAGCTCGGCATTGTCAAAAACAAATGCTGTCTGCTGTGACAGTGCCAGCCTTACCTTATCCTGCTGAAACGCTGTCAGATTGTCGAATCCTATAGCTGTTATGCGGTTGAATGTCAGCGTGTCGATGTCGCTCTCCGCCCTGTTTTCAAGAGCGTTGTACTGCTGTTCGGTTATCGTACTGTCGGGGCATAAGGTCTGAAATTCCGCAAAAGTGAGGTACATTAAGCCTCACCCTTTTTTGTCTTTGCCGCCTTTACCTGAGCAAGCTCATCACGAAGCTTTGCTATCTCCGCCTGAGCCTTTTCATATTCGGCATACGGCACGGTAGCCTGCGGAGAATGCTCCACAGCCCCGTTATCGCCGATGATGTCATACCCCTGTGCAAGATATGACTTCTTCTCGGCTTCCGTGATAGTATACTGCTTGTTTGCCTTTACTGCTACCATAGTTACCTCCTTAGTATGTTATGACTATTGCCTTATTGCTTCCGGGTGCGGAATTGAATGTTATCACGCCCGATGACTTGTCATAGCTGTAGTCTGTTGTCGCTGTACCGTCCACAGTTACACCGATGAGCTTTTCGGGCTTATCGGTCACTGTGAATGCAGTTGTCGAGCCATTACCTGTGAATGTCTGTGACAGAGTAGATACATTCATGATACAGCCGTCAATAAACAGGTGATCTATCGCAAACGTGCCGTTGTACTTTCTGTTCTGATACAGATAGTTGTCAGCCGTTCTGCTGTCAGAACCGGGAGCAAACAGATGTATATATGCGTACTTATCTCTTGACACCTGGCATTCGGGGTCAATGAGAATGTAGTTTATCTGCTTTGCGCCGACACCGGGCTTACAGCCGTCCGTGAAGTCGTACACGGTCTTGAAACGAGCTGAGGGAACTGTAACGATATTGCCGATATCGTCAACGGAATGGATACGTCTGTCGATACCGCCGCCGCTCTTGATGTCGAGTGTTCTCTGAATACCCTCTGCGTTCTTGAGTATCGTCTTGTAGTCGGCAGTGACATAGAGTATCATTCTGTCGAGGGGTACGCCCTTATCTTCAAGCGTCTTGAGGTTCTCGTCAAAGTCCTTGAGGACATTCTCAATTGTAAGCTTATCGTGCTTTATCGTTGCACCTACTCTTACCGCCTCTGCGTACAGCTTAGAGAATGTATAGCTGTCGTGCTCGGGGATCGCCTGTGTTCTGTCGAAACGGCTCTGAATGTTCGCCAGTGATACGACAGTATCGGTTTCATCAAAGTCCATAGGATCTACTACGAACTCGATAGAACGGTCGTGATCGAGCGTCTTTGTTTCGTAGTTGTTCTCGTATGTACCCTGAGGGAAGCCGAGCGATGCTCTTGTGTGGTCCTTATAGCCGGATACCGACAGAGTGGGTATCTTGATTGTTTTTCCGCCTCTGAGCTGAATATCGGAATTTGAGTGATAGAGAGCGTCGGCCTTTGATTCCTGACCGTAAAGCTCTCTGAGCTGATTGGTATACTGTTCAGCATAGTTGATTGTGTTTGACATTTTTACACCTTACCTTTCTTACTTCTTTTTCTTGATACCGAATGCGTTATCAAGTCTGCTGTTGTCGGGCTTTTCTTCCTTGTCGGAACTGCCTGCTCCGACCTTGAAGCCGCCCTGCTTCTTGCTGTCGCCCACGTCAGCCTTCATATCGGGATATTTCTTGACTACCGCCGACAGTGCCGAGTTGATGTCCTCGCTTTTGCCGGACTTAACGTAGCTTTCGGCAATAGCCACAGCATCGTCCATACAATCGGGCTTTACACCGAGCGACATTGCGGCTATCTGTGTTTTCAGCCTTAAAATCTCCTCGTCCTTTGCATCGGGAACGGCGGGTACAGGCTCAGATTCGGGCTTATCCGCCTTTTCTTCGGGCTTATCGTCCTTCTTGTCCTCCGCCTTGCTCTCATCGGGCTTCTCTGCCGTGCCGTTATCGTCTGCCGGCTTGTCGTCAGCAGGCTTCTCTTCGGGCTTGGGCTCGTCCTTCTGCTCCGGTGCGGGAGCGTCGGGCTTCTTCTCCTCTTCGGGAGTTTTCTTTTCGGGTTCCATTGTTTTACCTCGCTTTCTTAATTTTGTGTATGAAAAAAGCACCCGTTAAGGTGCTTAGTTCAGATGTTTGATTAGTCTATTGTCTGCCAATCTTCCGACAACATATCTGCTTGACTTGCAAGCCAGCCAAGTTGTACGCCAGAAGTTCCCACAAACGCTAATGCTTTATTGCCCATATCCTTATGGTTTACATTTGTCACAGTACCATTAGGTGATTTATAACTAACATTAGTGGCAAGCTCAACATACTGTCCTTTGCCGTTCCAGCCTTTTCTTGCTATTTTCTTACCTCTCTTTGCTTCTTCGAGCGCCTGTCCGAAATTCATATTTATCCGTCCTTTCTGATTTTGGGTATAAAAATACCGCCCTTTTTAAGAGCGGTAAAATTATTAAGTTTGGTTCTGATTTGCACCGAACTTCACAAAAAACGGCTGTTTTTGCAAAGTTTGTGTTCAAGTCAAGTGCAATCAATTGCACACAGGTATAAGAAAACCGCTCACTGCTGTGGGCGGTTTTATGAGTTCATTTTTTCTTCCCAGTCTTTTCGGGTTTCTTCATCCCAGTCATCTTCTCCAGAATTTATAGCCTTAATCAAATCGGATTTAGCTTTTTCAATTAATTCTCTGGGAATACGTACATTCGTATTACCTTTCATATTATCACCTCTAAAGTTATAGTTGTCCCATCAACATCCAAAATGCTATATTTAAGATTTTTATCGAATAAAAACTCTCTCTGATTTGGATATTTGCTCAATAATTCAATATACGCACCCTTGCTTCCTTTCTTAGCAAATATAATTAAATTATAATTACCGCTTATCGCACCTGATTTAGTTACTGCTGAACTAACAAACTGCTTAGGCTCATATATATCGCCAACTTTCATTCCTTCCACAGGATTGTAATTGACAGAACGGTAACAGATAATGTCGTGCTTTAACTCAAACTTCGCTATCGCACCCGATATAACATCAGAATAATATTTCAAAGTGTCATCTTCGGGAATATCCCCACGAAGCATTGAATTAAGTCTTGCATAGAACTTATCGTCTTTGGGATCTCCGCTGTTCTTCGTGTACTTCTTGATTGCTCTGACTTCTTCTGAGGACAGACGGTTAATCCATTCCTTTGAATCTTCACGCAATACAGGGACAACAGTATCTGCCGACAATGGCTCGAAAACTGTTTCTTCCTCTATTATATCACTTTCATCCGAATTGTCAACAGTATCATCTGTAAAATTCTGTACTTCTTCTTCGCTGTCTGTCGCTGTTTCAATAGGCTGTTTTACAGTTTCCTGTACGTTTTCTGTCGTTTCGGCAGTTTCATCGGCTTCATCAGGCACAACCGCAGTCGGCGTATTGTCTGTGTTTTCGTTGCTCTGAACGGTCTTTACAGGCTCAGGCTGTACAAAATTCGTTGTACTGTCGTTATTATCCGGCTGAGGAACATAAGGCTCTTTATCTGTCGGAACAGGATTTTTGCTTTCGGTATCGGTAACTTTAACAGGCGCTTCTTCCGTTCTCGGAGCTGTCTGCTTCGGCTTGCCCTCACCGCTGTAGATCTTCTCCCTTGAATAATCCCTGCGGAGAACATCATCATGCTCTTTGATAAACTCTCTGAGCTTGCCTTGCTCCTCACGGAGCTTACGCTTATACTCCTTGACCTTCTTCTCGTCCTGCGTGCCTTCTGCCTTGCGTTTGAGCGCTCTTATCTTGCGCTCCATAGCACGTTGCTTTTCTTCAAGCTCTCGCTGTTCCCGTATCTTCTCGGCAGGAATCGGCTTTGGTATCTTTGTAAGCCCCTCTATGTACTGCCCCATAGTATGACGGCAGTTAGGGTGGAACAGCCCGCCTCGGATTGCCACAGACAACAGCATAAACCACTTGTCACAATAGTTTGACTTGCCGAAGTCGCCGCTTCTCTCGCCGCTCCATATCGTGAATACATCATCAATGTAAACCTTGCCCTGATACGGCTCGCAGGTTTCTGAGCAGCCTCCGTACTGCGATATAAGCACGGTATCATAGCCCAGCTCCGCAAAGCGTTTAGCCGCACCCTGCAATGTTGCCCTTGTGGACGTTGTGCGCAGTGCCATACGCACATAATCGGCAATATTAACACGCCTGCCGTCTGCGTATACAATGCAGTTTATGCCTTTGTCGAGGAAGTCCCTTGTTGCAAGGTCGATTGCTTCATTAAGCGTAATTGAGCCTGTGCCCATCATAAGCTGTACCTTGTTCAGCGTTGTGCGGTAAACATCGTCCATATTACGCACAGCGGCGGTAAGGGCGGTCTTTTCAAGCGTTGTTATGTCTTCCATCAGCTTATCCATCTTCGGCTTGTTGACCCCGAAAAAGTGATCATCGGGTATAGCTGTCGGCGCTTCGTGCGGCTGAGGCTGTGCCGGAACATTGGGAACATTGACACCGCTTTCCGAAACATCAATGACCGACTGCTCCGCTGTATGCTCCCCCTCATGGAACTGATCCGTCATAAGCTGTCGGGTTTCATCGTCAATAACATCTACATATTCGTCCGCTATCTGAGCGTTCTCCTTGCGGAAATTGTCAATGTTATTGAGCTTTTCAGCCTGCCACGCAGACCATTCAAAGCCTTCTTTTTCTTCTTCAGCTTTGTGCCGTGAAAGATTGCGTTTCAGCGAAGCAATGAGCCTTAGCTCTATCTCCTCGAATATCCTTGCAATATCTCTGAAACTAAGCAAGCTCATCACCTACCGCAGATGTCGCACCATCGGCAAGCCCTTTTTCCTGCATTATACGCTTGACTTCACCGGCTTTCCATTCGTCTTCTTTTGATGATTCCCACAGTTCCTCGACCTGCGTTGCCACCGACATAATGCCGTAGGTACTTGCCTTGCCGACCGTTTCGACACGGCTGTCAAAGTCGGGTGCGCCGTACTCGCCGAAATTAACACTTACCTCATATTCTTCGGGGGCTTTGCCCTGCATATTGTCGTATGTTTTTAATACAGCCGACACAAGCTCAGGCAGAGCCTTTTCAAGCGCTGTCGTTATTGTGTTCCGGGTGTTGCCCGTAACGTCCTTCTTCTCTCGCTGAGCGTCCGCACTTGACATCTTGCCGACATCAATACCGAGTGTCGCAGGCGATACAAGTCCTTGCAGGCACATCAGCAGGCAGTTTGTATACGATGATACAAATGCGTCATACTTGATGTCGGGCTGTACGACCTCAATCTTCGGGGTAACGCCCTCCTGCAACGGCTGACTTATCGTGATGTAATTGTTGCCGAACTGGTTGAGCTTCCCGACCGAGCCGTTCTCGGCGTTGCGGGGTATCATATTATCGGGTATGTACTGCTTCACACGTCCCATTCTGATTGCGTCCCACCACTGCGAGATAACCTCGTCCAGAGCGTCAAAACAATCGGATTTACCGCCGTCGAATATACTCTTGCCCCTGCCCGGATATTTCTTAGAAGCGTAAAACTTCAGCGGTACAGCCATTATATAATCCCCGGCAAACTCTACTCGTTGTTCTATGCCGGCAAGGCAAGGAACACTGTCAAGGCTCACCTCGTGACCACTGTGGTCGTACAATCGGCTTTCAATGTACCCTCTGCCGTAATGCTCCTCAAGCTGATATATCCTGTTGCCGTCTTCGTGGGCACTGCGGAAGATTACTTCTGACAGAACACCCCTCAGATAGCGATATTCGATCTTGTCGGCTCCCACAAATTCAACAATAGGCGTTAAGGACAGCGTATCATCGACCGAAATCTTGAAAGCGCCGTCACCCTCAACGAGCGTATCTACTATTGCCTTTCCGACAAGTGCGGTAAAGTCCGTGTTCTGCGATATATCCTCAAATGCCGCTCTGCCTTTTTCGCCCTCGACCGCTATATCGTCCATATCCGAATACACGATATATGCCAAAGTATCGGCGATTATCGCAGGCAAGCCGCTGTGTATCTTGCGGACTTTCTCGTTATCGGGAACGCTCCCCCAGAAAGAATTTGTGCCGCACCCCAGCTGCTTGAAGAACTGCGACAGCTCATAAGCGTCACCCCTGTACCACAGCTTCGCCCGGAGAATGTCCGCCATAAGCCCCGTTCTTTCGTTCAGGACAAAAGTCTGCTCCGATGCAGGATTTATATTGAGCCAGTTCAGGAACATCTGTCTGACCTTTCCTCCTATGTCAAATTTCATCTGTTTTCACGCTCCCTATAAGTGATTTGAACGGCAGCCAGGCATACTGGCAGGAGTTTATGCAGTGATCATTGCCGTCCTCCGGCTCTGCCTTATCCTCTTTCCAGCTGTATATGTTAAGCTCCGCTATGTAATTCTTGCAATGCTCCAGGATATAAAAATCACCTGCCGCCAGCCACGCTGACTGCAAGTGAATACGGTCGATTATTTTCGTTTTCTTGAACGCAGGTATGAAGTTATACAGGCTTCCCGAAAGCCGCTTGAACTTCTGACATTCAAGTATCGTTGCCTGATCTGCGCTGTCTATGTAGACATCTTTCGCAAAGCCCCACAGCTTGCGGTTTCTTTCAAGAAAATCGGTAAAGATTCTCGGAATATCGGACGGCGTAAGCGGCACACAACGATCACGATTGTTATACACTTCCTCGTCAAGTGTTACGCATTTGCGGTCCGCAGTGATCCCCACAAAAGTAAATGCTATCGTATCGGGTGAGGACTGCGAGTAGGCGGTATCCAAACCCGCCGAAAACCGCTCAAATTTAAAGCCTTGCGCCGTACCGAGTGAAATTATATTACGGGGTTGCAAATCGAAAACAAGCCCCGTTGCACGTCCTCTCAAGCCGAGTATCTTGTTCTTGTACAGCTTCGTGCCTTTCGGGGCGGCAAGCATCTTTCGCTGTATGTCCTCATCGGTCAGAGAAAGATTATCACGAAAAGTAAAGAACCAGTACCGCCAATCCGGCACGGGTTCTTCCGTAAGTTCTTTCATTATTTCAGCCGGCACGTCACAGGCGTATTTCTTATATGGCCGTGAGCGGTTGACAAATTCTTTATACACCGGCAAGCCCGGATCATCAGGGTTCAGGGTAGCCATAAGGTAATCATTTCGGGTAGACATCTCACGGACGAACTCTATATCGGCGGTATTTATCTCATCAATATACACGCACCCGAACTGAGCGCCGAGTGCCATCTGCCATTTATCCTTGTTGTCATATCCGAGAACATAGATTATCTTGCCCTCAAACTTGATATGCGGCAGTTTATAATCCTTATCGCCGTTGCCGAAATACTTTGCGTTTACGTGAAGGTCGAGAATGCCGTTGTCCTGCTGAATAATCGTTTCTTCTGCCTTGCCGGTTGTCTTTGCGGCGATAACATGGAGCTTCTTTCGGCTTGCGGACACCATACGCATGAACTTTACGCCTGCGCCTACGGTTGTCTTTCCACTTGCGGTAGTACCTTCGAGAAAGTCCGCTGTCACATTATGCACGCTGTTGATGAAGTCGATATATTTTTGTGACAGAGGAAAACTACTCGTCAAGCCCCTCACCGCCTATCTGAGCAAATACATCGGAGAGCTTGTCAGAAGTTCTGACTTCTGCCTGTATCTTTGCCACATACTCCCCCGTCATCTTATTCAGCGTGTCTATAGCTCTGATACGGTCCGACAACTCGTTCTGTTTATCCTTAGCTATATCGGAAAGTATCGCCTGCCGTTCACGAGCGGTCATTATTCGTGCGGTCTGGGCGGCTTCGGTTAATTCACGGATATAGTCTGCTATGTTAGTATTTTTTAGTAATTTGTCAGCGTTCTGACCTGCGTATTTCTCGCTGTATCCTGCCTGTATCGCACTCTGGGCGGCGTTACCGCACTGAGCGTAGTATTCGGCGAATTTCTTCTGTCTCTCGGTCACGGTAACACCGTCCTTTCTTTTGGGTATAAGAATACCCGACACCGTTGTGCCGGGCTTCAGGAGGAAATATAATTTCTTATTATCGCAAAAACAAAAGAGACCTTTTTCAGATCTCTTTTTCTCATTATAAGTATACTACGCTTTTTTGTGACATGTGGGACAAATTTTTCTAACTATTTAATAATCAGCATTATCCCACTAACAATTGAAATAAGTACAATAAACGCATTGCAACTTATATACAACACCCCAAGCCAATTATATGTATCATCCTTTTCTATATTGTTTTTCATACCTAAAAGTTTTATAGGACGTCCAACAAGAATTGCAACGATTAACAAAAGTATGGAAATAGTATTAAATATAACAAAGCCTAATACGCCCGCAACTAATAGCGAGTGCCAAATACTAACCTTTTCAATATTATTAAACACACTTGTAAAATAAGAGAATCCACCGAAAAAGGTTATAACAACAGCAGAAAATATTCCAAGCACTGCTATCACTTGCCCCTGTAAATCCTTTACTTCTTTGCGTGAATTGTTAATACTTTCTTTTGCTTCTAATATTTTTTGGCCAACACTTTTTAATTGTGAAGCAGTATCCGTGCTCTCTAAAGTAGTTTTTAATTGTTTATTTGCAAAACTTAACTGCTTTGATAAATTCTCCGAAATCTCTTTGTTTTTTGAATAAGAACGGCAACGAATAGTTTCTAAATTTACATGATCATATAATTTATAAACTTTTCTAACAAAATCCTCATCACGAGCTGAATACTCACAATACTCATATACGCTTTTCAAATTAGTTATTAGCGTTTCAAGAGAATCAGATTCGGGAGTTTCGTATAATTCAATTACTAAAGTTGTAATTTCAGAATACGAATGTCTAAATTGCTGGCTATCATAAATTTCAAATAAAATCTTATAATAATTATCGCATTCATTTTCACTTATGATTGTTTCTGATAAACGAGATAAACATTCAATTAATCTTTTCTGTCTATTGACTTTATCAGATTTTAGTTTATTATCCGAAAGATCAATATTTTTCATTTCACATGCCCTTATCTCGAATAAGAGCAAAAGGTATTATTTTCCTGTCACCGCTTCCATTTTGATAAACCGTGTCCCATGCTCCTTTTTCGATATGACTCCTTTTAACCAAGTCATAAGCAGCTTTATATTTATACTTATCGATAATATTATTCATTATTCTATTGATTTCTCGACCAAACGAAATTACATTATCTCGAATAAATATTGAATCCGCTCCAAAGTTATGATATTGATAATAAACACTTGGAATAACAGGTCCTAGTTTCCATGCGTAAAAACTATCATCAAAAAGATTTTCACCGGTTTCATTATAATAATCAATCCATAAAAAATATAACATCTTTTGTAATTTTAAGTTAGTTATATCTACATTTGTATCATTACAACGTGAAATGATATATTTTGCGACTTCATTTGCGCATAGTACAGCCATTATTATTCCTCCTTCCTTATCGTAATTATATGATACCATTTTTCTTTACTGAAATCAATTGAAATTCACTCAATTTGTCAAAACAAACAAATGTTATAAACAATTCTGTGCATTTTAACAACAGAATTTAATGACTATCTATATACCGATACACCATTTTCTTTATGCTGTATTCCGTATTATTGCCACCTATGCTGTCAGCTATACGATTCCACTTTATCCATTTTATGAACCGCAATTCAAATATGTTCCTTAAAAACGGATTATCTATATTTGCAATATATCCTTTGCATACCTCGTATTCAAAGCGTAAGTTCATCAGTTCAGACGAAGCAGCTTTAGCACTTTCGGTATACCCCTCGATCACAGTTGTGTGCAGTATGTAAGGGAACACAGGCATACTACCGCAAGTAGTATCAGTGATCCTTTCTCCTTTGAGTTCTTTTTCAAGAAAATCTATACACGCTTTTACACGGTGCATATTATTAAGCCGAGTAAGTGTCATTCACACCTCCTCCGCATCTGTCTGCGTTCTTGCAGTAGTCGGCTTTAGGACATATCTTATCCACTCTTTTCGACTTTTTGATACTGCGACTTCTTCGATAATTTTTCATCTCATCCTCCTACAGTCCTCCCATGCCATAGTAACGCAGGAAGCACTGCCTTTAAATCTGCTTATGATTGCTTCCGCCGTTTCCCTGTCACCGCTCACCGTCAATTTTTCTATCAGAGAATCGGTGTTATAGTTTGTGGTTATGATCGTTGGCAGCATATTTTCGTATCTGTCATTGATTATCCGGTACAGGATAGGCACGGACCACTCGGTAGCCCGTTCCTTACCCAAATCGTCAATTACCAGCAAATCAGCCGTCTTGTATGCAGTCAGTACCTCTTCTTCGTTCACTGAGCTGTCATACTCATAGCTTCGCTTTATATCGGCAAGCAGATCGATAGACGTCTTGCAGATAACCGACACGCCCTGATTTATCAGCTTCAGTGCAATAGCTACGGCAAGGTGCGTCTTTCCTGTCCCGCAAGTTCCCTCAAGATACAGCCCTCTGCCGTTATCTTTGTTATCCTGCCAGTTGTCAACATATTCTTTTGCTGTTTCGTATGCCTTGCGGTTCTCGTTGTTCACAGCAAAATTTTCAAATGTCCTCGAAAGAAATCGCTGCTTGATGCCAGATTTGCCGAGTATAGCCTCTATCTTCCGGCGCTTCTGTTCCTGTTCTTCTGCAATAGCCTGTGCCTTCCGCAGTTCTTCTTGCTTAGCGTCCCATCGCTTCCAGAACTCGACTGCTTTTTCGCAGTCACACCTTTGCGGTTGGTTCAGCCACCATACAAGAGCTTTGCCTGCAATAACAATACATTCGTGGTACAGCGTCTTTCCGCAGTATTTACACGTCTTCGGTTCCGGTATGGGTTCGTCGCTCGGTATCCCCAGCTCCATTACTTCCTTGCTCGTGTATATCGGTCCGTGCTTAGTGCTGTCACCATTCGCTTGGCCTGAAATTCGTATGAGTTCCTCCATCGTTTACCTCAGCCTTTTTTCTCGGTACGTTGTCCTGCTCCATCCATTTGGCAATTGTCGTTACGCAATCAAGGTCCTGCTTGCCTCTCTTCTCTGCCCAGTCACGAAATCTTTTCTTGTACTTCTCAGTTGCCTCGATACCGTACAGGTCAATCAGATTTTGCTCCTGCGAGCCGGAAGCGGAGCGTACCGCTTCTTTTTCTTCTTTTTCTTCTTTATTCTTCTTATTCTTCTTTACTTCTTTAAGCGGGTCGACTCTGCGGTCGGTCAGCGGTCGGTCAGCGGTCGGTTGTCGGTCGGTCAGCGGTCGGTTATCGGTCGGCTTATCCTGATACTCATTGTAGTTAGATATAGTAACAATGGTATATCGAGCGGTCGGTCGGCGTGTTATTTCTCCGCTGCTTTCCAGACGTTTAAGTGCCTTCAAAACTGTATCTTTACTGTAATTCAGCGTTGCGCCCAATTTTGCAAGACTTACGACCGTCTGACCTCGTTCAATTTTCACATCCCGCCAGTATGCAGGCTCATAATTTGCCGTCAATAACAAGTGCATAAACACCCTGAACATTACCTCGTCAGAGTACCATTGCCACTTGGTCATCTTGCGGTACAGCTTTATGTAACCGCCCTCAATATCAGCCATCAGATCACCTCCGAGCCTGCGTCAGTTCTTTGTAATTGCGCCAGTAGTAATAGAAGATCTCAAGCATTTTGCCCGCCGTGTCTTTCGGATCTTCTACAAATTCAACAGAAAAACCGTATCTGCTTGCACTGCTCCAGGCTTTCAGCGTGGCATAGACATTAGCGCCTATATCCTTATTCTTTCGCTGTGGCGACATATCCATCTGCCATTTAGGCACCTGATAGGACTTTAACGCACCCCACGAGCTTACATTTTCAAGAAGCAATGTAAAACCGTTTGCAAGCTGTGAAGCGGCACTCATTTCCTTTTCTATGCGTGCCCTGTCCTGCATAATGTTGTTATATATCTCGTCTACATTCGCCTTGCGTTCTACAGCACAAGACAGGGAAAAGTCCCTGCCCTCCGCCATAAACGAATAATCGCCGAAATCCAGCTTTCTTTTTTCCGTCATTACTCCGCACTCGCCGAGCTTGTCAATAATGTGCTTGTTCTGCTGTTCCCGAGTATCATAGATAACGGTTACGGTTTTCATAAATGTCTTTTTATCAAAACTCATAGCCACCTCATCAGAACGGGTAATCATCGTCGTCATCATCGGGTGTTACTACTGCCGAGCTTGCCGGAATGGTTGGTGCATTATATGAAGCAGCCGCAGGTGCAGGCGTATAACCTGTCGTACCGGAAGAACTGCTATCCTTCTTCTCACCCGTGAATGTCGAACGGTCAACAACTATTTCTGTAACGTATGCTGTATTGCCGTTCTTGTCCTGGTAGCTTCTCGTCTGAATTTCACCTTCAATGAGTATCATGCGTCCCTTAGCGAAATATCTTGATATAAATTCCGCCTCGTTACGCCATGCAACAATGTTAAGAAAATCGGTCTTTTTTTCTTCTCCTTTTGTCTGAAATCTGCGGTCAACCGCTATTCTGAACGACAGCACAGATACTCCTGACGGCGTGGATTTAAGTTCAAGGTCGTTTACGATACGTCCCATAAGAATTGCCTTATTGTACATTTAGTCCTCCATGTCCTCAATATTGCTGTCGATTATCTCGTCCCTGTAGTTTATTATCTCCGAAAGCACCTTAGTGTGACGACAGTAATTGCACTTTTCGCACCTCTGAGGTATCAGCTTACCTTCCTTTATCATCTTGTAACGTGGCGATAAGGTCTTTACCGTAAAAAGTGCCTCGTCAAGATTTTCCTGCGGTATGTAGTATAACTGCAAGTCAGGCTCAGGCTTCTGTTTTGTTATCGCCGCTATATAGAACGGCAAGCGTTTGCCTGTATTCTGCCTTACGATTTCCTGATAGATCGCACCCTGTATGTCATAGCCCCAGTAATCAATGAAATGCTGCCATGCTCCAAACTCAGAGTTATAAACCTCGTCAAAGTCCTTGACACATTTCAGATCAACTATTGCTTTATCCGGATGATAGCTGTCAACCTTGATCTTATACGGCACACCGGCTATCTCACCGATGAAGATAACCTGCTTTTCGCCTGCCATATACCTTGAAAACAGCTCATCTCTTTCTGCACGCTGTATCATAGTTTCTGCGTGCTTGTATTCGCTTTTCAGATCGCCGTTTCGTGTGAATATCTCAGGGTGCTGTGCTCTGAAAATGTCGAGCGTCCCCTCATAGTGTGCGTCAACGTAAGAGCCGACAAGAAGAGAAGTCGTAACTTCTCTCTCGTACTCTCCGTTAAGTTCAGCCAGTGCCGAGCTTTCACATTTCTTAAATGCCTTGAACTGAGATGAGCCCATATATTTTCTGCTCATCTCAGTGCTGAAATAGTTTTCCGAGTTTACTTCTATCATAAGTAGTTTACCTCCAGCTCTCCGTCCGTTGTTCTTGTAGCGATAAACTGCAAGCCTTTTTCCTTGCACTTTTCGTACAGATGCTGTCTGTTCTCGGTGCTGAGCTTTTCTGTGCCGTCAATAAGTATCAGCTGTAAAGCATTAGGCTTTGAAACGGTAACATCAATGCAAAGGTTCAGCTTTTCGCCCTCGGAAAGATTGCTGACCGGCAAGCCGTGAATAAGCGGTATGCCGTTTTCAACTGTAAAGCCCTCAATCGGTATCGTTGCATTTTCAAGTATCATACCCGGCAGACTGCGTGCAAGCTCTATCTTCTCTGTCAGCTTGTCCGCCTTGCTTTTAAGCTCCTTGACCTCAGATTCCATATTAACCATACGGTTATATTCGTTCAGGTGCTTTTTCATCGCTTCTGCTGTCTTTACCTCAGCTTCAAGCTCTGATGTGTCTATCCGCTCTTTTGAAAGGCAGTCCTGCGCTGTTTTCATATCGCCGTCAAGCTTTGCTATCTTTTCACGGTAGGTAGCTTCAGCGACCGCCAGCTTATCCGCATAGATTGTATCGAATGTGCCGAGCTTTTCCTCTGCCGCCTTTATCTCCGCCTTTTTGCGCTCGATCTCAGCGATAAGGCTTTCCTTTTCGGCGGAAATACGGTTCTTTTCGTTTGTAAGCTCTATTTCCTTTTCGGCTTCATAGCCCCTTACCTTGTTGTTATAGCTATCCATAAAGGCTCTTGCACGGTCGATAAGATTGTTGTTGCGCTGCGCTTCCGTTATCTTGGCATAAACGCCCCCGACATCGTATTTGTCCCATTTTTCAGCGTCAAAATGTTCGGGTATGTCTTTTGCTATGTCCTCGATGAACGCCCGCTTATGGCGCATTTCACGCTGTATATCCTGTCTTTCAATGAAATAGTCACCGTGATCGCTCTGAATGTCTGAAAGAACCTGTAAAATATTCTGCTGATAGTCAACGCCGCTCGGTATCTCACCAAACTGCTCTTTTATCCAGTTCAGGTCCCAGTCAAAATCTATCATATCAAGAATTATTCTGTTCTGTTCTTTTTCGGGGAGAGCAATAAACCTGACCGGATCTATCTGAAGTGGCGTGAATATCGACTGCAAGAAACTTTCGGGAGCAGGCACATCACGTCCGCCTTCCTTGATAGACTTGTAATCTGCCTGTCCGCTTCTTTTCTTGCGGTCTATGTACAATCCGCTGTCAGTTTCTATGATAATTTCGCCCTCATTCTCGCCTTTTTTGAGAACATAAGAGCGGTCAGAGCGGTTTGTCAGTGCATAGCGTATAGCGTCAATTACAGATGTCTTGCCTGCGCCGTTTGTGCCGGTTATCTCAACCGACTGTCCGTCAAGCTCGGTTTCTGAGATACCGAACAGGTTCTTGATCTTGATTTTTGTTGTTTTCATGCGTTACCTCCTAATGCGTCGGGTGCTTTTCTGCTTTCAATCTTCTGTTTCTCTGCCAGTGAACAGTCCCAGCAAAGACTTTTGCCGTACTTATCGTATGACATCTGAGCTATCTGCTCGGCAGAAAATTTGCCGTTTCCTGTTATTTCTTTTCCGCAGTCGGCACAAGTCCTTTCAGTCTGAGCTATCTGCGGTACTGTCGGACGTATCCTAAGTCCGCCGACTTTTTCACGACCGAACGTCACAGTCGGATCAAAGTACACCTGTATAGCACGTCCTGCCCAGTCTTCTATATATGGAGCGTTGTACAGCTTCTGTATCTGCTTCATATTTGTCTTATTCAGTATAAACGGCTTCTGACCGTTCTTGAGGTGTGCCACTACCTCGTATTCTTTTTTACCGTTCACGCCTACAATTTCTTCACGGCGGACATAATCAATTACGACTACTATATCCTGACCGTTCGGAAGTGAGTACGCTCCGAGGTAATTCGGGTTCGTAAGCAATTTCCAATGCGTTTTTATTTCCGGCATTACTTTTTACCGTTCCTTTCTGCTTTTCTAAGCGTGTATACGCACTTCCCGACCGCCATATCAAACCTTTTACAGTCGCTGTAGCAGTGCATCATACACACCGGTGCATATTTGTAGTACGGGCATAATACCCAGTTGTGATTCTGTCCTGCGGTCTTGCCGCAGTGTGAGCAGGTCATTCCTTTTTTGATGAGAACAGCTCTGATAAATTCATCTGTTCACCTATAGCTGATGTGCTACCGTTAAAGCTCTTATCTGCCTGTTCTGCGTTTGCTACCATTTGTTTATAATAGCTGCTTTTAAGTTCGATACCTATCGCACGTCTACCAAGTCCGAGGGCTACAAACGGAACAGATCCTATACCGCCGAAAGGATCAAGAACAATATCATTCGGGTTAGTCCATAGCTCTACACAGCGTTTAATTACTTCAAGCTGTAAAGGACATATATGACGTTCATCCTTTTCTTCTCGTGCCGAGTTTTTTTGTAGAGTATCACTCTGACGTATATCCATCCACACAGGAGAAGCGTACTGTTGCCACACATCGCACGGGAAGCTATCGTCAGTATGAGTTACACGTTCCGGATTATCTCCGGGCTTACGCATTGTCAGAATGTAATCAGGTATTCCCTGACGATTCATAGCACTGTCTTTTTTTATCTGTTTATACAACAATCCAAGAGCTTTTGTTCTCTGCATTTCGGTGACCGGGTTTTTCCATATCGTTACACGACTGTGATAGATAAAACCGCAATCTTCGAATACCTGACGAATTATTGCAGGAAAATCTTTAAGACCCCCCCCGGAGTCCTGCATTCCGGGGGGCTGTTGTGCATCTATCAGGAGTAGTTCCGCCTTGTATTACGAACGAGTACATTGTCGGGGAGTTCTTCTAAAAATAAGGCTATCACAAATTCGTGGAAAATGTGTGTAATTTCAGGAAAAGATTGGAGA
>CABUEI010000028.1 GCA_902490585.1 uncultured Oscillospiraceae bacterium
ACCCGCAGGTCAGCAGGGTGAGCTTGTATTCACCTGTATCACAAAGGAAGCGTTACCTCTGATAAGATACAGAACAAGAGATATCGCTACTCTCGTTTACGATAAATGCGAATGTGGAAGAACTCATGTAAGAATGCTCAAGCCTCAGGGCAGAACCGATGATATGCTTATCATAAGAGGTGTTAATGTATTCCCGTCACAGATCGAATCCGCACTGCTCTCGGTAGACGCAAAGGCTACAAACTACCTGCTGGTAGTTGACAGAGTAAACAACCTTGATACACTTGAAATCCAGCTTGAAACACGTCCCGATATGTTCGGCGACGGCGTAAAGACGCTTGAAGCGTACACAAAGAAGGTAAAGACAGCGATAGACTCCGCTATCGGTGTCGGCATAAACGTAAAGCTTCTTGAACCAAAGACACTTGCACGTTCGATGGGCAAGGCAGTAAGAGTTCAGGATAACAGAGCTATAAAGAATAAGTTTGAAAAGAAATAATCCAGAGGAGGTACAGTATGTATATTGATCAGATTTCGGTTTTCGTTGAAAACAAGACAGGCAGACTTGCAGGTATCATGGAGGTGCTCAATAAGGCAGGCATCGACATAAGAGCAATGACTATCGCAGATACGGCTGATTTCGGTATTCTGCGTATGATAGTTGACGATACAGACAAGGCTATAGGGGCACTGAAGGCAGACGGCTGTACAGCCGCTGTTACTAAGGTAATCGCATTCACAATTCCCGATGTGTCGGGCGCATTATACAGCGTTATGGGCAAGATACACGACTGCGGCATAAACGTTGAATATATGTACTCGGTAATGGGTAAGGTTGCCGGCAGAGCCGATATTGTTATCCGTGTTGAAGATGTTGAGAAAGCATCAAAGGTGCTTATTGACAACGGTGTAACACTTATCGAAAAGAAAGACCTCTGCAAGTAAGTGATAAGCAGAATATTTTCCGCTCCGGTGCATTGTCCGGGGCGGATTTTTGTATACGGCATAACGGCTTCCGACCGAGTTAAAGACAATTATGCCACAGTCTGTCGAAAAACCTATATAATTATTGAAAATGGGGTTTGGGGCGTAGCCCCAAGCGGGGTGAGGGCGGCAGCCCCACACTCAGCCCCTTTCCTGGGGAAAGGGGTTTGGGGATAGGGATTGAGGATAAGCACTTTTTTAAAAACAGACTTTTTCTATAATCTGAAACAATTATGCATTGCGTTACGGCAAAAACTGTCATATAAATTTTATATTTCTGCTATTGACAAAAGTATATAGCTGTGCTATACTCAAACCATAGGAAACGGGAGTTACCGCTGACGGATAACCGTGAATCAACACGGGTGCTGTAACTTTCTGTCCGCAGGAAATGTGGACACCTTATGCCGACCGTCTGGGCAGTCCGAATAGGGCTGCTTTTTGTTTTGTAACGGAAAAATATTCCGTAAAAAGCAGCAAACGTGTATTGCGATTATTCGCAGGAAGGAAAGGTAAAACTATGGAAAACACAACTGACCTCAGCGTTCGCTTCAAGGAGTACTGGGACGGATTCAAGCCCGGTGCATGGCAGGAGGGTATCAATACCCGTGACTTTATAATGACAAACTTTACGCCGTATTCTGACGGTCCCGAGTTCTTATGCGGTCCTACAGAACGTACAAAGGCTCTTAACGCAAAGCTGAACGAGCTTTTCAAAAAAGAACGTGAAAACGGCGGTGTACTGGATATAAACACAGAGGTAGTATCATCTCTTTGCAACTACCCTGCGGCATATCTTGACAAAGAAAACGAGCTTATAGTAGGCTATCAGACTGACGCTCCGCTGCGCAGAGGCGTAAATCCTTTCGGCGGCATCAGAATGGCAAGAGGTGCGTGCGAGGCTTACGGCTACAAGCTGTCGCAGAGCGTTGAAGAACACTTCGAGTACCGTACAACACACAATGACGGCGTATTCAGAGTTTATACAGATGAAATGAAGCTTGCTCGTCATATAGGCATTATAACAGGTCTGCCCGACGCATACGGCAGAGGAAGAATAATCGGTGACTACCGCAGAGTAGCACTTTACGGAGTTGATTATCTTATTGAGCAGAAGAAGCTGGATAAGAAAAAAGTCGGCGAGAATATAATGGACGTTGATACGATTCGTCTTTCAGAAGAGCTTTTCCAGCAGATAAACTTCCTCGGAAAAATGAAAGAAATGGCGGCTATGTACGGCTATGACATCAGTATGCCCGCAAAGAATACAAGAGAGGCTATACAGTGGACATACTTTGCTTATCTTGCATCTATAAAAGAGCAGAACGGTGCGGCAATGTCGCTTGGCAGAACATCGACCTTCTTTGATATTTACGTTGAGCGTGATATGAAAAGAGGCATTCTTACAGAAGAGCAGGCACAGGAGCTTATTGACGACTTTGTAATGAAGCTCCGCAGTGCAAGACATCTGCGTACACCCGAATACAATGAACTTTTCGGCGGCGACCCCATGTGGATAACAGAGAGCGTAGGCGGCGTAAACAACAGCGGTGTTCCTCTGGTCACGAAGGGTAGCTACAGAATGCTGAACACCCTTTATAACCTCGGTTCTTCACCCGAGCCTAACCTTACTATACTGTGGTCGGAAAGACTTCCCGAACCTTTCAAGAAGTTCTGTGCAAAGCTGTCTATAGATACAGATTCGATCCAGTACGAAAACGACGACCTTATGCGTATGGAATACGGCGATGATTATGCTATCGCTTGCTGTGTATCGGCTATGAAGGTAGGTAAGCAGATGCAGTTCTTCGGCGCACGATTCAACCTGCCTAAACTTCTGCTCCTCGCTATAAACGGCGGTTATGACAATGTAACAGGCATGAAGATAGGTCCGCAGATGGAGCCTTTACAGGGCGATAAGCTTGACTATTATGAAGTAAGAGGCAGACTTGACGTTTACCGTGAGTGGCTGTGCAAGCTGTATGTAAATACAATGAACGTTATCCACTATATGCACGACAAGTATGCTTATGAAAAGACACAGATGGCTCTGCATGACACAGACGTTGACAGAATGATGGCATTCGGTATTGCAGGACTGTCGGTAATGGCTGACTCTCTGAGTGCTATAAAGTATGCTGATGTTAAGCCTATCCGTGATGAAAACGGTTATATAGTTGACTTTGACACTAAGGGCGACTTCCCCAAGTTCGGCAACGACGACAACAGAGTTGACAAGATAGCTCAGAACATTATCCAGAGAGTGTCTACCGAGCTTCGTAAGAACCCGACATACAGAAACGCACGTCACACTCTTTCAGCTCTTACAATTACATCAAACGTTGTATACGGCAAGAAGACAGGTTCTACACCCGACGGCAGAAAGAAGGGCGAACCTTTCGCTCCCGGTGCAAACCCCATGCACAACCGTGAAACAAACGGAGCAATAGCATCGCTGAACTCTGTATCAAAGCTTCAGTACGACTACTGCCGTGACGGCATTTCAAATACGTTCTCTATAGTTCCCGACGCACTCGGAAAGACGGACGAACAGAGAGTAAGTAACCTTGTTACAGTGCTTGACGGTTACTTCTCGAATTATGCTCACCACCTCAATGTAAATGTTCTCAACAAGGAAACGCTTATTGAAGCTTATGAGAACCCCGAGGCATATCCCAACCTTACCATCCGTGTATCCGGTTATGCGGTAAACTTCCATAAGCTGAGCAAGGAACAGCAGAGAGAGGTTATCAGCAGAACATTCCACACGGTAATGTAATATGGAGTGCAGATACAGCGCCATACAGACGCTCGGCACGCTTGACGGTCCGGGAGTACGTTTTGTACTGTTTTTACAGGGCTGTCCTCTTCATTGCGGATACTGTCATAATCCCGAAACAAGAGATGTAAACGGCGGAAAAACGGCAACGGTTCGTGATATTATGAACAGGTTACTGAGATGCCGCAATTACTTCGGTAAGGACGGCGGTATCACGGTATCGGGCGGAGAGCCGCTTATGCAGGCAAAGTTTGTGACCGAGCTTTTCACCGAGTGCAAAAGACAGGGGATAAACACCTGCCTTGACACATCGGGCTGTATAATGAACGATGACGTGATTGAACTTTTAAAAGTTACCGACCTTTGTATGCTTGATATCAAGATGACAAACGATGAGGACTACAGAACGCATATCGGTTGTTCATTTGACGCACCGCTGAAATTTCTCGATAAGCTTACGGAAATGAATGTGAAAACGTGGATAAGACAGGTAACGGTCTGCGGTGTAAATGACGATGATATCAATATCACACGGCTGAATGATATAGCAAACAAGCATGATAACGTCACGCTGGCGGAGCTTCTGCCATTCAGAAAACTTTGTAAGACAAAGTATGACGATATGGGCATTGAGTTCCCGTTTGATTGCTATCCCGAAACAGCTCAGGACGTTATCGAAAGGCTTAAACCGAAACTGGATAAATTCGTTTTTGAATAATTCCGACCCCCGACAGCGTGGCTGTCGGGGGTTCTTTACCCAAAACCAATTTGTATTGTTAAGGAAAATTTTGCTCAAACAGTGCATTTATGCCGAATTATATTGACTTTTCTGCGGCGTTATAGTAAAATAAAAGCAGTATGTAAAATTGTTGATATTGTAATCTATAACGGATAGGGGGCTGTATTTATGAGTAAAACCGTGCTGTTTGTCGCATCGGTTACAAAAAAGCATATCATACAGTTCCACCTGCCGTATATGAAGTGGTTCAAGGAACACGGATACAAGGTACATGTCTGCGCAGGCGATGATTTTGAGCCCGATGAGCCGAAAGAAATACCGTATTGCGATGAATATTACATAGTGCCTTTCTACCGCTCGCCGTTTGCAAAGCAGAACTTCCGCTCATATAAGGAATTGCGTAAACTGATTGAAGAAAACGAATATGAGCTTGTACACTGTCATACGCCTGTAGCGGCGGCAATAGCACGCTATGCTTTCAGAACGGCAAGAAAAAAGCATGATACAAAGGTGCTCTATACGGCGCACGGTTTCCATTTCTACAAGGGCGCACCGAAGATAAGCCGTTTGTATTACAGTATCGAAAAGGCTATGATTCGCTATACCGACGGAATTATCACGATAAATGAAGAGGACTATCTTGCGGCAAAGAAAATGTGCCGTAACAAAAAATGCGATGCTTATAAAATTTCAGGTATCGGCATTGATTTAAGCCGTGTCAGAAATTCTACCCGTACAAGAGAAGACATCAGAGATGAATTCGGGATACCGCACGACGTTTTTCTGGTAATGTCAAACTCGGAAATCAACGAGAACAAGAATGTTGAATGTTCTATAACTGCTGTTGCCGCCAACAAGGGTGTATATATGCTTATCTGCGGCACGGGCAAAAGTATGGATAAGTGCAGAGATCTTGTAAAGGAGCTTGTCTGCACCGACAGGATCATATTTGCAGGATACCGTTATGACGCAAAGGAGCTTCTGCACGGGGCGGATGCGTTTATTTTTCCAAGCTACCGTGAGGGACTCGGACTAGCGGCTATCGAGGCTATGGGAGCAGGTCTTCCGCTCATCGTTTCGGATAACAGAGGAACGAGAGAATATGCGGTAAACGGCGAAAACGCTATTGTATGCGAGTGCAACAATGTGTCGCAGTTTATCAATGCGGTGCGTCTGCTAAGTTCGGACGGGGAGTTATGCAAAAAGCTCGGCAGAAACGGATATTCCTGTGCCGATAAATACGCAATTGAAAATTCGCTTGCCGAAATGGCTGAGATTTACGGAAAATACGTTGATATACCAACGTCAGAAACTGAAACGGAAGTGTTGTCGGGTGAAAACAGATAAATACAGAAGGCTGTTATCCTGCTGTCCGTCACTTCTTGATGCGGCGGAAAAAACGGCAGAAAACGAAAATAACGCATTGGCACAGGTCACGGCATACGTTACCGCACCTGTGCTGTTTTGCTATGTGAATTATATTCTTGACAGTGTGAAAAGAGAGAATATAAGCAGGATATATTTTCTTTCCCGTGACGGATATATCCTGAAAAAAATAGCGGATATAATAATTAAAAAAAGAAATCTCTTTATTGATACCGCCTATCTTTATGTGTCACGCTATTCGCTTCGCAATGCGCTTTATTTCAGATGTGAAACAGCTGAAGATTTTGAAAACGCAGGGCTTTTTACTGGATATACGCTAAAAAGCGCAAAGAATGTATTGAAGCGTGCAGGGCTGGATAAAAGTCAACGTGCAGAGGTTTACGACAGAATTAATTTTCACGGTGATGAAAATAAAAATATGAACGATAGCGAATATTCCATGTTCTGTGAAAAAATAAAAAATGACGCAGACTTGTTGAATTTCATCAAAGTAAATTCGGAAAATAATTACCGTAATATTATGAAATATTTTGAGCAAAGCGGTTTGTTTGATAATAAAAAAATCGCCGTTGCAGACAGCGGCTGGATGGGTACGGTGCAGAAAACGCTGACAGAGCTTGTAAAAGACAGAACAAGCGGTAAAATTATCGGATATTATTTCGGACTTTACAGAAGAGAGGACAGCAATTACAAGGCATTTTTGTTTGACGTAACGGACGCATATAAATATGTTCCGACTTTCTGCAATAATCTGTTTGAGTGCTTTTGCAGTGCACCGCACGGCATGACAACGGGGTACAGGAATATTGACGGAAAAATTGTTCCCGTGTTATCGGATACAAACGCCGAAATGGCAGAAATGGCAAAAATACAGATTGACACAGCAGTAAAATTTACTGAGTATGCGTGCGAAAAAGAGGACTATATACCGATAAGTAAGATGAGAAATCTGTCGGCAGAACTTGTGAAAACGCTTATGTACAAGCCCGATAAGCAGGAATCGGAAATACTCGGCTCATTTCCGTTCAGCGATGATGTGACCGAGGCAAAAATACAGTGCCTTGCAGTAAACTGCGGCGACAGTATTTCAAATATTCTGCTTCTGAACAGAATTATAAGAAAGAAAAAAGAAAAAAGTATTTATCCCGATAAATATATTTACTGGTTATACGGAAGTATAGTGCTGACAAACCGTAAGCCTTTATGGGTTTACAGGCTCAGCGTTAGGGAATGGGAAAGGTTAAGACTGCTCAGGGAGAAAAAGAAATCATGCCGCTGATATCTGTAATAATGGGAGTGTATAACAGCAACCCCGATAAGCTGATTAAAGCCGTAAGTTCCGTATTGTCGCAGTCGGTGTCTGATATTGAGCTTATAATATGCAACGACGGTTCTGAAAACGGCATCGAAAAAACGCTTGAAAGTATAACGGACAGTCGTGTAAAAATAATAACCTTTGATGAGAACAAAGGGCTTGCGGCGGCACTTAACGCCTGCATTGACACTGCACAGGGAAAATATATCGCACGCCAGGACGATGACGATATAAGTCTGTCCGGAAGATTTGAAAAGCAGGTCGGATATCTTGAAAATCACACGGATATTGATTTTATCGGAACCGACTGTGAGCTGTATTCCGACAGCGCCGACAACGCTGGTGTATACGGTGAGCGTATAATGCCGAAAACAATTGACAAAAAGAGTTTTCTGTTCAATTCGCCTTTCATTCACGGGAGCATGATGTTCAGGCGTGAAGTATTCAATAAAGAGCGTTACAGGACGCTGGGCAAGAACAAAAAATACGAGGATTATGACTTGTTCATGCGGCTTTGTGCGGATGGTTACAAGTCGGCTAATCTCGGTGAAAAGCTGTACAGATTTCATTATGACAAGGCAACAAGAGGAGTTTCGTTTTCGATGCGTTGCGATGAATATAAAGTCAGAAAAGAGGGCTTCAAAAGGCTCGGACTTATGCCGCAGGGATTTTTCTATGCGGTAAAGCCGATAATACTCGGATTTATCCCACGGAAAGCCACGATAAAGCTCAAGGAAAAGACCACGGGAGTATAATTAATCGGTGTAACGCATTTTGCATAACGGAGCACATTGTGTTATTTTTTCTTTGTTGCAATTGCACATTGTAAAAAGTGAGGAAATGTGGTAAAATAAATTGATATTTTGATGTTCGGAATAACTTTGTTGATAAGCTAATATAAAGGGAGTTGAAGTACGATTGAGCGATAAATTCAGTGTTGACGATATACTGGCTGAACTCAGCAACGAAAAGGAAGAAAATAAGGTTGCAAGCCCCAATGCGAATAACGGCATTAAAAAAGAACCATCTGTCAGTGCACCCGGTGCAACCATGATTCTTAATTCTATAGATGAAAAGAAAAAAATGCAGGACGAGAGCCGCAAAGATGTTACAAGAGAGATTTCACCCGAGAAACTGCAACATCTGAAAGCTGTGGTAAATGAGGGTCAGAGAAGACCGAAAGAAACACCGCCTGCACAGAAGCCTGCTGTCAATCAGCCCGAAAAGCCTGCGGCGAGCGAAACACATTACAGAAGACTTTCGGAATTTGACGAGGAAGATGCAAAGCCTGTAAAGCGTAAGCTGAACATTGAAAAGAATACGCATGATACCGATTTTGCAAAACCGTCGGTTAAGCAGAATTCTCAGAACGAAGTTGCGGTAAAGGAAAAGCCTGCCGAAAATGTGAAAAAGGCAGAAAAGAAAGCCGGAAACAGTTCAAAAACTATATTCAGCGATACGGACGAAAAACGTAAGGATAAGTCCGAAAAGGTAAGTGTATCAATTAATACGAGTGCCAATATGACGTTCCGTGACAAGATAAAGCAGAACAGATTCTTATTTGAAGAGCTGACAAAACGTGATTTCAAGAAGAAATACAAAAGAACGGTTCTCGGCGTACTGTGGAGCATAATTTCGCCGTTTCTTACGTTCCTTGTGCAGTACTTCGTATTCGGTTATATATTCCACCGCCTTGACTCAGGATTTGTAATCTACCTGCTGACAGGTACGCTGATGTTCAACTTTTTTACCAACGCTACGACAAACGGTATGTTCTCGATGTACTCGAACGGGCCAATACTGTCGAAGGTCAAGGTGCCGAAAAGTCTTTTTGTGTTGTCGTCGAATTCAGCTGCAACATTCAATTTCTTCCTGACGCTGATCGTATATTTTGTATTCATGATTTTCTGTCAGGTGACGTTCGGTATACACCTGCTGATGATGATATTCCCGATACTGTGTCTTATAATTTTCAATATCGGCATGAGCTATATTCTGTCGGCTTTGTTCGTGTTCTTCAGGGATATGCAGTATCTTTATCAGATATTCACCATGCTTCTGATGTATATGTCGGCTATCTTCTATGAAGTAAAGCACTTCCCTGAAGAGCTGAGATTTGTGTTCAATATAAATCCCATATATCATTACATTTCATATATGCGTGAGCTTGTTATCGGAGCGTCTGTACCGAGCCTTACGGAGCATATTATATGCCTTGCGTTTGCTTTCGGTATGCTCGGTGTAGGATACTTCGTCCACAGCAAGACGGAGCAGAAGTTCGTATATTATTATTAATGAGGAATATAAATGGTAATTGACGTAAAGAACGTGACTGTTCAGTATACAATAAGCAATTTCAGAGAAATCGGGCTGAAAGAGTATCTGATAAAGAAAGTCAAGAGAGATATAAAGACCGAGCAGTTTACTGCCGTTGACAATGTTTCATTCAGCCTAGAAGAAGGCGATTTTCTCGGAATAATCGGTACAAACGGCGCAGGTAAATCAACTCTGCTGAAAGTAATTTCCGGTATTATGAAGCCCGCAAAGGGCAGTGTCACCGTTAACGGAAAGATTGCGGCTCTGCTTGAACTGGGTTCGGGCTTTGATCCCGACCTTACCATAAAGGAAAATGTGTTCCTGCGTGGTGCAATGCTCGGATATACCAAAGAATTCGTAACCGAAAAATATAAGGATATTCTTGAGTATGCGGAGCTTACCGAGTTTGAAAACAGAGCATTCAAGCAGTTGTCATCAGGCATGAAATCACGTCTTGCTTTCTCTATCTCGTGCCTTATGAACCCTGAGATACTGATACTTGACGAGGTGCTTTCGGTAGGCGATGCGGCATTCAGGGCAAAGAGTGAAGCTACAATGATGAACATTATCAAGAGCGGTTGTTGTACCTTGTTTGTTTCACATTCATTACCGCAGGTAAGAAGACTTTGCAATAAAGTTCTGTGGCTCGATAAGGGCAAGCAGATAGCGTTCGGTGATGTAAAGACCGTATGCGACAAATACGACAGATATATTCAGACTGTTACTAATATGCAGAAAATCAAACTCTGAACCGACTGGAGCAATTATGATATATCTTATTGATTTTGAAAATGTTCACTCGGACGGGCTGAAAGGCATAGAACTGCTTGACAAAAAGGAGAAGTGCTATATCTTCTACAGTGAACACGCAGGCGTGCTGACCTTCAATATGCACAAAAGAATAACCGAGAGCAAGGCCGATATTTTTTATATCGAGGCACAGGTCGGAATGAAAAACGCACTTGATTTTCAGCTTGTATCTTATCTCGGCTACATGATAAGAGAAGCACCCGATGAGGATTATTGCGTAATATCGAATGATAAGGCATTTGAACTTGTGGGCAGGTTCTGGCAGGATAAGAGCGTAAATGTGTTTTCTGCCGTTTCGCTTGAGCATGCGAAAAAGTCGGGAGATTACAACAAGTTACATTCCGAGCTTGAAAAGCTGATACCGGACAGGGAAGAGTGTGAATTTGTCGAAAAGTGTATCAATGAATTATCGACAAAATCCGGTATAAACAACCGTATCGTAAAGAAATACGGCACTACTAGGGCAGGAGAAATATATAAGCTTATAAAGCCGTTGTTGTCGGATAAAAAGGGCGATATGCGAAAGGCTTGAATTAAAATAAATACGGCGGTAGTTGCATAAAAGCAATTACCGCCGTTATATTTTTCACACTGTATTTCAGCTTAGTCCTGATACTGTGATGTTATTCCGAAATATTCTTCAAGTGAAAGTCCGCTCTGAGTAACCTTTGTAGCAAGGTCTACGCCGATGTATCTGACGTGCCACGGTTCATACATATAGCCTGTGGAGCTTTCTTTGCCTTTAGGATAACGGATGATAAAGCCGTACTTGTAGCAGTTCTTGTCAAGCCACTTGCCTGCGGGATCGTACTGGAAGTCCTGTTCGAGAGAATTAAGATCGAATGTGTATCCTGTCTGGTGATCCGAGTGACCCGGACGTGAAGAATATGTATCTGCTGCATCTCTGCCGTCCTGCGCAACATAGCGGTTGTATATAACGTCCTGATCCTCATAGGAACGGAAGCTTGATAAGATCCACAGCGAAATGCCGTCAGCGGCGGCGGCAGCCTGCATATCGTAGAAAGCGTCCATAGCGACAGGCTGAACACCGGGGTTATAGCTTGCAGGCAGAGTGTATGTCTTGTTTGCTATCATAACGCCGTCAAAATAAGTAATGCCGTCTATAACTTCCATTTTGTGTGAGCCGTTATATGACGGGGCTGACGGTTCTGATGTCTGCGGCTTTGATGTTTCGGGCTTCGGAGTTTCGGGAGTTGTTGTTTCTTCGCTTATTATAGGGAAAGAATCTATAACAGTCACCTCCATAGTTGCTACGAGGCTGTAATTATTCTCGTAATACGCTTCAATAGTGCAAGTTCCTGCAGCTTTTGCCGTGATAACACCTTCGTTTGTTACCGAGGCTATAGTTGCGTCACTGGTATAGTATATGGCACTTGTATTAGTAATATCCTCTGGCGTAAATTTTAATACTGAATTGTATACATCACCTTTTTCAAGAGTAACGCTCTTTTTGTCAAATTCCATCGAATCGGGCAGCTCAAGTCCGTTTACAGTGACGCTTATATCCTTTGAAAGTCCTGTTACGGAGTCGGTAACGGTGACGGTTGTTTCGCCCGTGTTCACTCCCTTTATATTTCCGTCCTTGTCAACGGTTGCAACTTCTGTGTCGGCACTTTTCCAGCTGAGCGATACATCCTTTGCGTCAGAGGGGGTCAGCTTTGCAGTAACCTTCTGTTCCTCTCCGCCGTCAAGCGACAGAGCCGCAAGAGACACATCGAGCTTTTCGATTATATCCTTCTTTACAATAACGATAATGCTGTCGGAAAGCTCTCCGCTGCTTACCGTAATTTCGGTTTTTCCGTCCGACACACCTGTGATTTTTCCGTCAAGCGAAACAGATGCCACCGATGCGTCTGCACTGACGTAAGATAAGGCATATTCGGTATCTGAGGGTTCGGTCTTTACGGTGAGTTGCTGTGAATGACCCACACGCAATGTAATGTCACCGTTGTTTGTGATTTTCAAATCCTTTATGCTGTCGCCGTTGTTTACGGTGAAAATTACCGTGAGGAGTATGGCACACATAAGTATAAGCAAGCCGATACCGCTGTATATCATGATGTTTGCTATAAGACGGTTAAGCTTTTTTTCTGCGGCGGTTTTCCTTTTGGAAGGAAGCGGAGGTGTTTTGACTTCGGGTTGTGTGACGTGTTTTGCTCTTAAATTGTCATCGAGTTCGTCAAGCGGAATTATATCTTCTTCTTTTCTTTGTTCAAACAGTGCTCTTATATCATCAATACTGCTTGTTTCAAACTTCTTGTCCGGCTCCATATTATATCCTTTCATAAACGCACGGCTCACGGCAGACTCCGTTATTATCCGTACAGTCCTGACTGCGAAAAGCATTACAATTACTGACATTATATCATATTATGCGTTTTTTTGCAAGTATGGGCGCTGTTGACAAAATCGGGCAGTTGTTGTACAATTATTAATATAGATTTTTACTTTTCCACAGGCATAAAGCCACGGAGGATTTATGAAATATAAACGAATTACGGCAATCGTTCTCGCAGGTGCAATATCGTTGTTCATGGCAGGCTGTTCGGGCAGAAGTCATGTCATAACTCAGCACACTTCACGCACGGACAGTACATCGGCATCAAAGCCTTACGCAACAAACGACAGTCTGACAAAAGATAAGATAACTCTTACCGTCTGGGAGTCAAAGGACGGTCCCGATGAATTTATCAGAAAAGCAGGCGATAGCTTTCATGAGCTTTATCCAAACATAACAATAGAGTATGTCAATGTTGAAACTACGGATTCAACAAAAGAGCTTCTGAATAAAGAAAGCACGGTCAAAAAGCCCGATGTTTTTGCGGCACCGAGCGATATGACGGGTGAACTTGCGACAAATAATCTGATACTCCCGACAGGCGACAGTTCGTTTGTGAACACCACGGCACTTACGCTTGCGAGAGAAGCTGTCATATATGACAATGTAATGTACGGATATCCCGTTTCGTGCGAAACTTACGCTCTTTTCTACAACAAGAAATTAGTAAATGAGAGCGATATTCCGCAGACATGGGAGAATATGACCTCATGGAGCAAAGGTTTCAACACACTGTACCCCGGTAAGTACGGTTTTATTTTCCATGCAAACACCGTATACTATCTGGCAATGCTTATGAGTTCGGACAGTAATAGGCTGATGAGCGGCGATAACTACAGTCTGCTGAACAAATCTTCTGAATACGGTCTGGAACTTCTCAGTCAGATGAAAGCAATATTCCCGTCTGATATCACAATTTATGAATATGACGATTATGATAATCTGTTTCTGAACGGCAATGCGGCGATCACGGTAAACGGACCGTGGTTCATAAGCAAGGTTGACGCATCGGGAGTTGACTATGGTATAGTAAAACTTCCGGCATTTGAAAGCGGAAGCAACACTTACTCACTGGCAGGTGTCAGAGTTATGTTTGTATATTCGGGAAGTGAGCATCCCGAAGAAGCAGATGAATTTGCACGTTATCTTCTGAGCGAAGATATGCAGCAACAAAGAGTAAATATTACGGTAACTCTTCCTGCCACAAACATTGACGTCAGCGACAAGCTGAACGGATTTGTTGATCAGCTTGAGTTTTCCTACACTGTACCCAATACGCCCAAGATGGCTAAATTCTGGGATTACGGGGAGAATATCTGCAAGGATATTTTCGGCGGAACAGACCCGTCAACAGAGCTTAAAAACTTTGTCAATTATCTGGATGGCACGGATTCTTCCGATGATGGCAATAACAGCAACGCATCAGACAGTACAGAAAACGAATAACCAATGATTTAAACGGAAGGGACAACCGATATATGCCAAAGTCTGAAAAGAGCATATCGCTTGAAAGCGTCACAGATGTTACAGCAGGACTTACCGAAAAGGAAGTAAGCGACCGTGTGGCAGACGGAAAAGTGAACGGCGATTTCAATATACCCAGTAAATCTGTAAAGCAGATATTTAAGGACAACTGTTTTACATTCTTCAACCTTATAAATGTAATACTGGCGGCGTTTGTCGTAGCAGTAGGCTCATTCAAGAACTGTCTGTTCTTAGGGGTTATTATCTGCAATACGGCAATAGGCATATTCCAGGAAATACGCTCAAAGAGAGCCATCGACAAGCTGGCTCTTATTTCTGCGCCTAAAGCCGATGTGCTGAGAAACGGCGAAATACAGACCATAGCCGTAAAAGATATAGTAATGGACGATATCATGGTATTATCCGCAGGCAGACAGGTATGCTCGGACTGCATAGCGGTCGAGGGCGACTGTGAGGTAAACGAGAGCCTTATCACAGGCGAAAGCGACCCGATTATAAAGCACAAGGGCGATGAGATACTGTCGGGTTCTTTCCTTATAAGCGGAAACGCAAAGGCACAGGTAATCCGTATAGGAGCTGACAATTACGCCAACAAAATTACAAGCGGCGCAAAGTACATCAAAAAGAATAACTCAAAGATGCTCGCAAGCATAAACTATATACTGAAGATAATTTCTATCTGCATTATTCCTATGATTCTTCTGATGTTCGGCAAGGAAATGCTTCTGGCTCACAACTCGTTTGCGGATTCGGTCGTAAATACCGTATCTGCAATTATCGGTATGATACCCGAGGGACTTGTGCTTATGGCAAGTATGGTACTTGCGGTGAGCGTTATAAGACTTGCAACGAACAAGACGCTGGCACAGGACTTATACTGTGTTGAAACGCTTGCAAGAGTTGACGTTCTCTGCCTTGATAAAACAGGTACGATAACCGAGGGCAGAATGGAGGTATCCGACGTTATCTCTCTTGACGGCAACGATCACGAAAAAGCTCTTTGCGAGATGATATATGCGCTCGGAGATAATAACCCCACTGCGCTTGCCGTAATGGACAGATACAAAAAAGACGGTTTCCTGCCCGAAAGAGAATGGTCGGCAAGTACTGTGGTGCATTTCTCAAGTGCGAAAAAGTGGAGCCTTGCGGCTTTTGAGGATAAAGGAACATATATTCTCGGTGCGGCTGAATTTATTCTGGGCGATGCTATGACAGATGCTCTGAGAGAACAGATAAAGACGCTGTCTGAGGGCGGATACAGAGTTGTGCTGTTTGCACACAGCGACAATATGCCTCCCGAAGTTGAGGGCGGCGCATTGCCCGAAAATATAACTCCTGTAGCACTTGTCAAGATCACTGACTGTATAAGAAAAGAAGCACCTGCAACGCTTAAATACTTTGCGGAGCAGGATGTTGATATAAGAATAATTTCGGGTGACAGCCCAGTTACCGTTTCGGGTGTTGCACAGCGTGCAGGACTTGAGCATTATGACAACTATGTTGACGCATCAACGCTCACAACCGATGAGGAGCTGTGGGCGGCGGCTGATAAGTATAAGATATTCGGACGTGTAACTCCTTATCAGAAGCTTGAGCTTGTAAAGGCTCTGAAAGCCAAAGGTCATACGGTTGCTATGACGGGCGACGGTGTAAATGATGTTCTTGCACTGAAGGAGTCGGATTGCTCGATTGCTATGCAGTCGGGAAGCGATGCGGCAAGAAATGTATCGAATATAGTTCTTCTTGACAGCAACTTTGCGTCAATGCCGAAAATAGTAGGCGAGGGTAGACGCTCTATAAATAATATCGAGCGTTCGAGCGTACTGTTCCTTTACAAGACGGTTTATTCGTTCCTTGCCGCACTTATGTTCTGCTTTGTGCCTATGGGCTATCCTCTTCAGGCAATACAGCTTACGCAGATAAATATGTTCACAAACGGCATACCGTCGTTCCTGCTTGCCATGGAACCGAATTTCAATCGTGTAAAGGGCGAGTTTATCGAAAATGTCCTGCCGAAATCCATAATGCACGGACTGCTGATTACATTCAACTTTATCGGAATAGTGCTTATGAGGTATATTTCGGGTTGGATGAGCATTGTTCCGAGGGAAACTTTTGATTACAGCATTGAAACAATGTCAACTATATGTATAGGCTTTGCGGCATTTGTAATTCTGTTCAAGGTATGCGTACCGCTTAAACCCTGGAAAATCGGTCTTATAGTACTGCTGATAGGCGGATTTACAGCTGATATATTCATATTGCGTGACTTCTTGCTTGACCTTAGACCCATGTGTGTTGAAATGGTAATCATGACAGGAATACTCATGGGTGCAACGGTTATTCTTGCGGCATTGTCTTCGTTCTTTGAACGTCATATCACCGATAATCTGCTTGCTTTCCAGATATATTGGAGAAATGTGTTTATGAAGATATCTGCAAAGAGAAGAGCAAGAAAGGAAAATAAAAATGCCTGAAACAACAGTTGAAATATTCAGCGACGGTGCGTGCAGCGGCAATCCAGGTCCGGGCGGATACGGTGCAATTCTCCGTTGGAACGGGAAAGAAAAAGAACTCAGCGGCGGCGAAAAACACACCACAAATAACCGCATGGAGCTTACAGGTGTTATTGAGGCACTGTCCGCACTGAAATATCCGTGTAAGGTTATTCTTACTACCGACAGCAGATATGTAGTTGACTCGGTGACAAAAGGCTGGGTAAACGGTTGGAAACGCAGAGGTTGGAAAAAATCCGACAACACCCCTGCACTGAATGTTGATCTGTGGGAGCGGTTACTGCCGCTTCTCGATATGCACGATGTGGAATTCCACTGGATAAAGGGTCACGCAGGTCATGCCGAAAACGAGCGTTGCGACAGACTTGCGGTAAGAATGCGTGATTATTACAGTGCATTATAATATGCCAAAAAGAAGGCGATTTTATGAAAAACGAAATCAAAGAGTATAAGGAATATATAAAAAAGCAGGCGGCTGACCCTGATACCGACAAGAAAAAGCTTGCCGAACAGCTTCTTGTCCGTATAGGCTTTTATCAGCACGAAAGGCTTATCCATCTCATTGTTACAATGAGCTTTGCGATATTCTTTCTGTTGTCGCTGATACTTGTATCTATAAACATATACTTCCTTGCGTTGTCGGTTCTTCTGCTGGTACTTCTTGTGCCGTACATAGCGCACTATTATTTTCTCGAGAACTCGACGCAGGAGCTTTATAAAGTATATTACTCGCTGATCTCGGAAAAATAATCCTTGATGATGTAAAACAGTTGTGATTATTTAAGCAAAAATCACACATAATCGTGAATTAATTACCAAGTTTCGTTTAATCCTACAAATTTATCTTGCAAATATGGATTTTTTCGGCTTGCTGTAGTATAATTATAGCGTTAATCTGCGGAAATAGTCGAATTTTTTCTTTTTCCGAAAAATACAAGGGGTGAGTCGATGAAAAAAGATATATTTTCAATACCGAACATACTGAGCTTTATACGAATATTGCTTATCCCGTTATTTGCATGGTTGTATCTCACGGCAGGTACAAGCGGTGAATATTATCTCGCCGCCGCTGTTGTGGTAGCGTCCGGTATTACCGATTTTCTCGACGGTCAGATTGCCCGTCGCTGTAATATGATCACCGAATTCGGTAAATTTCTTGATCCGCTTGCCGATAAACTCACACAGGGAACGCTGTTCTTATGTATAGCTATTAATTATCCGCTCATGTGGATACTGCTTGCTATCTGGCTTTTAAAGGACGGTTTCATGGCAATTATGGGACTTGTGCTTTTAAAGACTAAGCAGACGAAGCTTGACGGCGCACGCTGGTATGGAAAGGTCTGCACCGCTATTATATATGTTGCGGTACTCGCTTTACTGTTCTTCCCAGGAGTTTTCCCCGAGGGTTCGCCGGCATCGTCAATACTGATACTTATCTGTATCGGAGCGATGCTCCTTTCGGGTATTCTCTATGCGGTGGCACTTATTAAAATGTGGCTCCACAATGAAACAATAGCCAAAGAGGACAGAAAGAAGCTCAGAGAGATAGCTAAGGAAAGCACTCACGAGCACAGCGATATCAAAAGTGAATAAGAAGATGACCTACGGGGTGAGCCTGTAGGTCGTTTTTGTTTGTAGGGGGAGTTTGTTATTCGTGTGCTTCTATTGTATTGTTTGATGCTTTTGCTGTGATAGTAAGCTACCATGCTTTTGTTTTTCGGCGTACCTGCATAGCATATCGATATATTCTCAAAGCTTGCAATCTTGCCGTTAATCCACCTCCCCTTTTTCGAGGGGAGGCAAGGTATAGTGCTTTGACTTACAAACGATTGCGTTTAAAAAGCCGCAATAAGTGGGACGCTGACGCTCTGTTCGCCCCGTGGGACTGTACAGATATCTCAGGATAGTGCTTTTGGGGAAGTTTCGGTGACAGTTCGGTTGCACTGATATACTCACGAAATTATTAGCTTCTTGACGGCACGGAAACTGTTTTTTGTACCTATATGACATTCTCAATATCGTTTTCCACTATATTGAACCGCTTGAATTCGGGTATGGAGTTTTCATAACTCTTTTTCAGCAAACTTTCATTGCCCGACAGAGTGTACATTGCGACTATTCCAGAGGGGTAGAGCACTTTGTCAAGCTTGCCCGTTCTCAGCTTATCATATCCGTTATAAAGCGGAATACCGTTCTTACGGCTGAGATAGTCAATCATTGCAAGCAGGTAAAGACATTCGGCGTACCACTTACGCTCATACAGCTTGTTTACTTCGTCACTGCACAGCATATCACGGATAAAGGAAAGCTCGCCCTTGTCTTTTACAAGGTGGCAGATGTTGCTTTTGAATATTTCAAACGAGCTTCTTTCCATAATGTTCCCTCCGTTTCGCTGTTTTTCTGATTTTAGCACAGTATTTTTATGCTGTCAAGAGATGATATAATTCGCAAAAATAACACGCTCTTTTCTGAACAGAAATTGTTCGGAAAGGAGCTTTTATTATTATGAAAAGCAATATTGGAAAAGCCGTTATAATAGGCGGCTCACAGTCAAACGTAATGAAAATATCATTTGTTATATCGTTTGCGAGGTGGTATTATGTCAATTGATGAAAGAACGCTGAAAGAACGAGATGCAGAGCTTATGAAAAACGAGATTAACGGATTAAATGAGGTCTATCGTGAAATAGCAAATGAAATCGGAATTGAAAATGCCATGGTTATACACAAACTCTTCCACGGCACACAGATTTCTTTTCCCAGCCGTCTGTATTCAAAAGAGTATACACACCGTGCGATCGTAAAGGAATACAACGGAAAAAATGTCGTAAAGCTTGCAAAGAAATACGATTATTCCCAGCGTTCAATATGGCGTATCATCAAAACAAGTAAAATGAAATGAGAGGCATTTATGAAAGTCACAATGAAAAACAAAGAAAACACAACCGTAAAAGCAAGAGCCCGTTACATAGCTGTGGCGGCGGCACTTATCTGCACATTATCCCTCACAGCGTGCAACAGTAATAACAGTACATCTTCTCAGGCGGAAAGCAGTAACACCGTGAATAGCTCGGCATCTGCCGAAAGCAGTACCGACAGCAGCGACGGCAACAGCAGTTATGAAGCGTGGTCAGATGAAATAGTGCTGAGCAATATTATCCCCGAAGTAAAGGGAACGGTAGATCATACATACGAAAACACCGAAGAAGAATTGTGGATAACATTCAAATCGGTAGACGATAGCCGCTACAAAGATTATCTCACAGCCTGCAAGGACAGAGGATTTACCGTAGAAGAAAAAACAGATTCATTAGGATACACAGCGTTTAACGCAGATGGTTATCAGATAGATCTTACATATTTCGGTAGCAGTGAAGATTTAACTATACTGCTTAAAGCACCAATGAAAATGTCAGATATCATTTTCCCTATTGGGCAGGCAGGAAATGCGGTTCCGAAGCCGAAGTCAGCGTTCGGTAAAATCGACTATGAACGTGATGATAGATTTTCCTTGTACTTAGGAAATACGCCTAAAGCCGATTATAACGAATATGTAACGGCTTGTATAGACAAAGGATTTACTGTTGATTACCGAAAGGATGACAATTTCTATTATGCATATAACTCTGACGGCTGGTATGTTTACATTGAGTATGTCGGTTTTAATGTGATGCGTATAGATGTCAGACCTCCCAAAAAATCCGATGAAAGCGAGCAGTTATCCGATACTTCAAAGCCGGAAACCACAAAAGCCCCCGAAACAAGCAAACCGACAGATACCGATGCGAGCGGTCTGAGAAGTGATTTCAAAGAGGCTATGGACAACTACGAGAGCTTTATGAACGATTACGTTGACTTTATGAAGAAGTATCAGGCAAACCCGACCGACCTCAGCCTTATCACAGATTATGCGACATATATCAACAAATATAACGAGCTTTCACAGAGCTTTGAAAAGTGGGACAGCTCGGATATGAACGATGCCGAAACAGCCTATTACCTTGAAGTGCAGACAAGAGTAAACAACAAGCTGCTTGAAGTGGCACAGTAAAACATCAAAAGCGAAGCCTTCCGTCCGTCATTATGACAGCGGAAGGCTTTTCTTTATGCAAAACGAAAAATCAACTTAAAATTTACCCGATGTGAACAAATCTTTGTTGAGTTTTGATATATACAAATTTCTCTTTCGGGTATAGAATATAGAGGTTGCTGTTTGTCCGCAGGACAAAGGAACAGAAAGAGGGAGAGAAATGATAAAGCGTTATTTCAAACGTTTAAAGACAGAATTCAAAGGCTATAATGCAGGAAAATTCGGAAAAGATGTGCTTGCCGGTATTACAGTTGCGGCTGTGGCACTTCCGCTTGCACTTGCATTCGGTATATCAAGCGGTGCGACTGCCGCTGCAGGACTTATCACTGCGCTTATCGCAGGTGTTGTAATAGGACTGCTTTCGGGTGCGTCATACCAGATTTCAGGACCTACTGGCGCTATGGCGGCTATCCTTTGCTCGCTTGTGGCTACATATCAGATACAGGGTGTGTTCATCGCCTGCTTTATGTCGGGTGTTATACTTCTGCTGTGCGGAATATTCAAGCTCGGCGGACTGGTGCAGTTTATACCGACACCCGTTATTACAGGCTTTACATCGGGTATAGCAATAATCATTGCATTCGGTCAGATAAACAACCTTACAGGACTTAAATGCGAGGGTGCTTCTACTATAGATAAAATAGTAAGCTACTTCAACACGCCTCAGACGCTGAATTTCGAGGCTATAGCAATCGGCGTATGCGTTATAGTGTTTATGCTTATATACCCCAAAAAACTCAATGCAATCATTCCGTCGTCGCTTATGTCGATTATAATCGCAACGGCACTGAACTTCATATTCAATTTCGATGTGGGAATTGTAGGCGAGATACCGCAGACGCTGTTGCTTAACGACAGACTGGATATCACGGCAATAGATTTCGACACGGTCAAAAATCTTATATTCCCTGCAATCAGTATTGCGGCACTCGGACTTATCGAGAGCCTTTTATGCGGAGCAAGTGCAGGCAGAATGAAGAATGAAAAGCTCGAGAGCGACCAGGAACTTGTAGCGCAGGGTATAGGCAATATGCTGATCCCGTTCTTCGGCGGTGTTCCTGCAACAGCGGCAATCGCAAGAACAAGCGTTGCCATAAAGAGCGGCGCACAGACAAGAATTGCAGGTGTAATTCATTCACTGGTGCTTTTAGCGTCAATGTTCCTGCTCGGCGGCGTAATGTCAAAGATACCTATGGCGGCGCTTGCAGGCGTACTTATCGTAACTGCGTGGAGAATGAACGAGTTTGCGGTAATAAAGGACATATTCGGCAGAAAAATAAAGACCGCTATGTTCCAGTATCTTATCACAATGGCGGCGACCGTAATATTCGACCTCACGGTTGCGATTATAATCGGCATTCTTTTCTCAGTGATCATGTTCGTACTCAAGGTGTCGGATATGACGGTAAACGTTGCAGATGTTGATCCCGCCAAGATCGACATAACGGATAAGGACGGAAAGCTCCACGGAACAAAGGTCGTATATGTAACCGGACCGCTTTACTTCGGAACATCGAACAAGCTGTCAGAGAAGCTTTCACACCTTGAGGTCGAAGACGGCGGCAAGCTGATATTCTCAATGCGAGGTGTACCTATTGCGGACATTTCGGGTGTACAGGCTATGAAGGAGCTTTGTGACAGCCTTTCCGCAAGAAAGATAGAAATATACTTCTCGTGCGTACAGCCTGCTGTTGATGAAATGTTCCACCGTTGCGGACTTATCGAAACATACGGCGAGGAACGCTTCTTCTGGAGTACCGACAAAGCAATGAAATTCATTGCAGGTGAAACCGAAAACGTCTGTCCGGTATGTTCAGCAAATACGGCAAATACAGCCGGGATAGCAGAAACGGCAAGCGTATAAATAAATTTATAAAAAATCAGCCCGCAGGTAAATTAAGTTGCCTGTGGGCTGTTGCTATATTCTAAGCATCTCTTTCGTTGCCTTGCGACATTACGATAAAACTGACTATTATCGTAACAAGCAGAATGAGCAATCCAAGCAACTGATTTTCGATACAACAAACTATAAATGCAATGCCGCCGATCATAATTGCAATTCCGAAAAGTATCCATAAGCACTTTACCGCTTCGCTACGGTTATCGGTTTTGTCCTCATCGTTGACGTGGTGTGAATAAAGCCCTCTGCCGTTATTCTGTACAGGTGGCTTTTTATCTTCCTTGCTTTCATCAATCATGTGCTGAATAAGACTAATGGTGAACCAGTCGTCAAATGAGTCGTGCTTTCCGTTATGATTCCAGTCAAACATAATACCGCTCCTTTTGCAAATGTTCTTTGCTTATGTGATTATTGTATCATAGGCAGTGTACGATAAAAAGGATAAATAAAAGTCACAGCCAAATACGGTTGACTGTGGCTTTCAGTATGTTAAATTTTCAATACGGCAAATAGATTAATCGTCGCACAGAGTTTCAAAATGTCTTCTGTAACGGCGGGGGATTGTAAGGTCGGAGAAATATCCTATATCGGATAAAACGTGTGAAATAGCCGCAAATCCGTCATTATAGAAACAGGTAATGCGTTTTTTCCTGTCGGCAATGTCACGGTAGTCATGCGGACACACAAACGTCCACTCAGCAGAGCGGGTGACTGATTTTTATAGCATAAAAAATCGGAGCAAGCGTAACTTGTTCCGACGTGGTACGCCTGATGCGATTCGAGACGCACCTGTGCGTTCTCCTCGCAAGGCTGACAACAAAAAACAAGCACCACGATCAAATACGGTTGATTGTGGTGCAGTTTTTTGGCACGCCTGATGCGATTCGAGACGCACCTGTGCGTTCTCCTCACAAGGCTGACAACAAAAAACAAGCACCGCAATCAAATACGGTTGATTGTGGTGCAGTTTTTTGGCACGCCTGATGCGATTCGAACGCACGACACATAGCGTCGGAGGCTTAGGCTCTATAGTCTGTGGAATGGCTCTGCAACTGGTTTTATAAGCTGTTTGACTTGCAATTTGACTAGTGTTTGACTAGTGTTTTTGTATGCTCTTACGTTGCTTGCCGCAATTTTGCATTCAAATGTTCGTTAAATTTATCGATATTTTTTGCCTTGTAAGTCTTGTCTAAGTGTGTGTAAATTTTGAGAGTTGTGGATATATCCTTGTGACCTGCCTGCTCTTTTGCTGTCATAATATCCACCCCTGCAAGATACATCAAGGTTATAAATGTATGACGTAAGCAGTGGGCTGTGAAAGGTTCAATCACGAACGGAACACCACCCGGCTGAAAACGGCTTGTCGGTTTGTCGGATAATGTGTTATCAAAATTGCCGTGCTCATAGTTCAGGACGGACATATAACTTTCCCACATTCTGCGCCAGGACGTGTTGCTGTGCATTTTGTCATTTGCAGTCCGGCATACGAGAAAGCCGTCATGCTCCGCACCTTTCAGATAGTCAACGAGCACATCGGGAATATAGACAATTCGTTTTGCACTTTCGGACTTGCCGTAGTTTTTGACTTTAGCCTGATTGCCTGAGAACTCTACAAATCGTGCTACCTTGATAGTTTTGCCGCTAAGGTCAATATCATTCCATTGAAGCGGTATAAGCTCGCTCTTTCGCAACCCGGCATACATCATGATCATTGCGGCTGTCTGGGCTCTGTGGGGCGTGGTTCTTATCCACTCCTGCTCTTCATCGGTCAGAGCACGGCGCTCCTCCGCAGGCTTTACCTTTGCAGGAAGTTTTACATTCCGGAAAACGTTATAGTCGGTGGCTCGGTTCTCAATAGCCAGGTCAAGGACACTTACCGATATTTCATACACCGCTTTAATTGTTCTCTTGGAATAGTCCTCCTGTGCCATATCTATGAGAATATCACGTAAATCCGATGAGGACAGTTTTGCTATCGGCAGATTATACAACGGTTCAAGGTGCTTATAGTAGCTCTGCGTATTCTTATACCATTGTTCCGAAACGTCGGCTTGCTTGTATTTTATCCACTTCTTGCCCCAGTAGTCGAAAGTTTCACGGCAAGCATCAAGATCTATACCTTTACCGAGCTTGATTTTAAGCGAGTTGGACTTTTCTTCGACTTCTTTCTTTGTGTTTCCGTAAACAACACGGTATTTCTGCTTGCCGTTGTTATCGGTACCGATATAAACCGATTGCTGATAACGGCCGTCCGCACGTTTTTTCATATTTACACCTCCTAAATTTTTTCCCCGCTTGTTACGGCGGGGAAATTTTTATACACCAAGTTTCGCTTTAAGTGCATTCTGTAATGTCTGTGAGAAATTGACGTTGTTTTTTACTGCAAGGTCGTTGAGCCATGCGGGAATTGTAAGCGTTTTCTTGACGGATTTTTCAAAATGCTTTTTCGCATAATCTTCCACATCAACGGATACGAGGTTTACAAATGCGCTTTCGTATTCGTCATACTCGGCGTTTATATCTATATCCGCAGGATCTGACGGTGCAGGAAGTTCTGACTTGCTCTGCTTAAGGTCATAGATGTAACCCGCAAGACAATCAACCGCCATTTCCATAGCGTCCTGTAAGTCATCGCCGAATGTTGAAAGATGGTCAAGGTCGGGGAAAATCACGGAATACTGACCGTTTTTCTCTTTGTAAAAACAAGCAGGATAAACAGATAACATAACAGTACCTCTCTTTCTATATACGGCAGGATTTGGGGCTTATCTCAGCCCCGCCTGCTTGAGTATTGAATTTGCTGTGCCTTTCGGTATGTCGCCCTTGTGGTTCGGCAAGAGGCTCTGCAGAGGTCGGGTTGTTTTCTACAGGCTGTTTTTTCTTACCAAAGAATAAATTAAATAGGCTCATTTGTCACCTCAGACCGTTTTTATTATCTGTTTTACAAGTCCAAGCACTCTCAGTCTGTTAACTTCTTCTTTTTCAAAGTGCCTTGTTTTGTATTCGGGATTTATGGAAATAAGGTCAACCCACGATTTGTCATACTTGACTTTTTTCACAACGGCATCTTCACCGTCTATCAGAACGACAGCTATCTGTCCACTGTCAACGCTGTCCTGCTTGTGGATCACTATGGTGTCGCCGTCTTCTATTTTAGGATACATACTATCGCCAGCGACCTTTATTGCTATGGTTTCTTTAGCTTCATACGGATTACGGATAACTGTAGGTATATAATCTATAATACAGTCCTGAGCAGTAGCACCGAAACCTGCTGAAACGCTTTCATAAAGTGGAATGTTATATATCCCGTCTTTTATAACATAAGCTATGTTGCTTTTTTCCGGATTGTTTTCTTCGTCATCCCAACCCATCAAAGTGCTGGGGGTAACTCCTAACGCTTTGGCAAGAGCAACAATGGTTGATTGATTTACATCCAATACATCAGATTCGATTTTTGAGATGCTCGCTTTTGTGGAATACCCGATTCTTTCCGCAAGCTCAGATTGAGTTAAACCGGCTTTTCTGCGAAGTTCTCGGATTCGTCCGCCTAGTGTCATAATATCGCATCCTTTCTACTTTTAATTATATAGCTAAGTTGCGATATTGTCAACTAAAATTTACACATTGGTTTCTAAAATGTAAACAATAATTCACTGCGTTTTTTGTGCATAATGCAGAAACGTGTTAATATGGGTTGACATTTTGGAAACTTAGTGCTATTATTGCATTGTGACAGAAAGGAGGTTAAAAGTGACAAATAGCGAACTGTTAAAGGCAATTGCAAAAAA
>CABUEI010000029.1 GCA_902490585.1 uncultured Oscillospiraceae bacterium
GAGCATATCGGTCCTCCGTTGATTTGGTCTTGCAATTTCTATTTTAACGGATTTTCAACCAATATGCTCTACTTTTTTGAAATTTTTTTAATTTTATTTTTCTGTTTGGCTCTTGGTTTCCCCAACATTTATTATAGAGCCCATAAAAAATACAGCCCTCCCGGCACATAACGTTCTTGTGTACCGAGAGGGCTGATTTTATTTGATTTTTGTTATCAGAGCAGACCGTTGTAGTATTCAATCTGCTTATTGATTGTGCCAAGGCTTGCTTCACGCATCTGCGTCCATGACTGACCTTCATACTGTTCTGAGTACATTTCAAACAGTGTGTTGCCGAGAACATCCTTGATTATCTGACCTGTAGTTTCATCAAGTCCGTAGGGGTTATCGACTACAGCATGGAAGTTGTTGATATTCTTGAAGCTCATGAGGAATTCATACATTTCATCTGTATACTTCTTGCTTCTCATGATACTGTCTTTTGTTGTAGCCTTGAGGCCTTCATCCGTGTTGCTGAGACGGCAGCAATTGATGAATACAGTTGCCTGCTTTGCGTACTTTGAACCGGCAGGAACAAGATAACCAAATGTTGACAGTGAATAATAGTATTCGTCAGCTTCGGGATCTCTCGGGAAAGGAACAAAGAAGTAATCGAGAGAATCATCTTTCTGCATTAATCTTGCGTAGCCTGAAATGATCCATTCGCCCATACCCTGAAAAGCTGCTGTACCTTCCTTGATAGGTGTGGTATCAACATCTATTACGCCTTCCTGGAATGATGCAAGACCTTCCTTTTTCAGTGTCTGCATGAAGTTTGCGGCTCTGTCAACATTTGCGTTGCTGAAGTTCTGTACCAGTTTGCCGTCATCACCGACTGAAATAAGGGCGGTACCTGTACTGTTTATAATCGACTGAGCGGAATATGCGGTTGCACCGTATAATCCTGTTCTGTTGCCGTCAGCATCTGAGTCGATGAACTTTCTGATACAGTCAGTCATTGTATCCCATGTCCATTCACCCTTGTCGTAAAGTTCCTTGGGGTCATCAATGCCGATCTGTTCAAAAACAGCACGGTTGTATACAAGGAAGTTGGGTGAAACATTATATGCCCAGGGGTAATAATATTTCTTTCCGCCCCACTCGTACTTGTTTACATACTGTTCAAGACCTGTCCACTGAGGTGCTGACATATCCATATATTCATCAAGCGGTGAATACATATTCTTTGACATAAGTAACGGGAATGTGTTGTCGGCATAATCAACAAGGTCGGGAGATTCTCCTGAAGAAATAGCTGTTGTCAGCTTTTCCTGAATCTGAAGTGAGCCGACTATTGTACAGGTGATTGTACAGCCGTAGTTTTCGGAGAAGTACTTGTATGCAGGCTTAACGTCACCTGCTGTAGTAATGTCATAGCATCCGAGATACTGAAGCTCAGCAGGTTCAACTTCTTCGCCTGCGTCGATGCTTATATCACCAACACTGACGGGGTTTTCAATTTCGTCGTCGATTGTTGTTTCTGTGCTGCCTGAACTTGTAGAAGAAGTTGTGTTGCTGTCAGTAGTCCCGTTTGAGCAGGCAGCCATTGAAACTGCTGTGGCACCTGCCAGAACTCCGGCTAAAATTCGCTTTAAGTTTACCATAAACGCCTCCAATTTTTATGTTATCGGTTTAACTTTATTTATACTATACCACCAAAAGCACAATCTGACAATGTTTTATTCTGCTTGAAGTGGTTACATTTTGTGCAAAATATCATCAATTATCATCAGGTTTCGTAACAAAATTGACGTAATTTATGCCGGTGACTGTTATTGAATTTATAATAAAAAAGAAAATACGGAACTTACTTAAACATAAGTTCCGTATTTGAACATTACATTTTATTCTTTTATCAGAAGTTGATATTGTTAACATCCGAATTTGCAAGCTGAATTTCCTTCTTAGGAATACGCTTTAAAGGAGAATAAACAAACTTCTTGCATGAATCGTATGACTTTACAACTCCGAACTTTGAGCACTGTATCTTATCATCACCCATAGCGGTGCCAAGCTCACAGTACTTGCAGGAAGGCTTGATATTATTACCAAACAATTTCTTTTTCATATAGAACACCACCTTACGAAAATTGCACTGAAATATACAGTGCCACTATATTTATCTTGATTATATCACATTATCTGAAATAAATCCAGTACTTTTTGAAAAATTTTTATATTTTATTTGTTTTTCCTGTGTCTTTAAGTAAAATGAAAGTCATTCCTGCAATACACATAAGTAGCAACGGGTCTGTTATCAGTGCATCTGTGGCATAAGCAAATACATTTCTTACAGGCTGATATCCTGTTGCGTTAGTGATGAGTAAGCAAACAAAACCCGAAATCACAGATATTATAATTCGTGCAATGATAAAATGAAATTTTCTTATTCTGAAATCTGCCAGTGTGAATATCTGATATATAACGCACAGTCCGCCAAATGAAATCAATGCCGTTGTCAGCAGAAGAGAAAAGGCCGAACCGACAAATTTTATATTAGTGATTTCGGTTATCGCTTTCAGTATATCCGGAATTTTAATTTGCAGAATGTTTGATAATATATAATCCGCAAGTTCGGCGATGCTGTTGAACAGTAAAATCGGCAGAGCAATATTCAGCATGGCTTTCGCTGTGCCTGTAAGCGTTGATGAAATGTCTGATGATGACAGCCGAATTTCTGTTTTATAGGTTTTTCCGATATCATTTCGGATATTCAGAATTACAGCTGTCAGAAAATTTGCTGTAAGGCATGATAAGAACACGATAAAACCTGCTGTTATATCGCCGTATATTCCAATCCCTACAATGCCGATTACAAACGCAGGACCGCTGTTATAGCAATAGAACAAAGCTTTGCTATACTTGTCGGAGCGGCAGAAATTCTGAGCATACAGTTCGTTTAACAGCTTTACTCCGACAGGGTAGCCGCCGATCTGACTGAGAATAAACACGGCAAAAGTTTTTTTATCGAGTTTTAGAAAGTATCGCATTATGTACCACAACGGAGTGATTATAAGCTCTCCTGCGTTGCTTTTGATAAGCAGTGTTGCAAAAGCCATGAAACAGTACAGTGACGGTATCAGACTGTCAAGACAAATGTAAATACATTGCTTTACTGTATCGGCTGTACCCTTGCTGTCTGTAATCAGAAGAATACCGATAAGCACAAATAAAATACATATAATTATTCGTTTTACACGTTTTGTTATAATAATCCCTCACTTCTTTTTTGCTTGTACCTGCATATAGATTATATGAAAGGAGAGCTGAAAAATGAACGTAGATAAGTTAGCAGGAAAATATGAGCGACTGAAAGAAAAAACACGTAACCATTCATACATAACGCTCGGTGATAACAAGTATGCCGAGATCGAATGTTGCAGAAAAATTTTAAAATTTGAGGATAATATAATCGAACTTGAAATACCGTGCGGAACGGTAAAAATTATCGGTATAGAGCTGAAATTCAAGACATTCGGTTACGACAGTGTGAAGATCACGGGTAAAATTCATTCAATAGGATTTGAAGATACGAACATTAATAAAACGGAGGAAACATGAGAAAGAGAAAAGCAAAAGTAGGTTCGTTTGCCGCTTACATAACAGTAACGGGTCTTGGCGGTTTTCAGGAAAAGTTTATAAGCGAGCTGATAGCGAATGATATTCAGATATACGAAATTTATCAGCAGAAAAGCGAATTCACCGCCGTGGTCAAGCCTCGTAATTATCTCAAAATAGGACGAATAGCACGAAAGTACGGCGTAAGGCTGAGCGTAACAGAAAGAAAAGGACTTGTATTCAGACTTTTACCGTTCAGAAAAAGATGGGGTCTTGTAACAGGTACTTTATGCTGTTGCGCCGTTATTGTTTTTCTGTCACAGTTTGTATGGAAAATAGAAATATCGGGTAATTCGCAGATTACAGATACGCAGATATGCGGAGTTATGGAAAAGAACGGGCTTATGCCGGGTTGCAACCGAAAGGCGTTCGACGAATGGGTATGTGAACAATCGGCAATGGCTGAAATAAACAAGCTGTCATGGATTGCGGTTGAACGGCAGGGAAGCAGGGTTTTTATAAAAGTTGCCGAGATAAATAATCCGCAGAAAGCAGAAATACCGATAGAAACGCCGTGTAATGTTATAAGCGATTATGACGGTCAGCTGGTTTATACCGAAATATACAAGGGAAAGTTACAGACTACAGTCGGAAGCGGAGTGGTAAAAGGTCAGCTTCTTATAAGCGGAACAGTTAATGACAACGGAGGAAGAATTGTTTATGTTCATGCGGACGGTTTACTTAAAGCCGAGTGCGAGCAGACAGAAGAATTTTATCTTCCGTTTGAACAGATACGAAAGATACCGACCGATGAGAAATATTATTCCACATATCTGATGTTCGGCTCTTACGCTGTACCGCTTCCGTGGGAGCATTATGATACGGAAGATATGAGCGGTTTTACATACAGCGAGGATACATATAACATCAACATCTTCGGGGCTGACACTCCGTACAGATACAAGCAGGGCGTGTACACAAAAATAAATGAGGAAACAATAAAATATACCGCCCGTGATGTAATGTCGCAACTGGAAAAACAGAAAAAGGATTATGAAGAAAATTTCCTTTCGGATTGCAACATTATATCCGATGAAAAAGAGGTTTACACAGATGAAAAGGGGATTAAAATGATAGTAAAATACAAACTGGAACGCAATATCGGAGTAAAGCAACCGATTACTGTTTTATATTGATTTGACGTAAATTTGTATTGAAATAAAGTTCGGATTGTGGTATACTATCATAGAATAGATAAATTTCTAAGATTTGAAAGGAATATATCACGATAAATGACAGAAAAAGCTGTTAATATTCAGGATATGAGCCAAATTCACGAAGTTTTCGGTGATTTTGACAGTAATATCAATATTATTCAAAAGGAATACAAGGTTTCGATATACAGCCGTGATGATGAGATACGCATAAAAGGCGAAGAAAATGCTGTGGATAATGCACAGCAGGTTATAAATACGCTTATTACTTCTGTAGAAAAAGGCGAGATACCAACTGAACAGAGCGTCAGGTATGCAATCTCTATGATAAACGAGGGCAAGAGCGAGGAAATGCAATCGCTGTCCTCTGACTGTATCTGCGTCAGCCATACGGGAAAACCGATAAAGGCAAAGACGGTCGGACAGTCGAAATATGTAAACAGTATAAAGAAAAATACCATAGTATTCGGTGTAGGTCCTGCCGGTACAGGTAAGACTTATCTTGCGGTAGCTCTTGCGGTAAGGGCATTCAAGGCACACGAAGTACAGAGAATTATTCTTACACGTCCTGCGGTTGAAGCGGGTGAGAAACTCGGATTTCTCCCCGGTGATCTTCAGAACAAGGTAGATCCTTATTTAAGACCACTGTATGACGCACTGTTTGACATGATGGGGTCCGAGGCTTTTCAGCGTAATATGGAACGTGGTTGTATTGAGGTAGCACCGCTTGCGTATATGCGAGGAAGAACGCTTGACGACAGCTTTATCATTCTTGACGAGGCGCAGAATACAACGCCCGAACAGATGAAAATGTTCCTTACACGTCTTGGTTTCAACAGCAAGATGGTAATAACGGGCGACGTTACACAAATAGATTTACCCGATTCAAAGCATTCGGGACTTGTAGAAGCTACGAAAATTCTGAAGAACATTGACGATATAGCGATAAACCGTTTCACCGAAAAGGATGTTGTACGTCACAGACTGGTACAGGATATAGTAAAGGCTTACGAGCAGTACAATGAAAGAAAGAAAAGCTGATAGCTTTTAAAATGAGGAAAGTAAAAATGTCAGAGAATAAAACACCGAAAATATATATGTCATTCAGGAACAATCAGAAAGCAATAGAAGTTCCTAACGGACTGCGTACCGTTATCAGAAAGTGCATTGCAGAAACGCTGAGAGTTACCGATTTTGTGGGTGACGCAGACGTATCTGTCACACTGGTTGACAACGAGCGTATCAAGAGAATAAACAAGGAGTTCCGTGATAAGAACAAGGTAACCGATGTTATCTCGTTTCCGCTCGGTGCTTACGATGAGTATGACGTAAACCCTGAAAACGGTGCTTATATGCTCGGTGATATAGTAATTTCTATGGAAAAGGCTCACGCTCAGGCTATAGAATACGGTCATTCACTGGTAAGAGAGGTTGGATTTTTAGCTACACATTCAACTCTTCATCTTCTCGGATACGACCACGAGGACGACCCGGACGGTGAAAAGGTAATGCTGGAGCTACAGGATCGTGTGCTGAACAATCTCAAAATCACACGGGAATAATCAGAGGACAAAGTGTTTAAACGACTTGCTCACAGCTTTAAATATGCGGCTCACGGCATTGCATTTTGTGTAAGCCATGAAATGAATATACGTGTACACATTGTTGCGACTATGTGTGTGCTTTATCTGGCGCAGTTTTACAACTTTACGAAAGAGCAGTTCGTATTGCTGATAATTACCTGTGTGGTCGTTATTTCGGCTGAAATGATGAATACGGCTATTGAGGTTGTGATAGATAAGGTTTCACCCGGCTATTCGGCACTAGCCAAAGTCGGCAAAGATGTTGCCGCAGGTGCGGTATTTGTTACCGCAATCGCCGCAGCAATAATAGGAATAATACTTTTCTGGGATACGGACAGATTCAGAATTATATTTGAATATTTTACGGGCGATGTATGGAATATGGCTATGCTGATAGCTTTTGTCTGCCTGGCGTATCTGTTTATTGCTAAAGGAAAGAAAAGAAATATCAAAGGAAAGATGAATAAATGAATAATCCTAAATCAGTATTCGTGGCTATAGCAGGCAGACCCAATGCGGGAAAGTCCACTCTCACAAATTATCTTGTAGGGGAAAAAATCGCAATAGTCAGCGATAAACCCCAGACGACAAGAACAAGAATAAACGGCGTGCTTACAAAGGGCGAAACGCAGTATGTGTTCATAGATACGCCCGGTATGCACAAGGCAAAGAACAAGCTGTCAGATCAGATGTTAAAGTCTATAAGAGAGAGCGTTACGGATGTTGATGTTATACTTATGATGGCTGACGCTACCAAGAAGATCTCTCCGATTGAGCATAATCTGATTGACAGTTTCAAGGACAGAAAAACAGATGTCATTCTGCTTATAAATAAGGTTGATCTGATCAAGGATAAATCCGAGCTTCTTTCGCTTATAAAGGAATACAGCGAACTTTATGACTTCAAGGAAATAGTTCCGATAAGCGTAAGGCAGAGGATAGGCGTTGAAGAGATAATGCCGATAATAGACAGATATGTAAAGCTGTCGCCGCATTATTTTGACGATGAACTGCCGACTGATCAGGCTGAGAAGGTTTGGCTTGCAGAGATCGTCCGTGAGAAAATTCTCCGCAATATGAACGAGGAGATCCCGCACGGAACTGCCGTATATGTCGAAACGATGGAAGTCAGACAGAAACCGAACGGCAAGGAAATAGTCGATATCGGCATTGTAATTGTCTGCGAAAAGGCTTCACACAAGGGCATGATAATCGGCAAGCAGGGCTCTATGCTTAAAAAGATAGGCTCTGAGGCAAGAGAAGATATGCAGGACTATTTCGGCTGTAAGGTCAATATGCAGATATGGGTCAAGGTAAAGGAAGACTGGAGAAACAGAGAGTCTGACATTGCCGACTTCGGACTGAAGGCTGACTGAGATATTTAAAGGAGTAGCTGTTCAATGCTTATTACGCTGAAAGGGCTTGTTATCGGACAGCGCAGTATAGGCGAGAACAGCTGTTTTCTTGACCTGTTTACTGACAAGCTCGGAATGATAGAAGTTATGGCGCACGGTGTAAAGAAGATAGGCGGCAAAAATTCGGGAGCGGCATCGCTTTTCAGTTACGCTACTTTTTGCGTAAGCCGAAGCAGTAAAGGATATACGCTTAACAGTGCAGAGCCGATTTGCAGTTTCTATAATATTTCTGCGGATATCGAAGCTCTGTCACTGGCGGCATATTTTGCCGAGGTAATAAAATATTGTGCAACATCGGAAGAGGAATATTCGGATTTGCTCCGCTTTACCTGTATGACATATTTTCAGCTTGAGAAACAGAAGTTACCGCTGAGATTTATAAAGGCAATATTTGAGTTCAGATTTCTCTCAAGAATAGGGTTTATGCCGGATTTGCGTGCCTGCCGTGAGTGTATAGCATATCAGAGCGAAACTATGATGTTTTTACCTGTCGAGGGTGTTATTTACTGTTCAGATTGCTTTGAAGAACACGGTGAATTTGCGGAAAAGAACGTATTTGCACTCAATCCTACACTTTTGCACACGTTGAGATATGTTGCCTATTCCGATACAGAAAAAATGTATAAATTCAGAATATCACAGGAAAACGAAAAGCTGTTTGCGGCAATTGCGGAATTTTACCTGCTGGCACAGCTGAACAGATCGTTTCCTACACTTGATTATTATAAAAATATTGCATTGGATATGTAACCACAGAGGATTTAATAAATGAAAAAAGATTACAGAAAACTGGAGCTGGACAAGATACTTGACCTGCTCTCACAAAACGCATACTGCGATGTATGCAAGGAACGGATAAAAAAGATAAAGCCGTCGTTTGATATTGACACGGTAAAATCAGAAATAGCAAAGACAGATGACGCATTCACATTGTCATCTAAATTCGGAACGCCTAAATTCTATAACATAAAGGATATCTGCTTTGGTGCAAAGAGGGCACAGCAGGGTTCATCTTTGTCACTGAGGGAACTTATGGATATAGGAATGTTCCTGCGTGAAGTATCGGGACTTGACGACTGGTATTCGCAGTGCAGCGGTATTCAGACATCGCTCACGGAATACTTTGAACAGCTTAGCGTAAACAAGCACCTCGAAAATATGATAACCAACGCTATCATATCCGAAGAAGAGCTCGCCGACAGTGCCAGCCCACAGCTTGCCGCAATCAGACGTTCTATTCAGCGTAAGAGCCTTGCTGTAAGAGAAAGACTTGATAAGCTGATTAAAGGTCAGTCAACGCAGAAATACTTACAGGAAAGTCTTGTTACAATGCGTGACGGTAGATTTGTTGTGCCTGTAAAAACCGAGTACAAGAGCGAAATAAGCGGTCTTGTGCACGATACGTCCGCAACGGGCGCAACTCTGTTCATTGAGCCTATGGCGGTAGTCGAAGCCAACAACGAAATAAGAGTTCTGCAAATCGAGGAGCAGAAAGAAATTGAGCGTATCATAAAGGAAATGTCGGAGCTTGTAGGAAGTTTTGCAGAGCCGATGATAAACGATTATGAGATAGTCCTGACGCTTGAAATTTACTTTGCAAAAGCAAATCTCGGTGCTAAGATGAAGGCAGTTACACCGGTAATTACCGATAAGCCGTGCTTCAATCTGATAAAGGCAAGACACCCTCTTATCGACAAGGATAAGGTCGTGCCGATTTCACTCGAGCTTGGCAACGAATATTCATCACTTATAGTAACAGGTCCTAACACTGGCGGCAAGACGGTATCGCTAAAAACCGCAGGATTGCTTGTGCTTATGGCAATGTGCGGTATGATGATACCTGCAAGCGAGAACAGCGTTATAGGTATGTTTGATGAGCTGTATGTTGATATCGGCGATGAGCAGAGCATTGAACAGAGCCTGTCAACGTTCTCATCACATATTACAAATATTGCACGCATACTGAGAACTGCCGATGATAAGTCGCTTATTATGCTTGATGAGTTATGCTCAGGTACAGATCCCGTAGAGGGTTCTGCACTGGCTGTATCTATTCTTGATGAATTCAGAAAGCGTGACTGTAAAGTTATAGCGACTACGCACTATCAGGAAGTCAAGATGTATGCAATAAAGACAGACAGTGTTGAGAATGCGTCATGTGAATTTGATATAAAGACATTAAGACCTACTTATAGAGTAATTGTCGGTATGCCGGGTAAGTCAAACGCTTTTGCGATATCTTCTAAGCTCGGTATCGGCAGTGACATTATAGACAACGCAAAAGAGCTTGTCAGCACAGAGGACAAGCGTTTTGAGGAAGTTGTACAGTCACTCGAAAAGACAAGGCAGGAGCTTGAAAAGCTGAAAAGCTCAGCAGCGGCAGAGCAGAGAAAATCAAAGGAGATCACCGAACAGCTTAAAGCCGAACGTGATCAGCTTGAAAAGGATAAAGAAAAAGAACTTCAGGACGTAAGAAGCAAGGCAGCAAGCATTATCGAAGAAGTTCGATTCCAGGGCGACCTTATGCTTGAAGAGCTTGAAAGGCTCAGAAAGCAGAAAGAAAGCGCCGATTTTGCACAGAAAGTCAAAGGTGCCCGTTCACGTATTAACTCTTCTGTGAACGGAATGTATGATACAGCAAACCCGATAATGCAGAAAAAGGTTGACCACTATGTACTACCCAGACCGCTCAAGGTTGGCGATACGGTCAGACTGGCAGACCTTAATAAAGAGGGAACTCTGCTCAGACTTCCCGACTCAAAGAATATGTGTTTTGTTCAGATCGGTGCAATGAAAACCAAAACCAAGCTTGAAAATCTGCGACTTGTAGAAGAGAAGAAAGAAAGCAAGAAACAGCCCACGCCCTCAAAGGTCGGCAAGAAGCTTGTCAGCAACTATTCACGCAAGAGCGGTATGGAGCTTGATATAAGAGGAATGCTCGGAGATGACGGTGTTATGGAGGTTGACCGCTTTATTGACAGCTGTCTGTTAAGCGGAATTTCCGTAATCACTATCATTCACGGTAAAGGCACAGGCGCTCTGCGTTCGGCAGTACAGCAGTATCTGCGTAAAAATCCCCACGTCAAATCATTCCGTGACGGTGCTTATGGCGAGGGAGAAGCAGGTGTAACTGTTGCCGAGCTTGAATAATTGTTATCGGAGGCAGATATGATCAAAGTAGCCGCATTTGACATAGGTGGAACACTTATGGAGTATAAGGGGATGCCGGGTGTCTGGATTGACTATTATGAAAACGGTTTTAAGCACGTTCGTGAAAAATTGTTGCCCCAGCTTACAGACAAGGATATTGAATCTGGAATGGAGATACTCCGTGGTTATAATCCTACGATAAAATACCGTGAGGCTGATTATTCTCATGAGCGTATTTTCGGCGAAATAGCAGTAAAATGGAACGTGGATATTTCTGCTGATAAAATCGCATATTGCTTTTTTGAAGCTTTTCCGCTTGAAGCATACACATATCCCGAAACAATATCTGTGTTGCAAAAACTGCGTGACAACGGCATAAAGATAGCGACACTCACCGATGTCGCAACGGGAATGCCTGATGAACTCCATAAGAGCTATTTCCCTGAGCTTATGCCGTATTTTGATTTATACGTTTCATCAACCTCGTGCAGATACCGTAAGCCGAATATAAAGGGGCTTGTTGATATAGCGACGCATTTTGGCGTAAAGCCGGATGAAATGATATTTATCGGTGATGAAAGAAAAGATGTACTGGTAGCAAACAGTTTCGGTTGTACTTCGTTCTATATAGACAGATATAATAATAACCGTGATTTCGGGCAGAAATACACGGTGAGTAACCTTAATGAGTTTTATAATATTGTAACCAAGCTATAAAAATTGCCCGGTCGTTGACCGGGCAATTTTTATCTGTCAGTTGTTCTGATCGTCGGGAGCGGGCATATCATCCGGGTTATTGCCATCGTCCCATTGTTTACGGTTGTTGTTTCTGTTATCATCAGCATTGTCAGCTTTGTTGTTTTTGCTGTCGGTATTATCTGAGCCGTTGCCTGTAGACTCTGAAAGAACTACAACATCGCCTTCGTTAAGACCGCTGAGTATTTCAGTATATCCGCCGGCAGTTGCACCGACCTCAACGTAAAGGTCGTACTTTTCGTTACCTTGCAGAACGCTACAATAGGTTTTACTACCGTCTTTCTTGATTGCCTGTTCAGGTACAGCAAGTACGTTTACTCGTCTTGTTGTAATTGCATGAATTGTTGCCCAACCTGCATCTACAGCTGTGATACCGTTGTTTTCATTCAACAGTTTATCAAGGCTGTCTTTTGACAGTGTAACGGCACAGTACTTGGTTGCGTCTTTTGTAGCATCTGAGGGTGCTGTATCAGGAGCGGCTGTTACTGTTCCGGTGTAATCAACATCGTTTATTACAAGGTCAACATCCATGCCAAAACGCAGATTCTTTCCTGCACCCTGGGAGTTGTATACAAATATTGATTCCAGTACAGCAACACGGCAGAGCAGAGTGCCCGTTTTTATATCAGAGCCCACTGCCGAATAACAACATTCAGCCACAACACCGTCATAAGGAGCTGTAACAACTGCGGCGGCACGCTGTTCTTTAAGCTTATCAAGCTCGATCTGTGCGTAGCCTTTATCGACACCGTCAGCCATTGCTGCAACTTTCATTTCCTGGTCGTTAATCTGAAAGTCAAGGTCGGTAGTGTCAAGAGCAATCAGAACATCACCTTTTTTGACCCTCATGTTTTTTGAAACATTGTTTGTTTTGATTTTTGCATCAATCGGAGCATAGTACTCTTCGGATTGTGCATAATCAAGGCTTGCGGGGATTTTAGCTTCTTCCTCAATAGTCATGTATTGTGCTTTTGCGGTTTCGTAAGAGAACTGGACCTGATCTGTTATAGATGTAACAATTTCTTCTTTAACGGGATCGCCGCTACAGCCCGATGATACAATCGCTATTGCACAAGCTGAGAATACAGCCGCAACTTTAAAAATTCTGTTTGAAACAGACATGGGAAATCCTTTCAATTACATACGAGAGATTATCTCTAAGCACATTCTTCCGTTGTGGTAGGGGCACTTCCACGGATCAACAACCGGCTTGAAATCAGCGGGCTGATCGTTATCGTCAAGCTGTGAATGCCATTCGCCGCCGGGACGCTTGTCGATCATCTTGTCTTTAATGTAGTTCCAGAGAGTGCGTGATATTTCGAGATATCTTGCATCACCGTATCTCTGATATGCGTTGCAGAAGCCTACAACACCCTCAGCCTGTACCCACCAGATATGCCATGTGTTTACAACGCCGTGTTCAACTTCATTGTTCAGTCTGCCGTTTGATAATGCTCTGTCAGCTATATTTCTTACGATTACCTTGTTCATCTCGGCGCATCTCTTGGAAAGATGCTCGTCACCTATTACATCGCAGGCTCTGTCGATAAGCCATGTAGCCTCGATATCGTGACCGTATGAATAAATATCGCCGATCTCATTAAGATTCTTATCAAAGAATACAAACAGCTTGCCGCCGTTCTTATCGTAAATCTTGTCAAGCGTTATTTCAAGAGTGAAACGCAGAGCTTTCAGTACCTGCTTGTCGCCGCTTACTCTGTAGAGCTCGGTATAGGCTTCCATAACGTGCAGGGTAGTGTTCATGGTCTTGTCTGCCATAAGACCGTTTTCGGACAGTGCGTCGTTCGGGATTATGTTCCAGTCTTTTGAAAAAGCCTCAAGGTAAGCTATATCGTCACGGCACTTGTCTTCAACTGTGTGGAATACATCAAGAGCAAGCTCTAAAGCTCCCTTATCCTTTGATGCGTCATAGTAGCTTGACATGGCATATATGAAGAAAGCCTGGCAATATGTGTGCTTCATACTGTCGTTTACAGTGCCGTCAGCATTCATCATCCAGTAAACACCGCCGTTTTCCTTGTCAACGCAATACTTTGAAAGAAATTCATAAGCGTGCTTTGCTTTTTTCAGGCAGTTCTGATCCTTTAAAACAAGATAGCAGTTTGAATAGAACCATAGTATTCTTGAGTGAAGGATAACACCTTTGGGTGCATCTTTATCAAGAGTAAGATCGTTTCCTACATATCCGTAGAAACCGCCGTTAGCATCATCTTCAAGGTTATTCCAGAAAGGAATTATGTGTTCTGTAAGTTCTTTTTTGCATTCACGAGCAAGCATTGTTTTTATTCTCCTCAGTCAAAAATTTTGTTCATAACAAGACCCGTAGTGAGTTTGGGATAGAAGTATGTGGACTTCTGCGGCATCTTTTCGCCTGCAAGAGCAACATCTCTTATCTCTGAAACTCGTGTGGGGTTAAGTATAAATGAGCAGTTAGCACTGCCGTTATCTACAGCTTCAATAGCTTCATCGAGAACTCTTGTATATGTAAGGTTCTTCTGATTAGCCATATTCTCTTTATCTATGCCGAAAATTCTTTCAAGTACAAGTGTGTGCAGTACGCTTACATCAAGCTCACGCAGAGCCTTGCTTGCAGTCGGCATAAGCTTTTCCATAAGAGATGTGTCCTTTAATGTCATCAGCGTGTACTTGCCGTCGCAGTAAAGAACAAATGCCTTCTTACCTTCACTGTACGCCTTGTCAAGCTTAGCTGTGCTGTCGGTGCGAGAAAGTCCGGTTTCAATATCAAAATAATCCTTCGACTTTTCAATAACTGCGTTTACATCAAAGTTTTCAAGATCCCTTACGATTCTGTGAGTAGGGAATACTACAAGTCCGCTGTTCTCCATGTTGACAAGCATCATCGTAACATATTCGGAAGTGCCGACATCCTGCTTATTCTCGGCAACGAACTTCTTGTAACGAAGTGCTGTTTCATAGCGGTGGTGACCGTCGGCAATATATAACTTCTTGTCAGCCATTTTTGATGCAAGGTCTGCGATAAATGCTTCATCGCTTACGCACCACAGCTTGTGGGTAACTCCGTCGGGATCGGTAAACTGCTTGTCGGGAACGCCCTTGCTTGCATTATCTATAAGCGTGAATACCTTGTTGTCATCGTCCATATATAACGAGTATATCTGGCTGAAATTACATCCGGTAGCACACATAAGGTTGAATCTGTCTTCTTTAGCTTTTGAAAGCGTTTCCTCATGAGGAAGAATTATTCCCTTTGAGAACTCTTCAAGCTTAACAAGAGATACATAGCCCTTGACGCTGTAGTTTGAGCCGAGTGCGTCAAATACCATCTCATAGATGTAGATAGCAGGCTTTTCGTCACATTTGAGTATTTCTTCGTCAAGCCACTCGTTAAGATAAGCTCTTGCCTTGCTGTAAGCCTCGTCTGTATCGTTAGCAGTCTTGGGTAGTTCAAGCCTTATAATATTGTGAGGGTTTTCAGCAATATACTGCTTTTTCTGTTCGGGACTGATTATGTCGTAAGGAGGACAGCAAACCTTGCCGATATCTCCTGCCTTTTCAGTAAATCTGAGTCCTTTGAATGCTTTGATTTCAGCCATTTTGGTATTCCTTTCATTGTAAGCAATGATAAATTATGCTGTTTGTCTTATTAAAGCTGTTCAGCTTGCGTTCGTTTTATGAACACAAGCTGAAACCGCATTGTTAACAGTAATTATTCGTCTTTACCGCAACATTTCTTATACTTCTTACCGCTTCCGCAGGGGCAGGGATCGTTTCTGCCGATCTTTTCTGCGGCTGATTTTTTTACAGTAGTATGTGAACCTGCGTTTTCGGCATCGGGCTTAAATACCTGTTCACGCTTGGGCGGTTCTTCCATTCTTACCTTTACAGTAAGGACAAGTCTTGCTGTATCCTCACGGATTGCAGCGATCATCTCGTCGAACATTGCGAAGCCTTCAATACGGTACTCGACAACAGGATCTCTCTGAGCATAGCTTCTGAGGTAGATACCACGCTTGAGTTCTTCCATAGCGTCAATGTGATCCATCCACTTAGTATCAACAACCTTGAGCAGACATATACGCTCAATTTCACGCATATTTTCTTCGCCGAACATCTCTTCACGCTCGGCATAAAGAGCATCGGCTCTTTCCTGTAAGAGATTGATAAGCTCCTTACGGTCAATGTTGTTAAGGTCTTCTGTTGTATAATTGAAGTCGTCTTCCTTTGTAAGCATATTTGCAAAATGCTCACGCAGACCGATGAAGTTCCAGTTTTCAGGGTAATCATCAGAGCAGTATGTCTTGACATTCTCCTCGATGGTTTCCTTTATCATATTCTTTACATAGTCGCTGACATCTTCACCGTCAAGCACCTTGGCACGCTGTGAATAAATCGTCATACGCTGCTGTGACATTACATCGTCAAAGTCAAGGACGTTCTTTCGGATTGAGAAGTTTCTGCCTTCGACCTTACGCTGTGAAGATTCTATTGTCTTTGTGAGGAATCCGTTTTCTATCGGAACATCGTCTTCGATACCGAGTGTCTGCATTACGCTCTGTACCTTTTCACCGCCGAACTTACGCATGAGGTCGTCTTCAAGAGAGATGAAGAAACGGCTTTCACCGGGGTCACCCTGACGTCCTGCACGTCCTCTTAACTGGTTATCAATACGGCGTGACTCGTGACGTTCAGTGCCGAGTATGAACAGACCGCCTGCCTGTCTTACTTCTTCAGCCTCATCCTTTATAGCAGCCTTATATTCGGCATTGTACTTGATATATGTTTCTCTTGCGTTGAGGATATCCTCGTTATCTGTTTCGGCAAAGCCGGTAGCCTCGTTTATGAGAGCCTCGTCCATGCCTTCTTTTCTCATTCTTGCCTTTGCAAGATACTCTGCGTTACCGCCGAGCATGATATCTGTACCACGACCTGCCATGTTGGTTGCGATTGTAACCGCACCTTTCTTACCTGCCTGAGCAACGATTTCAGCTTCACGCTCGTGGTTCTTAGCGTTGAGGACTTCGTGCTTTATGCCCTTTTTCTTGAGCATAGAGGAGAGAAGTTCTGATTTCTCGATTGTGATAGTGCCGACCAGTACAGGCTGACCTTTGGCGTGGCATTCTTCAATCTGACGGATAACGGCTTTATACTTGCCCTCTTCGTTCTTATAAACCTGGTCTTCGTGGTCAATTCTTGCAACGGGCTTGTTTGTAGGAATTTCGATAACGTCAAGTGCGTAAATCTGTCTGAATTCAGCTTCTTCCGTCATGGCGGTACCTGTCATACCCGACAGCTTATCGTACAGTCTGAAGAAGTTCTGGAATGTGATAGTAGCGAGCGTCTTGCTCTCGTTCTTAACCTTTACGCCTTCCTTTGCCTCGATAGCCTGGTGTAAGCCCTCGTTGAATCTACGACCGAACATAAGACGACCTGTAAATTCATCAACGATTACAATTTCGCCGTCCTTTACAACGTAGTCAACGTCACGCTTCATAACGCCGACAGCCTTTATTGCCTGGTTAACATGGTGCAGAAGTGTCATATTCTCTGCATCCATAAGGTTATCAACGCCGAAGAATGCTTCGGCTTTCTTAACACCACGCTGAGTAAGTGTAGCGTTCTTTGCCTTTTCATCTATGATATAGTCGCCGTCAAACTGATCCTGATCTTCCTTGCTGTCAAGGTCAATTACGGTAAAGGGCTTTAACTGAAGAGCGAGTCTGTTTGCTTTCTGATAAAGGTCTGTTGACTTATCGCCGGGACCCGAAATGATAAGAGGCGTTCTAGCTTCATCAATAAGTATTGAGTCAACCTCATCGACAATAGCAAAGTTGAATTCACGCTGAACCTTGTCTTCCTTGTGAATACACATATTATCACGAAGATAGTCAAAACCGAATTCGTTGTTTGTACCGTAAGTAACATCGCAGTTATATGACTTTCTTCTCTCGTCGTTTTTCATATCATGCAGGATAAGACCTACGGTAAGACCTAAGAATCTGTGTACACGACCTATCATCTCGCCGTCACGCTTAGCAAGGTAGTCGTTGACTGTTACAACGTGTACGCCTTTACCGCTGAGTGCTACAAGGTAAGAGGGGAGAGCCGCAACGAAGGTTTTACCTTCACCTGTTCTCATCTCTGCAATACGTCCCTGGAAAAGAATGATACCGCCGAGTATCTGTACGGGATAGGGTTTAATTCCGAGAACTCTCCACATAGCCTCACGGCATACCGCAAATGCGTCGGGGAGAATATCGTCCAGAGTTTCACCGTTCTCAAGTCTTTCTTTAAGTGCAGGTGTCTGTGCTTTAAGCTCTGTATCGGTCATAGCCGAATATTTTGATTCAAGCTCAAGAACCTTATCCTTTATAGGAATTATTCTCTTGATTTCTTTTTCGGAATAGTTACCGAATATTTTTGTAAGTAATCCCATGTAAAATGCTATTTCCTTTCGTTTTTGAGTAAACGGGCTGTATTGCTTAAAATACGGCATACCGCCGGGTTTGTATATCAAGCCAAACGTGAGTAACGTTGTCAGCCTATTGTCATATTTTAGTTTACATTCTTTTATATTATACACTCACCAAGGCGGTTTGTCAATATAACGGCAGGGGCAACGGAAAAATTTTACGGCATATATTTAAATATGTGTAGAATTATTGGGTTTCTATTGACGTAACAAAAATAATGTGATAAAATGTAAAAAAGAATACAAAAAGCCGCTTATCACTGCGAAAGGAAACATATTATGCTTATAAATATGATGGAACATTACGTTGATGAAAGACTGTCTGAACTTCTCAAAGAGTACAACTGTTGTAAATGCGAGGTCTGCGTTGAGGATATGAAAGCTTTTGCACTCAACCGTCTTCCCTCGAAATATGTCAGCACAGTCAACGGTCAGGTGTTCACACGCATAAAGCAGGAGCTTGAAAATCAGCCCTCGGTCGATCTTGATGTTGCCGTTATACAAGCCATTCAGCACATCAGTGCAAGCCCCAGACACGACTGATATTTGTCAGAGTGCATAAATAGCATTTAAGGCAATACCGCACAATTAACGGCTATCGCCTTTGCCGCACGCTAAGCTTGCATATTTTCCGCCATCTTGCACAAATTTCGCTTGACAGGCGCCAGCCTGCCTGCACTCGATTTATACAATCTGACGAAAAATCTGACTGCGCAATCGCACGACAATAATTATGCGGTATTGCCTTAACTTTTAGTGCAAAATGCGGATAAATCCATGCCGATATTGACTTTATCCGTATTCTGCGTTATAATTAATACAGAAACCGTAAGGTGCAAGATTTGCTTCTTTCACCGAACGGCAAAATATCTACAATTTTATAAACCTGACTGATCTGAAAGATTATTCTGACAGAAAAGCACGGCGGTTTTTGTTTTACTATTTTTACGATTTTACGTTTTTATGATAGAGCTGTGCCTTGCACGGCTCATTTTTATTTTAAACGGGAAACAGGTGATTAAATGAATTGTGAGAGCAGAGTAGCACTTATAGGAATAGTCGTATCAGAGTCCTCTTCGGTATCAAAACTGAACGAATATCTGCACGAGTGCGCTCATTACATTATCGGCAGGATGGGAGTACCTTATGAAAAGGCAGGGGTTTCTATCATCAGCGTTGCCATTGACGCACCGCAGGATGTGATAAATACCTTATCGGGTAAGCTCGGCGCATTGAAGGGCGTTACCTCAAAGACTATCTATCAGAAACTGCCGGATGACTGTTCCAAAGCAAAGGAGGCGACCGGTTGAACGCAACTGAAAAACTGACAACGCTTGTCGATAAACTGTATAATACTCATCATCTTGAAAAAGATGAGTATGTTACGCTTATTGAAAACAGAAGCAGTGTGCGTGATTATCTCTTTGAGCTTTCACGCAAGGTAAGAGAACGATATTACGGTAAAGAAGTATATATCAGAGGTCTTATCGAATTCTCAAGCTACTGTAAAAACGACTGCTATTATTGTGGAATACGCCGTAGCAACAAGCAAGCAGAACGTTACAGACTGAGCAAAGAGCAGATTCTCGACTGCTGTAAAACCGGGTATGAACTCGGGTTCAGAACTTTTGTATTACAAGGCGGAGAAGACCCGTATTACAGCGATGACATGATATGCGATATTGTCTGTTCTATAAAGCGTGATTTTCCCGACTGTGCCGTAACATTATCAATAGGCGAAAAAAGCGAGGAAAGCTACCGCAGATATTTTGAGAGCGGAGCGGACAGATATCTTCTTCGCCACGAAACCGCAGATTATGAGCATTACTCAAAGCTTCACCCACCCGAACTTTCCGCAAAACACAGGCAGGACTGTCTTAAAACGCTGAAGAAAATAGGTTTTCAGACAGGTGCGGGCTTTATGGTCGGTTCACCGTATCAGACGGCAGAAAATTTAGCCGAAGATATGCTGTTCATAGAAGAGCTCAAACCTGAAATGGTGGGAATAGGTCCGTTTGTTCCTCACCACGCAACACCGTTTGCTGATATGCTGCAGGGCACGGCGGAGCTTACATTGTTCATGCTGGGACTTATACGGCTCGCACTTCCGGATGTGCTTCTTCCGGCAACAACGGCGCTCGGTACGATACATCCGACGGGAAGAGAACTCGCACTTAAAGCCGGGGCAAATGTTGTAATGCCGAATCTGTCACCGACGGATGTAAGAAAGAAATATCTTCTGTACGATAATAAAATCTGCACGGGCGATGAATCCGCACAGTGCAGAATGTGCCTGCAAAGACGAGTTGAGAGCGCAGGCTATGAAATAGTTGAATCAAGGGGCGACCACGCCGCTTATAACGAAAGGAAATAAATATGTATAATTACGATCCCAAATCACTAAAGGCTGAGGAATTCATCAATCACGAGGAAATCGAAGAAACGCTGAAATACGCCGAAGAAAACAAGCATAACGCCGAGCTTATCGACAGTATTCTTGAAAAGGCAAAGCTCAGAAAAGGTCTTTCTCACAGAGAAGCCGAGGTTCTGCTTGACTGCGATATTCCCGAAAAGAACGAGGAAATCTATAAGCTCGCAGAACAGATAAAAAAGGATTTTTACGGCAACAGAATTGTAATGTTTGCTCCGCTGTATCTGTCAAACTACTGCGTAAACGGATGTCTTTACTGTCCTTATCATGCCAAGAACAAGCACATCTGCCGTAAAAAACTGACACAGGATGAGGTAAGGCAGGAGGTTATCGCATTACAGGATATGGGTCACAAAAGACTTGCCATAGAGGCAGGCGAAGACCCCGTCAACAACCCTCTTGAATACATACTAGAATGTATCAAGACTATTTACTCCATCAAGCACAAGAACGGCGCTATCCGCAGAGTAAACGTAAACATTGCCGCTACTACGGTAGAGAACTACAGAAAGCTTAAAGAAGCAGGAATAGGCACATATATTCTGTTCCAGGAAACCTACCACAAGGAAAGCTATGAGCGACTTCACCCCACAGGACCCAAGCACAATTACGCTTATCATACAGAGGCTATGGACAGAGCAATGGAGGGTGGAATTGATGATGTAGGTATCGGCGCACTGTTCGGACTTGAGCTTTACAGATATGAGTTTGCAGGACTTTTAATGCACGCAGAACACCTCGAGGCTGTCCACGGTGTAGGTCCTCACACGATCTCAGTTCCGAGAGTAAGAAGAGCTGATGATATTGATCCCGATGAATTCGACAACGGCATCACAGACGATACATTCGCAAAGATCGTGGCATGTCTCAGAATTGCCGTACCATATACAGGAATGATAGTTTCTACAAGAGAAAGTCAGAAGTCAAGAGAAAGAGTTCTCCACCTCGGCATTTCACAGATAAGCGGCGGTTCAAGAACAAGCGTCGGCGGTTATGCAGAGCCTGAGCCTGAGGAAGAAAACTCAGCACAGTTTGACGTATCGGATAACAGAAGTCTTGATGAGGTTGTAAACTGGCTTATGCGCTTAGGCTACATTCCGTCGTTCTGTACAGCCTGCTACCGTGAAGGCAGAACAGGCGACCGTTTCATGAGTCTGTGCAAGGCAGGACAGATCCAGAATTGCTGTCACCCCAATGCACTAATGACGCTCAAGGAATACCTTGTAGATTACGCTTCCGATGATACAAGAAAAATCGGAGAGGAGCTTATCGCAAGAGAACTTCAGACTATTCCTAATGAAAAGGTAAGAGCAAAGGCGACCGAGTATATTGATAACATTATGCACGGTCAGAGAGATTTCAGATTCTGATAATCTACAGCGAAAGGAGCAATCTGTGAGCTTAAATTCCACCCCAAGCGGAGAACGCATTCACATAGGACTTTTCGGCAGACGAAACGCAGGCAAGTCAAGCCTTATCAATGCGATAACAGGGCAGGAACTTGCTGTGGTTTCCGATACGGCAGGTACGACAACCGACCCGGTTTCAAAGGCAATGGAACTTTTACCTCTCGGTCCTGTCATGATAACAGATACACCCGGACTTGACGATGAGGGCGACCTTGGCAGTCTGCGTGTAAAGAAAAGTTATCAGGTACTTTTCAAGACGGACATAGCTTTACTTGTTGTTGACAGCACAAAAGGCGTATCTGAATTTGATACGGCTATTCTTGAAAAGCTGAAAAAGCAGAATATACCGTACATTACCGTAATGAACAAGTGCGATCTTCTTGATAAAGTTCCGCCGAAAACCGAGGATACGATCTACACTGATGCATTGAACGGCACCAATATTTACGAGCTGAAAGAGCTTATAGGCTCAAGGCTCGATGTAAAGGACGAAAAGATGCAGATATGCGGAGATCTGCTTGATCCCGGCGATATAGCGGTTCTGGTTGTTCCAATAGATAAAGCCGCACCGAAAGGCAGACTTATTCTCCCTCAACAGCAAACGATAAGAGATGTGCTTGAAGCAGGAGCAATTTCGGCTGTCTGTCGAGAAACAGAGCTTACTGATACTCTTGCAAAGCTGTCGGTAAAGCCGAAAATCGTTATCACCGACAGTCAGGTTTTCTCAAGAGTTTCGGCGGAAGTGCCGGACGATGTGATGCTGACATCGTTTTCGATACTTATGGCACGCTACAAGGGCGATCTTGAAACAAATGTATTCGGCGTCACTACGCTTGACAAGCTGAACGACGGCGATACGATACTTATTTCAGAGGGTTGCACTCATCACAGACAATGCGGAGATATCGGTACGGTCAAACTCCCGGCGTGGATAAATAAATATACCGGCAAGCAGTTACATTATGAATTTTCATCGGGCGGAACTTTTCCAGAAGATCTCAGTCGTTATAAGCTGATAGTCCATTGTGGCGGATGCACGCTTTCAGAGCGTGAGATGAAGTACCGCATAGCCTGTGCCAAAGATGCAGGTGTACCTATAACCAATTACGGAATCTGTATTGCTTACATACACGGTATATTAAAACGCAGTGTTCAGCCTTTCCCTGCTATAAGTGCATTACTTGACTGAACATCTTGACTTTTTGAGTGAAATGCGTTAAAATTCTCTCAGCAAACAGGCTTTAAAGCTTTTGATAAAAGGAGAATTATAATGGCAAAGGAAAAAGAGAACAAAACCAACGCAATGCGTATACTTGACAAGAATAAAATAAATTACGAGGTCAACACATACGAGTGTGATGAATTTATAGACGGTGTACACATTGCAGATATGCTAGGTCAGCCTTACGAAAGCACATTCAAGACGCTTGTAACAGAGGGAAAAACAAAGAACTACTATGTATTTGCTATCCCGATAGCACTTGAACTTGATATGAAAAAGGCGGCAAAGGCGGTCGGAGAAAAGTCAATCGAAATGGTACACGTCAAGGATATAAATGCAGTTACCGGCTATATCCGTGGCGGTTGCACACCGATAGGCATGAAAAAACAGTACAAGACTGTTTACCACAGCACTATAAAGGATTTTGACAAGGTTATAGTCAGCGGCGGCAAGCTCGGAACGCAAATTATCATTGCTCCCGACGATCTCATAAAAGTTACAAGAGCAGATGTCTGCGATATCGTAAAAGACTGATAAACAAATAATTTTTAAAAGCACGGTGAGTTATTCTCCGTGCTTTTTATGTCATAATCACTCTTACCGCTATTGCAGAAGCTATCCAGCCAACCATATCCCCAATTAAAGCCGCAGGTATTGCATAGCGTGTTTTCTTGATCTTCGCCGCACCGAAATAAACGGCAACAGTATAAAATGTTGTTTCGGTTGAACCCATCATCGTCGATGCAATTCTGCCCGCAAAACTGTCTGGACCGTTTTCTGAAATTATTCCGTCATAAACCGATAGCGCACCGCTTCCCGATAAAGGACGTATAAATATCAGCGATGTACAATCATCAGGAAAACCGAAAAATGAAGTTACCGGACTTATAAACTGTATCAGCATTTCCATAGCACCCGATGCCTTGAACATTCCGATACAGGTCATAAGACATATAAGTGCAGAAAGTATGTCAAATGTCGTTTTAAGCCCGTCTGACGCACCATCAATAAAAGCATCGAATATGTCTGTTTTTGTTGCTATTCCCACAGCAAACACAACTATTATAATTACAGGTGCAATATAATCTGTCATTCCTTACACTTCTTTCTTATCATTGAAAACTTATCGCAGATAAACACCGCTATAACACTGACTGCCAGTGCCAATGCGGATACAATCCACACGCACGGCAAGATATCTGTCGGTGAAGTACTGCCGTATGATGCACGGATAGCGACTATTGTTGACGGAAACAGTTGCACGCTTGCAGTGTTCGTTACTACAAGCATAATCATGTTCCTTGTTGCTGTTTTATCTGCTTTCTGCTCGTTTTTAAGTTCCTGCATGGCTTTGATTCCCAGTGGGGTAGAGGCGTTGCCGAGCCCGAGAAGGTTAGAAATGAAATTCAGAATAATATATTCCATAGCCTTGCCTTTTTTGTCTATACCGGGGAAGAGAAGTGCAAGAGGTTTTGAAAACAGTTTTGAAAGGCGTAATACTATACCGGATTTGCATCCAACATTCATTATACCGCTCCACAGGCAGATAGTACCGCAAAGTGATATACATAAAGTAACGGCATCTTTGCATGAAGTAAGTGCCGCTACGGACAGATCATACATTTTTCCGTTAAAAGCGGAAAAGATAAAAGACAGGCATATAATCACAAAAATTACATAACTCATGATATTTCCTTTCAATATTCACGTCTTAAAACTGCACTATACCAAGCTGTAAAAGCAAGCAGAATGTGTGCATTTTGCTGAAATTTCAAGAAATGTTTATTCTGTTAAAACTATTCATAAAAAGTAATTTTCTGAGAAAATTGATATTCCGATTTTTCTGATTGCGATAACAAAGCGATTTATTATTAAAAGTAACTTGAATATTGTTCAATTTCTTTTCTTGCTATGAATGGAAGTGAATTACAGCTATATAAAATCCACATTTGACAATTGTAAAAAGATTTGGTAAAATATAATCGAAGCAAGCGGAAGTGACGGTCTTCTTGCTCCAAAAGGAAAGAAAAAGTAAAAACAACAAGGAGAAAAACATGAAATCTACAGGAATTGTAAGAAAAGTTGACGAACTCGGCAGAATTGTTATCCCGATAGAGCTCAGAAGAACTCTTGATATCGGTATCAAGGACTCTCTTGAAATCTATGTTGAGGATGACCAGATTATTCTCAAGAAATATATGCCTGCTTGCTCATTCTGCAACAACGCAAGTGACATCCAGCAGTTCAAGGGCAAGAACATTTGTTCAGAGTGCCTTGCTGAACTCGTTAAGGACTTCAAGAAGTAATACATAATTGAGCCGCTTTATGCGGCTCTTATTTTTTGTTAATTTGTACTTGCATTTGCAGGTTAAATGTAGTATAATAAATTCAAAGGCGGTTTCCGCCGGAATAAGAATCAAAGGAGAAAACAAATGTTAGTTTCTGCAAAAGAAATGCTGAACAAGGCACTTGAAGGCAAGTACGCCGTAGGCCAGTTCAACATAAACAACCTTGAATGGACAAAGGCTATCCTTCTTACTGCACAGGAGTGCAACTCACCTGTTATCTTAGGTGTTTCTGAGGGCGCAGGCAAGTATATGTGCGGTTACAAGACCGTTGTTGGTATGGTAAAGGGTATGATCGAAGAACTGAGCATCACAGTTCCTGTAGCTCTTCACCTTGACCACGGTACATTTGAAGGTGCTAAGGCTTGCATCAATGCAGGTTTCTCTTCTATAATGTTTGACGGTTCTCACTATCCTATCGCTGAGAACATTGAAAAGACAACAGCTCTCGTTCACACATGCGATATTCTCGGCATCTCTCTTGAAGCTGAAGTAGGTTCTATCGGCGGTGAAGAAGACGGCGTTGTTGGTATGGGCGAATGTGCTGATCCTAACGAGTGCATACGAGGATTGGGTGATCCTGTGCAATACGGTTGATGATTCCGATGAACTCTTCG
>CABUEI010000030.1 GCA_902490585.1 uncultured Oscillospiraceae bacterium
GTTCATACTGACAAAGGCCGATACAGCCTTCCTGTATTACCATTACGTCCTTTATGCCTTTTTCCTGTATTCCGTCGGAAAACGCTTTCAGCACGGGTCTTGCGCCTGCCGCAATTCCGCAGGTTGCCATTCCGACAACAATTTTTGTGCAGTCTGTCGCTTCATTTCTGAGATTGACAACGTTCTGCATCTTGTCACGGATAACAGCTAATTCTTCAAGAGATTTCATATCTTAAAATTATCCTTTCGTGGTGTTAGTATTTCTTGCCGCCGTTTACTTCGGCTGTGTTATCATCAAGATAACGGGTTAAAAATACCGTTACTTCCGGTATATCTACCGGTACTGAGCCGAGTATATTCTTTAACTGCCTTGTGTCGAGAGTGAAGCTTCTTTCATCAACCGAATAGTTGTAGATAAAATCAATACGGCCGTTTGTATTTATAAGCGATATGAGCGTATCAGTCATATCGCCGAGTGGCATTCTGTCAAGACTTGACAGTACGAAAACAGCCTTAACCCGAGTACCTTTTCCTTTTTCCGAGCTTATCTCAAAGCTGCCGCCCGTCATTTCAGATGCGGCTTTGAAAAACGGTACTCCGAATCCATTTTTTCTCATTGTTCTTGTAGTATAGAACGGGTCAACGACTCTTGACAGCTCCACTTCAGTCATTCCGCAACCGTTATCCTTTATAATAACGGTAAGAGTGTCTGAAGCGGTATCAATGCTGACGGTTATTTCTATGACAGAAGCCCGTGCGCTGAGTGAATTCTGTACGATATCAAGAATGTGAAGAGAAATTTCCGAAAACATTATTCTGTATATTTAGCGAGAATACCGTCAATCTGGTCAACGGTAAGTTTTCCGTAAACATCATCATTGACTGTCATTACGGGAGCAAGTCCGCAAGCACCTATGCAACGACAGGCATCAAGAGAGAAGATACCGTCCTGTGTGCACTTTCCGTCCGAAATTCCGAGCTTTTCGGAGAGCTTTGCGAAAATATCGCCTGAGCCCTTTACATAGCAGGCTGTACCGAGACAGACTGAAATTTTGTACTTACCCTTGGGGTAAAGAGAGAATTGCGAGTAGAACGTGGAAACGCCGTATACCTTTTCAAGCGGTATTCCCATTTCTTCGGCTATTATCGACTGAACCTCTATAGGCAGATAGCCGTAGATTTCCTGAGCCTGCTGGAGTACCGGCATAAGCGCACCCTGCTGACCCTTGTGCTGACCGATCATCTCACGCAGAGCCTTTTCCTGCTCAGGCGTGCCGTTGAACGGTACGGTAGTTTTTTCTTTGGAACCCATTATATAACCTCCTTGGATTTGACCCGCAATTCTTACAGATTCACGGGGGATATGTCAATTATAACATATTCGTTATGAAAAATTCACTATATATTTGTACTCAAATTTTCCATGCGACTTTGTTAATAATGCACTAATCGATAATTTGATATCGGATAAAATTACTCTATTTTGACCTAAAAGTCGTCATTTTCTACAAAATTCACATCTGTTTTTCAACTTTACATAATGAGCAGAATGTGATATAATAGCAATTGGATTTGTGCATATTGCATATAACACGGCACAAAACGCAATTATCGGTAAAGGCAGGTTTCACAAATGACCGTAGGTGAACTTACTGAAACGGGACTTTTTGGCGTATTGAACAATGCGAACGAGGACAGCATAATCCGAAAAATGTATTCGTGCGATTTGCTCAGCCTTGCAATGACGAAAAATCTCAGCGGCTGTGCATGGTTTACCGTTATCGGTAACGTCAATACGATTGCTGTGGCGGTTCACACGGGTGCGTCATGCGTTATACTGTGCGAGGGTGTACAGCCTGATGATGACGCTGTTTTTAAAGCAAGAGAGCATAATGTGGCAATATTCACATCTGATAAGCCTGTCTTTGACTCGGCAACAGAACTCAACGCCTTAACGGGTGTGTAAATAAAATAAGGGAGATAATAAAAAATGAGCGATTTTACAAACTATGCGGTATACCACATTTACCCTCTGGGTTTCTGCGGTTGCCCCAAGACTAATGATTATTCGGAGAATACCGAAAACAGACTTAAAAAGATTGAGGACGCTATTCCTCATATAAAGGAAATGGGCTTCAACGCTATCTATTTCGGACCTGTGTTCCAGTCGGTAGCACATGGCTATGATACTGTTGACTATACAAAGATAGACAGCAGACTTGGCACTAATGCAGATTTTGCGGCACTTTGTAAGAAGCTTCATGAGAACGGTATCAAGGTTATCCTTGACGGTGTATTTAATCATGTAGGAAGAGATTTCACGAAGTTTGTTGAGGTCAGAAACGGTAACAATCAGTACCGTGACTGGTTCCATATCAATGACGGTAATTCGTGCTACAACGACGGTTTCTGGTATGAGGGCTGGGAAGGTCACTATGAGCTTGTAAAGCTCAATCTTTACAATCCTGCCGTTAAGGAGTATTTAAAGGAAGTTATCACCGGTTGGGTAAAGGAATTTGACATTGACGGATTGCGCCTTGATGTTGCATATTGTCTTGATCTCAATTTCTTAAAGGAGCTCCACGGTCATTGCAAGTGGCTGAAGAACGATTTCTGGCTGATGGGCGAAACGCTCCACGGCGACTATAACAGTTGGATGAATCCCGAAATGCTCGACAGCGTAACGAACTACGAGTGCTATAAAGGATTATTCTCAAGTTTCAATGACCTTAATATGTTTGAGATTGCACATTCGCTCAACCGTCAGTTTGGTAAGGAGCAGTGGTGCCTTTATACAGGAAAGCTCCTTTACAGCTTTGTTGACAATCATGATGTTTCACGAATCGCCACAATGCTGAACAATAAACGACAGTTACCCGTTATCTATCCGCTTCTGTTCACAATGCCCGGTATCCCCGGTGTATATTACGGAAGTGAATACGGTATTGAGGGCGATAAGCACCATGGCGATGACGCTCTGCGTGTTGAATATAACGAAGAAAAGTTCAAGGCTGAAGGTATTGCCGATCTTACAGGTGAAATTACTGCACTGTGCAACCTGCGTACATCTTCAAAGGCACTCGCTCACGGCGATTATACACCTTTACAGCTTCTCAACAGACAGTTCTCGTTCAGACGTGACTGTGACGGTGAAACGGTCGTAACGCTTCTGAATATTGACGATAACCTGTTTGATTTCAACCCCGGTATCAGCGGAGAATTTACAGATGTACTTACGGGTAAGAAGATTGATTTATCCGGCAGCGTTCATCTTGATGGTTGCAGTGCGATAGTAGCGGTGAATAAATGATAAAAGCGGTTATATTTGATATGGACGGTACTCTCCTTGACAGCGAGAGGATAGGGCTTAAAGCGTGGCAGTACGTTATTGATAAATACAGTCTGCCGTTTGATTTGTCATTACCTTACCGTTCTATCGGGCTTAATTATACTTCAATGGAGCAGTTGTTTCGCTCAGAGCTTGGAGATGATTTTCCGTTTGAAACTTACTGGAAGTACACTAAACAACGCTTCAACGAGATAGAAGAGGAGAGCGGCATACCTGTAAAACAGGGTTTTGATAAGCTGTGTGATTATCTTAAAGCGAATAATATCGGAATGTATGTTGCGACTTCTACATATCACGCTTCAGCCGCAAAGGAACTTGAACATTCGGGTATTCTCGGATATTTTGACGGAATTATCGGCGGTGATGAGATAACGAAAGGCAAGCCCGACCCTGAAATATTTATAAAATCGGCTGAGAAAACCGGGTTTGAAAAGGCACAGTGTCTTATAGTCGAGGACAGCTCAAACGGACTCAAAGCAGGTATAGCATCGGGAATACGGACGGTGTTTATAAAAGATATAGTCGATGTGCCTGAGGATATTGCCGATAAAGCCTATGCAAAGTGCGATGACTTGTCGGGGGTTATTGATATTATCACGGAAATTGATTGATATTGTCTGTTTTGCTTGCATTTGAACGTTTCGTGTGGTATAATTAAATATTATGACGAAATGAAAAGGATGATGTAAATGCCGATTAAAATTCCTAATAATCTGCCGGCTTTCAGCACACTTATAAACGAAAACATTTTCGTTATGGCTGATGAAAAAGCATCAAGACAGGATATCAGACCGCTTAAAGTGGCTATAGTAAATCTTATGCCGACAAAGATCGTTACCGAAACACAGCTTTTAAGACTTCTCAGTAACACTCCATTGCAGGTGGATATTACGCTTGTAAAGACTGAAACTCATAATCCGAAAAACACTTCACAGGAGCACCTTATAAATTTCTATACAACGTTCAATCAGATAAAAGAGCAGTATTTTGACGCTCTGATTATCACCGGTGCACCTGTTGAGCTACTTGACTTTAACTCGGTTCATTACTGGAAAGAACTCTGTGATATAATGGAGTGGAGCAAGACGCACGCATTCAGTACGGTTCATATCTGTTGGGCGGCTTTTGCAGGGCTGTATTATCATTACGGTATTCAAAAGCAGGTACTTGACAAGAAGATGTTTGGTATCTTCCCTCACAAGATAAACGCAATAAATCACCCGTTGCTCAAGGGGTTTGATGATATTTTCATGGTACCTCATTCTCGCTATACGGGAGTTAATATGGAGGACATCGAAAAGAATCCTAACCTTGCATTGCTTGCGTATTCAGATATAGCGGGTGCGTATATTGTAGCGGACAGAACGAACAGGCAGATCTTCATCACAGGTCATGCCGAATATGACAGGAATACACTTAAAGAAGAGTATATGCGTGATGTTGAAAAGGGAATACCGATAGAAGTACCATACAACTATTTCCCTGACGACAATCCTAAACTGACACCGCATTTTACATGGCGTGGTCATGCGAGCCTTATGTACTCGAACTGGCTGAACTTCTGTGTATACCAGGAAACGCCGTTCGATCTTACAAAACTCGAACCGCTTGAATATTAACAATTTAATAATAAAGCCGCAGTCTGACTGTGGCTTTTGCTTTCTTTGGAGGTGTATATGCAACGTTACGAAGAACTGAAAAGCCGACTTCTCGCTTTATGTAAAAGTCAGCCGGAAATAAAAGCTGTTATTATAATCGGTTCACAAGCAAGCGAAGTTTCAAAAGCTGATGAATATTCTGATCTGGATCTTATCGTTGCCTGCTCAAAGCCTGATATGTTATTGTTCAGTGATGAGCTGGTAGGCAAACTCGGGAAAATCGTGTATTCGTTTGTTGAAGATACAATTGCAGGAGAAAAGGAACGTCGTATTCTGTTTGAAAACTCACTTGATGTCGATATGATTGTTATGACGGAGGAAAGGCTGATACAGCTTATCAGGTCAAACGTTGCAACTGAACTTATGAACCATGGCTTTCTGCTTTATTATGACGGTTGCGGTATATCAGAATATATAGATAAATCGTCTGTTGTTGCTAAAAGGCATTATACCGTTTTATCCGAAGAACAATTCAGAAATCTTGCAAACGACTTTTTCTTCCACACTGTATGGGCTGAGAAGAAAATAAGACGTGGTGAGCTGTGGACGGCGATTATGTGCGTTAACGGATATCTTAAATCGAAATTGCTCATAGTTATCGAAATGTATGAACACTTTATTCACGGTGAAAGCTATGATACATGGCATTGCGGCAGAATGGCGGAGCAGTGGGCAGAGCCGTTCATCGTCGATAAGCTTGGCGATTGCTTTTCCCGCTACGATGCGGACGACCTGCTCTCCGCCCTTACAGCCACAAGAGAACTGTTCATGACCCTCGCCAAAGAGTGCGCCTCAGCTTACGGCTACACTACCGGCATACCCGAAATCGACAGCTGAATACAGTAAAGCCGCAGACCGCTTTATCGCAGGTCTGCGGCTGTTTTGTTTACTTTTCACAGAAAAGCTCTATCTGCTCGCCGAGCGTATCGCTGTAGAAAGCGATAACCCTTCTTAATTGTTCGCCGCTGCATTTGAATGAAACGTGGTGTATACCGTTTATCATACATTATACCTCTTACAGCTGTACCGGCTCTATCTTCCAGATTTCCTTAGCATAATCGCTTATTGTTCTGTCGGAGCTGAACTTACCTGAGAAGCACATATTAGCCCAGCACTTTCTTGCAAAGTCAAGACGTGCGTTTGCATAGTCGCTGTTGGCTTTGAGCTTTGCTTCAACGTATGATTCAAGGTCGCCGAGCAGGTAATAATGATCGGGAACGTGCCAGCTTGCACCGTCTGTCAGGGCAAAGTAAAGTTCTTTGAAATCGCCTGTGCCGCCGTCGCTTACCGTACCGTCAATAAGTGTATCAAGCACACGCTTGATCTTCGGGTTCTTGCTGACAAGTTTTCTTGGGTCGTAGTCTTTCATTATCGTTTCAAGCTCTTCAACTCTAGCACCGAAGATGTAGTTGTTGTTTTCGCCTGCTTCCTGCACTATCTCGACATTTGCACCGTCGTAAGTTCCGAGTGTTACTGTACCGTTGAGCATGAACTTCATGTTGCCTGTACCCGAAGCCTCTGTGCCTGCTGTAGAAATCTGCTCTGAGATATCAGCGGCAGTTACCAGTTTTTCTGCATAGGAAACGTTGTAATTCTGTACGAATACGACCTTTATCAGCTTGTTTACTTCTTCATCGGCATTGATGAGCTTGCCGATTTCGTTTATGTACTTGATAATAGCTTTTGCTCTCATATATCCGGGTGCTGACTTTGCACCGAATATGAATGTGGTGGGGTAGAAGTTCTTTATGCTTTCGTCCTTGATACCGAAATAGATGTACAGAATACTGAACGCATTAAGAAGCTGTCTTTTATATTCGTGCAGACGCTTTATCTGGATATCGAATATACTGTTTGCGTCAACTTCAATTCCGTCCTTGGACTTCATGTACTCTGCAAGCTGGTTTTTCTTTACCTGCTTGATGTCCATGAATCTCTGCATCATGTTGTTGTCGCCACGCAGTCTTTCAAGCGTTTTCAGCTTTGAAAGGTCTGTAACCCATGAATTATCGCCGAGCTGTTCAGTGATAAGAGAAGATAACTCCTTGTTGCAAAGTGCAATCCAACGTCTTGGTGTTATGCCGTTTGTTTTGTTCTGGAACTTTTCGGGGAAGAGCTGATACCAGTCTCTCAGAACATCGTTCTTCAATATCTCGGTGTGAAGTGCCGCAACGCCGTTTGTATAGCTTGAGCAGTAAACTGCCATCTTAGCCATGTGAACAACGCCGCCGGAAATCATCTTCATGTAATCAGTCTTGCCCTTGGGCATGTCCTTTGCGTACATTTCGGCAACGAAAGCTTCGTTTATCTGTAAAATGATCTCGTAAATTCTGGGGAGAACTTCCTTTACTATATCAACTCCCCACTTTTCCATAGCCTCTGCCATTACGGTGTGGTTTGTATAGTTGAATGTCTTCTTTGCGATTTCAAGTGCCTTTTCAAATGAAAGCCCCTCGTTATCTACAAGTATTCTTATAAGTTCGGGGATAGATATAACGGGGTGAGTGTCGTTGAGCTGAATTGTAACCTTTTCGTACAGCTTTTCAATATCATAGCCTGCCGCCTTATGCTTCTTCAAGATATCTGCAAGGGAAGCGGCACTGAAGAAATACTGCTGCTTGAAACGGAGAATCTTACCCTCTCTTGTATCATCATTGGGGTAAAGAACTCTTGAAATATCCTCAGCCTTTATCTGTTCAATGCTTGCGTTTACATAATCCTGAGCATTGAACTTGAGAAAATCAAATGTATTGACGGGCTCTGCCTGCCACAGACGTAGTGTGCCTATATTCTTTGTGCCGTATGCAACAATCGGCATATCGTAAGGTACGGCTACTACTGTCTGGTCGGCAAAACTTATCGTTACCTTGTCATTTTCGTTTCGTCTGCTCCACGGATCGCCGTACTTTGTCCAGTCGTCAGCCTCTTCTTTCTGGAAACCGTCAACGATAGACTGCTTGAAAAGACCGTACTTGTAACGTATTCCGTAGCCGTCAAGAGGTAAGGACAGGGTAGCGGCACTGTCTAAAAAGCAAGCCGCCAGTCTGCCGAGACCGCCGTTTCCGAGTGCGGCGTCTTCGATTTCTTCAAGGTCGGACAGCTTTGCGCCGAGCGAGGACAGCACTTCTCTTGCATCGTCCTCAACGCCAAGGCAGAGAAGATTGTTGTAGATTGCTCTGCCTACTAAAAATTCGGCTGAAAAATAGCACGCTCTGCGTGTGGCGAGATGAGCCTTTCTGCTGTCTTTCCATGCGGGTGCGATCTGCTTCATTATTGCAGATGAAAGTGCTTCATGTAACTGATAGGGCTGTGCCTTATCGGCTGTAACTTCATACTTGTCGAAAAGCACCGATTCGATATCGGCTTTAAGTAATTCCTTGTTCATAACTCCTCCAAAAATCATATATCTGTTAATATGCCGATAACGGCATTTGACACCAGAAATCCCTCAGGCGTAAGACGTATAGCCTTATCGTCCGCTCTGTACAGCTTATTGGGGATAAGCCTGCACTTTTTTAATATATCTTCTTTTAATACGCCGAAACGTTCTTCGGCTGTTTTGAAATCAAGTCCTTCACTGAGTCTTAATTTCAGCATTGCCCATTCTTCATAGTCACCGCATTCACGCTCGGTAATCACAGCAGGCTGAACCTCGTTTTCGATAAAAGCTCTGAGGTCACGTCCGACTGCAAAACGTTCACTGTTAAAATAAGAATGTGCGGCAGGACCGATACCCAGATATTCTTCACATCGCCAATATTTCAGATTGTGTCTGCTTTCCATACCGGGCTTTGCAAAATTGCTTATCTCGTATTGATTATATCCTTTATCGGCAAGACGGCTAACCGTTTCAAGATAGATATCCGCATAACCGTCATCATCGGGCAGTGTAAGCTCTTTTTTGGCAAACGGTGTACCCGGCTCAATTTTCAGTAGGTACGCCGAAATATGAGTAAGCGGCAGGGAAGTCATATAATTTATTGTTTCTGTAAGGCTCATCTTTGTCTGAAGAGGCACTCCGAGCATTATGTCGCCTGAAATGTTTGCAAATCCTGCTTTGTATGCCATATTCACGGCATTGGCACCGACCTTGCTGTTATGTCTTCTGCCGAGCGCTTTAAGCTCATTATCATTACCGCTTTGAAGTCCGAATGAAATTCTGTTCACATTGTGCTGCTTTAGCGAACAAAGCGCATTTTCATCTGTACAACATGGGTTTGCTTCAATTGTGACTTCGGCATTTTCGGTTAAATACGGCTGAACTTTGTTCATGATATCGCAGATTTCACGCCACAGCAGAATGGGAGTTCCTCCGCCGAAATATATGGTATCAAATCTCAGTTCACTGTTTTGTGACAGATAATACCGCAGATTCCTTATCACAGCGTCCTTATATTGCTTTGCCGTGTAACCGTCAAATGTCACCGAGTAGAAGTCGCAATAAGGACATTTTGACAGGCAGAACGGAATGTGGATATATAAACCTTTATTCATCAAGCTTGAGCACTGCCATAAATGCTTCCTGCGGAACTTCGACACTGCCGAGCTGACGCATACGTTTTTTACCCTCTTTCTGCTTTTCAAGCAGTTTCTTCTTACGGGTAATATCACCGCCGTAACACTTTGCAAGTACGTCCTTACGCATAGCTTTTACGGTTTCTCTTGCTATAATCTTGCCGCCGACTGCCGCCTGAATAGGCACTTCAAACAGCTGACGGGGAATGTTGTCCTTTAACTTTTCGGCAATCTTTCTTGCTCTTGCATACGCCTTGTCCGCATGGACAACAAACGACAGTGCATCGACAACCTCGCCGTTTAAGAGTATATCAAGCTTTACAAGACGTGACGGAACAAATCCCGACATTTCATAATCATAGCTTGCATAACCCTTTGTGCGTGATTTCAGTGCATCAAAGAAGTCATAGACAATTTCGTTCAGTGGTAAGTCATAGTGCATCTCAACACGGTTGAGGTCAAGATATTTCATATCCTTGAATGTGCCACGTCTTTCCTGGCAGAGATCCATTATGCTTCCCACATAGTCAGACGGTGTGTAGATGTTTGCCTTTACCATGGGCTCTTCAGCTACTTCTATTTCCGATGGGTCGGGGTAGTTTGTCGGGTTATCAATATAGATAGTTTCGCCGTCTGTCTTTGTTATCTTGTATACAACCGACGGGGCAGTTGTAACAAGGTCAAGGTTATATTCACGTTCAAGTCGCTCCTGGATTATTTCCATGTGCAGAAGTCCTAAAAATCCGCAACGGAAACCGAAACCGAGTGCAATCGAAGTTTCGGGCTCAAATGTGAGCGATGCGTCGTTGAGCTGTAACTTTTCGAGTGCGTCACGCAGATCGCCGTATTTAGCACCGTCAGCGGGATAGATACCGCTGTATACCATGGGGTTTACGTTACGGTAGCCCTCGAGTGCTTCTTTTGCAGGGTTATCGACAAGAGTTACTGTGTCGCCGACCTTTGTATCACCGATTGATTTTATTGATGCGGCAATGTAGCCAACTTCGCCTGCACGAAGTTCCTTTGCGTTTTCAAGAGTCTTGGCACCCATATATCCGACATCAACAACGTCGAATTCTGCACCGGTAGCCATCATTCTTATTCTGTCGCCGGGTTTAAGTGTGCCATCCTTTATTCTTACATAAACGATAACGCCTTTATATGCGTCATAGTAGCTGTCAAAGATAAGGGCTTTGAGCGGTGCGTCGGGGTCGCCCTTGGGAGCAGGGATATTCTTAACGACCTGTTCCATTACATCCTTTATGTTTATGCCCATTTTTGCGGAAATCAGAGGTGCTTCATCGGCGGGTATGCCGATGACCGTTTCGATTTCTTCCTTTACTTCATCTGGGTGGGCTGAGGGTAAGTCTATTTTATTTATTACAGGGACAAGCTCAAGATCCTGCTCGATGGCAAGATATGTGTTTGCAAGAGTCTGGGCTTCGATACCCTGGGAAGCGTCTACCACAAGTATAGCACCCTCGCAGGCATTGAGCGAACGGGAAACCTCATAGTTGAAGTCAACGTGTCCGGGAGTGTCAATAAGATTGAAAACGTATGTTTCGCCGTCGTCTGCTTTGTATCTGAGCCTTACGGCACGAGCTTTAATAGTAATGCCACGTTCACGCTCAAGATCCATATTGTCGAGGATCTGTTCTTCCATTTCACGCTGTGCGACAGTTTCGGTCTGCTCGAGTATTCTGTCGGCAAGCGTTGACTTTCCGTGGTCTATGTGTGCTATGATACAGAAGTTGCGTATCTCCTGCATATAATCCTTATCTGCCAAGCTAAAAATCCTTTCTTTTGTAAAAATCGTTCTATCCATAAAATTATAGCATAATCCACGCAAAAAAGCAAACTATATTTATATATAAATCCGACAAATTCCGAAAGAGGTCACAAAATGAGCGATATGTTGTCTTATGAAGCTGTACAGCTGAAAAAAATTCTGAACGAGGAAAAGAATATTCAGCGTAAATACATTGATACTGCCGAGGCGGTTTCTGACCCTCAGCTCAAAGAAAAACTACAGAAATGTGCCGCCATACACGGCAGTCATATCAGTGTAATAAACGGACTTACGGGGGTTAAAAATGATTGATGAGAAAAATCAGCTGAACGAACTGCTGAAAGCGGAAAATATGCTTGCAAAAGAATATGCGGTAATGCTTTGCAGTGCGGTAAACGGGAATATCAGAACAAAACTCACATTCAATCAACGTGGTATAAATGAATCGGCATCGTTTATCCTTGATGAGATGAATTCAAGGGGCTGGAGCGTGCCCAAAAGCATTTTACAGTGAAACGCTAAAGTTAAACACCTTTTCTGCCGATAAATTAACAGAAAGGGTGATATTATGTCTACTGTAAATACAAGCTATGAATACAAGCCTGCTTATAAAGTAAGTGCTGCGGACAAGACCGATAAATCAAAGGAATCTTCATCGGTAAAGCTCAGTGCCGATGCACAGAAATATCTTGAACAGCTTAAAGATAAATATAAGAACGTTGACTTTATCGTTGCGGATTTTTCTTCCGACGAAGAGGCACAGCAGCATCTTGCTACAGGTAAAGGCGAGTATAACTGCGTTATAACTCCCGATACGCTTGAAAAAATGGCTACCGATGAAAACGAGAGAGCTAAGTTTGAGGGTATCATTGATAAGGCAATCGGCGAACTGCCTGAAATAAGAAAACAGCTCGGTGATGATTCCGACAATGTTACAAAGCTTGGCATAAGCGTTGACAGCGACGGAAATGTTTCTTACTATGCGCTTATTAAAGAAAGCCTTAATAAGAACGAAAACGTTGAAAAGGCTAAGGAAAAAGCCGCCGAGAAGAAAGCGGAAGAAGCAAAGAAGGAAGAAAAGGAAGAGTACGAGGAACGGCTTGTAAAAGCATCGTCAGTTGAAGAACTCATCAAGCTTATAAAAGCGACATATTCCGATAAGTCGGATGACAGATTTGAAAAGAGTGACAAGAATGATGACGCTCTGAAAATCGACAGAGTAGAGTTTAACGGCAACAAGACGCAGACGGCTTATGAGCAGTATGTTCCGACGGCTGTTCCAGAAGAAAAACACCCGTTTGATTTCAAGGCTTAAAAACAGAATAATATTTCAGGACGTTTATCCGATTTCGGATAAGCGTCTTTTTTATTGAGTTGCGGTTTTAATTCAGCTTTATCCGGTATATTCTTGTCCCGAAGTTAATAGTATTTACCGGAAGGGACTGATTATTTGAAAAACACCTATGTAAAAAATACAATTATTCTGTTTGTTTCAATGGTAATAAGCAAGGTTGTCGGTGCAGTATTCAAGATACCGCTTACAAATATTCTCGGCGGTATCGGTATGGGATATTACTCGACCGCTTACAGCCTGTATACACCTGTGTTTGCGATGACTGCGGCGGCAATACCGACAGTAATTATTAAAACCGTTGCAGACAATATTGCATTACATAAGTTTGCAAATGCACAGAAGGTGCTGAGGACAGCGGTTTTTACGTTCGGGCTTATCGGCATTGTCGGAACTGTTTCTATTCTTATACTAGCCAAACCGTTTGCTGATACTGTAGCTCAGTCGCCGCAGAGTGTATGGGGCATAATCGTAATCGCTCCGTCAGTCTGCATGTGCTGTGTTTCGTCTGTGCTCAAGGGATATTATGAGGGGTGCTGTAACATGATGCCTACGGCAGTATCACAGGTTGCCGAGTCGGTATGCCGTGCGGTTGTGGGACTGGGAGCATCATATTTCATACTTGATTACGGCATGAAATGTTTTATGAACGGCGATGAGATATTCGGTACAATCGCAACAAATGAGAGTTCGGCTATTGATATTATAATGCCGTATGCGGCGGCAGGTGCGGTGCTTGCTGTTACGGTAAGTGAGCTCTGCGCTCTTATATGTCTTTTTGTACGAAAAAAATTCTGTAAAAAGGTTATTGATACTACTGTCGGTGATACGGCTACAGATAAAGCTGTGACGATAGCAAAGGAGCTTATAAAAGCGTGTATTCCTGTTTCGGTTGCGGCTATTGTTGTCAATCTGTCTTCGTTCATAGACCTAATAACTATACCCAGATGCCTTAATTTTGCACTTTCGTGCGATTCGGAATATTTCAGAACCTGTTTTTCGAATATTATCAATTCTCAGGGCGGTGCGGTAAGGCTTGCAAACTTCATGTACGGAAGTTACACCGGGCTTTCATGGACAATGTTCATGCTTATTCCGTCATTTACCGCTATGTTCGGCAGAAGTGCGTTGCCGCAGATAGCTAGTGCGTGGACACTCGGTAACAAAAAGGATTTTGAACGTAAGGTGACTATGGTGTTACGCTCTAATTTTGTGATCGGGTTTCCGCTGTATCTTGGGCTTTCTGCTATGAGCAGGCAGGTTCTTGATTTTCTGTTTTCGGGCAGACAGCAGGAGGTGGGTGTGAGCGCATTGCCGCTGTTTATACTCGGGCTCGGCGGAGTGTTTCTTACGCTCTCTTCAACGTTTATATCCATATTCCAGGTTATAGGACGTTCGGATCTGCCGATAAAGCTGATGTTACCCGGTTGTGCGGTAAAACTTATACTTAATGTATTTACGATATCAATACCGGAAATCAACATCAACGGAGCGGCTGTTTCAACTGTCGTCATGTATGCTGTGGTATCGCTCGGAGGATATTTAGCACTTGAAAATGTAACCGGTATAGATTTTCATATTATAAAGAGAATGTGCGTTCCGCTGATTTCCGGAACGATATGTGCTGTAGCCGCTCATTTTACATATTTTTTCACAGCAGAGAGAATGAGCAAGGTTATCAGTCTGTTTATGGCAATAGGTGCAAGTGGAATTATTTATATAATTTTGCTAATAATCTTCAACGAAATTAATACAAAGTCTTTGCTAAATCTACAAAAAAGAAAAAATTACTGAAATCGGCTTGATATTTTACAGATTTTAGAGTATTATTATATAAGCGCTCGAAAAAGGGCAGAACAGGTATTGGAAGTGTATAATTTGGACTTTGAGTTTAAAGATAAATATGATATCAATGACCTTCTGGAAGTAACTAAGATACTCAGAAGCGAAAATGGCTGTCCTTGGGACAGGGAGCAGGATCATAAGTCTGTCAGAATGAATGTTCTTGAAGAGGCTTATGAGGTAATGGAAGCGATCGACGCTGACGACGCCGCTATGCTCAAAGAAGAACTCGGTGATCTGCTGTTCCAGGCAGTTTTCCATTGCCAGATAGAAAAAGAACGTGGAAGATTTGAATTTGACGATATCTGCGATGACGTAACAAAGAAGATGATTTACCGTCACCCTCATGTTTTCGGAGATGTCAATGTAAATAATTCGGACGACGTTCTTAAAAACTGGGACAAGCTCAAGAAGAAATCAAAACACCAGGATACAGTTGCCGATACACTGGACAGCGTTCCTATGGTACTTCCCGCACTCATGAGAGGTCAGAAAGTGTTCAAACGTGCGTCAAATGCAGGCGTGGAGCTTTCGGGTACAGATGAAGCACTCAGCCTTGTAAAAGACAAAATGGCAAGCCTTGAGTTAGCTATTAATGACAAAAACGAAGAACTGACAGAAGATAATTTTGGAGAACTTTTACTCTCTTGCTGTAATTTATCACGTTTTATCAAAAAAGATTGTGAAAAAGCCTTGACTTTTGCTGTAAATAAGTTTATAATGCGTTTTAGAGAGCTTGAGAGTAATGCGAAGTCGCAAGGCAAAACGCTCGACAATCTGTCAGATGAGCAGATAAAAGTGCTGTTTTTAAATTCTGATTAACCGTAAAGCAATTAGTCGGTTGACCGTATTACGTCTATAAGCTTTTAAGCTTAATAATATTAATAAAATTTTTGGAGGATTACTCAAATGACAAAGGCAGAATTAGTTACAATGGTTGCTGAAAAGGCAGGTCTTACAAAGAAGGACGCAGAAAAGGCTATCTCAGCTGTAGTTGACAGCATTTCTGAGACACTTGCTAAGGGCGAAAAGATTCAGCTCGTTGGTTTCGGTACATTTGAAGTTCGTGAGCGTGCTGCTCGTGAGGGCGTTAACCCCCGTACAGGCGATAAGATAAAGATTGCTGCTTCTAAGATTCCTGCTTTCAAGGCCGGTAGTGCGTTAAAGGACGCAGTTGCTAAGTAATTAAGTCTGGTTCAATAGCGGAGGCTGTATTATTACCGCCTCCGTTTTTTATTTTCTATACGAAAGGATTTTTGTATGCGACTTGATAAATATCTGAAAGTATCACGTCTTATCAAAAGAAGAACAGTTGCCAACGAAGCGTGTGACGCAGAAAAGGTTTCGGTAAACGGCAAGCCTGCCAGAGCGTCTTATGATGTCAAGGTCGGTGATGAAATAGAGATAAATATGGGCAAAAGCCCGCTTAAAATCCGTGTACTGAAAGTTGTAGAGGTAGTAGGCAAGGACGGAGCTTCCGACCTTTACGAAGTGGTATAAGCATAATACGGACATCCCCCGAATATTATTTATCATGCGGTAAATAACATTCGGGGGTGCTTTTATGGACAAATCGCTACAGACGTTATCTCTTACTGACAGGCGAAAGCTTACAGTGAGCGGTGTGCTTGAAATTATTTCGTATGATGATGAGAATATCACTCTTTACACCTCTCTCGGTGACCTGCATATAAGAGGAGAAGAGCTTGAGGTCGGAACCGCTTTCAGTGAAAGCGGTACGGTTGATATTACCGGCTACATACGTTCGTTGAATTTCAGCGATAACAAGTCGAGATATGCCGATAATTTCATATCGAGAATATTCAGGTAGGTGAACGTATGGGCACAGAAACTTCACTTATCTGGCAACTGGCTTGTTTCAGCCTTTGCGGAGTATTTCTCGGTATCGGTTACGAACTGCTCAGGATATTGCGGCTTATAATACCGCATCATAACTTTGCTGTCGGGGTAGAGGATACGTTCTATCTTGCACTTTGCGGTGTTATTCTTTTCGGGCTGGCAATGGAAACAGGAAACGGAAACTTCCGTCTATCCTATCTTATTGCCGCATTGGCAGGTGTCGTTGTGTATTTACTTACGGTCGGCAGACTGATAAAGCTTGTTTATTCGGCAATAATCAAAACCTTAATCAAGATACTTAAATTTTTAATCGGAAAATTGCTGAAACCGTTGGCAAAGCGTTTTGTATCAATTGCACATAAAGTAAAGCTACCATTTGTTAAAATTTACGAAAATACAAAAGCTAAAATGAAAAAGCGTAAAGCGGACTTGAAAAAAGCACCTGAAATGTTATATAATAATGATATTAATCACGAAAGGAATGAGCTAACAGTTGGCGGCAGTATCAAAGGCAAAGTCAGGAAAATTCAATAAGGTTATGCTGATACTTGCACCGTTACTGGTGGTTGCGCTTGTAATCTGCGTATATCAGTTTATTTCCATTCAGGTGGAGATTGCTCAGAAGAATGAAGAACTTGCAAGGCTTACCGCTCAGGTAACCGAAGTTGAGAACGAGAACAAGATGCTGAGCAGATATTCCGATGAACAGTATAAAGTTGAGTATATCGAAACTATCGCAAGGGATAAGCTGGGTTATGCGAAGCCGGAGGAGCGGATATACTACATTGTTCCTGCTGATTGAATAATATGAACAAATGAGGCTTTCACGTTTTGTGAAAGCCTTTGCTTTTAGAAAAAGTCTATTTTAAAATCAGCTTCTAACTTAATATCCCTATCCCCTTTAGGACACTCTGATGGCTTTGCCTCGTGCAAAGCTCGGCGTGTCCTTATTTCGGCATCCTTGCCGAAAACCCCTTTCCTCGGAAAGGGGCTGAGTGTGGGGCTGCCGCCCTCACCCCGCTTGGGGCTACGCCCCAAACCCCTTATTATTAAAAATATAGGTTTATCGACAATCTGAGGCTTTCACGTTTTGTGAAAGCCTTTTGCTGTTATATAAGCCCGAAAATCTGAAATGCCGCAATTCCGCTTATGCAGACAATACTGCCGATGATATTGAGCGGCTTTGTGCTTTCCTTACGGATAAGACCGATAAAGAAAAGTGCTACCATTATCATAGGCTGTATGAATGAATAGTTGGTCATACTTGTGGCGATAACGGCATTTTCAAGCACAAGTCCCAGAGCGTTCGGTATTTTTGTCAGTGCCACAAACGCACAGCCTTTCGGCTTTTCCTTGATAAGCTTTATCGGGTGAACAAGCGGAGCAAGCACAATCGCAAGCAAAATAAGACCGAAGAGCAGAGCAAAGTAAGATGATATGAACGGTGCAGACGCTGTTATGATAAAACCGTAACCGAACTTTGACAGCAGATAGAAGAACAGCGGAACGATTATCTTTTTGTAATTTATACGTTCTCTTTCGGATCTTGCTATCATGAACAGTCCGACAGCCGTAACAGCTATAGCAAGTAATCTGAGCCAGCTGAACGTATCTACCGCAGTAAGTATATCGGTCGCATACGACGCAAACAGGCACAGTCCGAGCCAAGCTTTAAGCTCAAACGCCGACATTTCAGTGAGAACAAGCGCTGACATTTTGAACTCAAGCAGTTTCGATATCATTATAAGAACAGCCGCAAGCACCGACTGCCAGCAGAGTTGGAAGTTCAAATCGGAAAACGGCATGAGCGGCAGTAAAAGTATCGCCGTTGGTAATGCCATGAGAAATGTAAACGAATTGCCGTCAAATTTCAGCTTCGCTACAGAGTATTTGTCGCTGAGTCCGCAGATCGTATAGCAGGCAACAACGAGAAGCATTAATACCATAATATTTCCCCCGTTATTCCTCTATAGTATATTCAAGCATTTCATAGTGCAGTTTAGTGCCGATATCTGTTCCGAGCGGCAGTAACGCCAATGCAATAAACAGCGTTTCACCTGTGTTTATGTCGGTAAGCGTTGCATACTCACCGCTGATTTCGGTAACTGAATAATCTTTAGGTTCCATTTTTTGTTACTCTCTTTCATTTTTCGTAAATTACAATTCATTTTATCACAAAAACCGGTCAATAACAAGCATTTTTTACTTGAAACCAAGTTCCTTATATGTTATACTAATGTTTACCGAAAAGATAAACTAAATAACATTCGGTATTACCTAAAAAGAAAAGTAAAAAAGAACAACGGAAAGAAAAGAAGAAAAACGATGAGAGATTTAACAAAAGGAAGCATAATAAGGCTTATGCTCCTGTTCAGCCTGCCTATTTTACTCGGCAGTCTGTTCCAACAGGCGTACAACCTGGTTGACATTATTATTGTCGGCAAAAAACTCGGCGAATTATCGCTGTCGGCGGTCGGCTCGACTACGGCAGTGGTGTCACTTATGTTCAACATCATAAACGGCTTATGCACGGGTTTTGCAATCCCTGTTGCAAAGCATTACGGCGCAAATGATATGAACAAAGTTCGCCGCACTGTTGCAGGAATGATTACATATTCGGCGATAATCACCGCTGTGATTATGGCACTTTGCATAGTGTTTGTGGATCCGTTGCTGACTGCTCTGAATACACCGGCAGAGATTTTTGACCAGGCAAAACTGTATCTTACAATAGTAGCAGGCGGACTTATAGTAACACTGATATACAACCTCGAGGCTAACATTCTGCGTGCGCTCGGCGACAGCGTTATCCCGCTTATAATCCTTGTAATATCAGCCGTGCTTAATGTCGGACTGGATTTCCTGTTCATATTCGGCTTTGGAATGGACGTTGACGGTGCGGCACTGGCTACGGTTATCGCACAGCTGATTTCTGCGGTTATCTGCTTAATATATCTTATAAAGAAATGTCCGTTCTTAAAACTTCACAAGTCCGATTTCAGACTTCACGGAGAAGAAATCAAGTCATTGCTTGCAACAGGGCTAGGAATGGCGCTTATGTACTCGATAGTCGATATAGGCTCAATCGTTTTGCAGAACGGTATCAACGGACTGGGAACGGATATAATTTCGGCACATACGGCAGCACGAAAGATATTCAGCTTTACGATCATGCCATTCTCGGCAATCAGCGCAACGCTTGTTACATTCGTAAGCCAGAACCTCGGCGCAGGACGGTTTGACAGAATAAAAAAGAGCATAAAGTACGGTCTGCTTATAGGTTACGGCTGGTCAACACTTGCAGTATTGCTTGTATATATCTTCGGAGAACAGCTGGTATTTATGATAGCACCTGCCGACAACCGTGTGATTATTGATACAGCGGTTTACTATCTGCGTATAAATGTTCCGTTCTACTATGCCCTGAACACGCTACTGTCGCTGAGATGTACCTTGCAGGGACTCGGAAAGAGTGTCGTACCGATAGGCGCAAGCCTTGTAGAAATGCTGTGGAAGATAATAACCGTTATTGCGGTAATTCCCGTATGCGGATATTTCGGAGTGTGCATATCCGAGCCGATTATATGGACGGCAAGCGGACTGCTTGTTGCGATCATTGCGATAAAGACGCTCAGGGCGTTTGAAAAAGCATAAACACGATTTTATACATTTTGAGCATATTTGAGTATTATTACAAAAAAATGCAAAAAATCGCTTGAAATGTTGTTAATATAGTTGTATAATAGATACATTAGTAGCGTTAACGCTAAGAAAGGTTAAATTTATGAACATCTGGCACGACATTGATAAGGAAAGAGTAACTCCCAGCGACTTTTTAGCCGTTATTGAAATATCTAAGGGCAGTAAGTCAAAGTATGAGCTTGACAAGAAAACCGGCGTACTTATACTTGACAGAATACTGTATACATCAACCCACTATCCTGCAAACTACGGATTTATTCCGAAAACGCTTGCAGATGACGGCGACCCTCTGGATGTACTGGTGCTTTGCAACGAACCCCTCGTTCCGCTGGTACTCGTACAGTGCTATCCTATCGGTGTTATCAATATGATAGATAACGGTAAGATGGACCAGAAGATTATAGCAATTCCGTTTGAGGATCCGAACTATAACTCATACAGAAGTATTGAGGGTTTACCCTCACATATCTTTGATGAAATGCTCCACTTCTTCAAGGTATATAAACAGCTTGAAGGAAAGGAAACAGCCGTTAACGAGGTTATGGGACACAAGGCGGCAGTTGAGATAATCAAGGAATGTATAGCAAACTACGACGAGGTTTACGGCGAAAAGTACAACAATGATGATTCTGGCAAGTAGATCTCCACGAAGAATTGAACTTATGACACTGGCAGGCTTTGACTTTATATCGGTTCCTGCCGTAAAGGAAGAAAATATCCCCGACGGCACAGCTCCGTCCGATGCGGTACTCATGCTATCCCGACAGAAAGCGGAGGAGATAGAGGAAAAATACCCTGAAGATACAGTTATCGGAGCAGATACTGTAGTTGCACTCGGTAATGAGATCATGGGTAAGCCTAAGAACGAGCAGGACGCATTTGATATGCTGAAAAAGCTGTCAGGCAAGACACATACGGTACTTACGGGATTATGCGTTATTTCTCCCGATAAGCAAATAAATTTTTATGAAAAGACCGAGGTGGAATTCTATCCGCTCGGTGACGATGAGATTTGGCAGTATATTGCAAGCGGCGAGCCTATGGACAAGGCAGGTGCATACGGCATTCAGGAAAAGGGTGCCATGTTTGTAAAACGCATAAGCGGCGATTTTTACAATGTTGTGGGACTGCCGGTAGCCCGTCTTGCAAGAGAATTGAAATCTCTCGTTTAAGAAACTGTTAATGAAAGGACGCAAAGGTATGTTATTTTTGAACAACGCATTCACAAGAGATGTTACAGAGTACGACGGAGAAGTACTCAAGGAAGTCAAGACCGTTGACGGAAAGATATATCTTTCAAACGGCGCTATCATTAAAGAAGGTGCAGTCGGTAAATTTTTCGATATAGCAACAAATGATAAATTTGGTACTGTATTTGAAGCTGACGGTCCTGATGAGATCGGTCCGATTGTAGGTTTTGCACCTGTTACGGGCGATTCCGCTCCCGACTATTTCGCATTCTGATTATTGAAAAATTTCACAAACGGCGGCAGAGCAACACGCTTTGTCGCTTTTTTCTTTCCCGTTTTTAATGATTCGGTTGAATTTACTGATTTTATAAACCTATATTTGAATTTTATGCAGAAATATATGTTGCATACAACTGATATTTGTGTTAAACTTAATGCAAACAAGGGGGATTTGATATGGAAACAACATTTTCAAAGCAGTTACAGAAGCTCAGAAAACAAAGCGGTATCACGCAGGAACAGCTTGCAGCCAAGCTCGGTGTTACCGCACAGGCAGTATCAAAATGGGAAAACGGGAGCTATCCCGACGGCGATTTACTGCCTAAGATAGCGGACATCTTCGATGTTTCTATAGACAATCTTTACGGCAGAGGAGAGGAAAAGTGTTCGTTTGAACAACAGGTATTGAATCATATGCGGGCTATAGCAGACAGCAGTCAGGATTCTTCTGCCGAGTGGATTAAAAATTACCTTAATATAATCTGGGCAATGCAGCTTACTGCGTGGCGTGAATGCCGCTATTACTACGATATAGCCGATTTTAAAGATTCAAACGGCACGATTGCTTCCGAATGCACCTGTAATACAGGTGTGACGTATATGCGGCTTAACAAGGATTTCCGCTATTTTACATTAATAGAACAGCCGGAGAGTTTCGCAAAACAGTTTTCGGATATTGATAAGCTGTCGGAGCTGTTCAGGTTCTTAGGAGATAAGATGAACTTAAAGGTGGTAATGTATCTTCTTTCTCTTGATAACGGCGAGGTAGTCGGTGCCTCGACCATAGCAACTCATCTCGGTTATCCGAAAGAAAAGATAGAAAAAGCGCTTCAGTATCTTTTGAGCATCAACGGCTCAAACAATGAGATAATCGAAATAAGCGTGCTTTGCGCCGACAATGATAAAGAAAAAGTCTATGGAGTAAGAAACTACTTGCCGGAAATGCTTATTTTGCTGACAGGTGCGTTTGCCGTACTCAATCAGCCGCATGGTTATCAGACAAGCGTAAACAACCGTGATTATCCGTTCTTTGACCGAAAGGATATGAGTTTTATAAAAGTGGGAGAGAAAAATGAAGAAAAATAAAGAGAAAGAAAAAAACACCAATCCTTATCATAAGGAATACGGCGTTTTCAGCAACAGCATTCACTCATTGAAATCAATGCTGAGCTATTCACACAGGTTTATACCCGTTATAATAATCAGCGTAGTCTGTGCGCCGATAATGCAGTATCTGTGGTCATTCATATCAAAGTTCGTTATAGATATGATAACTTCAGGACAGAGTGCTACTGCGCTTGCACTGCTTATGGGCGGATTTACCGTAATACAGATTACGGCTACTATGCTGAACCTTTACGGCAACTCATTCTTTCACATTTATATCGGAGCAAGAATCAGGCAGATGGGACTTAAGAACCGCAAGATAATGTCGGTGGATTACGGCTATCTTGAGGATAAGGACTTTATGGACTGCTATCAGAAAGCAGGAAACGCCTGCAACAGCAATAATGAGGGCATAGAGGGAATGATGAGAGGCATTGTGCGTCTTCTCACGCTTATACCGATAATCGTTGTCGGTATCGCCATTCTCGGTACGATGAATATTTTTATCGTTATTGCTATACTTATCTGCTCGGTACTGCAATTTGTTGTCACCAACAAGACAAACGCTTACTGTAAGAAAAAGGTGTGGGATCCGCTTGCACCGTGGTGGCGCAGGCATAATTATCTTTCTTATACCACGAGCGACTTTGAGGCGGCTAAGGATATAAGAATGTTCGGAATAGCCGATTGGCTTACAGAAAAGTTCAAAGTGCTGAACAAAGAGCGTTATGCGGCGCAGAAGAAAAATTCAAGGATATGGGCGGTGTCGGCTGTCATAAATGCTGTACTCTGGGCAGGAGTGCAGGCGGCGGTTTACGCATGGCTCTTATACAGCGTTGTAACCGGAAATATGACGATAGGCAATTTCACCTTGTACCTTGCATCGTCAATGACATTCTTTGATTATGCAAATCAGCTTCTGACCGCTGTATCGGACTTACTTGCAAGGAGCAGGGAATATGACGATTTCCGCAGCTTTATGGACGCTGACTGCGGAGATAAGGACGACAGCGGAATTGATGTTCCGCAGTGTGACAGCTATGAATTTACATTCCGCAATGTTTCGTTCAAATATCCGAAGGCTGAAAAATACGCACTTAAAAACGTCAATATCACTCTTAACGCAGGAGAGAGGCTTGCGGTGGTAGGGCTTAACGGCGCAGGAAAATCTACCTTTATAAAGCTGCTGTTAAGGCTGTATGAGGTGACAGAGGGCGAGATACTGCTGAACGGTGTCAATATAAAGCAGTACAACAAGCACAGCTATTATAAGATATTCTCGCCTGCTTTTCAGGAGGTGGAACTGTTCGCATTTCCGCTGTATATGAACGTTTCAATGAGCAGTGCGAATAAATCGGACAAGGAGAAGGCAAGGCAGTGCGTTATTGATTCGGGGCTTGAGAATAAGCTGTCTGAACTTGAAAAGGGTATGGATACCGAGATACTAAAGATTGTTTACGATGACGGCGTTGACCTGTCGGGCGGCGAAAAGCAGAAGCTGGCGCTTGCAAGAGCGTTATATAAAAATGCGCCTGTAGTTGTCCTTGACGAGCCTACGGCGGCACTTGACGCACTTGCGGAAAGCAAGCTGTACGGCGACTTTGACAAGCTAATCGGTAACAAGACAGCGGTATATATCAGCCACAGATTAAGTTCTACGCAGTTCTGCGACAAGGTCGCTATGTTCAAGGACGGCGGTATAGTCGAGTACGGAACTCACAGCGAGCTTATGGACAAGGGCGGAGAATACGCTGATATGTTCAATGTCCAGGCTCAGTATTATATTGACAACAACGAAAGCGAGGTGGCAGTCAATGCGTAAAGAAAAAGAGAAAAAGACCCTGCCTACGCTTAAATTTATGCTGAAAACGGCAGTAAAGAATAAGCCTCAGCTGTTTATTGCTTATGCGCTGCAGGTGGTGGTTTCGTTTTCGCAGACAATGGTTAATATCATCTCGTCAAAATATCTTGTAGATGAGATCGCCGCAATAATCGGCGGCGGTAAA
>CABUEI010000031.1 GCA_902490585.1 uncultured Oscillospiraceae bacterium
CCGCAGGGATTATTCAAGGGAGAAGATCTACAGCGGTGAGGGCAAGCCGAAGCAGGCAGCTCCGAGAACGGAGGAAGCGCCTATGAGTAAACTGCCCGAGAACACAACACCGCAGTTACCGGAAGTGACGCAGGATAGCCAAAAAACTAAGAAGATTATGAGCGAGGGTGTTGTATTAAAAGAAAAAGATAAAAACTCAGAAACACCTATAACCCCGATTACAGAGAAATCCATAGAAAAAGTGCCGTTAATAAACATATCTGGGTATAATGATGAATATTGTGAGTATGTTCAGCGCAAACACAAAGAATTATTAGAGTACTCTCGTGACAATAACGCTGGAAATGAAGTTGCGTTTATTGTTGATAAAGATATGGTAGAACGAGAACCTATAATTGGAGATGATGAAAAAATAAGTTTTGGCGAATTGTACGGAAGAGATTTATTCATCATGCACAACCATCCCAGAAACAATAGTTATTCTATTGACGATATAGTCGAATTTTTTGGTGGAAGCAACGTAAAATCACTTTCCATTGTTAAAAACAACGGAAAAGTTGAGGTCTTGACAAAACTTATGGAATATGATAGAATGACTACAATTAAAGAGTTAGACAGAATGATCCGAAAGAATATAAAAACGGGTTCTGATTCTGAATATCGAGCAATCGTTAATAAATTTCTTAGCAAGTATGTTGAATTAGGAGTGATAGAATGGCTGAAATAAAAGAACATTCTCTTGACGGTTCTAATGAAGAAGCAGTAAAAAAAATGAGACAGCTTTTGAAAGACTTAGAACTTGAAGAGGAGGAAAAGAAAAATAACGATTAACCGCCCACAGCAGTGAGCGGTTTTGTTGTATCCCGTTTTGAAAGGAGTAAGCAATGCGGATTATAATCAGAGTGGAAGAAGATACATTCCGCACCGGTAAGGTATCCGAAGAAAAAACAGACCCACCCGTGATTGAGTACATCGACAAAGACGGGTGGGTAAGGAGAGCCAAGCTGTCAGAGCTTGATAAGTTCCCTCAGTTTACAGGGAATGATAGAACTTTTCTAAAAAGCGTATTATCGCTCATAAACGGCTGATTTTAACATGAACTTTGCAAAAACAGCCGTTTTTTGTGAAGTTCGGTGCGAAAATGAACCAAACTTAATAATTTTACCGCTCTTAAAAAGGGCGGTATTTTTATACCCAAAATCAATTGGAGAAAGGAAAATAAAAATGAAAGTATTTATCTCACAGCCTATGAGAGGCAAAACAGACACGGAAATCACTAAGGAAAGGCATAAAGCCATAAGTAAAGCAAAAGAACTTTACGGGGAAGAGGTTGAAGTAATTGATTCGTTCTTTCAGTCTGCCCCTATTGATGCAAAGCCACTGTGGTTTCTCGGTAAATCGCTTGAGCTTCTTTCTGGAGCAGATGTTGCAGTGTTCTGTCCCGGGTGGGAAGATGCAAGAGGCTGCCGAATAGAACACGACTGCTGTGTTGAATATGGAATAGAATGTTTACATCTTTAATGAAGCATTTTGAGTGGTGTTTTATGCACAAAACAGAAAGGACGGATAATCATGGATGAAAAAGCAATAAAAATTGCAAAAAACTATATAGAAGAACATTTAGACAAATCAGTCGCAAAATCTGATTTTGATGTTTATACAGTGTGGAAGTGTAAAACTCTTCAGAACTGGAAATACTTGCTTTCAAGCACTCTTCCCGACGGTATGTATTATGAGCTTACATATAACGGCGATAAAAAAGAGTGGTATCTTGACGCATACAAGAAGGTAGAAAACAAGGTTGTTATTGAGTGACAACTAATCAAATATCGGAACTAAGCACCTTAACGGGTGCTTTTTTCATACACAAAATTAAGAAAGCGAGGTAAAACAATGGAACCCGAAAAGAAAACTCCCGAAGAGGAGAAGAAGCCCGACGCTCCCGCACCGGAGCAGAAGGACGAGCCCAAGCCCGAAGAGAAGCCTGCTGACGACAAGCCGGCAGACGATAACGGCACGGCAGAGAAGCCCGATGAGAGCAAGGCGGAGGACAAGAAGGACGATAAGCCCGAAGAAAAGGCGGATAAGCCCGAATCTGAGCCTGCACCCGTCGTTCCCGATGCAAAGGACGAGGAGATTTTAAGGCTGACATTCAATCACTTTTTTCTATGCGTATATAGTGATTGCACGCACGGTTAAGAAATTCGTAATCGTGGGTTACTACAAATATGATATATCCCTTATCAGCCATTTGCTTCATAAGTTCGGTTACCTGACACATGTGGCGGTAATCCAATCCGCTGGTTGGCTCGTCAAAAATGAGTATTTTTTTACCGCCCATGACCGCCTGGCATATTGCAAGACGTTGGCGTTGACCGCCTGATAATGTCAACGGGTGACTATCGGTATAATCGGATAAATCAAAGCTTTTTAATAATGCCGAAATTTCTTCATCTGTCGCATCGGGATTTGCGAGGAGGCACTCGTTTTTGACGCTGTCAGAAAACAATTGATGGTTTACGTCTTGCATTACCATACCGAATTGTTTGGTACGGGCTTTGCGTGACAGCTTTTTGCCGTGGTATACGATTTCTCCGTCAGTGCTTGGTAAAAGACCGCAAAGGCAGTTGCAGAAGGTCGATTTGCCGTTTCCGTTTTCGCCGACAATTCCTATAACATCTCCTGCGCCTGCGGATAATGATATGCTGTTGCAGATCAGTTTCTTTTTGCATCGGACAGAAAGATTATTTACTGTGAGTATGGAATCGGGTTGCATGGACAAAAGTTCGGGAATGTTTATTTTCTCGGGATGAATGTTTCTAAGCCCCAGCGATTCTCGTTCGGAGTCTGATAATCCGGCAAATTCTTCGGGTGTGAACTCTTTATCAATGCGTCCGTCTTTCATGTAAATAATTCTGTCGGCAAGACCGTTCAGGTATGAAATTCTGTGTTCGGCTATAAGTACGGTGCGACCGCTCTTTTTGATCGTTTCAAGAATTGTACGCAGTTTTACTATTGCACTTTGGTCTAAATTCGCAGACGGTTCATCAAGAACATAAACCTGCGGATTCATGGCATATACGGAGGCAAAGGCGAGTAGTTGTTTTTCGCCGCCTGACATTGAAAAAACGCTTCTGTTTGTCAGCTTTTCAATATTCAGCTCGGATATGGTTTCGGCTACCCGTTTCTGAATTAATTCAGGGGGTGCGCCTATATTTTCAAGTCCGAAAGCGATTTCTGCACAGGAGTCGGTGTTGAAAAACTGCGTCTTTGGGTTCTGGAATACAGAGCCTACAGTTTCGGCAATCTTATACATGGGGAGTGTTGCGATATCAAGGTCTGCTACGCTGACGGAACCGCTGACTTCGGCATCTTTTACAAAGTGGGGGAATAAGCCCGTTTATGAGCTTTGTCATTGTGGTTTTTCCGCAACCGCTTTCGCCGCAGAGCAGTACAAATTCTCCCTTGCCAACCGTCAGGTTTATATCCGAAAGAATATTTTTGCCTTTAATATCTACGCTTACGTTTTTGAGTTTGATCATAACAGAAATCCTATCAGTGTAATTGCCGTGATACATACCGTTGCCGAAATCATGATAATGAGATCAGAGCAAGTTATATGAATACTGACATAACTTGTTTTCTTACAAGGGTTTTCAATCCCTCTTACTACTGCCGCCGCCTCAATTTCATCCGATGTATTTGCCGCCGACATCATAATAGGTACTATCGTACATTCGAGCCGTTCGGAAAAAGGGATATTCTGAAGTTTTAAAGCTGATCTGATTATTCATGAATTCTTCTTTTATTGACGGGAAATATCGCAGGGTAGTGGACATAGCAAGAATAAAACCTTGCGGAAGGTGCATTGCACGCATGGCGGCAATCATTTTCTGCATTGAGGCGTTGCGGACAAGTAAAATTCCTGCCAGTATGCACGGCATAATACGCAGAGTGTAGTTTATCAGCACGGGGAAAACCATGTTTATAATATGCGGACACAGCGGAAAAACATATTTCAGCAAAGGAAGTGAAACAATTATCACCAACGCTCCTTTAAGTGCGGCGGTATATTGGCGATACAGCAGTAAAAACAGCAGAAACATAGCTGAAATTGCAATTCCCTGCCATGAATATCTTTCGCAGAACATACCGACATTTGCGAGTAACAGCAACCAGATGCTGTTTACGGCGGTCAAGTTTTATGTCGCCTGCTGTTGTATAACCGACCATGCCGCTTCCTGCGACATATTCCATCTGTCCTTCACGGCAGTGGTCAATAGCCAGTATTCTGTTATCTATGACAAATCCGCTGTGATAGTACTCCATGTGGAAGTCGTTGAAACTGAGCATCACTCCCGGGAATACCTCGTAGGCGGTCATTGTACCCTCGCCGTTTTCGTTGCAAAACTGCCAGACCGAACAGCCGTCGCTCTGTGCCAATAAGACAGCACCCTCGTTTTCAAGTGCTTTTGTATGTTCCATAGGCAAAATTCTCCCAAAAAGTTTTAATTGCAATATGCGAACGCAATAGATTAGACAAAACTAACCGAATAACAGTATACCACGCCCTTAACACCTGTGTCTACACCTATTGGGTGAGATTTTACTTTTCAGTCGAAAACTTTTTGAGGTGTTTTAATTGTTAACGGATATCGTGTTGCAGGACGTAGCGGCAAATCGGGTGTGGTATCAGGTTTCGGATTATTTTTTGCCAGATGCCCGTTATGGCTGAGTTAGAGCAGAGAAAGAAATTTCTATCATACTTGACAGTATGTTGATGCGTGATATATAATATATAAAAGTTTCAATTTATGCCATACAGGAATTAATTTATAATTTTTAAAGCAAATTATATTGATGAAAAACGAGGTGAAATACAATGTGCTATATGCTTTACGGGGCTGTCAATTACGGGATAAATACAAGTGATTACAGGAAAGCTGTCGGGAATTTGCCTTATGATTTTCAGATAGGAAATGAAGAGGATATAAACCGTTGCATTGCCGGGGAAACGTACAGATACAGAATTACGGATAATGATTGTGATTGCAAAACTCCCGTCGGAAATCACGATACGGATAACGAAAAACTGAGGGCTTTTGCCGAGCTTATAGGCAGACTTCGTGACGTGAGAGGGATAAAGTATGTAATGCTCAGCAAGAACTGGACGGGCGAGGAAAACGAGAAGAGCGTCACAGTGCATATTCAGGATACCGATATTGTGAAAATGCTGGCGGACGCTGAGGAGAAATGTCTGTATCGGATTGAGCTTTACAAAAAGTATTGAAGAGTGTGAATGCCCGGTTTCTATGAAGAAAACAATATCTATAAGGACTAAGTACGATGATTGGTTTACGAACAAATGAAGACGAAAGATTTATTAGTTTTTTTGCAAAAGTACAGGAAGAAGCTAAAAAACAAAATGCGGTTTTCTTTCTTGATTGCGGTGAAGGACATGATGTATTTTGTGATGACATAATTTGTACTGATTGCAGTGGATGGCTTGTTCCGTTAGAAAAAGCTGATGAATTCGGTAAAACTTATTACTCATTCGGTCAAGAAAAAGACGAGTGGGAAGATTATGTTTCATGGGTTACATGGAGTGGAGATTGTCATAAACCGATAATAAACATTGAGTTGTTGTGAGTGGCGGCATAAAAAGATTGACGAATTTTTTAAAAGTATACTTATAAATAAAACGGTTATTAAATAATAAGAAAGATATTTTCCAAAACGGTGAGTATAAGCACTGAAATGAAAATTGGTGATATTTTTGTATATGTTCCTAAACCGAGTGTAAAATTCAAGTTAAACATATTTTATTATAATACATTATCCTTGACACAGCTTATCCGTTGTGATAGAATGAAAACAACAAGATAGTACAGCGGACAGAACCGCATAATTCAACAACATTCAAAGAAAAGAGGAAAACATTATGGCAACCCCGATCTTTTATTTCCGTCAGACGCAAAGCAAAAGAAGTACAATCAGTTAACCAAAAGTGCAGCGGCAGATTTGCAGATAGAATATCTTGCGATGACGCTTTTGTAACCGAATCCATAGTGGCACCGGATTTTCCGAATGATTTTACTACCGATAATCCACGGGCGTATTCGATGATCGCACCTGTCAGGTCACGGTTTGCCTGCGCTTCTACCGGAGCATTTATGCGGCTGAAGTGGGAAATTATCAGCATAAAGCAAAGCGACAGTAATGCGGCAACCAGAGCGATAAGTGCGGTTAGGGGACTGCATACAGCGAGTGCTGCAAATATTACGGCAAAGTTCAGATAACCGCCGACAAAGTTATCTATCATACGGATACCCATGTTTTCAAGTGTGGAAAGACCCGATGTGATTGAGTTCAGGATACTGCCTGTACTGATCTGACCGAAATAGCCGAGAGAAACACGCTTTAGGGCATCTCCGACAGCAAGACGGTCACGGGCGGTCAGCTGATAGCTTATAGGTTCCTGTAATCTTGCACGGAAATAGTCGAATAAGAAACGGAAGAAAACAAGTACAACCTGAATAATGATTGATATCCATATCCACGAAGAGTCAAATTCTGTTCCGTTTTTCTGTGCTTCGATAAGGCTTCCCACAGTGTAAGCGGCAAGACCTAAAGGCAGTGCGGTAAAGATATGTGAAAAGAAGGTCATGAGTATCTGTTACCACCGTATCTTGATATAAAAGACGGAGAGTTTGATCCGGTTGAAATATACGCATATTATCTCGGACTTTATATCAACAATATGCGCAACGGAATATATATGAATTACATTCTTTCATTCCCGGTCGCTTATGAGAAAGCGGTAAAGGAAAAACTGCTCAGAAGTTTTACTGCGGGCATAAAGAAATCTCTTCCTGATGCTGTACTTGACGATGAAGAACAGATGGAGCGGTTTAAAATAGTACAAGGTGTAAGCGAACCTGCCGCTTATGCTATTACAGCATTACAGACGTACGGATTTGATCCGTATGACGAAAATGAAAAATATTTCTATGGCATTTTCGACTTCGGCGGAGGTACTACGGATTTTGATTTTGGAATCTGGCGTGGTGCCGCTGACACCAGAGAAGAACGCAAATATAATTATGTTATTGAACATTTCGGTTCTGAGGGTGATAAATTTCTCGGAGGTGAAAATCTCCTTGAACTCGCCGCATTTGAAATATTCAAGGATAACAGAGAGTCGCTTTTAAAAAATGACAAGTCGAATGGTTTTTCTTTCGCCAAGCCTTCCGAATGTGAAGCCTTCCCCGGAAGTGAAGCTCTTATTTCAGACTCTCAGGAGGCAAAAAGAAATACCAGACAGCTGGTTGAGAAAATAAGACCTATATGGGAAGGTACGATAACCGAAAGTCAACTTGAAGAGCTCTATGATGATGTTCATAATGATGAGTCAGATGAAGTAGAAGTTCTTATTTCAGACTCTCAGGAGGCAAAAAGAAATACCAGACAGCTGGTTGAGAAAATAAGACCTATATGGGAAGGTACGATAACCGAAAGTCAACTTGAAGAGCTCTATGATGATGTTCATAATGATGAGTCAGATGAAGTAGAAGTTCTGCGTGGATATGTTTATACTCCTCGGTCATCAAAAGAAACTGCTATTGAAAACAGTTCCAAAGCGGTTAATGTGAGTGATGTTTCAGAAAAATGGTCAAATATTACAGTTGATCTTTTTGACAAAGAGGGTATTCGTATATCAGCTGTGAAGCTGGATATTGATTATAAGAAGATTGTTAATATCTTTAAAGAAAGAATAGAAATGGGAGTGCGTAATTTCTTTGAAGCACTAAAACTTACATTTAAAAATCACCCGTTAAACGATACGGAAAAGGTGCACATATTTCTTGCCGGAAATTCCTGCAAATCGCCTATAGTTAAGTATTGCTTCAACAAATATATTGAAAACTGCTCCAGCGAGATAATAAAATACAGTGGAAACAGTAAAGATTATTTTTATTTGTATCCTCCTCTGGGTACTGAAGAAGCAAGAACTGTTCTTACTGAAAAGAATTTGTGGAATGATGAGTTATCCGGTTTATATGCACCTACCTGTAAGACAGGCGTAGCATTAGGTTTGCTTGAAGGCAGAAAAGGCGGAGCTATCAAGGTTATTTCAGAACTCAAGGCATCAGATGAAGCAAAGTTCAGATATTATATAGGTAAAAATCGTAAGAATAAGTTTTTGGTGGTATTCAGCAGAGATGATGAGTATGAAAAATGGAAAAATATCGGTATACCTGCTGATGATGAGGAGTTTGAACTTTATTATACCACACTTCCTGAAGTCACAACGAACGATATGAAGATTTTGGGTATTTCAAAAAAACGATGCCTTCTTTCAGATACAAACGAAGATGCCGATATATACATAAGGGCAATCTCGCCTACACAAATTGAATACTGCGCCGCAATAGAATCAGAACTTATTGAAGGTCGTTTTGTCAGCGAACCACAGATTGTAGATTTATCTGATTGAGTTTAAAGCTAATACCGCTTGCAGTTAATGCAAGCGGTACTTTGTTTAAGAGGGAGAATATCCGTAATAGGTTAAAAAATCACAGATCGATCAGCGAACAAATGCACTTGCACCGACAGCTGAAAATAGTAATACACTGTAATTTGACATGCCCTTATTAAAAATGCTATAATAATTTGAAATAATACTTATCCTGTCGGTTTTATTGCAGGGTATTGAATCAAAGGAGAATGACTGTGAAAACGAGAAACAAAATTATATTAGCGGCTGTAATGGCATCAATATTACTTTCCTTTACGGCGTGCGGGGGTAATTCGGGTGATTCGTCCGCTTCTTCGTTTGAGAATACAACATCTTCGGAAACTTCCTAAAACTCTTCTGAAGCAGAAACCTCGGCAACAACAACTTCCGAAACGGAATCCGTAATATCCGAATCTTCTTCCGAGACGGAAACCTCAGAAACAACGGCTTCCGAAACGGAATCTGTCACAACACCGGAATCAGCCCCATCGGTTATTGATCCGAGCGAGATATCGGAAACATCTATTGATGATTTTAAAATTGAGAGCGATAAAGACGAAGAGTATTACACAGTCGTATCATATCTCGGAAACGATGAAACAGTAAAGATTCCGTCCGAAGCAAACGGCTTTCCTGTTACAGGAATCATATTTGACGCTTTCGCCAATAACGCATCAATCAAGACGGTAATAATTCCGGAATCGGTAGATTTTATTTCAACTAATGTATTTTCAGGATGCACAAACCTTGAGAAAGTAATAATTCTTTGCAATAATGTGACATTCTTTGAAAACAGTTTTTCCGGTTGCAATGCAACTATCAGTTATAATGGCAAGGATTACACTCCTGACAATTACAGTGAACTGACTGCTAACTGATTCGGTATATCAGTAGCATATCAAAAAGTGTGAATGGTGCGGATATTCAGTTCATCGGACAGAAATAAATTTAAGGGCAGTCGCAAAAACTGCTCTTTTACTGTTATTTAATGAAACAGTTGTTGAAAAGCGTGGCAACATGTGGTATTATAAAAACATAATCAATAATTATTTTGCTATAAAATGCGTCAAAGGCAGGGATAAACAGTGAATGAAAACGAACTCAGAGAATTATTTGAAAAGGGCAGTATAACAGAAATACGGCAGGCTGTGGATAACCATCCTGAAATAAAAGAGCGTGTACTTGCGTGGGCGGCTGAACGCGGAAATGCCGAACTTGTGCATTATGTGATGAACAGAACAACGCCGGAGGAATATGACAAGTACGAAAATACGCCGCTTGAGTATGCGTGCCTTTGCGGTAATTACAGCATGGTAAAATTTATTGCGGAGAATGAGAAATCGCCGTATTTTTCGCAGGACAATTCACTTTTCTATGCGGCGGCATACGGTGACAGGGGAATTATCCGCTGTCTTATCGAAAACGGTTACGATATCAATATGAAAGACGGCTACGGCGGAAATGCGCTTGAATGGGCGGCGCAGGAAAACCGCATTTCAAACGCAAAAATGCTGATTGAAGTCGGCTGTGATGTGAATAATCTGAACGGCGATGGTATGACGGCGCTTTATACAGCCTGTGCCGAGGGTAACGCCGACATGGCAAGGTTACTGATTGATAACAATGCGGAGCCGGACAGGACAGAGGACGCAACACCGCTTATAATCGCAAGCTGTTACGGAAAGATCGAGTGCGTCAAGTTATTGCTTGAGCATGGTGCCGATGTAAATACGATAGATAACGAGGGCAGAACGGCACTGTTCTATGCTATGGTGTACGGACAGAAAGAGGTTGAAAAACTGCTTTCGGATAACGGTGCTTCTTATGATATCTGCGATAAGGACGGAGTTTCACCCGGACAGCTTAAAGATGAGAGCGTCAGAGAGCGGGTTTATAGTGAGCTTATGGGGGAGGAAAAATGAATTACGAAAAGGCAAAAAAACGACTTTCCGATATGAGTGAGAAAGAAGCTCTCAGTGATTATGATTATGAATTTCTGACTGAAATAGCGCAAGGCGATGATATGTGCCTTAAATGTGATACGGCAGATCTACTTATCGATCACACGACAAAGCAAGCTGTTGAAATACTGAAAATGCTGAGTAACGATAATGACGCTACCGTAAGGGCGAGCGCTTACGATAATATGTGGGTGTTTGAAACACAGGATTTTGACGGGATACTTCGTAACGCTGTCGCCAACGAAAAGGACGGAACGGCAAGAAGCTATGCTATATTCTCCTTATATGATCTGTATTCGGAGAACGGCTGTGATACTGCCGGACTTATTGATTTTATGCACAAGCTTTATCGGACGGAGAAAGACAGAAGATGTAAACTTCAGTATCTCAGGAATTTTTATCTTTCGGGAGAAACCGACAAGCTCAGTGAGATTATCGCATATCTTGAAGATGAAGATTACAGAATGAGAATTACCGCTGTAAATACAATTTCCGAGATAAGAAATAAAGGGAACAATGATGTTTTGCTATCGGCTTTAAAGAACAGGCTGAAAGCTGAAAATAGTGAAGCTGTAAAGGCTTCAATCAAAAAGTTTGTAAACGAAGTTGAAGAGATATAAAATAACAAAGCGGTGAACGCATAATGCGCTCACCGCCTGTTTTATATCTGCCGTAAAAATCACTTGAAATATTCCTCACCGAGTATCTCGACAAATCGGGGTTTAACGCCTGTCTTATTATCAATATGACCGTAGTTCTGGCACATATCGTAGCTCGGCAGAGTGTTGCCCTCTACAAGTACGGGGCGTGTGGGGGTTATTGCAACATCCCAGCCTATGTATCCGACCTGAGGTACTACAAGCGCCGCCTTTTTGCACATTTCGACAGCTTCGTTAAACATAGGGATCTCAAAGCCGTTGAACTTTGTGTGCGTGAACGGGTGTTCTTCATAATAAACACCGGTAGCGTCGCAGTAAGCATTCTTGTGTATCACACCGTCAGCACCGATTGAAACATACATACCGCCGCTGCAGATATTGTCAACGCAGTTCGTGCCGTTGCTCATGCGGACAAGAGCGTACATGAAATGTACCTTTCCGTCATGGAGAAGTGTTACCATACGAATCGTATTTATAGACGAGGGGCTGAGCTTGTCCATCTTTTCGTTCTGCTTTATCGTTTCTTCAACAAGATACTGTTTGTTGTCGCAAAGACGTTTGTAGAGTGCTTCATAATCTGTATCGGGGGTTACGGTTTCCTTAGTTATACCCTCGCCGCCGAACTGATTTATGGGTTTTGCAAATACAGTTTCACGTCCTTTACAGAACTCACGCAGGTCATCTGCCGTGGCTTTTTCAAGATTAAGAAAATCTCTGCCGATGTATTCTCTGAAAGCCTCGTCAAATTCGGATTTATTATCGAATATATGAAAATATGTTCTGTCGTTGCAACGCTTTGAGATAGTTATGTTGTCATTCATCGTCATGAATGTACGCCTGTTCTTGCCCTTTATGTTGGCAAATCCGAATACACGGTAATCCATATAGCCGACAGAATAGCGGAAAATGCACCATATCATATCAAAGAACATTATAAATCTGTTCTTGCCTGTTTCCTTGTGGATAGTTCCGATATAGCCGAACATACGCTTGAAACTTCCTGCAAACAGTCTGCGGAAGAAAGTTTTTAACTTTGTCATTTACAAAACCTCTTGATCATAATCTGAATAATTTCGACAACACTTTATATGCCATACGCTTGAGCGGAGTGGTCACAAGTTCTTTTTCTCTCGGGGTAAGACCTATCAGCCATACCGATATTATGAATATCACAACGTAGACAGCACCCCAGAGCAGTATTCCGAGATAGCCTGAAACGTGAGCAAGGCACGCTATAAGTATTGACGCTATCGCAGGAACAACGAGAGAGGGGAGCAGTGCGGTAATTCTCCGCCAGAACCGTGGAATATCAAGTCCGATGAATTTATTGTAGTACCAGTTCATTATAAGACCGTTTCCGATGAAAACAGGGATTGCCGTACCGACCGCAACGCCGACCGAGCCGAACAGTGCACACAGCGGTATACTTATTATTATATTGAGTACCGCAACGAGTACATATACGAGCGAACGGAATTTGTGCATATTTTTCGCTCGCTGTATCTCAATGCCGAGGTTCTGTATACTCGGAAGAATAGTGGGAACGAACAGCAGAAGAGAAATCACGAATGCGTTAGCATTGGCTTCGCCTGCCCACAGCAGAACGAAAGGATAACCGACTGCAACAAACCCGAACAGAATCATTGTCAGGATTATAAACTGGAAACGTCCGACACGGATAAACAGGTCGCTTATCTGCTTGTTCGGAACTTTGTTTGCAACCATCTGGTGAACCTTCGGTGTGAGTATACCCGAGAACGTGGTCGCCATCGACATATAGTAGATGTTGAGCTGTGACGCTACGTTGTAGGTTGCAACTTCGTTTGAACCGTGCATCCAGGCAAGCAGGAACTTGTCAACGCTCCAGTTGAGCTGGTCAACTACAATTCCGACAAAGACCCAGCTTGTGAACTTGAACATTGATTTCAGCAACTTGAAGTCAAAGTCACGGAAATAGAAACGTATATCAAGTTTCTTTTTACAATATATGATATTCAGTACGCCTGAAAACAGTGTGAACGCAAGGCTCATATATGCTATAGCCTCTGAGCGAAGACCTATCATCAGGAGAGGGATTATCAGCAGGGGATTGATTACCGATTTTACTATGGCAAGCAGTTTAAGGAAGATGTACCGCTCGTTTACCATAGTGTTCGATTCAAATACGCTTAGTGGGAAGCTTACCGCCGCCGTGACGGTCATGATGTACATAAGTTTTACGGCAAGCTCGATCTCCGCATCGGTCAGTTTCTGTCCGAATGCAAGACGGGGATTGGCGGCAATGGTAAAACCGACTATCAGCACTACAACACCGATTATCGAATATATGATAAGGAACATACCGTTCAGCTTAGCCATATTATACTTGTCGCCGGCTTCTTTATATCTTGTATAGAATCTGGTGTAGGCACTGCCAAGTCCGAAACTGAAAAGATTCAGGTACGATACCATAGGGAGAACTATAGAGTAAACGCCGTATTCGCTCTGACCCAGCCTTTCAATCATGATAGGCGTGTAGACGAGTGAAACAACCGTACCGAGTATCAGAGACAGATATGAGAGCAGTGAGCCCATTTTTATCTGGTCAAATTTCATTCGCAATTTTCCTGTAAATTCTGTTTATATTAAAAATAGTATTCCAAAATCATATTTTAACATATTTTATGGGGTTTGTAAAGAAAAATTACGGTTTAGTTATTCTGCTTTTCGTTTTCTGACGATAAAAGTAAAGATAAGAGTACAGATAACAAGAATTACGGGGAAAAATACCGAGAAACCGAGTCCCGTTTTCATGCCTGCGGATTCATCGACACCGTTTGCGGTGGCAAAGTTACAGATCATACCTGCAATGAAAGGACCCGATGCACAGCCGAGATCGCCTGCAAGTGCCATAAGGCTGTACATTGCCGTACCGCCCGATTTGTATTTAGCGGCGGCGAGTGAGAAAGTTCCGGGCCACATTACAGCAACGGATAATCCGCAAAGTGCACAGGCGGCAAGTGAAAGTGCGGGAATATCCGAAAAGGCAACAATGATATAGCACACTATACATAAAATTCCGCTTGCAGTCATAACTTTGTACAGGCTGATTTTATTTGCAAATACGGCATAAAGTGCTCTGCCTGTACCCATAAGTACAGCAAAAAGGCAGGGACCGAGTAGGTCACCGAGGGATTTGCTTATCATAAGACCTTTCTGTGCAAAAAGCGATGACCACTGCGACATGGCAAGCTCGCTTGCACCTGCGCAGAGCATGAGAATAAGAATAAGTACAAAGCCTTTCTGCTTGAAGAGTGCGGAGAGTTTAACGTTGTCGTTTTCGGAAAGCGACGGTGCCAGAGGAACTTTAGTAAAGAATATGGCATTGAATATCGGAAGTATAGCCCAGATTACAGGGAGCATAAACCATAAATCTTCTCCGAAAGCGGCAAGAAAGCCGGTTGACAGAAGCACAACGGCAACCTGTCCCCAGCAGTAGAAGGAGTGGAGAAGGCTCATTGCGGCGGCTTTTGCACTGCCTGCGGTATCAGGTATAGCTTCGATTATCGGGCTTATGAGTACTTCGGTAAGACCGCCGCCTACGGCGTACACTATAACCGACAGAGTAAGAGCTATGAATGTATCTCCGACAAAAAGCGGAAGAATACCCATCATTATAAGACCTGCGGCGCACATTACATGAGCAAGTATTGTCATTGCTCTTACACTCATGTGTTTTGACAGCCTGACGGAGCCTAAATCTATCAGAAGCTGTGTTACGAAGTTTACAAGTATCAGCGTACTTATTTTGTCGTAGTTGAGGGAGTATCTTGTCTGAAAGATTATAAAAAGCAGGGGAGCAAGGTTGTTTACAGCCGCCTGGCAGATATAGCCTATGTAACAGGCATTGACTGTAGAGCGGTAAGACAGTGTTTTTTTCATTTTATTATCCTTTCGGTGATAAAGGGTGTTTTCGTAATGTCAATTCCGATTAATTATAAGCAAATCAAATAAAATTTTCAATCACCGGAACTGCATTTATAAAAACGATTACACAAATTCGCTTTTTTGCACAAATCAAGGCTCTTTATATTAGTCAAATCTTATAAAATCGCTACAAACGCTTTACTATCAGGTTAAAATATGCTATAATATCATGAGAATTAGTATGACCATCGTCCGTAGAGGATATATGAATATACCGTAAAAGACGTGGGAAAGGTTGGTTATTTTTTATGAAGATAAAGAGCTTACTGATTATAGTACTTGCGTGCTTTGTAATTATTCCGTCGGTTGTATTTGCAACATTTGCAAACGTCGAAATGAATAAACTCGCACTGAAGAATTATAAGCAGACTGCACAGTCAATGGCTGAAAATCAGACATACAACATATCCGAGTATTTCCGTATTATCTCGGCAAGTGCCAAGCAGATAGCCGACAATCCCGATATACTGAAGTTTGATAAAGAGAAAGACCCTACCACTACAGACGCACTGAAGATATATTCTACAATTTCTTCTGCCGATAATGAGAATGTCAGAATCGACAGAATAATGATCGTCAACAAGAGCGATTGTAAGCCTGTAGTTGCTACAAACGATGATTTATCAAGTCTTGCCAAGAACGAGGTACTCTACGGTACACTTAAAAGTATATGTGAAAGAAAAGACGGTGAAGTTACATTCTACACTCCCGATGTATACACGACTTTCAAAGAAGGCGACAAGGAGCAGAACGACCCGCTTTTCCCCGGAAAGTCCAGCAACAGTCTGCGACTTGTTGTAAAGTATACGGTTGGTGATTATTACATCGTTACATTCTTTAACAGCACAGCACTCAGATCATTCGCAACATCATCACAGTTTGCAAACAACAGTAAACTGATACTGATTGACCCTAACGGTTCTATCATGCACGACAGCTACATAGGTAACACTTCCGACAAGAAGAACAGTGCATATCTCAAGTTCACGGATAAGGCACAGGTCGGTTCTGTAGTTGAAGTTGATAACTTCAAGGGTACAGACAACGGCGTTATTCCTACAATCGGTTTCACCTCAAAGATGCCTACTATAAATGAAGGCGAGGAAGGTAACTGGACGCTTGCGATCATTGCAGAAACGGATAAGGCATACACTTTATCGGGTGAAGCAATCGGCAGCATTATCGGAATAATTGTATTTGTTTCAATTGTATTCATTGCAGGTGCTGTGGTACTTGTATTCATTATCACAAAGCCTATAAAGGTAATCGAAGAAACACTCGTAAAGGTTCACAGAGGTGACCACGAGGCAAGAATCAATCTTATCGCAAACAACGAGTACGGTCAGATTGCCCGTACATTCAACGACCTTATTGATGATATCGTAGTAAGTGAAGGCAGATACCGCACGATCATCGAAATGTCGGATAACATAATCTTTGAGTGGAACTTCAAGACAAACGACGTATTCTTCTCAAACAACTTCAACAAGAAGTTCAGCTACCGTGCTCCGTCAGACCATTTTGGAGACAGCTTCCTGCTTAAAGTAAAGGTACATCCCGAGGATAACGACCGTTATCACAAGGATCTCGAAAAGCTCTCAAAGGGCGAAGAGTTTGAGGGTAATGAGTACCGCTGGAAGAATATCTACGGTGACTATATCTGGATTCTTATGCGTACAGCAACGATCCGTGACAGAGACGGTAACATAGCTAAGATAGTCGGCGTTATCGTTGATATCGACCGTGCTAAGAAGAGTGAAAAGCTTCTTACAGAAAGAGCAAGTTACGACAGCCTTACAGGTCTTTACAACCGTGAATCAATCGAGCGTACAATTGATAACGAAATCGAACTTATCAATGTCCGCAAGAGCGAGGTTGCTATCCTGTTCATTGACGTTGACGACTTCAAGATTTATAACGATAAGTACAGCCATGCTACAGGCGACCAGGTTCTGAAGTTTGTTGCAAATACAATAAACTTTGTAATCAAGGGCTTCGGTACGGCAGGTCGTTATGGCGGTGATGAATTCGTAGCCTGCGTAAGAAATATTGAAACAAATGATCCTACAAGAGTTGCCCGTGATATTCTGTCGGGACTCAAGGAAGGCTTTACATCGGATAACGGCGATAAGCTTACGGTCAACGCAAGTATCGGTATTTCGATTATCAAGGATTCTTCAATGCACGTTGATGAGATAATCGGTATGGCTGACGATGCAATGTACAAGATCAAGAAGAACGGTAAGTCAAACTTCGGTATTCTCAATAAGGAGCCGGTTGCTAAGCCTGTTCCCGCTGAGGTTGAGGAAGAAGACGTTATCGGCACTGCTGAGGAAACGACTGCTTCTGCAGAAGAAGATACTCAGTCTGATGCACCTGTACAGGAGTAATTCATGACACGAAATAAATCGGCTATAAGTTCAATAGGAGTGCTGTTTTTGACAGCACTCCTTGCTGTATCGTCAAGCGGATGTAAACAGTTTGTTCAGACGGTAAGTTACTTTAGATACAGGCATGAATATGATAATCTGGCACTTGAATATTGCAGAGAAGTATACAACGCATTTGCAAATAAAGACAGCGGTACTATAGAAAAGCAGATAGCAAAACCTGTTGTCGAAAAACATGATATAAAAGCTGAAGCAGAAAAAGCTTTTGCTTTTTTAGACGGTGAGATCGACAAAGACAGAATATTTGAAGAAATCAGCGATTTAAAGCAGTGGTCGCAGTTCCACAATATCGACAGCGTCGACTATACCAATAACTATACTGCCGGTTGTACGATAGAAGATGTCATTACCGATAAAGGCACGGTATATGATATTGATATGCGGATATGCTTTGCGTATAAGCAGAATGAAGATAATGTCGGTATTATGGATATTGCCGTTGTACAGCGTGACGATGATTATGAAAACGAGGACAGCAGAGTAAGAATAGGTGAGTTTATCGAAATGCTGAGTCCATGCAAGTTACCCTCAGAATATACTGAAATGCCTGACAAAGAAGCGTTTTCGTTAAGCGTCAGAGAGACATATACTGATAATATGCTTTGTGCCTTGGGAAAGGGTGACAGAGAATGGTTGTACGGGCAATTCAGAAATTCGATGAAAAATGATGAGCTGAAAGCGAAAATATCCAATGTTTTTCAGTTTATCGGCGGAAGTGCCACAGGTTATTCATCAGTGAATAATGGTTTTGCCACAAAGAGGGTAAATTACGGAACGATAGAGCAAATGACTGATGAAATGATAATATATGATGTTATCGGTGCAGATGGGAATGTGTATCAGATAGAATACGAAATAACGTATTTTGATGATGATTTGCCTGAAAAAATAGGAATAAACTATTTCGTAGTCAGTCGTGTTGGCGGATATGATTCATCGTTTGATCATATAATTCTGGACAGCATAAAAATAGGAGGAAACGATGATACGGGAAGTGCGTGAAGATGAATATGAACAGCTGATGTGCCTTTATTGTCAGTTGCATGAAACGAGCGTACCCGATTATTCGGGTACAACCAAAGAGCTTTGGCAAAGGCTTGTGGGTAACCCTGATTATCACTTTATTGTAGCTGTGGAAGACGGAAAGATAGTATCAACCTGTACCTGCATAATAGTGCCAAATATGACGCACGGACCACGTTCTTACGCTTTTGTTGAGAATGTAGTGACCGATAGTGAATATCGTGGCAGAGGACTTGCTACAGCGTGTCTTGATAAAGCAAAGGAGATTGCGCAGGCAGAGAACTGTTATCGGCTTATACTTATGACAGGCTCAAAGCTTGAAAGCACGTTGAACTTCTACAGACGGGCAGGGTATGACGATAAGGAAAAAACGGGCTTTATCCTGCATTTAGATTAAAAAACAAATCACCTGTGTATCGGAAATACATAGGTGATTTTGTATATAATAAACCCCTTATCATGCGATAAGGGGTTAAGCTGTTTATATATTCGGATTAGCCGAAGATGTTAAGCAGAACACCTGCGGCAACGGCTGAACCGATAACACCTGCAACGTTCGGTCCCATAGCGTGCATGAGAAGGAAGTTTGAAGGGTTTTCCTTAGAGCCGACTGTCTGTGAAACACGGGCAGCCATAGGAACTGCGGATACACCGGCTGAACCGATAAGTGGGTTGATCTTGCCGCCTGAAAGCTTGTTCATAAGCTTTGCAAGTAACAGACCGCCTGCCGTACCGAAGCAGAAAGCGATAAGACCGAGACCAACTATCATGATTGTCTTGAGTGTGAGGAAGTTAGCCGCTGTTGCGGTAGCACCTACAACCGTACCAAGCATGATTGTGATAATATTCATCAGTTCGTTGGAAGCTGTCTTAACAAGTCTGTCAACAACGCCGCTCTCTCTGAAGAGGTTACCGAGCATCAGCATACCTACAAGGGGAGTAGCATCGGGAACGATGAAGGCAACGATAAGTGTAACAGCTACAGGGAATATGATCTTTTCTCTCTTTGTAACGGGGCGTAATCCGTCCATTACAATGGCACGTTCTTTCTTTGTTGTAAGCAGCTTCATTATAGGAGGCTGAATTACGGGAACGAGTGCCATATAGGAATATGCGGCAACCGCTATTGAACCGAGCAATTGCGGGGCTAGCTTTGATGTAAGGAATATCGCAGTAGGTCCGTCGGCACCGCCTATGATACCTATTGATGCGGCTTCCTTGAATGTGAATGCGACACCGTCAATACCTGTAAGGCTAAGTGCACAAGCACCGAGGAATGTTATAAAGATACCGAGCTGAGCTGCTGCACCGAGCAGTAAGCTCTTGGGGTTTGCTATCAGAGGACCGAAGTCTGTCATACAGCCGATACCTAAGAATATCAGCGGAGGGAATATCTGAAGCTTAACGCCGAGATACAGTATGTCGAGCAGACCGCCGTTGTGCAGTACTTCACCGTAGTTGACACCGTTTTCGGCAAAGTTAGCGGCTATTGCCGGGTCGGGACTTATACCGAACATTTCGGGGTGGAACATATTCGCACCGGGAATATTGGTAAGCATCATACCGAAAGCGATAGGAAGTAACAGCAGAGGCTCAAACTTTCTTACTATTGCAAGATACATAAGTAAGAATGAAACAGCTATCATAAGACCCTGCTGAGGGGTTATGTTGCAGAAGCCCGATTTTTGTGCAAGCGCAACAAGGGCATTCCAGAAAACGTCTAAAATTTCCATCTTGTTCTCCTTTTATTTAGTCTGAGCTTTAAAACGAACGGGTATTCTCGTTTACGCCCGCATTGCCCCAGCTTGAACGAGGCTGTTTTTCGGCACGTTTGATTCTCTTGATTGCATAGGTCTTTCCGTCGCCTGCTGTGTAAGCGGCGATAGCGGCAGAAATAACAGCTATAACCTCATCGTCGTTCTCGTCCTCTTCGATAAGTTCTACAGGAGCGGGAGCAGGTGCAGGTTTAGCAGTCTTTTCGGCAGGCTTAGCATCCTTTTTCTTCTTGTTTCCCAGATTGCAGAAGAAGGAAATGATGTAAAGCAGTCCTATAAGCAGTCCTAAGATCAGGAAAACAACAACTATACCGGTAATAACCGTAGCCCACATACCGCTAATGCTGTCAGCGGCTGACTTTTCGGTGATTATCGCCATAGTACGCAGTAAATTGTCCGTCATGCATGATTCTCCATTCTTAATTGTTCTCGCAATGCAGTGCCGTTTTTGCTGATTACAGCATAATGCGGCATAGCATAAAACTAATATAATTATACCTTATTTCACACTTAAATTCAACGCTTTTCTTTGTAGATTTTTTAACAAATTTTCTTGATGAATTATGTGTATTTTTAGCGTAAATTTAGATAATATCACAAAAACGTTGTGAAAAGCAGGGGCGGGTGCTGTTAATGGTGTATGAATGTTTACATAGTAAACTAAAAGGTGCTGTCGTTGACAGCACCTTTGCCTTGATCAATATTTATCGTTTACGTCTTCTTTGAAGTCGTTATCAGACTGAACGGCCGTGTCAAAATGGGTAATTCCTACTGCCTTTGCCTTTTTCAGCTGTTTGTTGTCAGGGGCTTTTTCAGCTTTTGGTTTGACACTTCCGAAGTCAGCGGATATCGGCTTTATGAGCGACTCCGACTTTTCTTTTTTCTTTATCGGCTTATCTGCGGTTTCGGATTTCTTTTCTTCGTCGGAAACGGATTTTTCACTCTTCTCTACAGATTTCAGCGGTTTGATTTCGCTGTTTTCCGATGTGATTTTCTTTACGGAAGTTTTGTCTGTTTTCTTTGAAACCTTCACTGTTTTTTCTTCGGTGATTGGCTTTACAACCTTTATATCTTCTTCCTTAACGGCGCTTGTTTCTTCTTTATCCTTTGTTTCGGATTTTTCGCTAGCCGTTTCGGAATCCTCTGTAGCTAAAGCCTTTTCGTTTAACTTGAATTTGCTTACCATACCGTCAAGGATAGTGGCCTGTGAAGATAATTCTTCTGCCGATGCGGCACATTCTTCGCTTGTTGCCGAGTTTGTCTGAACAACGGAAGAAATCTGGTCTACTCCTGCTGTTATCTGAGAAATAGCGTTTGCCTGTTCTTCGCAGGCTGTAGAAATATCAGCTATAAGCTCTGTTGTCTGGGCTGTGGTTTCAACTATCATGCCGAGAGTCTGTGCGGTTTCGTTTGCGATTACCGTGCCGTCTTCAACAGCCTTTATCGAATCGCCGATAAGCGTTGTTGTATCGCTTGCCGCCTGTGCAACTTTACCTGCAAGGTTTCTTACTTCGTCTGCTACTACGGCAAATCCCTTGCCTGCTTCTCCTGCTCTTGCCGCCTCAACAGCCGCATTGAGAGCAAGAATGTTTGTCTGGAATGAGATGTCGTCGATAGTTCTTATAATATTTGCTATCTGCTTTGAGGTATCGTCTATCTTGTGCATAGCCTCAAGCAGAACGTTCATCTGTTCGTTGCCCGAACTTACAAGCTCGGCGGCGTGCTCGGAATTCTTTGCGGCATCGCCGGCTCTTGCGGCGTTGCGGTTTACCTTCTCGGATACTTCTGCAAGAGAAGCGGAAAGTTCTTCTACAGATGCCGCCTGTTTTGTAGCACCCTCAGACAGATTAGCGGCGGCTGACGAAACCTGTCCCGCACCGTTTGCTACCTGTAAGCCTGCCGTATTTATTCCGCTCATTGTCTTGTTGAGTGAAATCATTATGCGTTCGTATGAGGTTTTCAGCTTTGCAAAGTCACCGACATAAACATCGGCAGGTGTATATGTAAGGTCGCCGTTGCCGAGTGCTGTGAGCATATTATCAAGGTCGGTGATAACATCGTTTATATGTGTTGTTATAAGGTTAGTGCTTTCGCTGAGCTGACCGATTTCCTTGTCAATATTGTTGCCGAAGTCAAGTTCTGCGGAGTGAAGATCACCCTGTGACAGTGTAACTATTCTGTCCGAGCAGAGCTTTACGGGCTTTATTATTTTCTTTACGATTGTAAGGATAAGGAGTACCGATATGATAAAGCAGATTACCGCAACGGCTGTTCCTATAAACATTGATTGCAGAATACTGCCTGTGTATTCCGACGGGGTAGCTACTACAAGACAGCTCCAGCCGTCAGTATTTGCTATAGGAGCATAAGTAACGTATTTGTTTACACCGTCAAGAGTTACCTCGGCAAAGCCGTTTTCTCCCCTTATGGCATTGCTTATGCAGTCGGCAATACCCTGATATGAACTGTCTGCCTGTGCAAGCGTTTTGTAGTTGATACGTTCTGTGAGCTTTGTTTCATCGGGGTAGGCGATAATGGTTCCTGTCTGGTCAATAGCCATTGTGTAGCCTGTTTCGCCGATTTTCGTCTGACCTATTACGGCAGAGAATGTACTCATGTCAACGCTTGCCATAAGTACGCTTCTGAGAGTTGTGTTGTCTTTATCAAACATCGGTATCGCAACGTCCATGAGAACGTGTTTGAGGTCCTTTGCGGTGTAAGGTTCGCCTCTTGATGATTTCTTTGTTTCGACAGCCTGTTTGAAGCTTTCGTTTTCGGAGTAGTCAAGCGTTTCGGCATAGAAACATTTACCGTCTGTATTTACTATTTTTACATCGGTAAGCATGGGGTTCTTCGTCAGTATTGAAAAGCACTTTGTCGAAAGCGTGCTTGTATCGGTGAGGTCGTCAAATCCCGAATCATAAGCAATCTGCTGTAATTCCGCTGTGATTGAACTCAGCTGATTTGAGATTGTATTTGATGACATATCTGCAACTTCGGTCAGTTGATTTCTCAGCGACTGTTTTAAAAAGCTGTAGCTCATACCTATATTTATACCGCCGACTATAAGAAGAGAGCCGCCTACCGCAAGGCACATCCATTTAAAAATCTTGCCTGTAAGCGATTTACGTTTTTTGCGTACTTCCTGAACGTTTTTGGATATTTTATCGAGTTCTTTTGATATATCTTTTTTAGCTGACATTAGCTTGTCCTCCCGATTTTTACGGTAATGACCGTTATTACTAAATCATACCACAATATTAGTATAAAGTCAAATGTACCAAGTGTTTTTGATGACAGATTTCACAACTGTGATAAAAATGTACGCTATATCATGTTGAATATGCACAAAAATGCACTCCCGTAGTGAGAGTGCATTTCAGTCTGTCGAAAAAGCCAAGCGAAAATGCTTGGCTTTTTCATTGATATGTGGT
>CABUEI010000032.1 GCA_902490585.1 uncultured Oscillospiraceae bacterium
AACCTGTCGATGAGAACAGCTTTATACCGTTGTACTCAACACTGTTGTGCGATGCGGAAATCATCACACCTGCGTCAGCTTCATAATATCTTACAAGATAAGCAACGGCAGGGGTGGGTACAACACCGAGAAGTTCAACGTCGGCACCGACCGAGGTAATTCCTGCGATAAGTGCGGATTCAAGTATATCCGATGAAATTCGTGTATCCTTACCTATCAGTATTCTTGCTTTTCCTTTATGTGTTTTCTGCTTTGTGAGTACCAGTGCGGCGGCTCTGCCTATGTTCATGGCAAGCTCGCAGGTAAGCTCGGTAATAGCTACACCTCTTGCACCGTCAGTTCCGAATAATCTGCCCATAATGCTTTAAATACCTTTCTTCATTTTTTCCAAACACAATATTATATAATCAATCAAGTCTTTGCTGACCGTCACGGACAATTCCGAGATGCTTATATGCAAGCTCGGTCGCACATCTGCCCCTCGGGGTTCTTGAAATAAATCCGAGCTGCATAAGGTACGGCTCACATACGTCTTCAAGCGTTACAGACTCTTCTCCGAGTGCGGAGGCAAGTGTTTCAAGTCCGACGGGACCTCCGTTATAGCCGTTTATTATCATAGTAAGGAAACGCTTATCAAGACTGTCAAGACCGAGTTTGTCGATCTCAAGTCTGTTAAGAGCAATGTCTGCCATTTCCTTTGTAATCTTTCCGTCACCCATAACTTCGGCAAAGTCACGCACACGTTTAAGCAGTCGGTTTGCGATACGGGGCGTTCCTCTTGAACGCTTTGCAATTTCCATTGCACCGTTTTTGTCGCACGGAATCGAAAGTATCACCGATGAACGCATTACGATATTGCAAAGTTCCTCGGGAGTATACATTTCAAGACGCATGATAACGCCGAATCTGTCACGGAGAGGTCCTGTAAGCTGTCCTGCTCTTGTTGTGGCGCCGATAAGCGTAAATCTGTTGAGATCTACTCTTATAGACTGTGCGGACGGACCTTTACCTATCATTATATCAAGCACGCAGTCCTCAAGTGCAGGATAGAGTATTTCTTCTACCTGTCTTGAAAGACGGTGTATCTCATCTACGAAAAGCACATCGCCTGTCTGAAGTCCAGTAAGCAGTGCCGCAAGTTCACCGGGCTTTTCAATGGCAGGTCCCGATGTTACCTTGAAATTAACGCCCATCTCGTTTGCGATTATTCCTGCAAGCGTTGTCTTACCAAGTCCGGGAGGACCGTAAAGCAGGACGTGGTCAAGGCTCTCGTTTCTTCTCTTTGCCGCCTCAATGTATACACGAAGGTTTTCCTTTACCTTTTCCTGACCGATATATTCGTTCAGCTTTTTTGGACGTAAGGAAAATTCTACGTCTGTATCTTCTGCCGAAAACTGAGGTTCTACTATGCGTGCACCTTCGTTTTCGTCAATGTCGGCTATATGTGAAAGGTCGTTTCTCTCAATCATTTATACGCTATCCCTTCAAAGTTAATGCGTGGGTCGTTCAAGAACTTATTATCAGAATTTCGCCAGCTTTTTAAGTCCTGCCTTGATGAGTTCATCGGCAGGTGCTAACGGGTCAAGTCCGCTAAGTGCGGAAGTTGCTTCGTTGTTTGAATAACCGAGTACCATAAGTGCTGATATTGCCTCGGCAAATGTGTTTGACGGTGCGGCTACTATAGGCGCTGCACTGCCCTTTACTCCTGCGGCAACGTCCTGTTTTGACACCTTGTCTTTAAGTTCGAGAACAATACGCTCTGCGGTTTTCTTGCCTATACCGGGAGCGTTCGTAAGAGCCTTGCTGTCACCCGACGCAACACACAGTGCAAACGACTGCGGTGTCATACCGGATAATATCGAAAGTGCCGCTTTAGGTCCTACACCCGACACGGAAATCAGCATTTTAAAGCAGTTAAGCTCTGCGGCATCGTAAAAGCCGAAAAGGTCAACCGCATCTTCTCTTACAGAAAGATAAGTAAGCAGTTTTGCATTTTCGCCGATTTTAAGCCGTGATAATGTATTTGCAGTGGTACGGCAGGCATAACCTACGCCTGCGCAGTCGATAACCGCAAGATTGGGCTCGATCAGATTCACCGTTCCGTTAACACTGTATATCATAAATCAAAACTCTTTTCTTATATATTTGATGCCTTTATATTTCTGAGCAATGAGCCGCTTGTCTGTCCGTGGCATATCGTCATTGCAAGTGCGTCCGCCGTATCATCGGGTTTCGGCACTGAAGGCAGTTTAAGGATATTCTTTGTCATTTCCTGTACCTGTTTCTTGACAGCCTGACCGTAACCTACGACTGCCTGCTTCACTTGCAGAGGCGTATATTCGTTTATTTCAATTCCACGCTGTGCGGAAGCCATTATTATAATGCCTCTCGCCTGGGCGACATCAATACCCGTTTTCTGATTGTTGGTGAAATAAAGCCGTTCTATAGACAGCGCATCGGGTTTCCACGTATCAAGTATCTGACAGTAATCTTCATATATTTCACAAAGACGCTTTGGAAAAGGAGTATCCTTGTCGGTAGTTATAGCACCGTAATCACGCACGTTGAACTTGCCGCCGACATAATCGACAATACCGAATCCGACTATCGCATAGCCCGGGTCTATTCCTATGATACGCATAGCCGCCTCCGTGAAATAATCTTTATAAGCTGAGATTACAGCCAAAACAGAAAATAAAAATCCATACTAAAAGATTATATCACAGTCGTGACTAAATTGCAACTTTTTTGTTGTCACCTTGTTATTCGATAATAATGCAATACAATTTATATAAAATCGGTTGAAATTTGTGCTGTTTTGGTATATAATAGTACAAAACGAATGGAGAAGATATGAAAAAGCCGTATTTGATTTTCTCACTGCTTGCTGCGGGCTTCTGCACAGCCTGTCTTGGCGGTTGCAGTACAAGCAAGCCGTATACGCATGACAGTTTCACGTTTGATACATTTGTATCGTTTACAATATACAGTACCGATAACAATTCATCGGCAGAAGAAATCTGTGCAGGTGCGGTCGAAATGCTGAACAAGCTTGACGATACGCTTTCACGGACAAAATCCGACAGCGAAATTTCAAAGATTAACGAAAACGCCGGTTCTTCGGCGGTGGCAGTCGATACAACGACATATACACTGCTGAAAAGCTGTACGGAGCTGTCCGAGCTTACAGACGGTGCATTCGACATAACCCTCGGGAACATATCGGATATGTGGGGGTTCGGTAAAGAAAATGCCGAAAAGCCGGATGAGGCGGAGCTTACAAAGCTTGCCGGCAGGCATAATTACAGGAATATAGTCTTTGACGATGAGAAATATACCGTTTCGTTCTCAGGTGAGAATTTTGCTCTTGACATCGGGGCGGCGGCTAAGGGTTACGCTATGGATATGCTTGACTCGTATCTCAGAAAGTCTGGGGTCACCTCGGCTGTTGTGGATTTCGGGGGAAGTATTCTCACAATAGGCAAAAATGACGGCAACAGCTGGAATATAACCATCACTGCCGATGAAACAAATTCTCCCGTAGGTACGCTTACCGTGAACGAGGGATATATAGCTACCTCTAACGGTGCAAAGCGGTATGTTGAATATAACGGTGTGAAATATCATCATATAATCGACCCTGCGACTGCTTATCCCGCCGACAGCGGTATAAAGAGCTGTACGGTCTATTCCGCAAGCGGACTGATAAGTGATGCACTGTCAACCGCATTTTTTGTAATGGGAGAAGAGAAAACAAAGCAGTTCTGCGAAAAGTATGACGTTGCGGAATATATAATCACAAGGTATGACGGCACGGTTGCCGTGTCGGACGGCATAGCCGGAGATTTCAGGGTATCATGACGGATAAGCGTAAAGTAATCTGCATTATTGCGGTTTTATGTATAGTTTTCTTTTCACTGCTCGGGGTACTGTTCGTAAACAGAACATCGGGCGGAAATACAGCCTGCATATACAGTAACGGGAAGCTGATAAAGACTATAGATCTTCGCAATGACGGGGAACAGTCATTCACTGTAAGCTCCGCAGACGGCGGATATAATACGATTACGGTAAAGGACGGCAGTATCAGCGTTACGGACGCTGACTGTCCTGATAAGATATGCGTAAAGACTGCACCGATATCGGACGGTATACAGCCTATTGTATGTATGCCACACAAGCTGGTGATCCGTATTGAAACAGGACGGGGAGAATACAGCTATGACAGTTAAAAAGCTTGTATTTTCGGCGCTACTTGCCGCAATGTCGCTGACGCTGTATATAGTTGAGGGCATGATACCGCCGGTGGTGGCAATACCTGGGTTCAGGATAGGGCTTGCGTATTTTCCGGTGCTGTTCTCGCTGTATCTCGGCGGACGGTGGAACGCATACGACACTGCACTGATACTAATAACACGGGTGCTGTTGTCGGCGCTTTTCTCAGGAAATCTTACGGCACTTCTGTTTTCGATTTCGGGCGGTGCGTTGTCATTTGTTGCAATGGCAGTTACTCACCGTTTTATAAAAGAACCGTGGGGAGTATTCCCTGCCGGGATATTTTCGGCGGTAATGCACAATGTCGGACAGATCACGGCGGCATCGTTTGTATACTCATTGTCGGTTTTTGCATATCTGCCGTTTCTTGTTATTGCCGCAGTGATTACAGGAACTTTCATAGCGGCGGCGGTATGGTTTATAATCAGTAAGCCGAACAGGATAATCATAAAAATCAGAAATATGGAATAAAGGAATTTCAGTTATGGATAAAGCTAAAATAGAGAGAATAAACTACCTCGCAAGACAGTCAAGAGAACGTGAACTGACGGACGAGGAAAAGAAAGAACAGACTGAGCTCCGCAACGAATACAGAGCATCATTCAAGCGTGGTCTTATGTCAGAGCTTAACAGGGTGTATGTTGTTGACGAAAAGGGCAATCAGCAGAAGCTGATAAAAGAAGATGAAAAAAAGTAAATGCTCCGTAAAGGACTGAATTACGATGGAGAAAATATACGACGCTCTCGAAACGCTGTACGGCTCATCGGGAATACCGTTCTTTTTAAGCGACGAATACGGAAATATCAAATGGAGAAATTCTGCCTGCGGGAAAATTATTATCTTTCCGAACGGACTTAACGGTAACACCCGTACCGAACAGGTAAACGTTGACGGAACGCTGTTTACAGCTCAGGGAACGGCTCTTCCCGAAATCAGAGGAAGTCTTATTCTGTGGCGTATCAACACTCTGACCGATGTACTGATGCAACTCGGCAGTACCGACACATATACCGATATATGCTATATGCTCTCTCAAGCGAGGAATGACGTTACAAAAGCGGAGAAAAACAGCTTTGACAAGTCAACGCTCAACAATATCAAACGTAATATCGAGGTGCTGTCGGAGCTTACAACTGTTATTTATCACAGAGTGCCACGCTCCCCTGCTATTTATTTTCTTAAAAAACTGACTCAGATAGTTGACAACGCAAACAAGGCACTGAGCAATATACCGATTGTTTTCAGACTGAATGTAGACAGGTCGGTTGCAGGCGATGTTCCCGTAAACGTAAGCGAACGGTTGTTCTATGTATCTGTTTTCAGTATACTTAAAGCAATGGTAAGGTGCTCGGACAGGGATTTGTTCATGCTCAAAGCGAACTTATCCGAAAACAGCATCAGTTTCAGTTCGTCGTTTACACTTTCACCCGACACGCATGAAGGAATGATAACAGACGATTTTGAGATGTACAGTGCAAAGCTGTATATAGGATATATAGGCGGAAACATGAGCTATACAACCGATAACGGCGTCGGCAGAGTTGAAATCACTCTTCCGAAAGGCGACAGCAATACGCTGAACAGTCCTTTGTACTCAGTTCCGGGCAATACCTGCGAAAAAATTGCCGAAATATTCATGGGTGGCATTGCAGGTGAAAATAAGTAAGCAAAGTGAAAAAGCGATTTACCGTTTTTTTAGACTTCAAACACATTTTCATCATAAATGACGGATATAATAATAAGCGTCAGGTAAGACTGACAGATTTTATGGTGGTTGAATAATTCAATAATCATAATTTCCTCTCCCAACATTTCATTGATAATTTGATTTGTGGCTTATTTTATTTCTGTTCAGTTTACTTTAGTTAAACTGAATTTTTTTTACAATAAATCAGGAAACCTGAAAGAAAGGAATAAAGACAATGTACAAGATTCTTATTGCAGACGATGAGCAGAAAATCCGTGAGGTTATCAAGGAATACGCCGAATATGAGGGTCATACGGTATATGAGGCGGTTGACGGCATGCAGGCGGTCGATATGGCAAAGGAACAGGACTTTGACATAATCATCATGGACATAATGATGCCAAGGCTGGACGGCTTCTCTGCCTGCAAGGAAATCAGAAAGTTCAAGAATACACCTATACTTATGCTTTCCGCAAGAACAGAGGAATATGACAAGCTGTTCGGCTTTGAAATGGGTGTTGACGACTATGTAGTAAAGCCGTTCTCACCCAAGGAAGTCCTCGCCCGTATAAATGCAATCATCAAGCGTAACAAATCAGGCAACGAGCCTGTCGGCGAAACAGTCAAGTTCGAGGGTCTAGAAATCAACTTCACCGCAAGAGATGTGTTTATAGACGGCGAAAAGGCAAATCTTACCCCTAAGGAATACGACCTGCTGTTCTATCTTGTAAAGAACAAGAACATTGCGCTTACAAGAAACAAGCTTCTTGAAGAAGTATGGGGATATGATTTCTTCGGCGATGACAGAACAATTGATACACATATCAAGATGCTGAGGAACAACCTCGGTCCGTACAGAAAGTTTATTGTTACATTAAGAGGCATGGGATATAAATTTCAGGTGTGAAAACCACAGACCGATGAAAACGCACGCAGACAAGAAAATTGCCCGATAAGCGTATAAACCTTACGTTGATGAGCAATTTACACAGTAAACAAAATAACTTCGCAGAGCTGTCTTCGGGCTCTGCGAATAGTTTTGATTATACCGTTTTTTAATCTTTATACTGATTTGCGTTGTGTGTTTTATAAGCGGTCTGAACCGTCGGATTTTGGCGGCTGTAATTGATATCAAGCAAACCAAGGAAGGCACTTTTCAATGAAAGAAAGACTAAACAGCATACGTTTCCGCTCTTGGCTTATATTTGTGCTGTTCTCACTTATGGTAATAGTATTTTTGTACTTTTTCCAGGTAATATTGCTGTCAAGCTATTACGAATACATGAAGATACAGGAAACCGCATCGGCGGCAAAGCAGATAAAGGACGCATGGTCACAGCAGCCCGAAAACCTGAACTCCATCGTTTCAAACATAGCCGATACGCAGAAGATATACATCGAAATTTCAGACAGCAACCGACCTTACTTCAGGGCAAGCTCTCTTGACAAGAGCAATAAAGAGGTTTACTCACTGATCACAAGTCTTGACCCCGAAGATATGCAGGAGATCATTTCGGGAGAAAACACATTCTTCACAGCGACTATTCCGAGAACAAATAACGACAGCAAGGCAATTGTGCTGATAGCACAGCTTGACGACGGTACTGAAAGTACGTTCTTTAAAACAAACGGTATCGTAAGGCTGTATATATTCAATTATCTTGAGCCGCTCGGCACAACGACCGCAATTCTTCACAGCCAGCTTAATCTAACGGCAGGAATTATCATAATTGCCGCATTCATAATGTCGATCATCTTCTCAAACAGCATATCAAAGCCGATTATCAACATATCGAAAGCGGCGCTGAAACTTCCTCAGGGACAGTTTGATATGCCAAAACAAAAGCATCAGTTCACCGAGATAAACGAGCTTACGGATACGCTGAGTTCAGCTTCGGTCGAAATAGCGAAAGCGGACACTTTGCGTAAAGACTTAATGGCTAATATATCTCACGATCTGCGTACACCTCTTACTATGATAAAAGCTTACGCCGAGATGATAAGGGATCTGTCGGGTGATAATCCCGAAAAGCGTGAGAAGCATTTACAGGTTATCATTGACGAAACCGACCGACTGACTTCTCTTGTAACCGATATTCTTGATCTGTCAAAGCTACAGAGCGGTGTTGCAGAACTGAAATATGAAAAGATAAACTTCTCCGAACACCTCGGAGATATAGTTCCCCGTTTCTCTCTGCTTAATGAAATAAAGGATTATAACGTTGTGCTGAACGCAGAACCGAATATCTTTATTAACGCCGATATCACAAAGATAGACCAGGTTGTATATAATTTCATAAACAACGCTTTGACTTATACCGGTGACGACAAAACGGTAAGAGTAAATCTTTATCATAAGTCACCGACAACAGCAAGGCTTGAAGTATGCGACAGCGGTATCGGTATAGAACCGGAAAACCTCAAATATGTCTGGGACAGATATTACCGTGTAAAGAAAGACGGCGAAACACATCAGCGTGCAAAGAAAGGCAGTGGATTGGGTCTTTCTATTGTTAAAGGCGTACTTGAAATGCACAAGTTCAATTTCGGAGCTGACAGCACGGTCGGAGTAGGCAGTACGTTCTGGTTTGAATTTGAGGACTGCAACCCCGATATAGCACCTGTTGACGAAAAGAAACAGAAAAAGCAGAAAAACAAGAACAACGCAGAACAGCAATAAATACAGAAAACCCCGTTCATTCAGGATAAATGAACGGGGTTAAATTTTATATCATTTAAATCAGTCACCGGTTGACTCTCTGAGTACAAGACTGTGAGGTAATGTATAAAGATTATGGTCGGGGTTTGTGGCTTTCATATTTTCAATCAGCTTTTCTATAACCAGTTTACCCTGCGCATAACACGGCTGTTCAACAGTAGATAAGTGGGGTACGAACATATGTGAATACTGGATATTGTCAAAGCCCATGAAGATAAGATCCTTGCCTATCCTGTAGCCCTTTGAAAGTGCATAGTTCATTGCGCCGATTGCGATTATATCCGAAATCGAGAATATTGCTGTCGGGGGACTTGGCAGGTTCATAAGGTATTCACAGCCTCTCATACCCTGCTCTGTTTCATAGCCGCCGAAATAAACGTAATCCTCGTTATAAGGAATGCCGTTATCCTTGAGTGCCAGCTTGTAGCCTATCTCACGGTCAATGCTCGACTGGCTTCTCTGTAAAGTTGTAATAAGGCCTATCTTCTTATGACCCTTGCGGATAAGGTAATTAACTGCGTCACGGCCTGCCTTTACGTTATCTATTGTGACGGTAAGCACGTTACAGTTGTCAAGACGTTCAAGGCACATTGCTATATTGTGCTTTTCGCCGAGCGAATTGATGGTTGCGGCGTCCAGCTTAGGACCGAGCAGTACCGCACCGTCTACAGCTCTTGAGAAAAGCATACCGAGCAGGTGCATTTCGTGGTTTGGATCGTCGTGGGTGGTAGCAATCAGAACATCATAGCCCTGTGAGAATGCGGCTACCTCCATACCTCTTATAACGTCCGAGTAGAAGCTCTGCTCTGTTGACGCTATGATGGCAAGTATTCTTCTCGTTTCGCTTTTTCTTAAATCTCTGCCAAGAAAGCTGGGGCTGTAACCCAGAGCCTGAACCGCACTGTTTACCGCCTGTATTGCTTCTTCCGAAACATTGGATTTTTTATTAAGAACTCTTGAAACAGTTGCAACGGAAACGTTAGCCGCCTTTGCAACGTCCTTGATTGTAACGCTCATTTATAAGTCTCTCCCTCATAAATTCAAACTATATTACAATTATACAGTATTGTGAAACCGTTTTCAATGTAACATTTAACCAAAATTCGATATGTAATTTTATAATTTGTTACAAAGCGCAGGTTTTTACTTCAAAAAAAATCGTGATAACGGTTTTCATAGAAACGTATTATTTTCTTAAAAAGTGTACGTTTTTTACCCTGAATCTGCTTAAAACAGTGAAAACGGAGCGTTACAATTATAACTTTAGCTAATTTTATAAACAGAACGCATGTATACAATTGTTTTTTGTGCAAAAAGTTACTTTACAAAAGCTCGGTTTTAGGTTACACTATTATATAAAGGCAGATATAAAGTTATTAGCTAAATTGACGAGTACAGAGGTAAGATTTGATGAAGAAAAAATCCGTTACAATGAGCGACATAGCAAAAACTATGGATATAAGCACCGTTACCGTATCAAAAGCACTCGGCGATAAGGACGGCGTAAGCGAAGAGCTCCGTGAGAAGATAAAGCAAAAAGCAAATGAAATGGGCTACCGTTTCAGCTATACTTCAAAATCTTCAAAAGAGGGCTTCACTTTTAATATAAGTATAGTGGTTGCAAAACACTTTATAAATGACGCAAGCGCATTCTACTGGGTAATGTACCGTCATATAGTTGAGCTTTTACAGAAGCAGAACTATTACGGCATACTTGACGTTATTTCAGAGAGCGACCAGGCAAAACGTTCAATGCCGAACTCTGTTGCCGATAAAAAGGTTGACGGCGTTATCGTGCTCGGACAGTTTGACGATGAATATGTCAGCGAACTGCTCGACCTTGATATACCGGTTGTTTTCCTTGACTTCTACAGCAGCGATAACCGCACAGACACAATTCTGTCGGACAGCTTCTTCGGCTCATATATGCTGACAAACTACCTTATAAATGCAGGTCACCGCAATATCGGTTTCCTCGGTACAATCACATCGACATCAAGTATACAGGACAGATACCTCGGATATTACAAGGCTCTGCTTGAAAAAGGTATACCGCTCCGCAGTGAGTGGGTAATCGACGACAGAGGTCCCGAGGGTACAAGCTATCCGCATTTTGATCTTCCTGCGCAGAAGCCAACAGCTTTTGTCTGCAACTGCGACGAGGCGGCTTACTGCCTGCTAAATCAGCTCAGGAGCGAGGGTTATGTGGTGCCAGATGACATTTCGATAGTCGGCTATGATAACCACATCTACTCTACTATATCAAATCCCCGTATAACAACGATTGATGTTGACAGCAAGAGAATGTCATACGAGGCGGTAGAAACAATTATCAAGAAGATAAGAGATAAGAACTATTCCCGTGGCAGAACACTTGTAACAGGAAAGCTCATTATCCGTGACAGCGTAAAGATTTTAAAGTGATGAAGATAATAGATACCCATGCACACTATGACGACAGCTGGTTTGATGAGGACAGATATGAAGTCCTTGACCGCATACTGTCTGACAATGTGTTTGCTATAATAAATATGAGCGTGGATATTCCCACCTGCGAGTTTTCATTAAAGCTCACAGAGCGTTATGAGAACGTGTTCTGCGCAGTCGGAATACACCCCGAAAATATAGCCGATACACCCGATGATTATATTGATAAACTCCGACAGCTTGCAAAGAATAAAAAAGCGGTCGCAATCGGTGAAATCGGACTTGACTATCACTATGATGGTTATGACGCAGAAAAACAGCAGGAGATATTTGAAAATCAGATAAAGCTTGCAAATGAACTTTCGCTCCCGGTTGTAATCCACTGCCGTGACGCTACGGAAGATACAATGAAAATACTCCGCCGTACCACACCAGATAAATTTGTGGTACACTGCTATTCGGGCAGTCCGGAAACCGCAAAGGAACTGTTAAAGCTCGGTGCATATATAAGCTTCACGGGAGTGCTGACCTTTAAAAATGCAAAAAAAGCTGTACATTCATGCAAAATTATTCCGAATGACAGACTTATGCTTGAAACGGACAGTCCGTATATGGCACCTGTGCCGTTCAGGGGTAGTCGCTGTGACAGCTCTATGACGCATAAGACAGCTGAAAAGTTGGCTGAAATAAAAGGCATATCGACTGAAGAAGCTGTGAAAATGTGCAATGAAAATGCAGTACGATTCTTCGGTCTTGATATAAAGTCTTGATTTACAGCATAAAATATGGTAAGATATATATAAGCTATCGGCAGAGCGCAGAGTTCTGCCGAAAAATTATATTTTGATATTTGAAAGGAAACACAATGGACGCAGACTCCCGAAAACCTAAGCGAGCGGTAAAGATACTGCTTGCTCCACTGATTTTACTGAATAAAGGTCTTGATAAGCTTTTATCAAAGGCACTCGGCGACAGCTACTACGACAAGGAAGAAACCACACAGGACAACATTATGTCTATGGTTGACGCCGGAAACGAATACGGCAACCTTGAAGACGAATCGGCACAGCTGATTAACAACGTGTTTGAGTTCGGCGATCTTGTTGCGTCTGACGTAATGACGCACAGAAAGAACATTGTCGGGGTGGATATCAATTCTTCACTTGACGATATAGTTTATATAGCGCTTGAAAAAGGCTTTTCGAGAATTCCCGTATATAAAGAAAATATTGACGCTATAGTCGGAATAATTATAGTAAAGGATCTACTCTGTCTTGTCGGAAACGAAAACAAGGACAAGCTGAAAATCGAGGACTTTCTGCGTGAGGCGGTATATGTTCCGGAATCATGCAGTTGTTCCGATGTATTCAAGTTTCTGACCAATCTCAAGTCAGGTATGGGAATAGTAATAGACGAATACGGCGGTACGGCAGGTATCATCACGCTTGAGGATATAATCGAGTCGATAATGGGCAACATCGAGGACGAGTACGACGAGGAAAAGGATATGATTATCCCCCGCTCAAACGGTGCATACGAAGTCAGCGGTGAGGCTGACCCCGAGGACGTGCTCGAGCTGTTCGGCTACGAACTTGAAGAAGATCACGAATATGACACTATAGCAGGATTTGTTACCGACCTGTTGGGATATATTCCGGAAGAAGAAGGCGAACACCCGAAGGTTCGCTATAAGGATATTATATTCAAGGTAATAGAGGTTCACGACAACTGTATCTCAAAGCTGATCGTCAGACCATGCAAGGAGGAAGAGCTTGCTCTTGAACCTAAGGAAACAACACATTTCGGACAGTAATATAATACCGCAATTCCGGATGGGATTGCGGTATTTTTGTTATATTTTTTACTTTACAGAGAACTTATATATGGTAGTAAAGTTGTACTGCTCCCCTGCCTTATAAACGCAAGTGGGTTTGAACTGAGGCTTGTTGGGTGAGTCGGGGCAGAACTGGCTTTCAAGGCAGAAGCCCTGATTCTTGAACATTTCCTTGCCGCCCTTGCCTGTTTCGCCGCCAAGACCGCCGCTTATATAGAACTGTATAGCGGGCATATCGGTGTAGGTGGTCATTACTCTGCCTGTCTTATCGGAATAAATTTCTGCGGCTTTTCTCATTTCCTTTGTTTCGCCTAAAACATAGTTATGGTCATAGCCGCCGGGGAGCTTGCCGTTATCCATATCCTCGCCTATTCTCTTGGGTGATGTAAAGTCAAACGGTGTGCCCTTTACGCTGGCTATCTCACCTGTCGGGATAAGCACAGGGCTTACGGGGGTGTATTTATCGGCAAATATCTGTGCAATATGGTCTTTTACATTACCTGCGTCTGTGCCGTTTAAGTTAAAGTATGAGTGATTTGTGAAGTTCATTACAGTGTCCTTGTCACTCACTGCATTGTAGCATATCTCTATTGAATCAGCGGTCAGAGTGTACTTTACGTCAAGAGTAAGAGTACCGGGGAAGCCCTCTTCACCATCAACGCTTGTGTACGAGAATACTACATAAGGAGCACCGTCCTCGCCGTAATCCTTGACATCCCACACCTTCTTATTGAAACCGACATTACCGCCGTGGAGCGTATTTCCGTTGTCGTTCTTTGCAAGAGTATACTCCTTACCGTTAAGCGTGAACTTTGCACCGCCGATACGGTTTGCGTATCTGCCGACCAGTGCACCCTGACTGCTTGTGCCTGCAACATATCCGTCAAGTGTGTCATAACCTAAGAGTACATCTCCCTTGTTACCGTCCTTGTCGGGTACTATCAGCTTTACAAGCGAACCTGCGTAATTTGTGATCTCGGCTTTCATATTGCCGTTTTCAAGTGTGAATAAGTAGCAGTCTTTTCCGTCGTGACTGCCCCAGAGTTTCTTTTCAATGCTCATACTATTTACCATCCAAACAAAAATTACGGTATTACCGCAGTTTTATTGTACCATATACCAAATGAAATGTAAACCTTTTTTTCATTCAGAACTGCTTTTGATTTATGTCGGTCGCAGATTATTTTCTGCGTGCTTCTCTGATGATACTTACAAGCTGTATTATCAGCGTAGGTACAAAGCCTATTGCAAGCGAGATACCAAAATATCCGATATTCATAAGCTGTGCCGAGAACAAGCCGTTTAAACCGGGAACAAATACCGCTAAAACAAGGAATATTATTCCTGCAAGAAAAGCAAGCAGTGAGAATCTGTTTGACGTTAAGCCGACTTTGAATATCGACTTATCACTGCGGCAGTTGAAGCCGTGAAACAGCCTTGATATACACAGTGTGCTGAAAGCCATTGCACAGCCAAGCTCGGCTGAAACTGCACTTCCGATAAAGTAGGCGGTCATTACTGCGGCGGCGATAAGCACTCCTCCTGTCACTATGCCGAGCGACATTGCTTTAGTGAGGAACGATTCACCGATATTACGGGGTTTTTGCGACAGAAGCGATTTATCTGCTTTTTCCATGCTGATTGCTATTGCAGGGAGTGAGTCGGTGAGAAGATTGATAAACAACAGCTGAACCGCTGTGAACGGTGCAGGAAGTCCGGGTATTGCTGTACACAATACAGCTATTATAGCGGCTAAATTTCCCGAAAGTAAGAACTTAACGGCGTTCTTGATATTGGCATAGATAGCTCTGCCGTTTGCAACGGATTTTATAATTGTTGCAAAGTTGTCATCGGTCAGTATCATTGATGCGGCGTCCTTGGAAACCTGTGTGCCTGTTATGCCCATCGCAACGCCGACATCTGCCTTTTTAAGTGCAGGTGCGTCGTTTACTCCGTCGCCTGTCATAGCGACTATCTTGCCTTTGTTTTGCCAGTGTTCAACTATTCTTATCTTGTTATCGGGAGAAACACGGGCATAGACGGAAACCTTTTCTATTACTTTATCAAGTTCCTCATCTGTCATTTTATCAAGTTCCGTACCCTCAAGACTGATATCGCCGTCACGCATAATTCCGATTTCCCGTGCTATTGCACTTGCGGTCACTTTATGATCGCCTGTTATCATGACAGGTCTTATTCCTGCTCTTATGCAATCAGCGACTGCCGCCTTGCTTTCGGGGCGGGGCGGATCGGTCATTGCCGCAAGACCTATGAAGATATAGTTATCCTCCGTGTCTGCCGCATCATTTTCAGATAGCTTATAGGCGAATGCAAGCACACGCATTCCCAGTCCGGAAAAATGCTCGTTTGCAAGTGCGATTTTACGTTTATCATCGTCTGTTATGCTTCTGACCGTGCCGTTATCGCAGACGGAAACCAGACGTGAAAGCAGATTATCTGTTGCGCCCTTTGTGAACATTGTACGCTTGCCGTCAACTATATGGCAGGTACTCATCAGCTTTCTTTCGCTGTCAAAGGGTATTTCGGAAACTCTCGGATAATCGGAGCGAATCTTTTCATAAACAGGAACACCGATGTAATCGGACAGTGCGGTTTCGGTAGGGTCGCCTATTGCGTTGCCGTCAGAATAGGCGGCATCGTTGCACAGAGCCATCGCTCTTTCGAGAAGTGCGGAATCCGCATTGCAGGCAGAAGCATCGGCATTTTGCTCTTTGCCGTTTAAATAGACCTGTCTTACGGTCATTTTATTCTGGGTGAGCGTTCCTGTTTTATCACTGCATATAACAGACACACAGCCAAGACCTTCGACCGCCTTGAGATCCTTTATTACAGCGTTCTGCTCCGCCATTTTTCGTGTGCCTATGGCGAGGGCGATAGTAACTATCGAGCTTAACGCTTCGGGTATTGCGGCTACAGCAAGCGCTACGGCGAACATCAGCGAATCGAGTATAGGAGTACCTCTTATTATATAGAGGAGCATAACTATAAGGCACAGCACAGGAATTGCTATCGAAAGCTGTTTTGAAAATTTATCAAGACTGTGCTGTAACGGGGTCTTTTTACGCTCAGCCTTGTTTATAAGTCCTGCTATTTTACCAAGCTCGGTATCCATTCCGACCGATGTCACAACAAACGTTCCTCTGCCTGCCGTGACAAGAGAGCCGGTGTAAACCATATTCTTTCTGTCACCTAGCGGTATGCTGTCATCTGTGAGTGTTTCGGTAAACTTCTCTATGCCGTTGCTTTCGCCGGTAAGCGAGCTTTCGTTCACCTGTAATGACGCACATGAAACAAGTCTGCCGTCAGCCGCAACTATATCTCCCTGCTCAACAAGGACAATGTCGCCAACTGTGATATCTGACGCATTTATTACATGAATGTTATTATCCCTCATAACCTTTGCGGTAGGCGACGACATGGATTTCAGCGCATCGAGCGACTTTTCGGCTTTGAAGTGCTGTACTGTGCCGAGTATGGCATTCATTGTGATAACGCAGATAATTACAACCGCACTCTCTATATTTCCCGTAAAGACGGAAACGAGTGCAGAAATAATAAGAATAATTACCAACAAGTCGGCAAACTGCTCGGCAAATACTCTCAGTACGCTCTTTTTCTTCTGCTCGGTTATCTCATTTTTTCCGTAACGGGAAAGCCTGCTTTCAGCTTCACTGCTTGTAAGTCCGTTCATGCTTGTTTCAAGCTCTGACAGGACTTTTTCCGTGTTTTCATCATAGTAATTCATAATACCTTTCCTTTCTCATTTGCGGAAAGGCATAAAAAATGACCTTTGCCGCAACACAAATTGCGACAAAAGTCTTGTCATGAGCTAACGCTCAGTACGGCACGGATTTCTCGGCTGTCTGCTTTCAAAATCGTACTGACGACACCGTACAGGGACTTTAAACGTATAGCGTCCCCCGACTACTCCCTTTTATCATGATTGAATTATATCACATTTTTTACAGTTGTCAATAGCTTTTTATAAAATCCGAAAATCTTTTTGCGACAAATGTCACTTATACAGCTCATCAATAAGGCTGTCGGAAAGCTGTATATCATTATCTGTCGCCTGTCTGTCATCATAACGGACTTTGTTATAATTATCGGCAAGCGTTTTTATATCGCCTGTGCCGTGATACAACTTCTCGGAAACGCTTTCCTGCTGTTCTACAGTCATTGCAGAAATATCTTCGGTACTGCGGCGAGATAACCACATAGCGTATAATCTGTAACCGAGTCTGAATTTTTCGGTAGAGTCTTTGGTTTTGCGATAGCGTTTAAGGCAATCCTTTTCACTTTCACGGACTATCTTCTCCTGCTTTATATCAAGCTCTTCATAGCTGTCGGTGTAATCCTCGTTTTCTTCCGATGTGCCTTCGTCAACCGAATATTTTCCGAAAATACGACGGGCAATTTTTTTGAAAAATGCAATAATTTTCTTGCGGAATACGATAACCAGAATAACGACTGCAACTACGAAAATATAGAGCAGATAATCCTGATTGCCCTTTTCAGCCGAAAAAATATCGGAGTCGGGCAGTTTTGTATCTTCAGACGTTATGGGATCGGTCTGCTGAAAACGGATATTGAAAAGCAGTGTGTCTATTATTTTAAAAGTCATCTGCACCAGCCATGTAAGCCCTGCGGCAACATAGTCTTTAAGCAGAAGCGCCGCAAGAATAATCACACCGACAATGCCAATGAGCTTTGTGTTGTACAGTTTCAGCCCTTTCGGAACTATCAGGTTTGTGTTTCTTCTCCTGTCAATCTCTGTCTGTATATTTGACTGATTTATAAGCAGAACTGTAAGCAGCGCCATTACCACAAGAAGAACGGCTATCCTGCTCTTTGAATTCTCAAGATAAGTCCTGTCTTCAGCCATTGCACAGCAGAAAATATAGCATAGAAAAGTTTCTACAAGATATATTCCGAGCCACACAAGAGTGAATATTTCATCAAACTTGTTCTTTTTTAGGCTTAATCCGAGAAGATACCATACTAAAACAGACGGCATGAACGCAATGCAAAAATTGAAAACACCAAAACCGTTTTCACCAAGCGAATTATTTATTACCGAGGAAATTACCGCAACCAGAATAATAACAGCCGTACCGAAAACCGCTATCAGTATATTACTTAAAAATATTGTTTTCGGGGTGTGTCGTGAACTTCTGATATTCATGAGGATATATCCCGACGCTGTAACTGCTCCTGCTATGGCGTAATATATAGGATAATGCCACAGCACAAATCCGTCGAAAGCCGCCACTTCAAACACGAACATAAGCGGTAATGGTACGAGCAACATTGCAAGTGCGGCAACGCATTTCATTATAAAATTTCTTTTCATGAATTTCTTTGCCACCCTCCGTTACTGTACGTTGAACGTATACGAGAATTTTCTTGCGTGTAAAATCTGACCGTCCGTATTTTCGGGGATATTACCCGTTGTGTAGAACACAGCGTCTATATCACTGCCTTTAAGCTCGTTTACAAACGCTGTCATTTCATCGTCAATATACGGTGTCAGAATAATAACATCGGTAAAACTGCCGTAATTCAGAGCGTGCAAAAACTGGGTAAAATCATAACTGCAACTGTCTGAAAGCTGTGCCAGTATTCGAAGCGTACTCTCACACTGTTCTGCTGTCTTTATAAATCCCGACGCTGTGCCGTTTACGTTTCCGCCGTTTGTTGCAAAGGCACAGGTGCAACCGCTGTCGATGCTGTCCCACATAAGTTTTACGGCAAGTTTTATAAACGCTTCAATATCCCTTACATCTGCCGATGTAACGGGGACAACGCCTTTTCTCTGCATATTCATAACTATGAGGGTGTTTCTTGAGGTGGTAAACTCGTTGTTCATAGCCATAAGCTTACCTGTTATTGCGGTATACTTCCAGTTTATGCGGTTGAGCGGTTCTCTGCCTGTGTATTCCTTTGAACCCGATATCATGAACGGGTCTTCATTGATAAAACGTCTGACAAGAATTTCACCGACAGGCTCATTGAATGAAAGTATTGCGTCCTCGCCGTCGCTTGCAACGGGCAGAACAGTTATGCTTATTCCGACCTTTACGCCTTTTGATACTTTCACAAGTCCGAGCATATCCGTTGCGGTTACAGCGGTATCGTCAAATGAGAATACGCCACGCTTCATGCACTTGATTTTTCTTACTCTTGTGCATTTACTGCGTGGTTTAAGCGAGAATACACCCGGGATAAATGTGTTATCTCCGCCGCTTGTCTGAGCCGCAGAATCTTTCCTGCTGAATGCAAGCCACCGTGACGCAGAAAGCTCTGTTTTAATCCACGGCAATGCGACAAAGCGTCGGTTCTCAACGACTTCTGTCAATTCAAGGGTTTCGCCCTCATAGACTTCTGTCTTGTTTACCGACGCACTGTAATATATTCCTTTCAGTGCATACTTTCCGAAAATAAGCACTTCTGCGGCAATTACAGCCGCAATAACAAGAATAATTGCTACAAGCTCCATTTATATCTGCTCCGTAGGAACGGGAAGCTCCTTTATCATTTTATCGAGAATTTCACGCTTCGCACTGTCAGGGTCACGCATAACGGTACTGCGACAAATAAGCCTGTGGGTGCAGACATACGGTGCAACAGCCTTAACATCATCAGGTGTTACAAATTCTCTGCCACGCAGTGCCGCTCTTGCCTGCGACATATTTTTCAGTGCAATAAGTCCACGGGTGCTGAGCCCGAGTTTTATTTCACTGTTATGACGGCTGGCGTTTCCTATATCGGCAATATAACCTCTTACAGCCTCGTTTACCTTGATATTCTCTACTCTGTCCATCATTTCAAGAAGTTCTGATTTATCGGTTACAGCTGTAAGATTTTCTACAGGGTGAACTGCCTTTGAATTGTCGAGTATCTGCATTTCGGACCCTCTGTCCGAATAGCCGATCGACAGCTTTATCATAAAACGGTCGAGCTGTGCTTCGGGAAGAGGGTATGTGCCTGCCGTTTCAACAGGGTTCTGAGTTGCAAGCACAATAAACGGCTTATCAATCATGAAGAACTCGCCGTCGATCGTAACCTGCTTTTCTTCCATACATTGAAGTAATGCAGACTGCGTTCTCGGTGTGGCACGGTTTATCTCATCGGCAAGAAGAATATTTGTAAACACAGGTCCCGGACGGAACATGAACTCATGCTCTTTCATATTAAAAAAGTGGATACCGGTAATGTCTGACGGTAACAGATCGGGCGTGAACTGTATTCTCGAAAAACCTGCATCAACACTTTTGGCAAGTGCTTTTGCAAGTACGGTTTTACCCGTTCCGGGAACATCGTCAAGCAAAACGTGTCCACCGCTTAAAAGAGCCATTATAACAAGGTCAATCTTGTCATCCTTACCCTTAATGATTTTTGAAATGTTACTGCGGAGCTTTACCGCATATTCCTGTACCGTCATATATGTACCTTTCGTTTCTGCCGGGGATTTGCGGCTTATACAAGAGCCGCAGAATAGTATTTATCGTAGTTTACAAGCTCGTCAAGAAGTTTCGGGAGCTTTTCGTCGATCTCTTCATCTTTGAACTGACAAGTACCGACTGCTCTGTGTCCGCCTCCGCCGTATTTCAGCATGAGCGAACCTACGTCAACATTGCTTGTACGGTTGAGGATCGAATAGCCTACCGCAACAGAGCAACCCTTGCCACCTTTACCGTTTACAATCCATGCGGAAATATTCTGATGAGGATAAAGGCTGTATATCAAAAATCTGTTTCCTGTATAAATCGGGTCAACGTTACGCATATCGGAAATAATCACATCGCCCTCTACTCTTGTATGCTCTGCAACCATTTTCTTAAAGAGCTCGGTCTGCTCGTTATACAGCTTTATTCTTTCCTGTATGTCAGGCATTGCGAGTATTTCTTCTGTTGACATTGTTGCACAGCAAACGAGGAGTTTCTCCATAAGCTGATAGTTACTTATAGTGAAGTTTCTGAAACGTCCGAGACCCGTGCGTGGATCCATAAGGAAGCCGATAAGGATCCAACCTGTAGGATTGAGTATTTCATCTGCCGTAAGATGTCCGCTGTCTACCTTGTCAACAGCAAGCATAAGGTCGTCGAAATTCGGGAAACGTTCCTTTCCACCGTAATATTCATATATGATTCTTGCGGCACTGGGAGCAATTCTGCTCTCGCCCTTATACTGACCCTTGATTTTAAGACGCTCTTCCTCACTCGAATGGTGGTCGAACCACAGTCCGCAACCCTTTGCAAAAGGAACGTTTGCAAGAACATCGTTCTCGGTAACGGGAACAAGTCCGTCCTGAATATCCTTAGGGTGAGCAAATGTCCAGCTGTCGATTACCTTTGCCTCAAGCAGTAATGCACCGCAGGCAAGTCCGTCAAAATCAGATCTTGTTATAAGTCTCATATTATATTTCCTTTCTGCTTTGCAGATTTTTCTTACTTCTTCCTTAATTATAACAGATACTCTTGAAATTTACAACAATTATATTTTGTTAACTGTCAAAGGGTGACTTTCAGCCATACACGCTTTATTTTACCCGAATTTGCAAGAACAAGTGCGTACAGCTTTTTGGTATAAGCGTAAACTTCGGTACGTTCTTCCTCAGAAATTTCGTTTACGGAGAACTCAGCCTTTTCGATGATCTTCATTACGTCAGCAAGGCTTATATCCATACCGAGAGATTTAAGCTTTTCATCTGCACGAACGGCAAAATCGTACGGGAGTTCCGTGCCGTCGGGGGCTATGTCGGTAACTCCGAACAGCTTCATGATAAAGCCGTACATATCCTTTACCGCAACGACGGTATCCCTTGACTTGCGGAAATTCTTCATACGCTTTTTGTTCCTGCGTTTAACGGAATTTATGAATGCAAGTATCAGTACAATTACCGCAACAATGCCGAGCACAGCAAACGCAATCTTAATAACAAGCGAGATATCTGTTTGACCTGTACTATTGCTGTTTGTTCCCGAATTACCCGATGAATTGTCTGCTGAGGGTGATGTAACAGGCGGAGTTGTAGCGGAAGTTGTTGACGGCGACGGAGTTGTTACTGCCGTTGTGGTGGTGGTTGTGGTTGTAGTCTGCGGCGGTGTTGTATCGGAAGGAGTGTCGGTCTGTGACGGGTCGATGTAGTCGCCAGTGAAACTGTTTCCGCCGTAGCCTGTCGGGTCAAACGGCAACCAGCCGAAGTCTTTTGAATATACCTCTACCCATGCGTGAAGGGAATTTTCATGGATCGTCTTTTCGTACACTCCCGTGCTTTCGTTAAGCTCAAGCTTGCCGGTTGTAAAGCCGGTGATATAACGTGCAGGTATGCCTTTTGAACGTAAAGCAAGCGTCATTGTGCTTGCGTACAGTGCACAGTGTCCCTGCCTTGTATTGAACAGGAAGTTACCGAGCATTGTGTTGCTTTTATCCGATGTGTTATCGGTTGTAAGTGAATATTTGTAGTGTGTTCTGAGATACTCACACATGCCGTAGGCGTAAAGCAGATTATTATCAACCGAACCTGCATTATCCCCCTCGACACCCTCAAATTCCGAAATGAACTTCCTGATATTTTCGGCTTCGCTGTCGGGAACTGTAGTATAAGTATCACGGACATAACGGTCGTATTCCTTTTTATCTGAAATGTATCTTTTGGCATCTTCAGAACTGCCGAATCCGACTGTGCTTAGTACATTTATCTTGTTGCTGTCGGACATATCGTCCGATGCTATTGCAAATGTTCCTATATTTGCAGGAACAAGAACGTTTGCTTCAAAGCTCTTCATCCAGTTCTTACGGTCGGCTATTCTTACAACGGTATCGCCGTACCATTTGAAGTTCTCATTGCTCATGTAAGCATTGTTATCCGGTAAAAACGGCTTGAATACAATGTTTGTATTCTTGAGATATTCAATACTTACGCTCTGTGATGAGTACATAAATGACGGAGAATAGCTGTAGTCCTCGTATTTTCCGTCTTCAAGAGCAAAAAATATGCCGTCAAATCCTATATCCTGCGAGTGAGCTTTTATATATTCGTAATCATTGCTTGTAAGAGAGTTCTGCGATAATCCGCCGAACAGTCTGACATACTGCTCAACCTGTGCAATCTGCTCGGGCGAGAAGCTGTCGCTGATATTGTATTCACCGCTGTAGAGCTTGTTCTGTTCGGTCTTTTTCTGTATACTTGTCCAGCTTCTGCCGTCGAAATCAACACCGATATCGCCGACAAGATACATACCTGTTTCATTGTTCGAGCGTATTTTCAGAACGGGTTCGTTTGCGGACTGAGGAGGAGCGTTAAGCTCTATGTTGTTATTGATGAAATAGTTATCCGATGAGAAATAACCGTTGAACAGTCCGCCGATATTACCCGAAAAAGCAAGACTGAAGTATTCTCCGATGTCGGTAAAGAACTTTACGGTTGTGTTTATTATATCATCTGTGTTGATGTAGCTCATTTCGGGGAAAAGCTTCTGCGAGCCGAAAGTTGCACCGAATGTAATAACTGCGGCAAGAATACCGCAAAGACAGTTTCTGCTGTAGCGTGACAGCTCGGATTTTGCTGTCTGTAACGGATTTTTCTTGCGGAGATTTTTTCTGAAAAGTTTTTCGTCGGTTGTCG